>CAMNTH010000015.1 GCA_946557785.1 uncultured Blautia sp.
GTGGATTTGTTCCAGGTACAGGAGCTTATGAATGTACAGGTAAGAACCTTATCCCTGGGAGAACGGATGAAAATGGAACTGATTGCTGCGCTGCTTCATAATCCGAAAATATTGTTTCTGGATGAACCGACCATTGGACTGGATGCTGTGGCAAGTAAGCAGATCCGGACTTTCCTAAAAGATGTGAATGAATCAAGAGGAACCACCATTCTGCTTACTTCCCATTATATGGAGGATATTAAGGTATTGTGTAAACGCTCCATTGTAGTGAATCACGGCAGAAAAATATATGATGGTGATACGGATATGCTATTTGAAAATTATCAAAAGAGTAAGAAAATGACGATATACTTTGAACACAGTGTAGAGCCTGATGTGCCGGATGATTGCAGAGTATTGGAAAAAGCGAATGACAAACTGGTACTTGAAATACCAAAACAGAACGCAGAAAAAGTTCTGGAATCTTATATCGGTCATTATCCGATTCGGGATATTGGAATTGAGGAAGAAGAAATAGGTTCTGTCGTAGAGCGTATCTATAAGGGGGTATAGGACATGAAGAAATATTTGGAAATCGCTAAGGCATATATGAAAGCACAGTTGATTTGGAGGCCGGATGCCTTTGCTGACGTGATTATGGCGGTGGAGAAGATACTTTTTGCATGGCTCTTATGGAGTATTCTGTTTGAAGGAAAGGAGCAGATAGCGGGACTTGGCTTTCAAGCCATGATCTCTTACTACATTGTAAGTTCCTATTTGTTCCAACTTGAAAAATCCGCTGAAATCAGCCAGCAGATGACTGGTATGTTGAGAAATGGTACTTTTTCAAAATATATGGTGCTGCCAGTACAGACTCAAGGGTATTTTGTGGCAATGGAAGCTGGGAAGATTGCATTTTCGGCAGGAATTGGTCTTTTGGCAACTGTTCTTTGGTTCTATTTGTTCCGGATTCCATTCATGCTTATTGCCAATATGAAGATGCTGTTATGCGCAAGCTTCATGGTTATTTTAGGACTGTTGTTTATGGCGGAGCTCAATTATTTTCTTGGAATTTTGACCTTGAAATTTCAGGAGATCAGTACCTTTCTCATGATAAAAGACAACTTTTCAGCATTTGTCACAGGGGCAGTGATTCCCCTTGCGCTTTTACCGGAATGGATCATTGAAGGTATGAGATTTCTGCCTTTCTATTATGTCACATACCTCCCAAGTATGCTGTTTATAGGGAAATGTGAGGACGAAGCAATCACGGGCTTATACGTTTTAAGCGTGTGGTGCATTGTCTTTGTTGTTTTAAATCAGATAACTTATGAACATTATAGAATCAAATATGATGGAGCAGGCATATGAAAAATAATTTTAAATTTATATCAGAACTAATCAAATTAAGATTATCCCATATTATGACTTTCCGGTTGGGATTTTTTGGCCCGTTTTTTATCAACACCAGTTATTTTCTGGTTCAGCTTTTTGCTTTTGAAGCCATTTACGGACATGTAGATAATATTCGTGGATGGGGACATGGGGAAATACTTATTTTTATTGGAACCTTTTCCCTCATTGATTCTATAAATATGGTAATCTGCTTTTTCGGGGTGATTTCCATACCTGAAAAAATACAGACAGGGGAATTGGATCTATATTTGACCAAACCAGTAAATCCACTTTTGAGAATTACTTTTGAAAAAGTGAATCCGGGAGCCATACCGCTTCTGATATTCAGTGTATATATCATTGGATATGGAGTGAGAGAAAGCGGAATGAATCTTTCCTGTGCGAGTGTCATTGAATATTTGGTTATGGTTCTTTTGATGACGATATTATTTTACGATATGGAGCTTCTGCTGCGGTGCTTTGCCTTTTTAGTATTTTCGGTAAACAATCTGATGAAAATAGAAAATACAGCTATGGATCTGTGTATGAAAATACCGGGGATTGCTTTTTATGGAATCTATAAGCTCATTTTTTATTGTATATTGCCATATGGCGTGATCGCAACACTGCCAGCTCAGGCGTTGATAGGGGCGTTGTCGGCAAAAGGACTGATTTTCGGGGCGGCAATCGCTTGCATCTTTACTTTTATCGCACTATCTTTTTGGACTTATGGAGTACACAGATATGAAAGTGCAAGCAGTTGATAAGCTGATACTGGTGTGAAAGCTCTGATTTTCGTACAATAAGAAAGATACGTGCCTGACGGACGTTGGGAACGAAAGCGGTACCAGCGGCAAAAGAACGTATTCGGGCACTCATGGAACTGGGATATGAAAAATCCAATCATGTCATGTGCTGCTTAAAAAGCACAGACAAAGTCTTCCGGCAGGGAAGCTGTGAAAAGGAGCCCTTCCCCTGTGAGGGGATGGGTGAATTCCAGCTGATAGGAGTGGAGAGGCTGCCGCCTGATACGGTCATAATTGGGATGGTAAAGGTAATCGCCGGGAAGAGGATATCCCAGATATTTCATGTGCACCCGGATCTGGTGGGTACGGCCTGTTTCCAGATGAAGCTCCATAAGGGAATATCCGTTTTTGACAGCAAGACGTTCAAAATGGGTTACCGCAGTTTCTCCCGTCTGAAAATTAATCTCTCGTTCTATAGTGGAACCATTTACCCTGGCAATAGGGGCGGAAATGGTTCCTTTTTTTGGAGGAATTCCTTCTACAATGGCAAGATAAGTTCGGCGTATCTGGCGGTTCCGCATCTGGGAAGAGAGGACTGCAGCACTTAAAGGGTTTTTCGCAAGGATCAATGCCCCTGTAGTATCCCGATCCAGGCGGTTGACGCAGCGATAAACAAAGGCTTCTCCCTTTTCCATGGCGTAAAAAGCAGCTCCATTGGCAAGGGTATTTTCATAATTTCCCTGGGATGGGTGAATAGGCATACCGGCTGGTTTGTTGATGACCAGAAGATCCTCATCCTCATAGAGAATGTGAAGATTTATTTTTACAGGAATAATTTTCTCGGAGGTTTCTGTTTCAAGAATGCGGATTCTTAAACAGTCGCCTTCTGTAAGAATAGTCCTTCCGTAGGCTTTTTCTCCGTTTAGCAAAATGGCATGTTTGTCTGCCTTCATTTGAGTAAGAATATGCCTGGAAAATCCTTTGGAGCGGAGAAATGCAAGGATTTCCAGCCCTTCTTCTTTGGCTTCAATCTGATAAGTAACAGTTCTGTCCAGGGGAATTCCCCTCCTTTCCCGAAAAATCATATATATCATTGGAACAGGATATCAGATTTTGGGGAGAAATACAAGGAAAGACCTGTTTTGCTGCATTGACTTTTCTTTGTATAGAATATATAATGGATAGCGAAATAAAATAGGGAAAAACGTTTTAGGAAGCGGGTGGAAGTCCTGCGCAAGTCCGTTACTGTGAAAGTCAGATACTGAACGTTTTTTCAGGAACGGAATTTTTTGCGGCAACCGGAAAATTCTGATAGAAGGGAAAGTTTTGTTGTCATGACAAAACTTTTTTTGCATCATAGGAAAGTATTAATGAGAATTCCTATAATACATTTAGGAGGATTGCATGGTACATAATACAGGACTTGAGGATTACTATGTAATCCGTAATCAAAAAAAAATGCGCTTTGGATATACCACAGGTTCCTGCGCTGCAGCAGCCTGTAAAGGAGCTGTGCTTATGCTTCTTGGAGGAGAAAGGGTGAACGATGTGGAGCTTTTGACTCCCAAGGGAATTCTTCTTCACCTGGAACTTGAGGATATAATGCAAAGGGAAGGGGCGGTTTCCTGTGCAGTACGAAAGGATGCAGGAGATGACCCTGACACTACCAATGGAATGCTGATCTATGCAAGGGCAGAAAAAGAAAGTAATCCCGGAATTATCATTGATGGAGGCGTTGGGGTAGGACGTGTTACCAGACCGGGACTATCCCAGAAGGTGGGAGAGGCTGCGATCAATCCTGTTCCAAAAGAAATGATACGCAGGGCAGCACAGGAAGCAGCAGAAGGCTTTGGTTATAAAGGGGGAATGAAGATCACCATTTCAGCTCCGGAAGGTGTGGAGGTCGGGAAAAAAACCTTTAATCCAAGGCTTGGAATTGAGGGCGGGATTTCCATTCTGGGAACATCAGGGATTGTGGAGCCCATGAGCGAAAAGGCCCTTATCGAAAGTATCCGTGTGGAAATGAAGCAGCATGGGGCATTGGGAGAAGAGTATCTTCTTGTAACGCCTGGAAATTATGGTGCAGATTATCTCCGGAACCATATGGAGCTTCCCTTTGAAAAAAACATAAAATGCAGCAATTATGTGGGGGAAACAATTGACATGGCAATTGATATGGGATTAAAGGGAATTCTGTTCGTTTCCCATATCGGAAAATTTGTGAAAGTGGCGGCTGGAATTATGAATACCCATTCTCACAGTGCAGACGGCCGCATGGAAATTCTGGCATCCAATGCCATACGGGCAGGAGGAAGCCTTGAATGCGCAAGAAGAATCCTGGATGCAGGCACAACGGATGAAGCCCTGGATATTTTGCAGGAATATCATCTTTTAGAGCACGCTATGGAGGAAATCATGAAGAGAATCCAGTTCTATCTGAGCCATCGTTCCTATGAGCAGATTCTTCTGGGCGCCGTGGTATTTAACAATACCTATGGGTATCTGGGGCAGACAGAAAATGCCGAAAAATTAATACAAGAAATACAGATTAAAAATATAGATCGAAAACATAAATAAAGAAAGGATATATTATGAGCGGAAAGTTATATGGAGTAGGAGTCGGACCGGGGGATCCGGAACTTTTGACATTGAAAGCCTTAAGACTGGTGAAGGAAGCAGATGTGATTGCCCTGCCTGGAGAGGATCCAAAAAAAAGCGTGGCATATGCCATTGTAAAAGGGGCTTATCCGGAGCTTGATAAAAAAGAACTGATGGCAGTTCCCATGCCTATGACAAAGGATAAGGAAATTCTGGAAAAATCCCATGCAGAAGGAACCAAAGCTATTCGGATGGAACTGGATAAAGGGCATAAGGTGGTATTTTTAACATTGGGAGATCCAACCGTATATTCCACTTATCTTTATATTCATAATAGAATCAATAAACTGGGCTATGAAACAGAGATTGTCAGCGGAATCCCATCTTTCTGCGCAGTTTCTGCCAGATTAAATACAGGACTTGTGGAAAGGGCAGAGCCACTTCATGTGATCCCTGCTTCTTATCAGATTAAAGAAGCCCTGACTCTTCCCGGAACGAAGGTTCTTATGAAAGCGGGAAAGAAAATGAAGGAAGTAAAAAAACAGATTCAGCAACTTGGAGCCAAAGGCATGATGATCGAAAACTGCGGTATGCCGGATGAGAAAGTTTATAACTCCATTGAAGAGATTCCGGAAAATGCAGGATATTATTCCCTGATCATTGTAAAAGATGAACCAGCCGGGAAATAAGAAAGAAGATACGATAATTTAAGTAACAAAAAAAGGAGAGAAGCAATGGTACATTTTGTAGGAGCAGGTTCCGGGGCACCGGATTTAATTACGGTTAGAGGAAAACAGTATCTGGAGGAAGCGGATGTGATCATCTATGCAGGTTCCCTTGTGAACCCCAAGCTTCTGGAATACAGCAAAGACGTTTGTACGATTCATAACAGCGCAAGGATGACCCTGGAAGAAGTGATTTCCGTTATAGAGCGGGCGGAAGCAGAAGGAAAGATGACAGTGCGTCTTCATACAGGAGATCCCTGCCTGTACGGTGCAATTCGGGAGCAGATGGATATTCTGGATGAAAAATGCATTTCTTATGATTATTGTCCGGGAGTCAGTTCTTTTTGCGGTGCAGCAAGCGCCCTGAACCTGGAGTATACCTTGCCGGATATTTCCCAGAGCGTGATCATTACCAGAATGGAGGGCAGAACCCCGGTTCCGGCAAAAGAAAGTATCCAGTCCTTTGCTGCCCATCAGGCGACAATGGTGGTATTTTTAAGTACCGGAATGCTGGAGGAATTAAGCCGCAGGCTTATTGAGGGCGGATATCAGGAGGACACCCCGGCTGCCATTGTTTATAAAGCAACCTGGGAAGATGAGAAATCCTTCGTATGTACGGTAGGAACACTTGCACAGACTGCAAAAGAACATAATATTACGAAAACAGCCCTGATGATCATCGGGGATGTGGTAAGCGGAGCAAAATATGACCGCTCAAAGCTTTATGATCCGGAATTTACCACGGAATTCCGGAAAGCATCTAAATCATGAAAGCAGCAATTCTCTGCTTTAGCCTCACAGGCTATCAGACAGGAAGATGCCTGAAGAAGGGACTTGCCTCCCTTGGATGGGAGGTGACTCTGGATGGGAAGAGCAAATATCTGCCGGACTCTATTGAAATCAGCCATCAGAAATGGACTGCCGGACAGTTTCAAAATGCAGATGCTCTTGTATTTGTTGGGGCATGCGGAATTGCTGTGCGCAGCATTGCGCCATTTGTAAAAAGCAAAAAGACAGATCCTGGGGTACTGGTAATTGACGAGTGCGGGAAATTTGTGATTTCCCTTTTGTCCGGACACTTAGGCGGTGCAAACGATTTTGCCGGGATCTGTGCAGAGATTCTGGATGCCTTGCCGGTTGTGACAACGGCCACAGACCTCCACGGCTGTTTTGCTGTGGATATGTTTGCAAAGAAAAATAGCTGCGGGATCTTTCATATGAAGGAAGCCAAGGAAGTGTCAGCCGCCCTTCTGGCAGGAGAAAATGTTGGATTTTACAGTGATTATCCATATGGGGGAAGTCTGCCAAAGGGACTGGTTCTTTGTGACAGGGAGGGATATGCTGTCACAGAAGAGGGGACTGCGTACCAGGAAGGCTTCGGAAACAGGAAACGAATGGATCTTGGAATTGCGGTGACTATTTATGAGGATGTGCTGCCCTTTCCCTCTACAGTACATGTAGTTCCCAAAACAGCAGTTCTTGGAATTGGATGCAGAAAAGGCAGGGAAGAAGAGGCTATTTGTGAAGTTTCTAAAAATTGCATAAAGGCAGCAGGAATCTACCCTGAATCCATTTCTTGCATTGCAAGTATAGATTTAAAAAGGGAAGAGCCGGGAATCCTTTCTCTTTGTGAAAACTGGAAGCTTCCATTTACAACCTTTACAGGGGAAGAGCTTTTGGAAGCAGAGGGAGAGTTTTCGCCGTCGGATTTTGTTCGTCAGGTGACAGGTGTGGACAATGTATGTGAACGAAGTGCTGTTCTTGCCGCAGGGCAGGGAAAGCTGATACAGAAAAAAGTAAAGGACTGCGGCGTAACAACTGCCATGGCAGTCAGGGAATGGAGGATATGTTTTGAATAAAATTTATGTAGTAGGCATTGGCCCGGGAGCATATGACCAGATGACTGGAAAAGCAATTTCTGCCTTGCAGGAAAGCGATGTGATTATTGGATATACCGTTTATGTAGACCTTATAAAAGACCATTTTGCTGATAAAGAGTTTATGACAACCCCTATGAAAAAAGAGGTAGACCGCTGTGTCCTTGCTTTTGAGGAAGCGAAAAAGGGAAAAACGGTTTCCATGATCTGCAGCGGAGATGCAGGAGTATACGGAATGTCCGGACTGATGTATGAGGTTGGAGAAGATTATTCTGATGTGGAACTGGAGATCATCCCGGGAGTAACAGCAGCAATGGGCGGCGGAGCAGTTCTTGGAGCACCGCTGATCCACGATTTCTGCCTGATCAGCTTAAGCGATCTTCTGACCCCCTGGGAAAAGATCGAAGCCAGACTGCTTGGAGCATCTCAGGCAGATTTTGTCATTTGTCTTTATAATCCCTCCAGCAAAAAGCGCCATGATTATCTTCAAAAAGCATGCAATCTGATGATGCAGTATAAATCTCCGGAAACCGTATGCGGAATCGTTGCGAACATTGCCAGGGAGGGAGAAATGTCAAAGATAATGACGTTAAAAGAACTTCGTGA
The DNA here is from genome assembly GCA_946557785.1 of uncultured Blautia sp. Classification (GTDB taxonomy): domain Bacteria; phylum Bacillota; class Clostridia; order Lachnospirales; family Lachnospiraceae; genus Blautia_A. The sequence continues at coordinate 7,927 of CAMNTH010000015.1, forward strand.
TACAAAGGTGGATATGTTTACCACCGTGTTTATCGGAAATTCCCAGACAAAAGAAATTCATGGAAAGATGGTAACTCCAAGAGGCTATAGAAGATGATGTATCAGGCAATCGTATTTGCAGGAACCACAGAAGGATATGAACTATGCCGTTTTCTTTCGGAAAATCAGATATCGGTATATGCTTGTGTTGCTACGGAATACGGAAGCAGAACCGTAGAGGAAGGCCCCTGCCTGAAGGTTCATGCCGCACGCCTTGGGGAAGAGGAAATGGAGGAATTATTTACAGAGATTCAGCCGGAGATCGTGCTGGATGCCACCCATCCCTATGCGGCAGAGGTAACGGAAAACATCCGTACCGCCTGCGGTCATACCAATATGGTTTATCAGCGTGTGTTGCGGGATGAAAGCAGCCGCCGAAAGGAGGCTGTTTATGTGGAGAGTCCTGAGGCTGCAGTGGAATACCTGAAAGAAACAGAAGGGAATATTCTATTGACCACAGGAAGTAAAGAACTTGGAATATTTACCGCCCTGCCTGGATTTCGGGAGCGGATTTTTGCAAGGGTACTTTCTCTTCCCTCTGTAATGACTGCCTGTGCAAAGCTTGGAATCGAAGGAAAACACCTCATCGGCATGCAGGGTCCTTTTTCCATGGAGTTAAATGCAGCCATGCTAAAGCAGTATGACTGCCGTTTCCTGGTTACAAAGGATTCCGGCAGGGCCGGGGGTTTTTTGGAAAAAGCAGAAGCCGCACATGCCTGCAATGTAAAATTAGTAATCATTGGGCGCCCTTTAAAGGAAGAAGGAATTTCCCTTATGGAATGCAAGTCCATCCTTGCCCGGAAATTCCGGATGGTGAGAAAAAGCCATGTAACACTTCTTGGCATTGGAATGGGAAGCAGGGAGACTCTGACCATACAGGGGCAGGAGGCTCTTGAGAGAGCAGATCTGGTGATCGGAGCCAGAAGAATGGCAGATGCAGTGAAGCTGTCTCACCATCAGGTATTGTATGAATACAGAAGCGAGAGCATTGCAGCATATATAGCCAGTCATCCGGAATTTGAGCATGTGGTGATCGCTCTTTCCGGAGATGTGGGATTTTATAGCGGAGCGAAAAGGCTGCTGGAACTTTTGGGAGAGGAAACAGAGGTGATCTGCGGTATTTCCTCTGTAGCATATTTTATGGCAAAAGCAGGGCTGTCCTGGGATGATGCCAAAGTCGTCAGCGCCCATGGCAGGCACTGCAACCTGGTATCTTTGATTCGCCACCACAAAAAGGTGTTTGCTATTTTGGGGACTGCAGATGGAGTAGCCAGCCTTGCGGAAAAGCTGACAGAATATGGTATGGGAGAGGTGATCCTTCATGTAGGAGAAAATCTTTCTTATGAAAATGAAAAAGTTTTTTCTGCCCTTGCCAGGGATCTTACAAAATACCAGGGAGATCCATTAAGCGTTGTATGTGCTTATCATGAAGATCATGTTCCCATGCACACTACCCATGGAATTCCGGATGGAGAGTTTATCAGGGGAAAAGCTCCCATGACAAAAGAAGAGGTGCGTACCGTATCCCTTTCCAAATTAAGGCTTACAAAGGATTCAATCTGCTATGATGTGGGAGCAGGCACTGGCTCCGTATCCGTTGAAATGGCCCTTAGGGCACATCAGGGACGGGTGTACGCCATTGAAAAGAAGGAAGAAGCGTCAGAGCTTCTTTTGGAAAATAAAAAGAAATTTGCAGCAGATAATCTGGAAATTATCAAAGGAAGTGCCCCGGAGGCGTTGGAAGGGCTGCCTGCGCCTACCCATGCTTTTATTGGTGGATCCTCCGGAAACCTGAAGGAAATCCTGAAGGTTTTATTGAAAAAGAATGAGAATGTGCGGATCGTAATAAACTGCATTACCCTGGAAACCATAGGGGAGACTCTGTCCGCTATTCGGGAATTCGCTTTTGAAGAAACGGAAGTGGTGCAGCTTTGCGCTGCCAGGGCAAAAGAGCTTGGACGATATCATTTGATGATGGGAGAGAATCCCATTTATGTGATTACCTGTAAGAAAAAGGCATGAGAAGGAGGGCTGCTTTTATGGAAACACCCAGGATTCTTCTGGCTGCTGGAGCAAGCGGAAGCGGAAAAACACTGATCACCTGCGGAATTCTGCAGGCACTGGTAAATTGCGGAAAAAAGGTTGCATCTTTTAAATGCGGCCCTGATTACATAGACCCTATGTTTCACAGCCGTGTGATCGGGACAAAATCCAGGAACCTGGATATGTTTTTTACATCACCGGAGATTACCGGCTATCTTCTGGAAAAAAATGCAGGGGATTGTGATATTTCGGTGATAGAGGGGGTAATGGGATATTATGACGGCGTTGGTGGGATCTCGGATAAGGCAAGCGCCTATGATCTGGCCGCTTCCACAGATACCCCTGTGATCTTTATTGTAAACAGTAAAGGAATGAGCGTTTCATTGGCTGCGTATGTGAAGGGATTTCTGGAATACAAAAAGAACAGCCATATAAAGGGTGTGATTTTAAACCAGATGTCCCCTATGCTTTATCCAAGGATGAAAAAACTTTTGGAAGGGGAACTTGGAATAAAAGTTTTAGGATATGTGCCAAAGGTGGAAGATTGTGTGATTGAGAGCAGACATCTTGGCCTGGTACTTCCTGAGGAAATTCCGGAGCTTCAAAAGCGGCTTGCAAAGCTTGCCGGGATTTTGGAACAGACCCTGGATATGGACGGGATTCTGGAAGTGGCTTCTGGTGCACCCCCTCTTAAGAAAGGGGAACTAAAAGATCCTGTGTTCTCCTTTAGACTTCCTAAGAAGGTACGAATCGGTGTGGCAGATGATGAGGCCTTTTGTTTTTTTTACCAGGATAATTTCCAGCTTCTAAAAGAAATGGGGGCAGAACTTGTGCCCTTTTCCCCTATACATGACAGCGCTCTTTTAGAGGATCTGGATGGAATGCTCCTTTATGGCGGCTATCCGGAGCTGAAGGGCAGGGCGCTGGAAGAAAATGAAGGGATGCGCAGGAGTGTGAAGGAGGCCATCCAAAATGGGATGCCATGTATGGCAGAATGCGGTGGGTTCATGTACCTTCATGAAGAAATAGAGGATATGGACGGAACCCTCCGTAAGATGGCAGGGGTGATTCCTGGAAAAGTGTTCCGCACACCCAGCCTTAAAAGATTTGGTTATATTACTTTGGAAGAAACAACGGGGTCGTTTTTGGGAGAACAAAAGATAGGATTGATTCCTGCCCATGAGTTTCATTATTTTGAATCCGAAAACTGCGGAAGTGATTTTCATGCATCCAAGCCCATGAGTACCAGGGGATGGGACTGCATTCACGGCACAAAGAGGATGATGGCCGGATTTCCCCATTTACATTATTATGGAAATCCCGGAATCCCAAAGGCATTTTTAGAGAAGTGCCTGGAGTATCAAAAAGAACGGGAAAAGGTGAATGAAAAATGAATTACGGAACCATGGCCCTGGCAGCAGGGTTTTTCATAGATTTGCTTGCGGGAGATCCCAGGAAGCTGTATCATCCCATTTGCCTGGTGGGAAATCTAATTTCCTTTCTCGAAAAAAGAATCCGAAGGATATTCCCGAAAAATCCCAAGGGAGAACTTTTGGGCGGGGGATTTCTGGTGATCCTGGTATGTGTTTTCTGCGGAGGAATACCTTTGGGAATCCTGTATGGTTTATATCAGATCAGTCCGGTTCTGGGATTTTTGCTGGAAACCTTCTGGTGCTGGCAGCTTTTTGCTGCAAAATCCCTGAAAACAGAAAGTATGAAGGTGTATGAAAGTCTGAAAAACGGAACCCTTGAGGATGGCCGACATGCAGTTTCCATGATCGTAGGACGGGACACCAGGGATTTGACAGAAGAAGGTGTGATCAAAGCCACAGTGGAGACGGTTGCAGAAAATACCTCCGACGGGGTGATTGCCCCTATGCTTTATATGGCCATTGGGGGAGTGCCTTTGATGTTCCTTTATAAAGGAATCAATACCATGGATTCTATGCTTGGATATAAAAACGATAAATATCTGTATTTCGGCAGATGCGCTGCAAAGCTGGACGATGCTGCCAACTTCCTTCCTGCCAGGATTTCGGGATTTTTGATGATAGCGGCATCCTTTGTTCTTGGGATGGACGGGAAGCATGCAGCAGAAATCTATTTCAGAGACAGAAAAAAACATGCAAGTCCTAATTCCGCCCAGACAGAAGCGGTGATGGCAGGAGCGCTGGACATTCAGCTCGCCGGAAATGCCTGTTATTTTGGGAAATTATACGAAAAGCCCACCATCGGAGATCCCATCCGCCCTGTGGAAAAAGAGGATATCCCCCGTTCCAACCGTCTTTTATATGGAACCTCTATACTGGGAGTCCTTGTTTTTTGGGGGGTTCGAATGGCAGCAGCCAGTTTCCTTTTTTAGGATTGCGCTGACGAGCAATACATTTGACTAGGAGAAAGACACATGAAAAAACATATTCATGGAGGAAATATTTATCAATATAAGAACTGCCTGGACTTTTCAGCAAACTGTAATCCTCTTGGCACACCGGAAGGGGTGATCCGTGCGGCAAAAGAAAGCCTTGCCCATATTTATGCGTATCCAAGAGTGGACTGTGCTCCCTTGCGGGCAGCTATTGGGGCATATGAGGAAGTTTCCCCGGAGAAGATCATCTGCGGAAACGGTGCTGCAGATCTGATATTTTCTTTGTGCAGGGCAGTGAAACCAAAACATGCCCTCCTTCCCGCCCCTACCTTTGCAGAGTATGAGCAGGCATTAAAAAATGAGAACTGCCGGATTACCCGTTTTTGTTTAAATGAAAAAGAGGATTTTCGGATACAGGAAGATTTTCTTGAGGCACTTTATGAGGATCTGGATATTCTTTTTCTTTGTAATCCCAACAATCCTACAGGAATGCTGACGGATCGGGAGCTTCTGATGAAAATTTTAGAAAAGTGCAGAGAGCTTGGAATTTTGCTGGTAATAGATGAATGTTTCCTGGATTTTGTAAAATATCCGGAGCAGTATACCTTAAAAGAACAGCTTTCTCTCTTCCCTAATTTGTTTATATTAAAGGCATTTACCAAGCGTTATGCCATGGCGGGGATCCGCCTGGGATACGGTATGACGGGAAATCAGGAGCTTTTGGAAAAGCTGGCATTTGTCACCCAGCCTTGGAATGTATCCACTGTGGCTCAGGAAGCAGGAATCGCGGCACTTAAAGAAAAGGAATATGTACAAGAGGGAAGGCAGCTTGTCTTTGGGGAAAGGGAATATCTTAAAGAAGCCCTGAAGAAGCTTGGTTTTACCGTATTTCCTTCAGAGGCAAACTATGTGTTTTTTAAAGGGCCGGAGTATTTCTTTGATTCCTGTGTAAAAGAAGGCATCCTTATTCGTGACTGCAGCAATTACCCGGGACTTAGGAGGGGGTATTACCGCATTGCAGTAAAAACACATGAGGAGAACAAGAAACTTGTGGAAGTTTTTACAAAAATACAGAAACAGGAAGGAAAATAACAATGGCAAAGACAATTATGATTCAGGGAACAATGTCCAATGCAGGCAAGAGTCTTCTGGCAGCAGGACTTTGCCGGATCTTTCATCAGGATGGCTATCGAACCGCTCCCTTCAAATCTCAGAATATGGCTCTGAATTCCTTTATTACAGAGGAAGGGCTGGAAATGGGGCGAGCCCAGGTAATGCAGGCAGAGGCAGCAGGCATTAAGCCCTCTGTACTGATGAACCCCATCCTTTTAAAGCCAACCAATGATTTAGGTTCCCAGGTGATCGTAAATGGTGAGGTTCTTGGAACCATGAGCGCCCGGGATTATTTTAAATATAAGAAACAGCTGGTGCCGGATGTGATGAAAGCCTTTCAAAAGCTTTCAGATGAATATGATATTATTGTGATCGAGGGTGCAGGCAGTCCGGCTGAGATCAACTTAAAAGAAGAAGATATTGTAAATATGGGTATGGCAAAAATGGCAAAGGCTCCGGTGCTTCTTGTTGGAGACATTGACAGGGGCGGTGTTTTTGCACAGCTTGTTGGCACTGTGGAACTTCTGGAAGAGGATGAAAAAGCCATGATCAAGGGACTGATCATAAATAAATTTCGGGGAGACAAGACGATCCTGGATCCTGGAGTTCGTATGCTGGAGGAAAAAACCGGCATTCCGGTTGTGGGAGTAGCACCTTATCTTCAGATCCAGGTGGAGGACGAGGACAGCCTTACGGAGCGCTTTGACAGGAATCAGGAAATCGGCCGGATTGATATTGCAGTAGTACGCCTGCCAAGGATCTCTAACTTTACGGATTTTAATCCTCTGGAAAGTATTCCGGGAGTTTCTCTGCGTTATGTGAAAAATGTAAAAGAACTGGGAAATCCTGATATGATCATTCTGCCTGGAACCAAAAATACCATGGATGACCTGAAATGGATGCGGGAAACAGGAATGGAGGCAGCGATTTTGAAAGAGGCAGCCAAAGGCAGGCTGATCTTCGGAATCTGCGGAGGCTATCAGATGCTTGGAGAAACCTTAAGCGATCCCTTTAGTGTGGAAGCGGGAGGCTCTATGAAGGGCATGGGTCTGATTCCCATGGACACGGTATTTGCAAAAGACAAGACCAGAACCAGAGTTTCCGGAACCTTCCTTAAAATGGAGGGAGACTGGGAGCCGTTTACAGGAGCAGAGCTTTTAGGCTATGAGATCCACATGGGGGATTCTGTACTAAAGGATGGCGCCAGGAACTTTACAATTGTCAGGGACAGTGTAAGCGGTGAAGAAAAAGAAGAGGGCGCCTGCTGGAGAAATGTGTGCGGAACCTATGTCCACGGTGTATTTGACTGCGAGGATGCGTCCAAAGCCATGATCCGCGTCCTGGGAAAGAAAAAGGGCATTGATGTGGAAGAAATGTCAGGGGTTGATTTTGCAGCTTTTAAAGAAACCCAGTATGATCTTTTGGCTGCAGGGCTTAGAGAGCATTTGGATATGAAACAAATATATGAGATTCTGGAGGAGGGTGTGTAACATGAAGGTAGAACTGGAAAATGTAAAGCCAATGGACATTGAGGAACGAAGCTTTGCCATGATTACAGAGGAATTGGGAGACACCCCGCTTATTCCGGGAACAGAGCTTGTGGTAAAGCGCTGCATTCATACAAGCGCAGATTTTGACTACGTAAAAAATCTTTGCTTTTCTGAAAATGCAGTGGAAAAGGCTATGGAGGCCATTAAGGAGGGTGCTTGTATCGTTACGGATACCCAAATGGCCAAATCCGGAATCAACAAGCGTGCCCTTGCCCGGTACGGCGGTGAGGTGTACTGCTTTATGTCAGATGAGGATGTGGCAAAGATTGCAAAGGAAAAGGGAACCACACGAGCTACAGCCAGCATGGATAAGGCTGCCACCATGGATAAGAAACTGATCTTTGCCATTGGGAATGCACCTACGGCGCTGGTAAGGCTTTATGAACTGATACAGGAAGGAAAACTAGATCCCAAACTGATCATAGGTGTTCCTGTAGGATTTGTGAATGTGGTGCAGTCAAAGGAACTGATCATGGAGACGGAGGTTCCTTATATTGTGGCACGGGGAAGAAAAGGGGGCAGCAACATTGCAGCCTGCATCTGCAATGCACTGCTCTACATGATTGACAATAAAAGGGACTAACAGATACTTTTTAAAAGGCGGCATGCAGGAAGAAAATCCTGTTCCGGCATGGAGGAGCAGGAGAGGATGACCGTAACCTCGCCTGGGGCTTCCTTTAGTATGGGAATGCGCAGGCTTTCATTTGCAGCTCTTTTTTGCAGCTCTTCTCCTGTGTACGGAACAGACAAGGTAAGGGCCAGGCTGGTGCCTGCAGATCCGATCTGGATCTGGCTGCCGCTTCCAAAAATCGTTTCTACGGCAGAGAGAAGCTGCTTAAGCTTTGCGGAATACAGCCTTTTAAGCTTCCGGGTCTGGGCGGATAGATGTCCATCGCGGATAAACTGGCAAAGGGCGATCTGCTCGGCTTTTGAGGCTGTCTGGTTGTAGTTCGCCGCTTTTTTCTGATAGGCCTCCTTTAGCCCAGGGGGCAGTACCATGAAACTGATTCGGATAGAAGGAAGCAGAAGTTTGGAAAAGGAACCAATATACACGACGCCCTGCCCCCCGGAGAGCCCGAACAGAGAGGGGGTGGGTTTCTGGAGATATACAAATTCATTTTCAAAATCATCCTCAATGATGAGACTCTGGTTCTTTGCTGCATAGCGGATCAGCTCCAGACGTCTGGAAACAGGCATAATCTCACCCCATTTGGTCATGTGGGCAGGGGAAACATAGATTACGCCGCTGTCCTTATTTCTGTAGCGGACTTCAAATCCATAATCTGAAAAAACCGTACTGCCCTGTACAAAAGAAGGGGTGGGAAAGGATACGGTTTTTTTGTCAAGGACAAGGGGGCACAGGATATGAAGCAGGCTTTGGACTCCAGCGCCTACCACAATATCCTCCGGGCTGCAAAGGATGTTCCGCCTGTCCCGGATATATTCGCAAAGAGCCTGGCGGAAATCCGCCTCGCCCTGGAATTCGCCGTAGGAAAGAAGACGTTCATCCTGCCGCAGGGCACTTTTTATATAACGCCTCCAAAGGTCAAAACGAAAGCTTTCTCTGTCCACTCCGGAAGAGGCGAAGCTGTACCGGAATCCGGTCTGCTTCTTTGATTTTGGGGGTAAGGGAAGGAATTGTTTGGTTGCAATGTCCGTAACGTAATAGCCGCTTTGGGCTTTGGAAATAATGTAGCCGTCTGCGGCAAGCTGCAGGTATGCATTTTCAATGGTGGTGCGGCTTAGGCGAAGTTCGCTGGCACATTTGCGCAGGGAAGGCATTTTACTGCCAGGCAATAGCTTTTGCTCCATGATCAGATCCCTGTAGTAGTGATAAATTTCCATATAAAGATGTTCTGATTTTTCTGATTTGTTTAATGTAAGTTTCATACATGTGTCCTCATAAATAGACATTCACTGAAAAGGGTTAACTATTTAGCACATTATAGTATTTCATATAAAAAAAGTCAATTTTCTGAATTAGGATAGAAATATGTACCCGGCTTGACATTAAACTGCCGAGTGATTATGATGATAAAGACAGTAGTACAAAGGAGAACGATACGTTATGAGTATTTCCATGATTGGAGTCGATCACAGCATGGCCCCCCTGGATATCCGAGCACTTTTTGCATTTTCGAAAAAGAATGCCGGAGAGGCAATGGTGAAGTTAAAAGAAGAGGCAGGAGTCAAAGGCTGTATTATCTTATCCACCTGCAATCGCCTGGAAATTTGGGTGAGCATGGATGAAGATGCCAAAATTTCTCTTTATGACTGCCTTTGCAGGATGAAAGGGATAAAGGAGGCTTCCTATGAACCGTATTTTATAAAGCGGGAGGATCGGGAGGCTGTGGAGCATTTGTTTTACCTGGCAAGCGGACTGAAATCCCAGATTATGGGCGAGGATCAGATCTTAACCCAGGTGAAGGATGCCTTAAGCCTTGCAAGAGAATATTTTGCAACGGACAGCGTACTGGAAGTGCTGTTTCGTATGGCTGTTACCGCTGGAAAAAAAATTAAGACAGAAGTACCCTTTGCCCATGGAAATCCATCGGTTATCCACAAGGCGGTTTCCTTTCTGGAGGAACAGGGATATTCCGTCCGCAATAAAGTCTGTCTCGTAATCGGAAACGGGGAAATGGGAAAGGTAGCTGCCCAGACTCTTCGGGAGTGGGGCGGAGACGTAACTGTAACCATACGTCAGTACAGAAGCGGAGTTGTGAACATTCCCGTAGGCTGTAAGCGGATTAATTACGGTGACCGTATGGAATACCTTCCTAAGTGCGACCTGGTAGTGAGCGCAACAGCAAGCCCCAATTATACCCTTAGGGAAGAACTTTTTGAAGGGGTTGCGTGTAAGGAAAGGCTGGTGCTCATTGATCTGGCAGTGCCCAGGGATATTGAGCCTGCCCTTGGAAAAAGAGAGGGTATTACGCTTTATGATATGGATAGCTTCCGCATGCCGGAAGTGCCAAAAGAACTGGAAGAAAGCCTGGAGGCAGCAGGCGCCATTGTCCGGGGACAGATGGAGGAATTTTATCTGTGGCTGGACGGACGGGATGTGATTCCAAGGATTCAGGAAATCCGGGAAGAAGCCGTTCACGATCTGAACCTCCGTATTTCGAAAATACTAAAGAACACACCTATGGATGCATCTGACAGGGAGAAGCTGGAGCGCGCAGTAGATACAGCCGCAGGAAAGGTTGTAAATAAACTGATCTTCGGTCTTCGGGAAAGGCTGAACCAGGATGTTTTCCTGGAATGTGTGGCTGGACTGGAGCGGATTTATGAAGAATAAACGATATTTTCCCATGTTTGTGGATTTATCCGATAAAAATATTGTTGTGGTAGGCGGCGGGAACATTGCAACGAGGAGGGTAAAGACCCTTCTGCAGTTTACAAGGAAGGTGACTGCAGTGGCTCCCATTTTAACGCCGGAGCTTGTGGAGCTTGGGAAGACGGGAATGGTGAATGTACTGCAGCGGTCTGTAAAGCATTCGGATCTTACCATGGCCTACATGGTCATTGCAGCAACCAATGATCACAAGCTGAATGATGAAATCTACCGGGTATGCAAAGAAGAGGGAATTTATGTAAATATTGCAGATGATAAAGAAAAGTGTGATTTTTATTTCCCTGGAATTTTTATGCAGGATGAGCTTGTGGTTGGAATCACAGCCAGCGGGCTGGATCACAAAAAAGCAAGAAAAGTGCGTCTTGCCATAGAACAGGCTATGGCAGAAGCCTCAGAAAAGGATTGATGATACATGAGAGACAAAATTGTAATAGGAAGCCGTGAAAGTGCGCTGGCTGTCTGCCAGAGTCAAATGGTGCGGGATTACATAAAGAAGAGAAATCCGGAGCTTTCTGTAGAAATACTGACGATGAAAACAACGGGAGATAAGATCCTTGATCGTACTCTTGATAAAGTAGGCGGCAAGGGACTATTTGTAAAAGAACTGGATCTTGCCCTTCTTGACGGAAGGAGCCAGCTTTCTGTGCACAGCTTAAAGGATATGCCAATGGAAGTGCCCCATGAGCTTCCGCTTTTGGCCTTTTCCAAAAGAGAAGACCCAAGGGATGTGCTTGTTCTTCCAAAAGGAGCAAAGGAGCTGGATCCGTCCAAACCACTTGGAAGCGCAAGCCTTCGCCGTATTTTGCAGTTAAAGGAGCTGTATCCCTATATGGAAGTAAAAAGTGTACGGGGAAATCTTCAGACCAGGCTTCGAAAACTTGATGGCGGAGAATATTCGGGACTGATTCTGGCTGCGGCGGGTATGAAACGTATGGGGCTGGAAGAGAGGATTTGCCGCTATTTTACGCCGGATGAGATTATTCCGGCCGCCGGACAGGGAATCCTTGCAGTGCAGGGAACCTTGAATGAGGATTATAGTTTCCTGGAAGGGTATTGTGATGACGATGCCTGGATAGCGGGGACTGCAGAGCGTGCTTTTGTAAAATACCTTAATGGAGGCTGTTCCTCCCCTGTAGCCGCTTATGGGGAAGTAGAGGGAGATGAGCTGTATTTACGGGGACTGTATTACCATGAAGCAGACAGAACCTGGAATAAGGGCAGTATCCGGGGCAAGGTACAAGATGCGGCTATTTTGGGAGAGACCCTTGCGGAAAATTTGAAACGGCAGATGGAAGAATGCCAGAAGTCAAAAAAAGGAGAATTATAATGAGCGTGGGCAAAGTATGGCTGGTGGGTGCAGGCCCGGGGGATATCGGCCTTTTTACCATAAAGGGAATGGAAGTTCTAAATAGTGCAGACGTTGTGGTGTACGATAGCTTAGTAGGACAGGGTGTCCTTTCCAAGATTCCTTCAGGCGTAAAACTGGTCAATGTAGGTAAGAGAGCCAATCATCACACCATGCCCCAGGAGGAAATCAACAGGGTTTTAGTGGAGGAAGCAAAAAAAGGCTTCCGTGTAGTGCGGCTAAAGGGCGGCGATCCCTTTTTGTTCGGCAGAGGCGGGGAAGAACTGGAGCTTTTAAAAGAGGAAGGAATTCCCTATGAGGTAGTGCCTGGGGTCACATCTCCTCTGGCAGTGCCAGCCTATAACGGAATACCAGTTACACACCGGGATTTTTGCTCTTCTTTGCATATTATCACAGGACATAAGAGAGCTGGCGAAGAATACGACATTGACTTTGAAGCTCTTGTTCGTACAAAGGGTACCCTTGTATTCCTCATGGGAGTTACTGCCCTTGAGGATATTATGAACGGGCTTTTAAAAGGCGGAATTTCGCCGGATATGCCTGCTGCGATCCTTCAGAAGGGAACTACCGCAGATCAGAAGAGGATCGTGGCAACGGTTTCCACCCTGAAGGAGGAGACCATGCGCAGAGGAATTGAAACACCGGCGATTATTGTTGTGGGTAAAGTGTGTACACTTGGGGAAAGGTTTGCCTGGTATGAAGAACTTCCTCTGTCCGGCTGGAAGGTTCTGGTTACAAGGCCGAAAAACATGATTTCCAAAACGGCAGCCAAACTGCGGGAGAAGGGAGCGGAGGTGCTTGAGCTACCGGCTATCCGTACGGAACCTATGGAGGATAAAGCGAAAATACGGGAGGCGCTTTTAAAGCTTTCTGCTTATCAGTGGCTTGTATTTACCAGCCCTACGGGAGTAGACGTGTTTTTTGAAGAAATGCGCTCCTTTGGCATAGATGTCCGTTCCCTTGGCTCTACGAAGATTGCGGTGATTGGTGAAGGTACCAGGAAAAAACTTCAAGATCATAGCCTGAATGCAGATCTGATGCCGGAAGTATATGACGGCGATTCCCTTGGAGCGGCTTTGGCAGCCCTTTTAGATGGAACGGAAAGGATCCTGCTTCCCCGTGCAGAAAAGGGAAATGAGAATCTGACAAAGCTTCTGAAAGAAACAGGAGCCCAAGTGGATGATATTCCTACCTACAGGACTCTTTATGAAAACAGTCTTCTGATTGATGAAAAGATGGAGCTGGAATCCGGAAATATTGATTGTGTGGTATTTACCAGTGCTTCCACAGTCCGGGGATTTGTGGAAGGAACGAAATGTGAGGACTATTCCGGCATTCGTGCCGCATGTATTGGAAAACAGACCCGTGCCGCAGCAGATGCCTATGGAATGCAGACCTTTATGGCAGAAAAAGCAACCATTGACAGCCTGATCGCACTGGTTATGGAGATGAAGAATAGGGAGACTCTTACCAAAAGAGAATCCCTTTGAAAGTGAGGAGTAAAAAATGGAATTGATTCAAAGACCAAGAAGGCTTAGGGGCAGCGATGCCATGAGAAGAATGGTAAGGGAGACACGGATGGATAAATCATCCCTTATTTATCCCCTTTTTGTAAAGGAAGGGACTGGAATCCAGGAGGAGATTCCTTCCATGGAGGGACAGTACCGTTATAGTGTGGATCGTCTTCCTTATGAATTGGAGCGCCTTCAGAGAGCTGGCGTAGGCAGCATTATGCTGTTTGGCATTCCTGATAAGAAGGACGAGATTGGAAGCGGCGCCTATGCTGAGGATGGCATTGTGCAGCGTGCCCTTCGGGAAGCAAAACGGGAGTTTCCGGATTTGTATTACATTACAGATGTATGTATGTGCGAATATACCTCTCATGGACACTGCGGGGTTCTGTGCGGACACGATGTAGATAATGATGAAACCCTGAAGCTTCTTGCGAAAACAGCTCTTTCCCATGTAAAGGCCGGAGCGGATATGGTGGCGCCTTCCGATATGATGGACGGCCGTGTTCGTGCGATTCGGGAATGCCTGGATCAAAAGGGATATGTTAACACGCCCATTATGTCTTATGCAGTAAAATATGCTTCTGCATTTTATGGCCCATTCCGTGATGCAGCAGGTTCGGCACCTTCCTTTGGGGATCGTAAAAGCTATCAGATGGATTTCCACAACCGAAGGGAAGGAATGAAGGAAGCCCTTATGGATATTGAAGAGGGAGCAGATATCATTATGGTAAAACCTGCCCTGTCCTATCTGGATATGATCTCAGAGGTAAGTAAGGCGACTAATGTTCCGGTTGCAGCCTACAGCGTCAGCGGAGAATATGCAATGGTAAAGGCTGCGGCAAAGATGGGATGGATCGATGAAGAAAGAATCATCTGTGAGATGGCAGTGGGAGCTTACCGTGCAGGAACCCAGATTTACATTACCTATTTTGCAAAAGAGCTGGCGAAGTTTATGGATGAAGGGAGAATTGGGTGATGACAAAATCGGAAGAGTTATTTGAGCGTGCAGTAAAGAGAATTCCGGGAGGCGTCAATAGTCCGGTCCGCGCCTACGGGGCTATTGGAGAGGCTCCAAGATTTATAAAGAGGGCAGACGGATGCTATATTTATGATGTGGACGGAAAACGCTATATTGACTATATAGATTCCTGGGGGCCTATGATCCTGGGCCACAATTTCCCTGCAATTCGGGAGAGCGTGTTAAAGGCAAGCGAAAATGGGTTAAGCTTTGGCTGTGCTACAGAGATCGAAGTAGAAATGGCGGAGTTTATCTGTGAGCACATTCCTCATGTGGAAATGATCCGTATGGTAAATTCCGGTACGGAGGCTGTAATGAGTGCTGTCCGTGCAGCAAGAGGATTTACAGGAAAAAGTAAGATTATTAAATTTGCAGGCTGTTATCATGGGCACAGCGATGCAATGCTGGTAAGCGCAGGTTCCGGCGTTATGACGAGCGGTGTGCCGGACAGCGCAGGGGTGCCAAAGGGATGTACGAAAGATACCATGACGGCTGTCTATAATAATCTGGAAAGCGTGGCTGCATTGATGGAGCAGGCAAAAGGCGAAGTTGCTGCAGTGATCGTGGAGCCTGTAGGAGCCAATATGGGCGTGGTTCCCCCTGGGGAAGGTTTTCTTGAAGGACTTAGAGAACTCTGTGACAAACATGGTGCCCTGTTGATTTTTGATGAGGTGATCACAGGCTTTCGGCTGGCTTTTGGTGGTGCTGCAGAGTATTTCGGAATCTGTCCGGATATGGTTACTTATGGTAAGATCATCGGCGCAGGAATGCCCGTAGGCGCTTACGGAGGCCGCAGAGAGATTATGGAGATGGTTTCTCCTGTGGGTGCGGTTTATCAGGCAGGAACCTTAAGCGGAAATCCCATTGCCATGGCAGCGGGACTTACCCAGCTTCAATATCTGTACCAGCACCCAGAGATCTATAAGGGGCTTTCAGAAAAAGGAGAGAAGCTTTACGGCGGTATGAGAAAGATCCTTAAGGAAAAAGGCGTTCCTTATAAGATACATTCTGTGTCATCCCTGGGCTGCATGTTCTTTACAAAAGAAGCTGTATCAAATTATTCTTCTGCAAAAACAGCAGATACAGAAGCCTTTGCCCAGTACTTTAAGAAAATGCTTTCTAAAGGAATTCATCTGGCTCCTTCTCAGTTTGAGGCCATGTTCCTTTCTGCCGCACATACAGATGAGGTGATTGGAGAGACACTGGATGCCATAAGGCAATGTATTTGAGGCAATGCATTTGAGAAAATGCATTGGATGCTGTCAGAAATATTGTCCTTCAAAGGGCTTTGTGTTATAATGACAGAAGTGAAATAAGCCTATATGAAGGGTAGGAAGACAGTGGGAGGCAGGACAAATGGAAAAAATGAAATATGTAGCCTATGTGGGAACCTATACACACGGAAACAGTAAGGGAATTCATGTGTATGATGTGGATGTGGAGAACGGAGTACTGACAGAGCGTGGTGAGGTGAAAGTCAGCAATGCATCCCATACCGCTATTTCGAAAAACAGAAGATTTCTTTATTCAATTGAGGATGAAGGCGTTGCTGTATTTAAGAGAGATGAGAACGGAGATCTGGAGCGCATCAATAGTGTTAATATTGACGGAATGCGCGGCTGTTTCCTTGCTACGGATGTGGATGGCAAATATTTATATGTGGCAGGTTATCATGACGGCAAGGTGACCGTTGTCCATACACATAAGGACGGCCGCCTTGGAAGCCTGATGGATGGCGTATTCCATACAGGTCTTGGAAGCGTTGCAGAACGTAATTTCCGTCCCCATGTAAACTGCGTGCGTCCTACTCCGGATAATAAATATTTATGTGCAGTAGATAATGGAATTGACCAGGTAAAGATTTACCGGATTAATAAGAGAAGGCATAAACTGGAGCTTGTGGATATTTTGAGATGCCCAAGAGAGAGCGGACCCCGTATCCTGCGTTTCAGTGCTGACGGACGTTTCGTATATATTCTCTTTGAGCTGAGCAATGAGATTAAAGTATACAGCTATGACGGATCCGGGAACACTCCGGAATTTGAGCTGCTTCAGACTATTTCTACTTTGACGAAGCGTGACGAGGATTCCATCCATAATGCTGCATCAGGGCTTGCCTTGGCGCCGGACGGCAAGCATTTGTTCTGCACAACGGCTGGTGAGAATACGGTTTCCATGTATGAAATTGATTCGGAAACAGGTCTTCTGGAGAAAAAATTCACTCTTCCTATTAGCGGAGATTATCCTAAGGATCTGGTGATTTTTCCGGATAACCAGCATATTGCCATTGCAAATCACGCAAGCAATACCATTACCACTTTTAAGGTAGATTATGAGAAGAATATCATCACCATGAACAGCAGGCCGCTGAAGGTGGAGACACCAAACAGTATTCATATGTGGCTTGTCCCGGATCTGGATAATCCGGCGGATGATGTTCAGTATGAAGAACCGGAGGAATAAGAGGTTCGCAGATATAGAAGATTACAGGGAGCTGTCTTTAAGGACAGCTCCCTGTTGTATATGTGCCATGATTCGCTATTAGATGTTTTTGTGCAGGCTGCTGTAGAAATCTTTGATCCGATCCATCCGCGCGCTCATATTGGCCATAAGTGCATCGGCAAGGGTAATGGCGCACATGGATTCTACCACTACCACAGCCCTTGGGACTATGACAGGGTCATGGCGGCCATGGATTTCCAGTGTGATATTTTCCCCGGCACTGGAGACTGTTTTCTGGGGCTGGCTGATAGAAGGGGTGGGTTTTACTGCAGCCCGGAGGATGATCTCACTGCCGTCACTGATACCGCCCATGATACCGCCCGCATGGTTGGAGGTTTTCTGGACGGCGCCGTTTTGCATACAGAAGCCGTCATTGTCTGTGGATCCATTTAGGCCGGCAGTTCGTATTCCGTCTCCGATCTCTACAGCCTTTACGGCGCCGATGGACATCACTGCATGGGAAAGTATGGCGTCAAGTTTGCCAAAAACAGGGTCGCCAAGACCGGATGGAACGCCTGTGATGCGGCATTCGATGATACCGCCCGCACTGTCGCCTTTGTTCATGCATGTTTCCAGATAAGCCCCTGCTTCTTTTGCTGCCAGTGCATCCGGCATATAAAGAGCATTCCTGGTGATCTCTTCAGGATTTAACTCTTTAATGGAAACAGGGCCGATGGATTTTGTATAGGTGCAAAAAACTATGCCAAGCTCTTTCAGGAGTTTGGATGCGATGGCTCCGGCAATGGTACGCCCGATGGTTTCTCTTCCGGAGGAACGGCCCCCTCCCCGGTAGTCACGGATTCCATATTTCTGGTCAAAGGTATAATCTGCATGGCCAGGGCGGTAGGAAAGGGCAATGTTCCCATAATCCCTGGAGCGCTGGTCTGTATTTTGAACAATAACAGAAATAGGGGTTCCGGTGGTTTTTCCTTCAAAAACACCTGAGAGTATTTCTGCAAGATCCCCTTCCTTCCGTGCAGTGGTAAAGCGGCTTTGTCCAGGCTTCCTGCGGTCCAGGAATTCCTGAATATCTTCTTCTTGGAGAGGAAGGCCTGCAGGACATCCGTCAATGACTGCGCCAAGAGCCCTGCCGTGGGATTCTCCCCAGGTTGTCACTGTAAATATATTACCAAATGATGATTTTCCCATAGTCGTCCTTTCTATCAATATTTTTGGGATTTGTTTTCTGTAGGATATCTTCAAATCATTATAGCGAAGTCTAAAAAATTTGTAAACCGAAACCATTGGAATTGACAAAAAACTAACTACTATTTATAATGGAAATTGAATTTTTTGTATCATAAGAAAGTGCGTGGCAATATGCACAGTACTTTTTGTACTAAGAGATGCGGGGGAAATAGATCAAAGAAGGGAAGTGGTAATTGTGATAAGAATGTTTAAGTCCATTGATGGTGTGATTCATCAGGTTCAGGAACCACAGGAGGGGTGCTGGATCGCTTTGACGAATCCCACAGCAACCGAGGTCTTTGAAATATCAGAACAGTTTGCCATAGAGGTTGACGATCTGCGAGCTCCTTTGGATGAGGAAGAGCGTTCCCGTATTGAAGTTGAGGATGCCTATACGCTGATTCTTGTGGATGTCCCCATTATTGAGGAGCGTAATGACAAGGACTGGTATGGAACAATTCCTCTTGGCATTATTGTAACGGATAAGATGATCTTTACCATATGCCTGGAGGATACACAGGTACTTACCAGATTCATGGAAGGACGTGTACGCAACTTTTTCACTTATATGAAGACCCGTTTCATTCTGCAGATACTTTACCGCAATGCCAGTATGTATTTGCGCTATCTGCGTATCATAGATAAAAAGAGTGAGCAGGTGGAGGAGAAGCTGCATTTATCTCCCAGGAACCAGGAATTGATTGAACTTCTGGAACTGGAAAAATCTCTGGTATATTTTACGACCTCCCTGAGGTCCAATGAAGTAGTTCTGGAGAAGCTTATGAAGGTGGACAGCATTAAGAAATACCCGGAAGATACGGAGCTTCTTGATGATGTTATTATTGAAAATACCCAGGCGATCGAGATGGCGAATATTTACAGCGGAATCTTAAAGAGCATGATGGACGCCTTTGCTTCGGTTATTTCCAATAATCTGAATGACGTGATGAAGGTTTTGTCCATCATTACCATTGTTATGAGTATTCCAACGATGGTGTTTGGAGCTTACGGAATGAATTTAAATGCGGCTGGAATGCCTTTTTCAAGTACCCAGTGGGGATTTTTGATCATCATTCTGTTTTCCCTGGCTGCCAGCATCATAGCAGCCATTGTTCTTTCAAAGAAACGCTTTTTCTAAAAGGAGACGATATATTTCCGAAATAATAAAGGAGATGAAAGTTTTATGAGGTGGATTGATAAGCTTGAGCGAAAATTTGGCAGATATGGAATTCCTAATCTAACGGTGTATGTAATCATCTGTTATGTAATAGGATACCTTTTGCTGTATCTGAATCCCGCTGTGCTCAGTATGCTGAGCCTGGATGTTTCTAAGATCCTGCAGGGGCAGATCTGGCGCCTTGTGACATGGGTGCTTTATCCGCCGTCCTCAGAAAGTATCATGTTATTTGCGATCATGATCATATTTTTTTATTATCCTATCGGAACGTCATTGGAACGTACCTGGGGAACTTTCCGGTATACCCTGTATATTTTTTCGGGGATTTTGTTTACAGTCATCGGCGCATTCCTCCTTCATTTTATAACGGGGGGATATGTGATGATTCATGGGATCAAATTTGCCCTGGACGGAAGTATTTATACAACCTATTATGTCAGTATGTCTATTTTCCTGGCTCTGGCAGTGACTTATCCTAATATGCAGGTTCTTTTGATGTTTATCCTTCCTGTGAAGATGAGCTGGATGGCTGTTCTCTATGTTGTGATTATTTTATTTGATATATTGAATTATATTCGGGGAGGTCTGTGGTTTATGGCAATCCCCATTGTAGCTTCCCTTTTGAATTTCATTATCTATTATCTGGGAACCAGGGATCTGTACCGATACAATCCAAAGGAAATCCGCAGAAAACAGAAGTTTAAAAAGGCAGTTGCAGGAGGCAGGGTTAATCATACAGGCGGAGTCAGCAAGCATAAATGTGCTATCTGCGGCCGGACCGAGCTGGATGATCCAAATCTGGAGTTCCGTTTTTGCTCAAGATGCAGCGGAAACTATGAATATTGTCAGGATCATTTATTCACCCATGAGCATGTAAAGTGAGAAATGGAAACTGACACGAGGAGAGGAATATTATGAAAAAAAGACCATTTGTAACACTGGAGAAGCTGGAAGAGATTGCAGCAGAATATCCAACGCCTTTCCATCTTTACGATGAAAAGGGAATTCGTGCAAATGCCGCAGCGTTGAAAGAGGCATTTGCATGGAATAAGGGATTTAAGGAATTTTTTGCGGTAAAAGCGACCCCAAATCCGTATCTGATCCGGATTCTGCAGGAGTATGGCTGCGGCTGCGACTGTTCTTCCATGACAGAGTTAATGCTTGCTAAGGCTATTGGATGCAAACAAGGAGACATTATGTTTTCCTCCAATGATACGCCGGAGGAGGAATTTTGCTATGCAGATGAAATCGGCGGTATCATTAATCTGGATGATATTACCCATATTGAAAGTGTAGAGAGGGCGGTGGGAAGCATTCCAAAGACCATAAGCTGCCGTTACAATCCGGGAGGATTGTTTAAGATCAGCAATGACATTATGGATAATCCTGGGGATGCCAAATACGGCATGACTACAGAGCAGATTTTTGAAGCATTCCGGATCTTGAAGGCAAAGGGCGCACAGGAATTTGGTATCCATGCATTCCTTGCAAGCAATACGGTAACCAATGAATACTATCCCATCCTTGCAAAGGTGATGTTTGAGCTAGCTGTAAAGCTTCAAAAAGAAACCGGGGCACATATTAAATTCATTAACTTGTCCGGCGGTATTGGGATTGCATACAGTCCTGACCAGAGACCAAATGATATCCGTGCGATTGGGGAAGGTGTCAGAAAAGTATATGAAGAAGTTCTTGTTCCGGAAGGAATGGGTGACGTGGCAATTTATACAGAGCTTGGCCGTTTTATGATGGGGCCTTATGGCTGTCTTGTAACCAGGGCGATTCATGAAAAGCATACCCATAAGGAATATGTAGGCGTGGATGCCTGTGCAGTAAATCTTATGCGTCCTGCCATGTACGGCGCTTATCACCACATTACCGTTATGGGTAAGGAAGAGGAACCCTGCGATCATCTGTATGATATTACAGGCTCTCTTTGTGAGAACAATGATAAATTTGCCATTGACCGTTACCTTCCCAAAATAGACAAGGGGGATCTTCTGGTGATCCATGATACAGGCGCCCATGGTTTTGCTATGGGGTATAATTATAATGGTAAGCTGAAATCTGCGGAGGTTCTTCTCCATGAAGACGGAAGCTTTGAAATGATCCGCCGCGCAGAAACTGCAAGGGATTATTTTGCGACGTTTGACTGCCTGCCGATCTATGAGAAGCTGTTGGAAGACGAATAAAGCACAGGAATCCGAAAGAGAAATCTTTTATATTCCAGGAAGCTGCAGGATAGTTTCCTGGAATATAAAAAACCTGTAAAGCACTTACTTTACAGGTTTTTTTATGCCGGCAGTGGGACTTGAACCCACACGTAGTTGCCTACAACAGATTTTGAGTCTGCCTCGTCTGCCATTCCGACATGCCGGCATCTGAACCGAGTTATATAATAGCATATAAAAAGGATAATAGCAAGAGATTTTTTGATTTTCGTGCTATTTTTTATATTTTTTTTTCAGAGGCAAGAAAAAGCATGCATCCAAAGAATTTTTTATGAAAAGTAAGGGATAATTTATAAAAAGTTCATGAATTTTATCTGAAATGCATTGATATTTGCAATTAAAGGTGTTAAAGTACTCTAAATTAAACTATAGAAAACGAGGAAACCATATGGATTTGGGAAACAAGAAACCTGGAAAAAGACCAATGTATGTGTATTATATCATAGCGGTTGCTGTGATTTTTCTGCTGAATTTCCTGGTGCTTCCTTCCATTCAGGAGGGAAGCATGATTACAACCGATTACAGCACGTTCTTAAGCAATGTAGAGAGAGGTAATGTATCGGAAGCCACTGTTGACGGAGATTATATTTACTATCTGGCGAAGCAGGAGGGAAGAGAGGTTCCATGCAAAACCGTAGCCATGGATGATCCGAACCTGGTAGAGAGGCTGAGACAGGCAGGGGTTCAGATGAGCGAGATTGCGCCTGAGAGACAGTCTATTGTGCTGACGCTTCTTCTTAGCTATCTGGTTCCCATTGGTATTTTTATCCTGCTTGGACGCTGGATCAGCAAAAAAATGATGCGCTCCATGGGCGATGCTCCCGGAGGAATGATGTCTTTTGGAAAGAGCAATGCCAAAGTCTATGTAAAATCCACCAGCGGAATTAAGTTTCATGATGTTGCCGGCGAGGATGAGGCTAAGGAATTACTGACGGAGATTGTGGACTATCTTCACAATCCTCATAAATATGCGGAAATTGGTGCGTCCATGCCTAAAGGAGCCCTTCTTGTAGGACCTCCCGGAACAGGAAAGACCCTTTTGGCAAAAGCGGTAGCCGGAGAAGCGGAAGTTCCGTTTTTCTCCATTTCCGGTTCGGAATTTGTGGAAATGTTTGTAGGTATGGGTGCTGCAAAGGTGCGTGACCTGTTTAAGCAGGCCAATGAGAAAGCTCCCTGTATCGTATTTATTGACGAGATCGATACCATTGGCAAGAAGCGTGACGGTGCAGGCTTCTCCGGTGGAAATGACGAGCGTGAGCAGACGCTGAATCAGCTTCTTACAGAGATGGATGGCTTTGACGGTTCCAAGGGCGTTGTGATCCTGGCAGCAACCAACCGTCCGGATTCCCTTGATCCTGCCCTTCTTCGTCCGGGCCGTTTCGACAGAAGGATTCCTGTAGAATTGCCGGATCTTCAGGGACGAGAAGAAATTCTGAAGGTTCATGCAAAAAAGATTAAGATTGCGGACAGTGTTCGCTTTGATGAAATTGCAAAAGCGGCAGCCGGAGCCTCCGGAGCAGAGCTGGCAAATATTGTAAATGAAGCTGCACTCAGGGCAGTGCGGGATGGAAGAAAATTTGCTACCCAGGCGGATTTTGAAGAGAGTATCGAGGTGGTAATTGCAGGCTATCAGAAGAAGAACCGCGTACTTTCCAATAAGGAGAAGCTGATCGTTTCTTATCACGAGATCGGTCATGCCCTTGTTGCTGCCAAGCAGACAGATTCTGCGCCTGTGCATAAGATTACCATCATTCCCCGAACATCCGGTGCATTGGGATATACCATGCAGGTGGATGAGAAGGAACATTTCCTTATGTCAAAGGAAGAACTGGAGAATAAGATTGCTACATTTACAGGCGGACGTGCAGCAGAGGAACTGATTTTCCATACCATTACCACAGGTGCATCAAATGATATTGAGCAGGCAACAAAAATTGCAAGAGCAATGATCTCCCGCTATGGTATGAGTGATGAATTTGATATGGTAGCTATGGAGAACGTTACCAATCAGTACCTGGGAGGAGATGCGAGCCTGGCATGTTCTTTTGAAACGCAGACGATCCTGGATAAAAAGGTGGTAGATTTGGTAAGTACACAGCATCGAAAAGCCCTGAAGATTCTTCAGGATAATATTGGAAAGCTTCATGAGCTGGCAAAATATCTGTATGAGCATGAGACAATTACCGGAGAGGAATTTATGAAGATTTTGGAGGCTTCCGGTGAGGAAAGCCTTTAAGATCAAAAAAGAGAAGAAAAAGAGAAGAAGAAAGGTGATCCGTAGGGCAAAAAACGTCCCGGATCACTTTTTTCAATGTTTTTACGCCCCTTGTATTTTATTCTTGATTCCGTTATAATCATGTGGAAGCTATGGAACGTTTTTGCTGACGAAAGGACAGGTGACGGATTATGAACTGCCGTGCAGCAGAGGGAATGGTAACAAGATATATGGACCATACACTGTCGATCAAAGAACTGGAAGAATTCCTGGAGCACGTGCAGTCCTGCAGCTCCTGTTACGAAGAATTGGAAACATACTTTATTGTGCAGCAGGCTATGGTACAGCTTGATGAAGAGGAAGAAGAGGAAAGCGCTGTTTTGGATCTGCAGCATCTTTTGGAGCAGGATCTGAAAAAGAGCAGGAGATACATCCGTAAGAAAAAACTGGAGCAGATTCTAACGGCTGCTCTTTTTATCATACTGATCGCAGCGCTGATTGCATTTTTCGCATTTGCGATCCAGGAACTGAGTCAGTTTTTATAAAAAGACAGGGGATTTAGGAGGAAAAAATGAGCCAAAAAATATTACTGATTGACGGACACAGCATATTGAACAGAGCTTTTTACGGACTTCCCGATCTGACGAATTCAGAA
The DNA here is from genome assembly GCA_946557785.1 of uncultured Blautia sp. Taxonomy (GTDB): domain Bacteria; phylum Bacillota; class Clostridia; order Lachnospirales; family Lachnospiraceae; genus Blautia_A. The sequence goes on from CAMNTH010000015.1 coordinate 32,258, forward strand.
GGGAGACATACGGGGGCAGTGTATGGATTTCTGAATATCCTGTTTCGTATTCTGGAAGAAGAGAAGCCGGATTATCTGACTGTGGCATTTGATCTTCATGCTCCTACTTTCCGGCATAAAATTTATGATGCGTATAAAGGCACCCGTAAAGGAATGCCTGAGGAACTGGCAGAACAGGTGCCTTTGATGAAGGAAATGCTGGGGGCAATGGGAGTAAAAATAGTTTCCATGGAAGGTTATGAGGCAGATGACATTTTGGGAACCCTTGCAAGAAGAAGTGAGGAGTGTGGAATGGATGTTACGATCCTGTCCGGAGACCGTGATCTTCTGCAGCTTGCTACAGAGAAGGTTATGATCCGCCTTCCCAAAACCTCCAAGGGAAAGACCGTGATCGAAGATTATCATGCTGCCCAGGTGCTGGAAAAATACCAGGTAACTCCGCCTCAGATCATTGAACTGAAGGCTCTTATGGGAGACAGCTCCGATAATATTCCTGGTATTCCAGGCGTAGGAGAGAAAACAGCAACAAAAATGATCGTGGAATTCGGCAATATTGAAAATGCATATGCTCACCTGGAAGAAGTGAAGCCAAATAAAGCCAGGGAATCCCTGCGAATGCATTATGATATGGCTTCTTTAAGCAAAACGCTTGCTACCATCAATACAGACAGCCCCATTGCATATGCATATGAGGATGCAAAACTGGGGGATCTTTTTACAAAAGAAGCATATGAGCTGTGCAAACAGTTGGATTTTAAAAATCTCCTGGGAAGATTTGGAAGGGACACGGTGACAGAAATCACCATGGATCAGGACTTTTTTATCTGCAGTGATTTTTCAGGAACAGAAGCCCTTTTTGAAAAGGCAGCTTTGAAGGAGACTGCGGGAGCTGCCCTTATGGCTGATAAGGACAGGGTCTATGGCCTTGGTCTGGCACTGAAGGAAAAGGAAGTCTATTACGTTCCTGTAGAGGGATTGGTTACAGGAGAATACCTGTGCGGAAAGCTTCAGGCATTATCAGGGAAAACCATCATCAGCGCATTGGATGTAAAAGCAATATTAAAGCATGTGGATATTCAGAAGCCTGCCCGGGTGTTTGATGTGGGTGTTGGTGCATATCTTATGAATCCGCTGAAATCCAATTATACTTTTGACGATGTTGCAAAAGAATATATGGGAGGAGTGCTTCTCCCCTCTAAAGAGGATCTTCTTGGAAAAGCTTCCCTGGCAAAGGCATGGGAAGAGGGAATGGACGGTTTGATGAACCTGGCCTGCTATATGGCTTATGCTGCCCTTGGATGTATGGAGCCAGTAAAAAAAGCTTTGCAGGAAACCGGGATGTTAAGTGTTTACGAGGAAATCGAGCTGCCTTTGGTTTTTACCCTGGATTCCATGGAAAAATGGGGAATCCGTGTAAAAGGGGAAGAACTGAAGGCCTATGGAGAAAAGCTTACGGTAAGGATTCAGGAGCTGGAAAAGCTGATATATGGGCAGGCAGGGGAAGAATTTAATATCAACTCCCCAAAACAGCTTGGTGTGATCCTTTTTGAAAAAATGGGGATTCCGGGAGGAAAGAAGACAAAAACCGGATACTCTACTGCAGCTGATATTTTGGAAAAGCTGGCGCCGGAACAGCCTATTGTAAATGATATTTTAGAATACCGGCAGCTTACCAAGCTGAAATCCACCTATGCGGACGGCCTGGGCAATGTGATCGAGGAGGATGGAAGAATTCATTCCACCTTTAATCAGACGATCACAGCTACAGGGAGAATCAGCAGTACAGAGCCGAATCTTCAGAATATTCCTGTTCGGATGGAACTGGGAAGGCTGATCAGGAAGGTATTTGTACCGGAAGAGGGTTTTGTGTTTGTAGATGCAGATTATTCCCAGATCGAGCTGCGTGTGCTTGCCCATATGTCCGGAGACGAAAAGCTGATCCAGGCATATAAAGAGGCGCAGGATATTCATCGTCTGACTGCCTCTCAGGTGTTCCATGTACCCTTTGAGGAAGTAACCTCTCTTCAAAGACGGAATGCAAAGGCTGTGAATTTTGGAATCGTATACGGCATCAGTTCTTTTGGCCTGAGTCAGGATTTAAGTATTACCAGAAAAGAAGCAGCGGAATATATTGAGAGTTATTTTGACACCTATCCCAAAATCAAGGGATTTTTGGACGGGATGGTTCTGGAAGGAAAAGAAAAAGGCTATGTAACCACCATGTTCGGCAGACGCCGCCCTGTTCCGGAATTGAAGTCCAGTAATTTTATGCAGCGTTCTTTTGGAGAGCGGGTAGCTATGAATTCCCCTATTCAGGGAACTGCGGCAGATATTATCAAGATTGCCATGAATCGTGTTTACGGAAGGATGATCCAGGAAGGGCTTCAGTCCAGACTGGTACTGCAGGTACACGATGAGCTGCTTATTGAGACGAAAAAGGAAGAGCTGGCTGCTGTTTCCAGGATTTTGGAGGAAGAGATGAAGGGAGCCGCACGTTTAGCTGTGGAGCTTGAGGTTGACATGCATGAAGGGGAAAACTGGTACGAGGCAAAATAAATGAGAACCATTGGAATTACCGGCGGAGTGGGAGCCGGAAAAAGTACAGTCCTGGAATATATGGCGTCCCATCTGGATGCCTGTGTCCTGGAAGCGGATAAGGTTGGGCATCTTGTTATGGAGCCGGGAGGTGCCTGCTATGATGCAATAATTAACTTATTTGGAAAAGATGTGATAAAAAGTGATAAAACCATTGACCGGAAGCGTGTTTCGGATGTAGTATTCTGTAATGGGAAGATGCTTGCGCTTTTAAATGGGATTATCCATCCTGCTGTAAAGGAATTTATCTGCAGGCGTCTTAGGGAAGAGCGGGAGAGCGGACGGAAGCTGTCTGTTGTAGAAGCAGCTCTTCTTTTGGAAGATCATTATGAAATATTCTGCGATGAGATCTGGTATATTCATACGGATGAGGAAACCCGCATTGCCCGGCTTATGGAAAGCCGGGGCTATACCAGGGAGAAAGCATTGAGCATTATCCGCAATCAGGCTGCGGAAGAATTTTTCCGTGCCCATGCAGATTATGTTATTGAGAATAATGGTGATCTAAAAACGACCCACGAGCAAATCGAAAAAGGGGTAAAACGAAATGAGATTTTGTAGTATAGCCAGTGGCAGCAGCGGAAATTGCATTTATGTAGGCGCGGAGAATACGCACGTCCTGGTAGATGTGGGAATCAGCGGTAAAAAGATCGAGGCCGGACTGAACAACGTAGAATTAACAGGCAGAGACATTGATGCGATTTTTATTACTCATGAACATTCGGATCATATAAAAAGTCTGGGCGTTATGGCAAGAAAATACCAGATTCCTGTTTATGCCACGGGCGGTACGGTAGATGCCATAGAGCGTGCGGGAGGACTTGGGAAACTGCCGGAGGGAATCTTTCATGAAATTCGGGAGGATGAGCCGTTTGTGCTCAAGGAGCTTACGGTAAATCCTTTTACCATTCCCCATGATGCTGCGCAGCCGGTGGGATATCGGTTTGAATCAGGGGATCAGTCTGTTGGGATTGCCACGGATCTTGGAAAATACAATGAATATATTGTAGAAAATTTAAAAAATTTGGATGCGGTTCTCCTGGAAGCAAACCACGATATCAGGATGCTTCAGGTGGGAAGATATCCTTATTATTTAAAACAGAGGATACTTGGGGATCGGGGCCATTTGTCCAACGAAAATGCAGGAAGGCTTTTGTGCCGTCTCCTTCATGACAATATGAAGGCTATCTTTCTTGGGCATTTAAGCCAGGAGAACAATTATGAAGAATTAGCCTATGAAACCGTATGCTCAGAGGTAACTTTAGGTGATAACCCGTATAGATCCTGGGATTTTAAGATTCAGGTTGCCCATCGGGATACCATATCAGAACTGATTACAATTTAGAGAGGAAAATATGATGAAAAAGACAATTATTACAGTAGTAGGAAATGATACCGTAGGAATCATTGCAAAAGTATGTACATATCTTGCTGAGAACAAAGTAAACATTCTGGATATTTCCCAGACCATCGTGCAGGGATACTTTAACATGATGATGGTTGCAGATACAAGCGGTTCTGACAAAGATACAGGTACTATATCCAAAGATCTTTCTGTCCTTGGAGAGGAAATCGGCGTAATCATCCGCTGCCAGCATGAGGACATTTTTAATAAAATGCACAGAATCTAATATCCGGGGAGACAAACTTATGATTAACATTTTTGAAGTAAACGAAACGAATAAAATGATAGAGCAGGAAAACCTGGACGTTCGTACCATAACCATGGGTATCAGTCTCTTGGACTGTATTGACAGCGACCTGGATGCTATGAATGAGAAAATTTATAAGAAGATCACTACCCTGGCAAAAGACCTGGTATCCACAGGAGATAAGATTGCTATGGAATACGGGATCCCCATTGTAAATAAACGTATTTCCGTAACCCCCATTGCCCTGATCGGCGGCAGTGCATGCAGAAGCATTGATGATTTTGTATCCATTGCCAAAACACTGGATCGTGCGGCTAAGACAGTGGGCGTAAACTTCCTGGGAGGCTACAGTGCCTTGGTAAGTAAGGGAATGACTCCAGCGGAAGAACTGCTGATCCAATCCATTCCCCAGGCACTGGCATGTACGGAGCGTGTCTGCAGTTCTGTGAATGTGGGTTCTACAAAAACAGGCATTGATATGGATGCGGTGAAGCTGATGGGAGAGATCGTTCTGGAAACGGCGAAGGCTACAAAAGAGCAGGATTCCCTTGGCTGCGCCAAGCTGGTGGTTTTTTGTAATGCACCGGATGACAATCCATTTATGGCAGGGGCTTTCCATGGCGTAACAGAGGCTGACTGTATTATTAACGTAGGGGTAAGCGGTCCGGGGGTTGTAAAAAATGCCCTTCAGAAGGTAAAAGGAAGAGATTTTGAAACACTGTGCGAAATGATCAAGCGTACAGCCTTTAAGGTAACCCGAGTAGGACAGCTTGTTGCCCAGGAGGCTTCCAAACGCCTTGGAGTACCTTTTGGAATCGTGGACCTTTCTCTTGCACCAACTCCTGCGATAGGTGATAGTGTTGCGGAAATCCTGGAAGAGATCGGCCTGGAAAGAGTGGGCGCTCCCGGAACAACCGCAGCTCTTGCACTTTTGAATGACCAGGTGAAAAAGGGCGGTGTTATGGCAGCCACGGCAGTTGGCGGACTGAGCGGAGCTTTTATTCCTGTCAGCGAAGACCAGGGAATGATTGATGCAGTTAATGTGGGCGCCCTTACTATTGAAAAGCTGGAGGCAATGACCTGCGTATGTTCCGTAGGATTGGATATGATTGCGATCCCGGGAGATACCAAGGCATCTACCATTGCAGGAATTATTGCAGATGAGGCTGCCATCGGCATGATTAATCAGAAAACAACAGCTGTGCGTGTGATACCGGTAATTGGAAAAGGAGTAGGTGAGACGGTTGAATTCGGCGGACTTTTGGGATATGCGCCCATCATGCCTGTCAACAGGTTCTCCTGTGAAGCATTTGTAGAAAGAGGCGGCAGAATTCCGGCTCCTATCCACAGCTTTAAGAATTAACAGAAAATTATATGTATGGGGTTGACAAATCCCTCTTATGGTGTTACACTTTACAACAATAAAGGATAAAACCGATGAGAAAGAGGAGTAAGCATTTATGTGAGATCACAGAGAGCTGCAGGCGGTGGGATTGCAGTATTGAGCGAAATGCTGAATGGACTTTTGAGGGTGAATCTGAAACATCTGTTTATATTTTTGCAGGATATGACAGCTGCAGTAGGAAACGCCGGGAACCGAACCCGTTATCAATCAGGAGCGTATGATAGTACGTGAGAAAGTGGGCGATACGCCAAATTGAGTGGTACCGCGATAATAAGAAATTATTACCGTCTCAGATGATGATCTGAGACGGTATTTTTTTGCTGAATACCCGGGAATCATCAGTTATCCTTTTGAAAAAAGCAAATATGCAAAGAGAAAAGGAGAAAAAATTATGAAGAAAAAACTTATGGCATGTGGGGCAGCAGCAATGGCGTCTATGATGATGGCAAGTACCGTTATGGCTGAGGATTTTAAGGTTGGTATCTGCAACTATGTGGATGATGCATCCTTGAACCAGATTGTAGAAAACATTCAGAAACGTCTGGAAGAGATTGGGGAAGAACAGGGTGTGACCTTTGATATTTCTTATGACAACTGCAATGCAGATGCAAATGTAATGGATCAGATCATTACAGATTTTCAGGCTGACGGTATGGATCTGATGGTGGGCGTTGCCACTCCGGTTGCAATGCGTATGCAGGCGGCTACAGAAGGGAGCGATACGCCGGTTGTGTTTTCTGCAGTGTCCGATCCTGTAGGGGCAGGATTGGTTGAGTCCAATGAAGCTCCGGGTGCAAACCTTACCGGAACCTCTGATTATTTGGATACGGCGTCCATTATGAATCTTATTTTGGCACACAATCCAGATGCGGAAAAGATCGGACTTCTCTATGATATAGGACAGGATTCCTCTACAACGGCTATTGAAGCTGCAAAAGCTTATCTGGAAGAACATGACATGGAATATGTAGAGCGTACCGGAACAACCACAGATGAAGTGCAGCTTGCAGCACAGGCCCTTGTGGCAGATGGTGTGGATGCGGTGTTTACACCTACGGACAACACCATTATGACAGCAGAGCTTTCCATTTACGAAACATTCATTGCTGCAGGAATTCCCCATTATACAGGCGCTGACTCTTTTGCATTAAACGGTGCATTTGTGGGATACGGAGTTGACTATGCAAATCTTGGTGTCGAAACTGCAGAAATGATCGCAGACATTTTAATGAACAATGCAGACCCTGCAGTGACGCCTGTAAAAACTTTTGACAATGGTACGGCTACGGTAAATACGGAAACCTGCGAAGGACTGGGACTGGATTTCCAAAAGGTAAAAGCTGCTTTTGAGCCTCTTTGCACACAGGTGAACGAAATTGTGACTGCAGAAAGCTTCGAAGATCTGGAAAATTAAGGGAATGATTGGGAGGAGACCATCGTGACATTAACTGCTGTATTTGCACTGGGACAAACAGCCCTGAAGCTGGGGCTGATCTGCTCCCTTACTGTACTGGCTTTGTTTTTAAGCTATTCTATGCTGAATGTCTGCGACCTTTCCACAGACGGCTGTTTCACGCTCGGGGCAGCCGTAGGCGCCGCAGTGGCAATCAGCGGGCACCCGTTTTTATCCATTTTTGCTGCAATGCTGGCAGGAGTCAGCTCCGGTTTTATTACCGCTATTTTGCAGACAAAGCTTGGGGTGGACAGCCTGCTTGCCGGTATTATTGTAAATACCGGGCTGTATTCCATCAACATCGCTGTGATGGGCGGTTCATCGCTTTTGAACATGAATAAAACTACCACTGTTTTTACCATGGCAAAGGATATGCTTTCCGATACACCCCTGGCAGCACAGACGGAAATCCTGGCTGCCGCAGCGGCGGTCATCCTGGTAATAGGTTTTCTGGTGTTTTTCTTGAAGACCCGCCTGGGACTTGCCATCCGTGCAACCGGAAATAATGCGGATATGGTAAAATCCTCTTCCATTAATCCGGTGTTTACCACGGTGGCTGGTCTTTGTGTGGCAAATGCTTTTACCGGGCTTTCCGGCTGTCTCTTGGCGCAGTCCCAGAAATCCGTTGATATTAATATCGGACAGGGAATGGTAACCATTGCCCTTGCTTCCCTGCTTATTGGAGGTACGGTTATGGGAAGGGGCGGAATTTTGAAAAGAGCAGTGGGAATGGTACTTGGCTCAGTTATTTTCCGTCTGGTCTATACGATAGCGCTCCGGTTTAATATGCCGGCATTTATGCTGAAGCTGGTGTCCTCTGTAATTGTTATCCTGGCAATTTCCGGGCCGTATTTGAAAAAACAGTGGCCGCAGATGAAGCGCAGGCTGACTTACAAAAAGGGAGGGATTTAAAAATGCTGAAACTAAATCATATTTCAAAAACCTTTAATCCCGGAACCGTCAATGAGAAAACAGCTATCCAGGATCTTTCCCTTCATCTGAAAAAGGGAGATTTTGCAACTATTATTGGCTCCAACGGAGCTGGAAAATCTACATTATTTAATGCCATCTGCGGGGATTTTCTTACGGATTCCGGATCTGTTATACTGGATGGAGCAGATATTACCTTTGTGCCTCAGCATGTGCGGGCAAAAAATATCGGAAGGCTTTACCAGGATCCTATGCGCGGAAGTGCGCCGGGTATGACCATTGAGGAAAATCTGGCTCTTGCAGCTGGATCGGGAGGTTGGTTTTCCCGCATATCCAAAAAGGATAAAGCAAGATTTCGTGAGAAGCTTGCCTTATTGGATATTGGCCTTGAGGACCGCATGAGCCAGCCTGTAGGGCTTCTGTCAGGAGGGCAGAGACAGGCTCTGACACTTTTAATGTCAACTATGGTGCCGCCGAAGCTTCTCCTTTTGGATGAGCATACGGCAGCCCTGGATCCTGCCACTGCAGAAAAAGTGCTGAATCTGACAAAACGGATTGTAGAGGAAAATCAACTCACCTGCCTTATGATCACCCACAATATGCAGTCTGCCCTGGAGCTTGGAAACCGTACCCTGATGATGGATTCCGGCAGAATCGTACTGGATATCAGCGGCAGTGAAAGGGAAGGGCTGACAGTAGACAGCCTTTTGGAGAAATTTAATGCAGGTGCAGGCAGGAAGCTGGATAATGACAGAATCCTGCTTTCAAAAAAGAAGTAGGTTAGATGATTACCACTTTCTTTTGCATTTCGTGAAGAAATTCCCCATGAGTTTTGTGGCAGACCAGGCCTTCATAGAGATTGGAGGCAAATACTGTTTCCTGAAACGCCACCAGGGAGGTCTGATCAAGCCGCCTTTGCGCATCAGCCGCCTTGGTTAAAAGGGGAAGCGTGCTTCCTTTTTTGATGGCGGACAATAAAGAAGAGGCGTTTTTTCGAAAACCAAGAACCCTGGCATAGCCTACAGGTGCAGGAATGTCCTGAAGCTTTAGAAGAATGTGAAGCAGGGAGCGCTGGATCCTGGTTCTGGTAAGCTCCTTTGTTTTTAGTGATTCCGCAAATGAAAGAAAGCCCTGATACTGGTTTTTCATGCGCTGGATTCTGGCTGCCAGGTCATTGGATACATCCAGATATCTTGAAAGGCTTACGGTATCTTCCAAAAGGAGACGGTAGAAAAGGAGGATGTCCAGATCTTCTTCAAAAACAAAGCGTTTTTCAGAAATTGCGGCAAGGGAAAGTTTTAATGATTCCAGTGGAAGCATTCCATAGAGGGGATGGCCGGTAAGGTCATCCGTGGATGGGAAGATTCCCTTTTTTATGAGCTGTTCTTTTACATAATTTCGGATGCCGGAGGCAGAAGGTGCTGTGCTTGCAGAAAGGGTCTGGTCATGATATCCGGCTCCTTCCCTTGGCAAAGTCAGGGGTTCTAAGGGGCTTTTTTGACGCAGGATGGCCTTGCAGTATTCGATTCCAAGGATGTTATTAGGCTCAGAAAGAAATTTTTGATAGGCTTCTTTATTGGAAATGATTCCTTTGTCAGAGACATATTTCCATAATGCCTTGGATCTTGCAGAGGGATAGGAAAGCCCTGTTTTTAAAACGTCTTTTAAAAGCTCCTGATATTCTTTGGGCTCTGTACATAATATTTCTGCTGTCTTCTGGAAAAGGGGGAGACTGCCTTCTTCACTTCCGAAACAAAGGACATCCGTCACGCCGATGCCTGAAAGAAGCTCTACGCCGCCTTTGGCGAAAAGTTCTGCACTTGCGCAGGATACCGAAACAGGCAGCTCCAGCACAAGATCTGCACCGCAGCGAAGGGCAGCCTCCGCTCGCAGATGCTTTGGAAAAAGGGCAGGCGTCCCCCTTTGAACAAAATCACCGCTCATGGCTATAATGATATAATCCGCATTGCAGTTTTTTCGGAGAAAAGAAATCTGTCTTAAGTGACCCTGGTGAAAAGGGTTGTATTCCGCAATGATTCCCGCAGTTTTCATGAAATTGCACCTCAAAAAATACGATTCTGTGTCATATTCTACCATGGAAGTGCTTGAAATACAAGGATGCAGGGGTTATAATAAAATTAACTATGAAAATTGAAAGGAGCCATTAATCATGGGATTTATTGATGTATTGAAAGAAAGAGCAAGATCTAGTGTAAAAACAATTGTTCTTCCAGAAACTGAAGATATGAGAACTCTGGATGCAACGGAAAAAATCTTAAAAGAGGGCATTGCAAAAGTAGTGCTGATCGGTAATGAGGAAACTGTTAAGAAGAGCGCAGCAGAAGGCGGTTTTGATATTTCCGGAGCACAGATCGTGGATCCGGCTACATCAGAGAAAACACAGGGTTATATTGACAAATTAGTAGAATTACGCCAGAAAAAAGGCATGACACCGGATCAGGCAAAAGAAATTCTTTTGAACCAGTATTTATACTATGGTGTTATGATGGTAAAAATGGGCGATGCAGACGGTATGGTATCTGGTGCATGCCATTCCACTGCTGATACTTTAAGACCATGCCTGCAGATCCTGAAAACAAAACCGGGCACAAAGCTTGTATCCGCATTCTTCCTGATTGTTGTTCCGAATTGTGAATACGGTGCAAACGGAGCATTTGTATTTGGTGATTCCGGTCTTGTTCAGAACCCGAATCCGGAAGAGCTGGCAGCAATCGCAGCATCCTCCGCAGAATCCTTTGAACTTCTTGTTCAGGAAGAGCCGGTTGTTGCTATGCTTTCTCATTCCACCAAGGGCAGCGCAAAACATGCTGATGTTGATAAAGTAATCGAAGCTACCAGAATCGCAAAAGAAGAGCATCCGGAACTGAAACTTGACGGTGAATTCCAGCTGGATGCAGCGATCGTACCAAGCGTAGGCGCTTCCAAAGCTCCGGGAAGCTCTGTTGCAGGAAAGGCAAACGTCCTGATCTTCCCAGACCTGGATGCAGGAAACATTGGCTATAAGCTTGCACAGCGTCTTGCAAAAGCAGAAGCTTACGGACCAGTTACCCAGGGTATTGCAAAACCGGTAAACGACCTGTCCCGCGGATGTTCCGCAGACGATATCGTTGGCGTTGTTGCTATTACAGCAGTACAGTGCCAGGCACAGGACAAATAAGAAATTTGTGTAGATTAAATGGATCAGATTAACTGACAATTAACAGGAGAGTAAAATCATGAATGTATTGGTAATTAATTGCGGAAGTTCTTCCTTAAAATATCAGCTTATTAACTCGGACACAGAGGCAGTTCTTGCAAAAGGTCTCTGCGAGAGAATCGGCATTGACGGAAGATTGGTATATCAGAAAACAGGCTGCGATAAAGAAATCACAGAAGCAGCAATGCCTACTCATAAAGAAGCGATCCAGATGGTTCTTAATGCCCTTACAAACGAAAAGACAGGTGCTATTGCAAGCCTTCAGGAAGTGAATGCAATCGGTCACCGTGTGGTACACGGCGGAGAAAAATTTGCTTCCTCAGCAGTGATCACTGATGAGATGATTGCAGCAGTAGAAGAGTGCAATGAACTTGCTCCTCTGCACAATCCTGCAAACCTGATCGGTATCCGTGTGTGTGCAGAACTGATGCCTGGCGTACCTCAGGTTGGTGTATTTGATACCGCTTTCCATCAGACTATGCCTGCAAAAGCATATCTCTATGGTCTGCCCATTGAATACTACAAGAATTACAAAGTAAGAAGATACGGTTTCCACGGAACATCCCACAGCTTCGTTTCCAAACGTGCTGTACAGTTCCTTGGCCTTGATAAGGACAACTCAAAGGTAATCGTTTGCCATCTTGGAAACGGTTCCTCCATCAGTGCTGTTGTAAATGGCAAATGCGTAGATACCACTATGGGTCTTACTCCGCTGGAAGGTGTTGTTATGGGTACTCGTTCTGGTAATATTGACCCGGCTATTATGGAATACATCGGAAAGAAAGAAAATCTGGATCTTGCGGGTGTTATGAATGTCCTGAATAAAAAATCAGGCCTTCAGGGTATGTCTGGCGTTTCCAGTGATATGCGTGATATTGACGCTGCTATTGAAGCTGGAAATGAGGATGCTAAGAATGCATACGATGTTCTTTGCTATGGAATCGCAAAATTCGTAGGCGGTTATGTGGCTGCTATGAATGGTGTGGATGCCATTGTATTTACCGCTGGTATCGGTGAGAATGCAGCCAATGTTCGTGAGACAGTCTGCTCTTATCTTGGATACTTAGGAATTACTGTTGATGCTGAAGCAAACAAGGTTCGGGGAGAAGAGAAAGTAATCTCCACAGCAGATTCTAAAGTAAAGGTTGCTGTAATTCCTACAAACGAAGAACTTGCAATCTGCAGAGAAACCGTAGCACTTGTATAGATAAAGAAAATATTCGTTGACAAATACTGGCGGGATATGTATAATTTATTAGGTGTGGATAGGAGATAATTATGCAGATACATTTATCAGAAATTTCATCCTGTGATGGGAAATGTGTCCAATACTCCGCAGCATTTGAGATGGATACTATTACCTTTCAGTCGGGAAGCTATCCGATTCTTCATAAGAATCCCATAGAGCTGACTATTACGAATACAGGCAATAAGGTTCTGGAAATCGAAGGTGCGGGAGAGCTTACTGTTGGGATTCCCTGTGACCGCTGTCTTTTGGAAGTGGCTGTCTGCATTCCGTTTTCTTTTCAGAGGAAGCTGGATATGAAGCTTACGGATGAAGATCGGATTCATGATTTGGATGAGAAGAGCTATCTCACTGGTATGGACCTGGATGTGGACCGGCTGGTCTATCTTGAGGTACTGATGAGCTGGCCTTTGAAGGTCTTGTGTAAGGAAGACTGCAAAGGATTATGCAGCCGGTGCGGAAAGAATCTGAATGAAGGTTCCTGTGATTGTACAGATGAACCTAAGGATCCCCGTATGGCAGCTATCAGTGATATATTTAGTAAATTTAAGGAGGTGTAATATATGTCCATCTGTCCAAAGAATAAATCATCTAAAGCAAGACGCGATAAGAGAAGAGCAAACTGGAAAATGAGCGCTCCGAACTTGGTAAAATGCAGCAAATGTGGTGCTCTGATGATGCCTCACAGAGTTTGCAAGGCTTGCGGAAGCTACAACAAAAAAGAAATCATTAAGATTGAAGACTAATGAACAAGGTAAAGCAGGGCATTTCCGTATTTGGGAAAAGCCCTGTTTTCTTTTTATCAAAAAAGGTCGTCTTTTGTCGAACGAATTATAAGATAAAATCGGGAAAATGGATTGACATTTTTCTGCATGGAGTTTAAGATAATTACATCTTAAATAACAAACGCTTCTGTTTCAGATTCTATTGATTCCGAAGGTTCATTCAAGATTCCATATAACAACATATTTATCATTTAATAATTGATCTGCAATGACTATATTTTCTGTTATTATTCAAATTTACTTTACTTCATTCAAAATTTCCAAATGGACTCACTAATGCCTCTTGCAGGCAGCTTAGATTTTATATTTTTTAAGGAGGGATGCTTTTGCCAAAAGAGTGCAGCAGACGTTCTCCGCCTGCTGAGTAGAGATTTATTGTGTTTACAAGTAAATACGAGGAAAAGGAGCGGCTATGAAATTCATAAAATGGATTCTTAACGGGCTTGCAGGATGTATTGTACTTTTTGGTGCAGCAATGCTGATTTTGTGCATGTCTGGTATTAGGCCTTATGCAGTGCTGTCCGGTTCTATGGAGCCGGAGATTGCAGCAGGTGGAATGGTATTTACCAATACAAGGGAGAGACAGCCAAAAGAGGGTGACATTGTTACATACCGTCTGAACGGAACTACGGTTACCCATCGGGTATTCCGCTGGACTGAAGATGGCTGTATCACTAAGGGTGATGCGAACCAGGAAGAAGATGCAAATCCTGTCCTTCCTTCCCAGATTCTGGGAACGGTCTGCTTTTCTTTGCCTATTCTAGGCTTTGTCGTTTCCTATCTTCAGGAGCAGACAACGATCCTTCTGATGACCGCTGTGTTTGCTTCCACATTTCTTTTAGAATCCATGCCCGTTATGAGACGGCAAACATCTTCAACAGGAAAAAAGGTAAAAGGAGAGCGCAGGGGAAAATGCGCGGAGAAGTGACATGAAAATAAGAAGAACATTTGCAAAAACGGCGGCTGTCTGCTGTGCAGTAGGCGCATTGGCTGCAGGCGGAACTATGGCCTATTTAACAGATTACGATAAAACAGTAAATGAATTTGCGATTGGAAAAGTGGATATCCAGCTGCAGGAACCCAACTGGAAGCCGGAGGAAAATACGAAGCTTGAGCCGTCAGAGCAGATTCGGAAGGATCCGCAGGTGAAAAATGTGGGAAAGAATGATGCATTTGTTTATTTGGAGGTATCCATTCCTACGGCAGATGTAATCACGGCAGATGCATCAGGAAATCGGATCGGCAGGAAAAATACGGAGCTATTTGCTTTTGAAAAAAAGGCAGACTGGACTTTGCTGGAATCAAAAACTTCAGGGCAGAACAAGGTTTATACCTTTTCGTATAATAAAATCCTGAAACCAGGGCAGACCAGTATGTCCCTATTTGATACAGTTACCTTTGCCAATATCATTGAAGGGCAATTAGACACCAGGCAGTTTACCGTGCCGGTAAAAGCTTATGCCATTCAAACGGTAAATACCGGAGGGGATGCAGGGACGATTGTCCAGCAGGCTGCCTCTGCATATCAAAAATACGTGAAGCAAAACAACGGACAGGCCGGTGAGGTGACAAAATGAAGGGGCATAAGATACATAAGTCCGTGTATGTCATTTCTGTGGTGATGATCTTGGGTATTGGGGGAACCGGGGCTTATTTCAGTGATTTTGACCAGGCTGAAAACCGTGTGGCTGTAGGGCGGAATACAACAGAAATCCATGAGGAATTTCCGGACCCTCCGGATCCGGGAGAGAAAGAAAAGCCCGAATATAAAAAAACAGTATGGGTAGGAAATCATTCTTCCCAAGAAAAGGGCTTTAATGTGGAGTGCTATGTGCGCATTAGTTTATCCTATTCCAACTATGACATTGGTAGGGCAGTAACCCTGCTGGGGCTTGACACTGCAAATTGGATTTATAATGTTGAGGATGGATATTACTATTACAGAAAGCCTTTGAAGGAGGGGGAAGCTTCCTCTGCATTGTTTACCGGATTTCAGATCGATAGGAGCAAACTGGAAAAGCTTTATCTGGATACCATAGATGATTTTCAGATAAATGTTTATGAGGAATCCGTAAGCGCTTTGGGATTTAAAGACTATCAGTCTGCTTGGAGGTTTTATGGAAATCCCATTGGAACTGCTTAGGGAAGGGGGGACCGATTTGAAAATACGGAAACGAACGATGATTCTTCTGGCAGCAGCTGCAATGATTTTGGGAATAACCGGAACTTATGGATACTTTTCGGATATTGTGGCAGTAACCAACCGTATTGCCCTTGGAGACGTAGACATTAGCCTGAAAGAGTATGAAATAGTACAGGGGAAAGAAGTAGTTTATACCAATCCCAAAGCAGTTCTTCCGGGAGATGTTATTTCCAAGATTCCCCGCATTACCAACCATGGGGAACCCTGCTGGGTGAGAGCAAGGATTTCCTACGAAAATGATAGAAGGGAACTGGAATCCCTGTCCGATGAAAATCTTATGGGGATGCCCTATGGCTGGGTGAAGCAGGGGGAATATTACTATTACACAGAGATTTTAAAAAAGGGAGAGACTGTAACCCTCTTTCAGGAATTGGAGATTCCATCAGACTGGACAGAGGAACACTCACTGCAGAGACTTCAGGTGGATATCCAGGCAGACGCTATACAGTCAGCTAATTTTCAGCCGGATTTCAGCGCCATGTCTCCCTGGGGAAACCAAGAAATCGAACTCTGCATTCATGAAGAAAACGGAGAGATGATATCCAGGAAAGAAAAGGTAAAGCTTTCTGTAGAATTTAACGGAAGTGCGCATAAGCTGCTGGCTGTGCCGAAGGATTTCTTTGGGAATATGGGGACAGCTATGCCGGGAGACGTATTCCGGGATTCTGTCATTGTTTCCAATACTACAGGAAACACTGCAGAAATATTCTTTCATACAGGGCTGGTTTGCCAGAGGGCTGACAGAATGGATCTTCTGAAAAAGCTGCAACTTACCATTGCAATGAATGGGAAAACCATTTATTCAGGAGATCTGCAGGCCGAAAAGCTGAAAACAGATATCTCCCTTGGGAAATTTCAGTCAGGAGAGGCGGGAACTATGGATTTTATGGTTTCTGTGCCAAAGGAACTGAATAATGCATATGCTCTTCGGGATACGGCTGTAAAATGGTATTTTACCGTATATGAAGATGAGAAACACACTGCAGAAGCGCCAGGAAAGGAAGGATGGAATGCTCCGGGCTCGCCTGGAAATAAAGTTTTGTCGCAGAATAGTTCCTCTGTAAAAACCGGGGACGAATCTCCGATTTTATTTATGGGGCTTTTAACCTTTTTATCAGCATTGATCCTGGTAACTGTCCTGATAGTGAAAAAGAGAGGTAAGAAACAGTGAAAAAAAGGATGATAAGCTTATTTTTCGCAGGCGCTGTGACCATGATGTCTGTAGCAGTCCCGGCTTTTGGGGCGGATAGAGATACATGGAAGGAAAAAACTGCGGAATATGCAGGTTGGGAAATACAAGGGGAGGAGATTCCTTTGGAAGAGGCGAATGCGGGAGAAAAACCGGCAGATATAGAAGAACCGGAAGACTTTGCAGATACAGAGGATCCGGGTGAACCAGTCAAATCAGAAGAGACGGAAGGACCTAATAATCAGGATTTTGAAAATTGGGAAGAAGAAGATCTGTATGAGAACTTCGATTTCACATGGTTTGATGAGGAAACTGCAGATCTGATTCATGCAGACACGCCGGAAACAGAAGAGCTTGTTGAGGAGATTAAGTCAGGGGAGGTTCTGGCTCTGGCACCTATTGAGAATGTAACGATGGAAAGAGCAGCTATGGTTGGGACTACACCAGAAAATGAAGCCATCAGTCTGGCAGCAGGAACCAGTTCCTTTACATTACGCATAGGAGCCTACAACAATATGGATGAGGTTTGGGTGAATAATGGTGCTTCACTGGATCATTTTGGAACTGTATACAGGGAAATCGTATATACAGATGATGAAGGCACGACTAGAAAAGCACCGGTTTATTGCATGAATGCAAGCAAAAGCGGTCCTTTAAGTCCCCAGGAAGTGAAGGATGAAGCAATCAAAGTCCTTTCTGATGCCAGTTTGAAAAAGATTCTTTATTTTGGGTATGGTGGTCCAGGAGATGTTTCAGACAGCTATGACCCTACATGCAGCCATTGTGACTGGTCTAAAAAAGAGAACAGGTATGTGCTGACCCATTATGCATTGAGTAAGCTTTATTCCAATGATGTTGCAGGAGCCACGGCAGCGGAATGCGAGCATATAGGATTGAACAGATGGATCAGTAAATTGACTTCCCTGGCAGTTCCCAATGTTATGGATCTGAGATTTTATGGAAAGGATACCAATGGAGATACGGTATCCGCAAAAGATATGTCCGGAAATTTAACATATTATAAAGCAGTTCCAGAGTCCTTATCCTGGACCGGAATGAAAAAAGGCGTACAGATTTCCGGCATCTACAGACTGACTTCCAGCCTGGAGAAGAACGGAATCCGATTTACCAAAGGAACTTCCGATTCCTGGATGATGGGCTACTGGACAAGCGGAGAAGACTATACTGCCCGGGGAATGGGAAATCCCAGGATTCTGGGAGAAGGAAAAAGCGTTACCCTTTATAAAGGAGCAAGAATCCGTTTTGCATTTCCTTATAATGTTACAGGAAACCAGAAAATGACCTATACATCCATTCTAAAACCGGTGGAATATATTGCCATCAGTACTTCCGTTTTGCTGAACCAAAGCGGAATGCAGGATTTGGGAACCTATTACCATGAAGGAAAGAGGGAGACGCTGAGTCTGACATTTCGCCCATCTCCATTTGGAACGGTAATTCTTAAAAAGACTGCTGACCAGGATCCCAACATAAAAATCCAGGGAGCCGGATATCAGCTGAAAGCAGGGGAAGATATTATTTCCAATGGAACGGTTGTTTTAAAGAAGGGTGAGAAAATGGCAGGGGGATATACAGACCAACAGGGAGGAATTACCTTTTCTGATATTCCAGCAGGAAAGTATTACCTGGTAGAAGTAGGAGCAAAGGAAGGATCAGAGGCAGAGAAATATTTGGTGGATACCATGAAACATCCGGTTACGGTGATAAAGAATACTTCTTCAACAGTGGCTGTTTCGGAGATTCCGGATATACAAGGAAGGGTTTCCATCCGCAAAAAAATCAAGAATACGGAACTGAACCTGGAAGGTGCGGAGTTTACCCTGTATTCTTACAGCAAAAGCAGCGGCAAGTATACCAACGGAGTAAAACTTACATATGATACTTCCTCCAGGCGGTACATATCTGAGAATTTTTGCTATATGCCTGACAACCAGGGGAGATTCCTGGTGGAAGAAACGAAAAATCCAGAAGGGTTTACAGGAACCTTTCGGGAGGAATTTTCTCTTACGAAACCGGGACTGGAGGAATTGTTTGAATTTACAGCAGAAAATACAACTGCTCCCATGCGTGTGGAAATTACCAAAGTAGATTCTGTTACAAGAGAGATTTTGGAGGATGCGGAATTTTCCATTTATGAATGGGATGCTGTAAAGCAGGCGTATAAAAACATTGGAGAGCCATTGGCATTCCAAAAAGAAGTAAGAAAATATCAAAGCAGGGAGCTGAAGATCACAGACTCCAATCAAGGACGTTTTCGGGTAGAAGAAACAAGGCCTCCGGAAGGATATACCGGAAAATTTGTACAGGAGATCAATCTGTACGATGGAAATAGAAAGCTGCAGTTTACAGCAGAAAATACACCGATTCCACAGAAAAAGGGAAGCATTCAAATTAGAAAAACCGATTCTGTAAAAGGAGCCATTCTATCTGACGCAGAGTTTACTATTTCCCAGTACAATACGTTTTCCGGGAAATATGAAAATACTCTTGGCGCTGCTTCCAAGCTTGCTTATGATGAAAAAAGCCAGCTGTATATTTCCGGGGATCTGACTGTTAATAAAAGCAATGGAGGGAAATTCAAAGTAACAGAAACAAAAGCTCCCCAAGGTTACATAGGAGGCTGGGAGCGGGAATTTATCCTTACAGAGGATAATCTCCATCCGGAACCCTTTGAAGCAGTGAACGAACCGGATAGACCTCCCTTAACAGAAATCACGGTAACCAAAAAGATAAAAGAAAGGGAAATTCTCTGGGATCATGGAAATCCTGTCTTTTCTTTTACAGCAGAGGGAATAGACGATAGTGGCATCAGCAGGAAATATGAAAATTTTGTGTGTTTTTCTCCCGGAGGGTATACGGTGGACGAGGATGGATATGGAGTGCTGAAAATTACCTTCCGGAATGTACCGGCAGGTCAGTATACCATATATGAAAAACCGGTTTTATACTATTATCTTACAGATGCCATAGCCAATACATCGAACGTTTCTATTATAAAAGGCGACAGTCCGGCTTATGGAAAAACACCAAAATCCATTGCCTATGGGAAGCTTCGTCTGACAAAAGACGAAAAGAAAGCAGCCATTACATTTGTGAATACAAAGGGAAGATACGATCGTTATATTCACAATGATGTGGTAAAAAATAGAGTTCCTGTTTCATTTGAATAAGCCTTCTAAGGAAAATGGCTGCCTTTCATGACAAAATCTTGAAGAGCAGCCATTGATATTGATTGAGGAACCCCAAAAATTGTGATATAATGTGGACATTTGATGAGCACAGGCGCTGGCGAAGCAGTGTGAAACTTAAGAGGAACAGGAGAAGAACCATGATTCGAAAAGCAGAAATAAGAGATTTGGAAGAAATCCTGCAGATATATGAAGCGGCCAGAAATTTTATGGCTGCAAACGGAAATCCGGGCCAGTGGGTAAATGGATATCCTACCAGAGCCCTGGTGGAAGAAGATCTGAAAAAAGGGCAGCTTTATGTGTATGAGACAGAAGAAGGAATAGAAGCTGCCTTTGTTTTCTTTATTGGAGAGGAACCAAATTATTGTGAAATCCGGGAGGGAAGCTGGCTAAATGACAAAGCCTACGGTGTCCTTCATAGAATTGCTGCTGCAAAGCAGGGGAAAGGAATTGCTTCCATCTGTGTAAACTGGTGCTTCCGGAACTGTGGTAATATGCGGGGAGATACCCATCAAAATAATAAGAGTATGCAGCGCATTTTTGAAAAGAATGGATTTGTAAAATGCGGAATCATCTGCGTAGAAGATGGAACAGACAGAATTGCATTTCAGAAGACTTCAGAAAAAGAGGGATTATCTGTATGAATATTATAAATATAGAACATATCAGCAAAATATATGGAGATAAGGTGATTTTTGACGATGTTTCTTATGGAATCCATCAGGGAGAAAAGATTGGGATCATCGGTATTAATGGAACAGGAAAGACCACATTGCTGAAGATCATTACAGGAATGGAGGAAACGGATCAGGGGCAGGTAATTACCCAGAACGGGCTTCGTATTACTTATCTTCCTCAACACCCTGATTTTCCAAAAGACGC
Organism: uncultured Blautia sp.; assembly: GCA_946557785.1. Classification (GTDB taxonomy): domain Bacteria; phylum Bacillota; class Clostridia; order Lachnospirales; family Lachnospiraceae; genus Blautia_A. The sequence goes on from CAMNTH010000015.1 coordinate 53,024, forward strand.
AGCCATTCTTTCCTATGTAATGGCGGGACAGGCAGAAAAAAGCTGGAATGGGGAGTCAGAAGGAAAAACAGTGCTGAACCGTCTGGGGATTACGAACTATGAAGAACCAGTGGCGCATTTGTCAGGAGGCCAGAAAAAGCGGGTAGCTTTAGCCAGAACTCTGGTAAACCCTGCAGACGTATTGATCCTGGATGAGCCTACCAACCACCTGGATAATGAAATGGCATCTTGGCTGGAGGATTATCTGAACCGATTTAAAGGAACTGTGATCATGGTTACCCATGACCGTTATTTTCTGGATCGGGTGACAAATAAGATTCTGGAGATCAGCCATGGGAAATTATATTGTTATGATACCAATTATTCCGGATTTCTGGAACTGAAGGCAGAGCGGGAGGAGATGGAGCTTGCCGCAGAGCGAAAACGCCAAAGCGTCCTTCGCATGGAAGTGGAATGGGCGAAACGGGGATGCCGGGCAAGAAGTACCAAGCAGCGGGCACGTCTGGAACGTCTGGAGGCTTTGAAAAACGGTGTGGCGCCCCTTAGGGATCAGACAGTGGAGATTGATTCTGTAGAAACCCGTATGGGAAAGAAAACCATAGAGCTTCATCATGTTTCCAAAAGTTTTGGAGAGAAAGTCTGTGTGGAAAATTTTGATTATATTGTCCTGAAAAATCAAAGGCTTGGTATTATCGGACCAAACGGCTGCGGAAAATCTACTCTGCTGAAAATGATTGCGGGAATCCAGGCTCCGGATTCCGGTGAAATCGAAATAGGAGAAACTATCAAAATCGGCTATTTTTCACAGGAAGTGGAAGATATGGACACAAGGCAGCGTGTCATTGATTATATTAGGGACGTTGCGGAATATATTCCTACCAGGGAAGGGCTTGTAAGTGCAGCCAAGCTTTTGGAACGTTTCCTGTTTGATTCTTCCATGCAGTATGCACCGATTTCCAAGCTGTCCGGAGGAGAAAAGAAGCGTTTATACCTTTTGAAGGTTCTGGCCGCAGCGCCAAACGTGCTTTTGCTGGATGAGATTACCAATGACATTGATATTCCTACACTGACAATTTTAGAAGACTATCTGGATTCCTTTTCCGGAATTGTAATTGCGGTTTCTCATGACCGCTACTTCCTGGACAATCTGGCAGATCGTATTTTTGAATTTGACAGAAATGGTCATCTGACGCAGTATGAGGGAGGATATACGGATTATCTGGAGGCAAAGGCACAGAGAATGCGAAAGGAAGCAGGTTCCTTTGAAACAAAAGCACAGACCAGGCAAAAAAGAAGTGGAAAGGACTGGAAGCAAAATCAGAACCGCATTGTGAAACTGAAATTTACTTTTAAGGAACAGCGGGAATTCGAGACTATTGATGATGATATCGCAGCGTTGGAAGAAAAGATCGCATCTATTGAGAAAGAAATTATGGCAAATGCCACCAATTCCGGAAAGCTCAATGAGCTTACAAAAGCCAAAGAACAGGCAGAAGGAGAGCTGGATGAGAAAATGGACCGCTGGGTTTATTTAAATGATCTGGCAGAAAAGATTCAGGCACAGAATAATTAAGAAAATAGCTATGCTTACAAAAGATAAGAAAGGCTGGGGGGTTACTATGGCAAAACATCCGATGACAACACTTTGTTATGTGGAGAAGGACGATGCGTATTTAATGCTGCATCGGATTTTCAAGAAGAATGACGTAAATAAAGAAAAATGGATCGGGATCGGCGGACATTTTGAAGAGGGAGAAAGCCCGGAAGAGTGCTTGCTTCGGGAAGCTTATGAGGAGACGGGACTTACCCTGCATTCTTTCCGTTTTCGTGGGATCGTCACCTTTACCCAGGAGAATTATGGGACGGAGTATATGTGCCTGTATACTGCGGATGAATTTTCCGGAGAACTGAAGGAATGCGATGAGGGAGTGCTTCAATGGGTTTTTAAGAAAGACCTTTTTAATTTGAATCTGTGGGTAGGAGATTTGATATTTCTAAAGCTATTGCAGGAGGATGCTCCGTTCTTTTCTCTGAAGCTTTCCTATAAGGGCGATGAGCTTATTGAGGCGGTCTTAAACGGGAAAGAACTTAAGCACAGGGATTGGGATCAGCTGGAAGATCGGAGATTGTTTTGAGTCTCCAACTTTTTTATGCAATCTATTGACTTTTACAGTGATTGTTTAGTATGATAAAGTGTAATTATTCGTGTGAACACGCAGGAGGAACGGTTATGGCAGAAGTGGTAAAAGTAGTGGTAGACGCTATGGGCGGAGACAATGCACCCGTGGAGCCTATAAAAGGCGCAGTGGAAGCAGTGACCCAAAGGCAGGATATTGAGGTTATTTTGACAGGTCAGAAAGAAGTAATTGAAAAAGAGCTGGAAAAGTATCCAGGATGTCCCAGGGAGCGCATTGCCGTGGTACATGCAGAAGAAGTAATTGAGACGGCAGAACCTCCGGTGATAGCAATACGCCAAAAGAAGAATTCTTCCATTGTAGTTGGTTTGAATATGTTGAAAAAGCAGGAGGCAGATGCATTTGTTTCTTCTGGAAGTACAGGCGCAGTGCTGGTAGGAGGTCAGGTTCTTGTGGGAAGAAGCAAAGGAGTGCAGAGGCCGCCCCTAGCGCCGCTGATTCCTACTACAGAGGGAGTTTCCCTTCTGATCGATTGTGGGGCGAATGTGGACGCCCGTCCTTCTCATCTCGTGCAGTTTGCAAAAATGGGATCCATTTATATGGAACACGTAGTTGGAATTCATAAACCAAGAGTAGCCATTGTCAATAACGGTGCGGAAGAAGAAAAGGGAAATGCCCTGGTAAAAGAAACCTTCCCCCTTCTGAAAGAATGTAAGGATATTAATTTTATCGGAAGTATTGAGGCAAGGGATATTCCCATGGGTTATGCGGATGTGGTTGTCTGCGAAGCTTTTGTAGGAAATGTGATCCTGAAGCTGTATGAAGGAGTAGGTGCTGCGATGATGAAAAAGATCAAAGCAGGGATGATGACAGATTTACGAAGCAAGATGGGGGCGCTTCTGGTAAAACCAGCCTTGAAAGCTACGCTGAAAACCTTTGATGCAAGCGAGCACGGGGGTGCACCGCTTCTGGGCTTAAAAGGACTTGTAGTAAAGACCCACGGCAGTGCAAAAGCGGGAGAAATACGCAATGCGATCTTCCAGTGTGTGCAGTTTAAGCAGGAGAAGATCAATGAAAAGATTGCAGAGCGGATTTTGTCTGAATAAAAGAAGACATACAACTGCAGACGTGAAGAAGCATATAAAGAAAGCTTTTTAAGAAAGAAGAAAGGCAGGGTGCTGAGTCAAATTTCCAGCACCTGTGCCATTAGATTGGAGTGAAGCAAGTGAATAAAAAAATGGAAGAACTGGAACAAAAGATCGGCTATAAGTTTCGAAGCAGAAGCCTTCTTAATCAGGCATTAACACACAGCTCCTATGCAAATGAGAAGAAGCTTGGGAAGCTTGGGTGCAACGAGCGGCTGGAATTTTTGGGGGATGCAGTGCTGGAATTGGTAAGCAGTGAGTTTCTGTATCAAAAGTATCCCGATGTACCTGAGGGAGAATTGACGAAAAAGCGGGCAAGCCTTGTGTGTGAGCCAAGTCTGGCTTTTTGTGCAAGAGAGTTTGGGCTTCCGGATTATCTGCTTCTTGGAAGAGGCGAGGATCTGACAGGAGGCAGACAACGTGACTCCATTGTATCAGATGCTACAGAAGCACTTCTTGGAGCTATATATCTGGACGGTGGTTTTGCTAATGCAAAGGAGTTTGTACTGAACTTTATTCTGAATGACATAGAGCATAAGCAGCTCTTTTATGATAGCAAGACCATCTTACAGGAAATCGTTCAGGAAAGCGGCAGGCAGATGTCCGTAGAATATGTTCTTTTGAAAGAAGAGGGTCCTGATCATAACAAGAGCTTTACAGTGTGTGTTTCTATTCATGGAGAAAAGATGGGAATCGGGACAGGGCATACGAAGAAGGCGGCAGAACAGGCAGCAGCTTATCAGGCAATCCGTAAGATGAAAAAATAGCAGGTGAAATATGTATCTGAAAAATATTGAAGTGCATGGGTTTAAGTCCTTTGCACAGAAAATTAATTTTGAATTTCATAATGGGATTACCGGCATTGTGGGACCAAATGGAAGTGGAAAGAGCAATGTGGGAGACGCCGTGCGCTGGGTGCTTGGGGAACAAAGTGCCAAGCAGCTTCGTGGTGGGAACATGCAGGACGTTATTTTTTCCGGAACAGAAACCAGGAAGCCTTTAAGCTTCGCTTCCGTTGCCATTACACTGGATAATTGTGATCATAAGCTTCCGGTTGATTATAATGAGGTGACAGTTACCAGGCGTTTATACCGATCAGGCGAAAGCGAATATCTGATCAATGGCAGTACCTGCCGTCTGAAAGACATTAATGAAATGTTTTACGATACCGGTATTGGAAAAGAGGGATATTCCATTATCGGCCAGGGCCAGATAGACAAGATCCTAAGCGGCAAGCCGGAAGAGCGCAGGGAGCTGTTTGATGAAGCTGCCGGAATCGTAAAGTTTAAGCGAAGAAAAAATACCACCATCAAAAAGCTGGAGGAAGAACGGCAGAACCTGGTTCGTGTTACGGATATTTTAAGCGAACTGACAAAGCAGCTTGGGCCTTTGGAGAAACAGTCAGAAGCAGCGAAAATCTATTTGGCAAAGAGAGACGTTCTCCGAGAATTGGATGTCAACCTTTTTTTGGCGGATCACGAATATACAGGAAAGATTCTGAAGCAACTGGAAGAAAAAAACGAAAACTCCCAGGAAGAACTGAAAGAAGCCCAGGAAGCTTTTGAGAAAACAAAAGAAGAATACGAGAAGCTGGAAGTAGAGCTTGAGGAATTAAGCAAAAAGATTGATGCTTTGCGTGAAGAGTCCCAGGAAAATGCGCTGATGTCCCAGCAGTACGAAGGGCAGATCAATGTATTGGAGGAGCAGATTTCCTCAGGACATCAAAGCGACCAGCACTATAGAGGCCGAATGAATGTGATTCAGGAGGATCTGGAAAAGCGTGCAAGATCCAGAGAGGAACTTGAACAGGAAAAATCAGAGCTTCGAGCCTCCATGAAAGAAATCCGCAGGCGGTTAAGTACAGAGGAAGAGCACTTGGAAACTATTCTTGCGGGTGTAGAGGAGTGCAGCAGCGCTGTAGAAAACGGCAAAAATGAAATTATTGAGATTTTGAACAGCCGTGCAACCACAAAAGGAAAGGCGCAGCGTTTTGATGCCATGATGGAGCAGATGGGGATTCGAAAGGCACAGATCAGCCAGAGGATCCTTCATTTAAAGACGGATGAAGATGAGCTTAGAACATCCAAAGCAAAGGCTCGGGCAGAATATGACAGCATCAGCTCTTCCATTCAGGCCATGAATGAGGAATGCGTCCGTCTGGACGGGGAGGTGCAGAAGCTTCAGGCAGAACTGAAAAAGCAGAACAGTCAGATGGAGATCGGGCAGACTGCATATCATCGGGAAGAATCCCGTTTGGAATCCCTAAAAAATATTACAGAGCGCTATGATGGTTACGGAAACAGTATCCGAAGAGTCATGGAGCAGAAGGGACGGATGACCGGAATCAAGGGTGTTGTGGCAGATTTGATCCAGGTAAATAAGGATTATGAAATTGCCATAGAGACAGCCCTTGGGGGAAGTATTCAGAATATTGTAACAGATAATGAGAATACTGCTAAGCAGATGATTGAGTTTCTGAAAAAGAACCGATTCGGCCGTGCAACCTTCCTGCCTTTAAGTAGCGTTAGTTCCAGAGGAGATTTTCAGCAAAAAGATGCTCTAAAGGAAACAGGCGTGATTGGTGTGGCAAGTGAGCTTGTAAGTGCAGACCAGGAGTATGCAGGGCTTGTGAAATATTTGCTGGGCAGGGTTTTGGTTGTAGATCATATTGATCATGCCATACCGATTGCAAAGAAATATCGGCACAGTCTGCGTATGGTAACCGTGGAGGGAGAATCCTTTAGCCCGGGCGGATCCATGACCGGTGGTGCCTTTAAGAATAACAGCAATCTTCTTGGAAGACGGCGCGAAATAGAGGAACTGGAATTCAGTGTCAAATCCTTGAAAAAGGATATGGATGAGATGCAGAAATCCATTGATGAAAACAGAAGCAAAAGAAATGTGATCAGGGATACCATTGCAGAGTTTCAGGAAAAGCTGAGAGGACAGTATGTAGCACAAAACACTGCCAAACTGAATCTGGAACAGCTGCAGGAAAAAGAAAAAGATATTCAGAACAGCTATGCACAGATTCAGAGGGACAGGGCGGAGTTAAAGCGTCAGATGGAGGAGCTTTCGGAGGATAACAGCCACATTGCCAGGGAACTGGAGGCGTCCCAAAAGGATGAGGAGGAATTAAAGACCTTTATTGCAGCTAAGCAGGAGGAATTGGACGAGCTTCATAATGAAGAAGCTGCCAAGCAGAAAGAACTGGAAGCAATTCGGCTGGAAGCGGCCGCTATGGAGCAAAAGGCGGATTTTGGCAGGGAGAATCTGGATCGTTTGATTTCTGAGATGAAGGCTTTGGAAGAGGAAAAGGAGAATATTCATCAAATGCTTCTTGAGGGAAGCCAGGAGATGGAGAAAAAGAAACTGGCCATCCATGACTTGAAGGCTGAAATCATCAGGTGCAAAAAACAGCAGGAAAAAAGCAATGGGCAGATGGAGCAGTGGCAGGCACAAAAGGAAGAACGCAATAACAGACATAAAGTATTTTTTCAAAAACGTGATGAGCTTTCCGGACATATCAGTCTTTTGGACAAGGAGTGCTTCCGCTTAAAAAGCCAGATCGAAAAGCTGGAAGAACACAGAGAGGCGCAGATCAATTACCTGTGGGAGGAATATGAAATCACACCTAACAGCGCCCTTGCATATAGAAAAGAAGAAATGAATGACCGCCAGGCTATGAAGAAAGAGATTTCGGTGATCAAGGATGAAATACGAAAGCTTGGAACTGTTAACGTAAATGCCATTGAAGATTATAAAAATCTGCTGGAGAGACATACCTTCCTGTCTGGGCAGTATAATGACCTGGTAAAGGCAGAAGAAACCCTTGCAGGTATTATTCAGGAATTGGATGAAGGTATGCGGCGCCAGTTTACGGAGAAATTTAAGGATATCCAAAGAGAGTTTGATAAAGCATTTAAGGAGCTTTTTGGAGGCGGAAAGGGTACTTTGGAGCTTGCGGAGGATGAAGATATTCTGGAAGCAGGCATTAAGATCATTTCACAGCCTCCGGGAAAGAAGCTGCAGAATATGATGCAGCTTTCCGGGGGAGAGAAGGCGCTGACGGCAATTGCTCTTTTGTTTGCCATTCAGAATCTCAAGCCGTCTCCTTTCTGCCTTCTTGATGAAATTGAGGCTGCGCTGGATGATTCTAACGTAGGGCGATTTGCTGCATATTTACAAAAGCTGACGGAGAATACGCAGTTTATTATCATTACACACAGGCGCGGTACGATGAATGCCGCAGACCGTCTTTATGGTATTACCATGCAGGAAAAAGGAGTTTCCACTTTGGTGTCTGTTGACCTGGTGGAGAATCAGCTTACCAAGTAGGAGGAGAATGCATATGTCAGAGGAAAAAAAGGGATTTTTTAAACGTCTTGTAAGTGGGCTTACTAAGACAAGAGATAATATTGTGGCTGGATTTGACTCTATTTTCAGCGGTTATTCCAGCATTGACGATGATTTTTATGAGGAACTGGAGGAAATCCTCATTATGGGAGATATTGGAATTAATGCAACATCTTCAATATTAGATCATCTCAAGGAGCAGGTTGCAGACAAACATATCCGTGACCCAAAGGAATGCAAGGAGCTTTTGATCAATAGTATTAAGGAACAGATGAAGGTGGACAGTACGGAGTACGAATTTGAAAACCGCAAATCTGTAGTCCTGGTGATTGGCGTAAATGGTGTGGGAAAGACCACATCCGTAGGAAAGCTTGCAGGAAAATTAAAGGATCAGGGGAAAAAAGTGGTTTTGGCTGCAGCAGATACTTTCCGCGCAGCGGCAGGGGAGCAGCTTACCCAGTGGGCAAATCGTGCAGGGGTAGATATTATTGGCGGACAGTCCGGCGCAGATCCGGCTTCTGTTGTGTATGATGCGGTTGCAGCTGCAAAAGCACGAAACGCAGATGTTCTTCTTTGCGATACAGCAGGGCGCCTTCATAATAAGAAAAACCTTATGGAAGAGCTTCGGAAAATTTACCGGATCCTGGAGAGGGAGTATCCTGAGGCCTATTTGGAAACACTGGTGGTTCTGGATGGAACCACAGGGCAGAATGCCCTTGCCCAGGCGAAGCAGTTTTCCGAAGTAGCCAGTGTAACGGGAATTATCCTGACAAAGCTGGACGGAACTGCGAAAGGCGGAATTGCAGTGGCTATTCAGTCAGAACTGGATATTCCCGTAAAATATATCGGTGTTGGTGAAAGCATTGATGATCTTCAGAAGTTCGATGCAGATGCATTTGTGGATGCATTGTTTAATCGTACAGAAGAGTAACAGGAAGAAGGCACTGCACAAGAAAAGAGAAACGGACGGGAAATGTCCAGGAGGAAGATTATGCTCACATTAGAAAGTTTTGAAGAAGCATCAGAGATCGTAAAAAAGGTTACCCAGGAAACAAAGCTGATCAAAAGCAGTTATTTTACGGATCTTACAGGAAATAAGGTTTTTTTTAAGCCGGAAAATATGCAGCGTACAGGGGCTTATAAGGTTCGGGGCGCTTATTATAAGATCAGTACCCTTACAGAGGAAGAAAGAGCGAAGGGGCTGATTGCTGCATCTGCAGGAAACCATGCCCAGGGCGTTGCTTATGCAGCACACAAATTCGGTGTGAAGGCTGTGATCGTGATGCCTACTACCACACCCCTTATTAAGGTAGAACGTACAAAGAGCTACGGTGCGGAAGTCATTCTTAAAGGAGATGTTTATGACGAAGCCTGCACATATGCTATGGAGCTTGCCCAAAAAGAGGGTTATACCTTTATCCATCCCTTTGATGATCCTGCGGTCGCAACCGGGCAGGGAACCATTGCTATGGAGATCGTGCAGGAACTGCCACTGGTAGATTATATTCTGGTACCGGTAGGGGGAGGCGGCCTGGCAACGGGAGTATCCACCCTTGCTAAGCTTTTGAACCCTCATATTAAGGTGATCGGTGTGGAACCTGCAGGGGCAGCCTGCTTGAGGGCCTCTCTTAATAAGGGAGAGGTGGTAACGCTGCAAAACATCAATACAATTGCAGATGGGACTGCAGTACAGACTCCCGGAGAGCATATTTTTCCCTATTTACAAGAAAACCTGGACGATGTGATTATGGTTGAGGACGATGAGCTGATCGTGGCGTTTCTGGACATGGTTGAGAACCATAAGATGATTGTGGAAAACTCAGGACTTTTGACAGTGGCAGCGCTTCGCCATTTGGATTTTAAAAACAAAAAGGTAGTTGCTATTTTAAGCGGTGGAAATATGGATGTTATTACCATGTCCTCTGTAGTGCAGCATGGTCTGATCCAGAGAGACAGGATCTTTACGGTTTCCGTATTGATCCCGGACAAAGCAGGAGAGCTTGTACGTGTAGCCACCATTATTGCAGAAAACCAGGGAAATGTTATTAAACTGGATCACAACCAATTTGTCAGCACCAACCGTAATGCAGCAGTGGAATTAAAGATTACAATGGAAGCATACGGAACAGATCATAAGAATCAGATCGTAAAGGCTCTGGAGGACGCCGGATGCAGACCAAGGGTAATCCGTGCAAGCTTATAAGCTATAAATGAGATATATTATGATATAAAAAAGCCAGCCAGCGTTTCCTTATAGATAGAAGGAAAGCTGGCTGAAGCTTTATTTTACTTCGATCAGTTCATATTCGTCAGTTCCGATACCGATCTTCTTTGCATGTTCAATGCAGGATCTCCAGTTTGTAGTAGGAGAAACCGCTCCGAAATGATCATGTCCCTGGTGATCCGATTCTGCCAAAAGGGTACCCTCAATAATAGGCTGTCTGTTTACTGCATCAGCACAGGCGGTATCTAAGGCAACAGGATCGAAGGAGGCAAAGAAGCCAACATCCGGAACAATGGCAGCGTCATTTTCTCCATGGCAGTCGCAGTACGGAGAAACGTCGATTACCAGACTGATATGGAAATGAGGACGTCCGTCAATAACAGCCTTTGAATATTCTGCAATCTTGCAGTTCAGCACATCATTTGATTCATCAGATGCAGCAAGAACGGCATCCTTGGGACAAACGCCGATACATCTTCCGCAGCCTACGCATTTGTGGTGGTCAATAGACGCTTTATTATTGGTAAATACAGGAGCCTGGTGAGCGCAGATTTTTTCACAGCGATGGCAGCCGATGCACAGATCCTGATCTATATGAGGTTTCCCTGCACTGTGCATTTCCATCTTACCTGCTCGGGAACCGCAGCCCATACCGATGTTTTTCAGGGCGCCGCCGAAGCCTGTTGCTTCATGGCCTTTAAAATGGGAGAGGGAAATAAAAATATCCGCATCCATGACAGCACGGCCGATCTTTGCTTCCTTTACATATTCGCCGCCCCGGACAGGTACATACTCCTCATCCGTCCCTTTGAGACCGTCAGCGATGAGAATATGGCAGCCTGTAGAGAACGGGGAAAATCCGTTGACATAGGCACTTTCCAGATGATCCAGAGCATTCTTGCGGCCCCCTACATAAAGTGTATTACAGTCTGTTAGAAATGGTTTTCCTCCCAGTTCCTTTACCATATCGGCAACTACCTTTGCATAGTTGGGGCGAAGGAAAGCCAGGTTTCCAGGTTCTCCGAAATGAATTTTGATCGCGGTATATTTGCCCTCAAAATCAATATTTCCCATTCCTGCTTTTTTTATAAGGCGCTGAAGCTTGTCCAAAAGACTTCCGCTGCTAAAATCTGTACGCATGTTGGTGTAGTATACTTTTGCCTTTTCCATAGAAGAATCCTCCTGTTTGTCTTAATATACTCTTAGGAAAATAATACATGAAAATAGGGGATTATGCAAGAGAGAACATCATATGAACAGTTTGTTAAAACTTTTTTGAAATAGATTTTTTGCTTGATTTTCTAAAAAGGCTGGGTTATTATGGGACTGTTTATGGAGACGAATGGTAATTGTTGAAATGGAGGATATTGTATGGTTTCAAGAGAAGATTATTCCAAAGCATATAGAGCAGGAAAGAAAGAGTATCAGGCCCGTCTGATGAGGGGGGAAAAACCGACTCTGGAGGTCCTGGATGAGATACTTCCTCCTCGGGGGAGTTATTCGGAAATCCCCTTGGGTCTGGTACAGATTCCCATCGATCAGATCGTGGGAACCAAAACCGGCGGAAGAAGCAGTGCCTTTGCAGCAAATTTTATGCCTGTAATCCGGGAGAATTCAGAGTTTGCTGCGAAATGGGGCAGCCTTTGCTACAGTCATGAAAACGAAGGAATTCGGGAACCCATTAAGGCTTATGAATATATGAATAAATTTTATATAGAAGAAGGAAACAAGCGTGTCAGTGTATTAAAATACTTTGAAGCTGTTTCCATTCCGGGAATGGTAACCAGGATACTTCCGCCAAGAACGAATGAAAAAGAAAACAAACTCTATTATGAATTTGTGGATTTTTATGATCTGTCAGGGATTAACTATATTGAGTTTTCAAAGCTTGGCAGCTTTGCCAAACTTCAGGAATTGGTAGGAAAAGAGCCGGGAGAAAAATGGTCAGAGGAAGATAAACTGAATTTCAGTTCTATTTACAGCCGCTTTTCAGCAGAATTTGAGGCAAAGGGCGGAAAGAAACTGAGCATTACTTCAGGAGATGCATTCCTGGCGTTTATTGGAATCTATAACTATTATTCTCTTGTAGATAAAACAAGAAATGAAATGAAAGAACTGGTTACAAAGAGCTGGGAGGAATTCTGCCTTCGTGAAGAAGAGGAAGCTATTGAATTAAAAATGGATCCTACAGAAGAAAAAGTATCTATTCTTAATAGGCTTCTTCCTTTAAGCTCACCGAAGCTGAAGATCGGGTTTATTTACGAAAAGACCACGACTTCATCTGCATGGACCTATACCCATGAGCTGGGACGGCTTCATCTGGAAGAGACCTTCTCTGATGAGGTAAGCACAATCTACTATGAAAATGTGAATCAGGATACCATTGAGCAGACGATATTAGATGCCATTGGCGAAGGCTGCAACCTTATTTTTACTACGACCCCTACATTTGTAAAGGCCAGTGTAAAAGCGGCCATCGACCATCCCAATGTAAAAATTTTAAATTGTTCCTTAAATACTTCTCATAGATATGTGCGTAATTATTATGCACGTATGCATGAAGCAAAGTTTTTGATGGGAGCGATTGCAGGCGCTATGACAGAAAATAACCGTCTGGGTTATCTGGCAGATTATCCGATTCAGGGATGCATTGCCAATATCAATGCCTTTGCCTTAGGAGCCAAGATGATCAATCCAAGAGCTGAGATCTATCTGGAATGGTCCACTAAGAAGGATACGGACAATATGGAGAACTTCCGGAAAAACAATGTTTCCATTGTTTCCGGAAAGGATATGGTAATTCCGGAGGAAGCATCCAGATTTTTCGGACTTTATAGTATAGAAGGAGAAAATCCCAGAAGTCTTGCCATGCCCCTCTGGCACTGGGGAAAATTTTATGAGCGTTTGATCCGTACGATTATGGACGGAACCTGGAAGTATGATGATAATACAGGAGCTAAAAAAGCCATTAATTACTGGTGGGGAATGTCTGCAGGGGTGATTGACGTAATATGCTCTCAGAACCTTCCTATTGGTACAAAGCGGCTTGTGGAGCTTTTAAAAGGAACCATCCTTTCTGGTGAATTTAATCCTTTTTCCGGTATTTTGTATTCTCAGAACGGAGTGATCCTAAATGATCCCGACAGCAGCCTGACTCCGGAAGAAATCGCAACAATGGATTGGCTTGCCGAAAGCATTATCGGAGATATCCCCACAATGGGAGAGCTTCAGGAGGAAGCAAAACCTGTAACCGCACAGCAGGGAATTGAGAATAAACCGTTGGTTTAAATGAAAAAAGAGATGTGCAGGAAGGATTTACAAATAAATGAAAATACTTGCGATTGCGGATGAAGAATCAAAATACCTATGGGATTTTTATGAAAAGAGCAAACTGGAGGGAATTGACCTGATTATTTCCTGTGGTGATCTCAATCCCAATTACCTGTCCTTTTTGACTACATTTTCTACGGCTCCAGTGCTGTATGTCCATGGAAATCATGATGGGAAATATGAACGGATCCCGCCGGAAGGCTGTATTGATATTGAAGATAAAATTTATGTCCATGAGGGAATCAGGATACTGGGACTTGGAGGTTCCATGCTTTATACAGGCGCAGCCCATCAGTATACGGAGCGGGACATGCGCAAAAGAGTACGGAAGCTGTGGTTTCAGCTCCTGCGCCACAGGGGATTTGACATCCTTGTGGCTCATGCGCCTGCCTACCAGCTGAATGATGCCAGGGATCTGCCTCATCAGGGATTTAAGGTATTTCTGGAGCTGATGGAGAAATATAAGCCAAGATTTTTCCTTCACGGACATGTGCATATGTCCTACAACAGAAACCAGAAACGGTATGACCGATACCTGGATACCCATGTGATCAATGCATATGAACGCTGCGTATTTGACTATGAGGATGAAGATATTAAGGAACATCTGCTGCGGTAAATATGTGTCAAGAAAAAACACTTGACACATAAACCAAAATGAGTTATGATACCAAAGGTGATATCCGATGGAGAAATTTGTACAACAAACATTATTATATGATTTTTATGGTGAGCTGCTGACGAAGCGGCAGCAGCAGGTTTATGCCAGCGTAGTTCTGGAGGATTATTCCTTAAGCGAGGTGGCAGAAGAACTGGAGATCAGCCGCCAGGGTGTGCATGATATGATCAAGCGCTGTAATCATATCCTGGAGGATTATGAGGAGAAGCTTCATCTGGTAGAAAAATTTCTGAATATACGCAGCCAGGTGCAGAAGATATATCATTTGGCAGAGGGATACGAGGACAAGGAAATCCTGAAGATTTCCAAAGAGATTTTAGAGGAGTTATAATTCATGGCATTTGAAAGCTTGACAGATAAATTGCAGAATGTATTTAAGAAGCTGAGAAGCAAGGGACGCCTTACAGAGGAAGACGTAAAGGCCGCTCTGAAGGAAGTTAAGATGGCTCTTCTGGAAGCAGACGTTAATTTTAAGGTTGTGAAGCAGTTCACGAAATCTGTTCAGGAGCGGGCGGTAGGGCAGGACGTGATGAACGGACTGAATCCAGGACAGATGGTCATTAAGATCGTAAACGATGAACTGGTGAGCCTGATGGGAAGTGAAACGACAGAGCTTCCTATAAAGCCGGGAAACGAGATTACGGTACTGATGATGGCAGGGCTTCAGGGTGCAGGTAAGACCACAACTGCTGCGAAGCTTGCCGGACAGCTGAAATCCAAGGGGAAGCGTCCCCTTTTGGTAGCCTGCGATGTATACCGTCCCGCTGCGATCACACAGCTTCAGGTAAACGGTGAGAAGCAGGGAGTGGAAGTATTCTCCATGGGAGATAAACAGCGCCCTGTAGATATTGCAAAAGCAGCAATGGAGCATGCCAGATCCCATCAGCAGAACGTGGTGATGATCGACACTGCAGGACGTCTTCATATTGACGAGAATATGATGCAGGAACTTGCAGACATTAAAGAAAATGTGAATGTGGATGCAACTTTGTTGGTTGTTGACGCTATGACAGGTCAGGATGCAGTGAATGTAGCCAAGACCTTTACAGATAAAGTTGGAATAGACGGCGTGATCCTGACGAAGATGGATGGTGACACCAGAGGCGGTGCGGCTCTTTCCATTAAAGCAGTGACAGGCAAACCTATTCTATATGTTGGTATGGGAGAGAAGCTGTCTGATTTGGAACAGTTTTATCCGGAGCGTATGGCTTCCAGGATCCTTGGCATGGGCGATGTGATGAGCCTGATTGAAAAGGTGGAAGCATCCGTTGACCAGGATCAGGCGCTGGAAATGCAGAAGAAGCTGAAGAAGATGGATTTTGATTTCAACGACTACCTTACCAGCATGGAACAGATGAATAAAATGGGCGGTATTGGAAGTATCCTCAACATGCTCCCGGGAATCGGCGGCAAGATGAAGGATATTGAGGGCATGATCGATGAGAAAGCCATGGATCGTACAAAGGCCATCATCCTTTCCATGACACAGCAGGAACGCAGCAATCCGTCAGTTTTGAATGTATCCCGCAAGAACCGTATTGCTAAAGGGGCAGGGGTGGACATTGCGGAGGTTAACCGTCTTGTGAAGCAGTTTGAGCAGAGCAAGAAGATGATGAAACAGATGCCCGGTATGATGGGCGGAGGCAAAATGGGTAAAAGAGGCGGCTTCAAGCTTCCTTTTTAAATAAAATTATACCAAAAGAAAAAGAAAACATAATAAATGGAGGAAAACAAAAATGGCAGTAAAAATCAGATTAAGAAGAATGGGACAGAAAAAGGCACCTTTTTATAGAATCATTGTAGCGGATTCCCGTTCCAAACGTGACGGAAAATGTATCGACGAGATTGGAACCTATGATCCTAACGTAGAGCCAAGCGCATGCAGGGTAGACGAAGAAGCAGCTAAAAAATGGCTTGCGGCAGGTGCTCAGCCTACAGAGGTTGTTGCAAGAATCTTTAAAGAAGCCGGAATCGAAAAATAATCGAAATACCTCAGAAGGTATTTCTGTAATGTCCATTAGGACGAAGCAGGGAGGTATGTAATGAAGGACTTAGTAGAAGTAATTGCAAAATCTCTTGTAGAGAATCCGGATGAAGTCGTTGTTACAGAAACAGAGAAGGAAGATGCCATTGTCATTGAACTGAAGGTTGGTGCTTCGGATATGGGCAAGGTCATCGGGCGGCAGGGCAGGATTGCCAAAGCTATCCGTACTGTTGTAAAAGCAGCTTCTTCTAAGAGCAGCAAAAAAGTGGTTGTAGATATTCTGCAATGAAAGGAATAATCAGGAGCTGTGGTTGCCATGGCTCCCTTTTCTTTGGAATCAGGGAGAGAAACGAATGGAAGATTTATTGAAGGTAGGAGTAATCACCACCACCCATGGGGTGCGTGGCGAGGTTAAGGTATATCCCACGACAGATGATGCGCAGCGCTTTCTGGATCTGGAATATGTACTTCTGGATACAGGAAGAGAGCTCCGCAGGCTTACGATTCAGAATGTGAAGTTTTTTAAAAATCTTGCCATTCTGAAATTTGAAGAAATCAATAATATCAATGATATAGAGCTGTATAAAGGCCGGGATCTGTGGATTCCAAGAGAGGAAGGACAGGAACTGGGTGATGATGAATATTATGTTGCAGACCTCTTGGGTATGGAAGTGCTTTTGGAGGACGGGAGTGCCTTTGGAACGCTGAAGGACGTGATGGAAACAGGGGCTAATGATGTGTATGTGGTAACCCGGACAGATGGCAGTGAAGTATTGCTGCCAGCCATAGGTGACTGTATTAAGGAAGTGGATATTGAGGAAAACCGCATGACTGTACATTTGATGAAAGGGCTTTTGTAAATGAATTTTCATGTATTAACCTTATTTCCTGATATGATCCTTCAGGGAATGAATACCAGTATTATAGGCCGTGCCATCGCAAAGGGGCTGCTTTCTATAGAAGCTGTGAATATCCGTGATTTTGCGTTTAATAAGCACCAGAAGGTGGACGATTATCCCTATGGAGGCGGAGCCGGAATGCTGATGCAGGCAGAACCGGTATATCTGGCCTATCGTTCTATCGAAGAATGTATCGGCAGGAAGCCCAGGGTGGTATTCCTGACACCTGCAGGGCAGGTTTTCCGTCAGGATATGGCAAAAGAGCTGGCAAAGGAAGAGGATCTTGTTTTTCTCTGCGGCCATTATGAAGGAATTGATGAGAGAGTTTTGGAAGAAATCGTGACGGATCAGGTGTCCATCGGTGATTATGTTCTGACAGGGGGAGAGCTTCCTGCCATGGTGATGATGGATTCCATATCCAGAATGGTTCCCGGGGTATTGAACAATCAGGAGTCCGGTGAAACGGAGTCCTTTGCAGGAAGTCTTCTGGAATATCCCCAATACAGCCGCCCGGAGGAGTGGCATGACAAAAAGGTACCGGAGGTGCTTCTTTCCGGGCACCATGCCAATATTGAAAAGTGGAGGCGGGAACAGTCCGTTTTCCGAACTGCAAAATGGCGTCCGGATCTGCTTAAAAAGGCAGACCTGACCAACAAGGAATGGAATGAGGTTCGAAAGTGGAGGAAGGAATGGAAAGAGGAGTCTGCCCCGGCAGAGAAAATGCCGCAGGAAGACAGCATACAAAAGGAAACGCAGGAGGAATAAAAGGAGTTTTGGTATGAGAACTGCAGATTTTTATTATGAGCTTCCACAGGAGCTGATCGCACAGGATCCTCTGGAGGATAGAAGCTCTTCTAGGCTGATGCATCTTTCCCTCGCTGACGGAAGCCTGGAGCATCGCCATTTTACAGATATTTTGGATTATCTGAAAGCAGGAGACTGCCTTGTGATCAATGATACCAAGGTGATTCCGGCACGTCTGTACGGGCATAAAGAGGATACAGGTGCAGTAATTGAAATTCTGCTCCTGAAAAGAAAAGAGAACGATATCTGGGAATGCCTTGTAAAACCGGGAAAGAAGGCTCGGCCAGGCGCCAGGATCCTATTTGGAAATGGAATTTTAGCAGGAGAGATCCTGGATGTGATAGAAGAGGGAAACCGTCTGATTCAGTTCCATTACGAAGGAATTTTTGAAGAAATCCTGGATCAGCTTGGGGAGATGCCTCTGCCTCCCTATATTACCCATAAGCTTCAGGACAAAAACCGCTATCAGACCGTTTATGCAAAGCATGAAGGTTCCGCTGCCGCGCCTACGGCAGGACTTCATTTTACAAAAGAGCTTCTTAAGAAGGTAGAAGAAAAGGGAGTCCGGATCGCCCATGTAACGCTTCATGTAGGACTTGGAACCTTCCGCCCAGTGAAAGTGGATGATGTGGAAAATCACCATATGCATTCCGAATTCTATATAGTGGAGGAAGATCAGGCAAAGCTGATCAATGATACAAAGAAGAACGGCGGCAGGGTCATTTCCGTGGGAACCACAAGCTGCAGAACACTGGAATCTGCAGCCGGAAGTGACGGCATTCTCCGTGCAGGCAGCGGATGGACGGAAATTTTTATCTATCCGGGATATCATTTCCGTATGATCGACGGATTGATTACCAATTTCCATCTGCCGGAGTCTACGCTTCTTATGCTGGTATCCGCACTGGCCGGGAAAGAGCAGATTATGAAGGCATATGAAGAAGCTGTAAGGGAGCGGTACAGATTTTTTTCCTTCGGAGATGCCATGATCATAATATGATACTGGTTTTTGAATAGGCCATATAACTTATAAAAAGCTTCCAAACCCGCATAAATAAAGGGGATTCGGCTATTATAAGTCAGTTTTTTAGAAGTTAGTACATAAGAAAAAAACGAAGTGCATCGTCATAAAAAGGGCTTAAATTAAGGGGAATACTAAGGAGATTTACAAAAGTTTTAAAAAGATTTTAGAGTTTAAATGATAGAATTATGAGTAACAGAAGTTGCCTTACTCTTTAAATTAGTTGCAAACGTATAAAGGTCCCTACCAGTGATATTCTGATAGGGATCTAATTTAGATATCTCAAACAAGTGATGACAGATTTCTTAAGATAATAGAGTGGAGAGGGTTAGAAGAATCCACAGCCTCGCTCACACTAATCAGTGTAGTGTTATACATAGCTAATTCAGTGCATATCTTAGTTAATTCTATAGCACTGTTACTCAAACGAGTAAGACTATATATAACTAAATGAGAGAATTTATCATTGCGTATGAGTTCCATTATGCGTTCAAAGGCTGGGCGAAATGTTTTTGGTGAACTATAACCAATATCCTCAAAAATTTTATATTCATTTGTTTTAAGTGTATTTTCCACATAATATATCATTTTCCTTTTTGGTATTTGCAGACAATAGTCGCAATCAATGTAAGCGCTTAAATTTCAGCCGTTGATAGAAAAATATCCGGCTACTTTTCAGTAACCGGATTTTCCGGTTACACTTTCAAACTGCATTTTGTTTTTTATCGTGTGGTACTTCTTTTTTATCTCCCATCTCTGGTAGTATAAATCAGATAGTCGCTCAGATGAAATCGTGGTGGGTAGATTGGTCAAAAGTACCAGGGCTTTTCCGTATGGCAATTGTGAAATGGAAATCCTTTCCTGCATTTTTCCTTTTTCTTTCATGTGCTCATACCGTTCTGGATGTTTCTTATGTATTTTCATAAGACGTTGTGGTGTATGTTTTAAAAGTACAGTTTCATCGGGTGTCTCCTTCTTCGTTCCGCTATATAATCATTCTAAGATAACCGGAACAAATAGTGGATTCCCTGGAATTCTAAATAATCCACAAATTCTATGGATGGATAGCCCCGATCAAAAATGACTAGTATTGGCTGTTTCAGTTTCATTTCTTTTAAATGACTTAAATTTTGTTTTGCCAGTCTATTTTCGCTGATAGAAATATGTTCTATCTCAATATCCAGATAGAACCGGTTCAGAACATCATACATACCACCCACCAGGGCCCGGACTTGGCCTGTTTGTGAATGTTGGTTATTGCTTTTGCCAAACCGTTTCCTGTTTTCTCTCGAGTTAGGTACTTTTGCTTTGCTTCCGTCATTTCCAAGCAGTAAATATCCATGCCATAATTCTACCTTATCCGAACGATAAAAATCCTTTAAATATTCAGAATTCAAATAGGAAAAGACTTCCGGGTTTAAACGCCTTTTCTGTTGTAAATATCCCTGTACGGATAGCTGCATAGGCCAGGCTTCTTTCTGTCTAAAATAATTTCTGAGTTCAAAGATGGTAGTAAGTCCCTTTTTAGAAAGGCAGCATAGTAATATATCTTTTAATGGCATCTTCCGATTTTTTAAAAGTATTGCTGACTTATTTTCTTGCATGAATTGCTAGTTCAGGATCCATTAACCGATCCCAAAATTTCTGGAATTTCTCCATGTAAGATTTTTCCATATGCACCCCTGCTTTTATTTTATCATAATAAAAGGAACCCGCCTACTGTCAAACAGATTCCTTCAAGTGACTGAAAATTTTTTATTTAAATTCCACCGCTCGCTTATGCGGTGGAATTTACCCCA
>CAMNTH010000016.1 GCA_946557785.1 uncultured Blautia sp.
TTCCTTGAAAATGCTGATAGATACTGTGTTTTAGCGGATAATCAGATTTTTAATGTGTTTTTATATTAAAAAACAGAAATTTGATTATATCTCTCAAAAGTACTTAGCCCCATTGTTTCAAATGCCGGAAATCCAGCCAAGGTTTGACTTCAGCCTTGACTGATATTTCCGGCATTTTCCTGCAGATATTAACTGCAAATCAATAGCTTCTATTTTTCAGTGCACTATCTTATTGCTTCATTTATCTGTCTGAAGAAATATAATTAGGATTTTGCTTCAGTACTTGTTTCATTTCTGCTGGTGCCTCTTCCTTAAATACGCGCTTCCAGGATTTCAGCAGATTCTCCGCTGTAACACATACAGGCTCTATTCCTATAAAGGATGGTGTGACTTTACCCAGCAGCCCGTTTGCCGCAGCTAATGCAATTGCCTCCCCCTGTTCATAAGGGCATTGTGCACTAAGCATTTTCACCATCCCTCCCTTTGTCATATTCATGGCAACAGGATAGTCTAAATCCCCCGTCACAATTGCAATATCTGTTCTATTCACTTCAGCCAACGCTTCCATAACTTCCATGGCCGGCCCATCCCAGGAAACATAAAGAGCCTCCACTTCCGGATGATGTTTTATAAAATCCACCGTCTTTGTATACGCCTCTGTTTCAGACAAGAAATCTATCGTTCCTCTAATTCTAATCTCCGGAAACTCCTCCACCAGAACCTGCTCTGCAGCATCATCCCTTTGCTGGGTAGCATAAAAGTTCCGGTCTCCATGGCGGATAACGCCCACATTTGAAAGATTATGCCTCACCATATACTCTCCAAGGCCATGCCCCATATTCCGGCCGTGAGAATGTTCATTCACGGATACGCAAGACACATAATCTTTAGCAGTTACTCCGTCAGGGATATTTGTAATCAAAACTAATTTTGTTTTGCTCTTAACCGTCTCTTGAAAAGCAAGCGCAGTTTCCTCTTTATCTACCGGAAACGCAATTAACACATCTGGTTTCAGAAACCTCAGGCTTTCCAACTGTTTGCACTGCAAATCTGCGTTAAAATGAGCATCCGTCGTTGCAATCAGAGAAATTCCCAAATCATCAAATATTGTTTTAATTCCTTTTTTCAGCAGCTGCATCCAGGCTTTTCCCGAGTAATGCAATGAAATTGCTGCAGTATACTTTTTCTCGCGGACAGCTTCCCTTTCTGCTTCTGACAAGATCAAAGCTTCTGCACTTTCTGCCTTTTCACCAAAAGGCCCTCTGCCGATTCCGCAGGTAGATTCTCTGACATTCAGCTGAATAGGCATAACAACCGTATCCGTTTTTATGGCATTTACATTCTTCCCCTGCCCTTTTCTCTCCTCAATCCTGCCGTGGATCATTTGAAACGCTTTCTTCGCAACTTCCCCCGGCCTTTTGTCTATACATGTAATAGAAGGGGAAAACAATGCCGTCCAGGAAAAATCATTTAAGCTTACCAAGGAAAAATCTTTAGGAATCTCAATATTATGTGCGTTAAAGTATTCCAATATGGGAAGCAGAGTAGAACCATTAGCAGCAATGACTGCAGTCGGCACGATCTCCAAACCCATCATCTTTTCCATAGCTTCAAAAACTTCACTTTTTTTATTCAAATTCGAAAAATAAATTTCCGGATTCAATGGAATATGATAATCTTCCAATGCTTTTTTGTAGCCTGAAAAGCGTTTTGTGGAAAAATCCTGAAAGCTTCCCAAAAACGCAATATGTTCATGTCCATTTTTGATTAAGTGTTTCGTCGCTTTATAGGCACCATCAAAAGTGTCTAATACAATCAGATCAGCTGTTACACCTTCAATCCCTCTTCCTAAAAAAACCACCGGAATGTCACATTCCCTGAAAAAATCTTTATTTAATGCATCATCTTCATCTGCAAAAGCAATCATCCCTGCAAAATTCAGAGAATCCAAAAGCAAATTTTTAATAAGCTCAAGCCGTTCGTGATCTTTATCATATACAACTGTAAACAGCTTATAATCTTCTTTTTTAGAAATCTCATCCAGCGCTTCTTCCACTTGGTGCTGAAATTCACTATCCTTTTCAGATATCAAATACAGTATATTCTTTTTTTGACAGCGCGCTCTGACTATTTTGATTCTTTTTCGCAATAAAATTAGGCAGTTCATCTAACTGTTGTATAGCAGCCTCTACCCTATTGACCAATTCCGGACTAACATAGCGTGTACGATTCACCACATGCGACACTGTAGATGTAGATACCCCCGCTATTTTTGCGATATCGTGTATTGTTGCCATCATCACCCCTCCATTTAATTCAATATCATTATACTTTTCCATCAAAATTATGTTAATTAAATTTGCGCAATTCCAACAGTTAAAGTTTTTCTATAATGATTATAATTGATAACGATTAAATACTCAATATCTTTAACATACAGCGCCCCAGTCAGAACCTGCCGTAGAATCCGAAAACAGCCGGTTTGATCAACGGCAATACAATCCTAAGAATATACTGTAAATACTGCACCCGTCCATTTTTGCAGCCTCATCCAAGTCTCTTGGTACGGAAAACACAACATAATACATCATTACACCAAAAACCTTCCAGAATTTGGAGTACCGGGTAAACATTGTAATATAACTTCCAAGACCAATAAATTCCGTGGATTCCAGGATATTATACCGTGTAAAAGAAAAAAAAGAAAGACAAGATCATGAAAAAACCTTTTATAATACAGAGTCAATCAGCTGTTTCGTGTATTCAGACTTAGGGCTTTGGATAACCTTATCCGGTGTACCGGATTCTATGATCTTTCCCTTGTACAACACCAGCACCCTGTCGCAGACAGCCTGCATAAGCGCCAGATCATGGCTGATAAAAATAATCGAAAGCTTCTCCCTTTCCTTCATTTCCAGAAGCAGCTCTGCAATCTGTTTCTGCACAGTCACATCCAGGGCGCTGGTAGCCTCATCACAAATAAGAATATCCGGCTTTACTGCCAGCGCCCTTGCAATAGCTGCCCTCTGGCATTGTCCGCCGCTGACCTCATGGGGATACTTTCCTGCAAATTCCGGTGTAAGTCCGCAGGAGATCAGCAATTCGTCCACCTTTTTCTTTGTTTCTCTTCGACTTATCCCCATATTGCGGAGACTTTCCCCAATTCCATCCCCTAATGTACGGCGGGGATCAAAGGACTCTGCCGGAAGCTGAAATACCATCTGGATTTTCTTGCAGGATTTTCGCAGTTCCTTTCTTTTTTGTCCGGTAAGTTCTTTTCCCAAAAGGAATACCCTGCCTTTTGTAGGCTCTGTAAGCCGGGTGATAAGTTTGGCAATGGTACTTTTTCCAGATCCTGATTCCCCCACAAGACCCAGGCACTCTCCTTTTCTCAGCACAAAACTAATATCATCCACTGCAGTCACTATATTTTTTCCAGAACGGAATTCTTTCTTTAAATGTTCCGTTTCTAAAACCGTCCCTGCCTCATACATTCCATTCCCTCCATTGCCCCAAATCCGGTTCCCTGCGCAAATGCGGCACGGATTCCATCAGGCATTTGGTATAGGCATTATCAGAATGATGAAGAACCTCATCGGAAGAACCGTAATCCACTGCTTTTCCG
Organism: uncultured Blautia sp.; assembly: GCA_946557785.1. Taxonomy (GTDB): domain Bacteria; phylum Bacillota; class Clostridia; order Lachnospirales; family Lachnospiraceae; genus Blautia_A. Next base: position 3,626 of record CAMNTH010000016.1, read on the forward strand.
TTTTTAATTACCAAGACCTTGTCTGCCATAGCGCCGATGACACCGATATTATGGCTGACCAGGATCATCGCTGTCTGAAATTCCCTGCGCATCAGCTTCATTTCCTCCAGAACCTGTTTCTGTACAGTCACATCCAGAGCACTGGTAGGCTCGTCTGCCAAAAGAAGGGAAGGATTCAAAAGCATGGCTGTACAGATTCCGACTCTTTGATTCATCCCTCCGGAAAGCTCAAAAGGATAGCTGTTCAGTACTCTTTCATAGTCCACCATACCGATCTTTTTCATCAGAGCGCCTGCCCTGGCATATGCTTCCCTCTTTTTCAGTTTTTTCTCATGTTCTGTAAGGCTTTCATAAATCTGGGCGCCGATTTTCCGGATGGGACAAAAAGCCGATCTGCAGTCCTGAAATATCATGGCAATCTCCGAACCATAGAGCTTCCGCTGTTCTTTTGGCCTCACATCTATGATATTCTGCCCCTTATAATAAATATCTCCCCCGGTAACTTCTCCGCTGTTTCCTAAGCTTCCCATAATAGCTTTTACAATGGTGCTTTTGCCGCTGCCGGATTCCCCCACGATTCCCAAGGTTTGTCCCTGAACCAGCTCAAAGCTTATATCTTCCACAGCCGGCTTGCCATTATAGCAAACTGTCATATGCTCTACCCTCAGCAAGGGTTCCATCATCGTCTCTCTCCTTTAATTTCCCTATTCTGCCTGCTCTTCAATCTTAAGGTCTGCCGTAATTTCATAATAATCACAAGGATGCGCACCGATTCCGGTAACATTAGCTTTGGTCACGATTCCCATATTTAAATGGGACACAAAGAAAACAGCGCTTTCGTCCAGCATGGCCTGCTGCATCAAAACGGCAAGCTCTCCTCTTTTTTCGCTTTCAAATTCCGAATGAAGCTGCCTGTACAAAGCTTCCACGTCACCAATGGTATGATTGGAGCGATTCTTTACAGAATTCTCCAGTGCACATGTGGTAAAGAAATACTCCGGATCTCCGGTGGGAGCAGTAGTAAGGGAGCTCACATACACATCATATCCTCCGTTTTCAAGAAAACCGTTATAATCCGAGGTACAGTTTACATCCACCTCAATTCCAATCTCCTTTAATGTTGCCTGGGCATATTCCGCAAGCTTTGGAAGCTCCAATCGTCCTGGATAAGTAAGCCAGCGCACACTCAGCTTCTGTCCGTCTTTATCCAGATACCCATCACCATCCGTATCCTTCCAGCCTGCATCCTTAAGGATTTCTTTTGCTCCTTCCGGATCATAGCCTGGCACAGTCACGGCCTTGTTTCCATAGCTGAAGCTGTCTGGAAATGCTGCATCTGCGGGAATTCCTCTCCCGTTCATTAACACGCTGCAAAATCCTTCCTTATCGATTCCCATGGTAATTGCTTTTCGTACAGCCTCTTCCTGCATGATCTCCGAGTCAAAATTGAACTGTCCGAAAAAGCAGCGGCTTGTGGCACAGGACCAAATAGCATATTCCGGATTTCCCTCAAAAAGTGCATAGCTGTCGTAAGCAAGCCCGTAGGTTCCCTGAATATCTCCTGTCTGAAGAGATGCAGCCAGAGAGCTGGCGTCACCAAATGTCTTTACCACAACATTATCTACATTCACCTCTCCTCCCCAGTAGTTTTCATTTTTTACAAGGTCGATCTGAGTTTCTGTTACATTCTTTGCAATATAAGGGCCTGTTCCCGCAACATTGGCAGTTCCATTCGTATCTCCTTCTACGCCTTCCCTGCCAAAGGCCATATCAATAATGGCGCCATATGGATCCCCAAGGTAATGAATCAGGGAAGGACATGGTTCTTCTGTATAAATCGTAACTGTCATTCCCTTTGCTTCAATATGATCAATTTTTAAATCACCGGCAGCACGGTCATGTACAGCAGTAAGATGTTCCAAACATTCCTTCACAGCTTCCCCATCCATTGTCCGCCCGCTGGAAAATTGGATACCCTCCCGAAGGGTAATTTTTACCGTTTTATCGTCCACAAACTCATATCCTTCTGCCAGCCAGGGTTCTATCTCCATATTGTCATTATATTTAAACAGCGTTTCCCCCACCCCGTACCGAATGGCGCTCCATCCGGAATAACTGTAGTGGGGATTCAGCCCCTCGTCTCCCATTTCTACCCCATATCCTGTGGTTCCGTATACAAAGGTGCTCCCTCCCTTTGCCCATACAGGCGCAGCACATACTGCCGCAGTCAATACACTTACTGTCAAAACTCCCAAGATCTTCTTCTTCATGTTTTTTTCTCCTTTGCTTTCCAAGCACTTCATTTTCTGCAGGTCCTTTTTTGTTTTTTCCGTAAATCCCTTCATCTGTATTTTGGATCCAGATAATCCCGCAAGGCATCTCCAAGCAGATTAAACACTATTACCGTTACAAAGATCGCCCCGCCAGGTGCAAGCACCATCCATGGAGCAGTCTGAAGAAGCACCCGTCCGTCATTTATCATGCTTCCCCATTCGGCCATAGGCGGTTTTACACCAAGGCCCAAAAAGGACAGACCTGCAAGTTCCATCATCATTGTCCCAATATCTAAAACTGCAGTTACCAGAATGGGGCCTGCAATATTGGGCAGAATATGCTTTACCTGAATTTTCCATAAAGAACTCCCTGAAAGCCGGGACGCCATCACATAATCGCTTTCCTTGTGCGTCATGGTCAGGCTTCTGGACAGGCGAGCAAATTTCGGCCAGCTTATTACTCCCAGGGCGAGGATGGCATTTTGCACTCCCCCTCCCAGCATTCCTGCCACTGCAAGGGCAAATACCAGGCCTGGAAATGCCAGAAACACATCTGAAATACGCATCAGAACCGTATCTGTTTTTCCGCCCCGCCATCCGCATATCATTCCAACGAAGGTTCCAAAAACAGCAGTAGCAGTAACCAGAATAAGCGCCGCAAAAATACTTACGGTACTCCCCATAATGATCCGCGACAGCATATCCCTTCCGTAGCGGTCTGTTCCCAAAGGATGTGCCGCTCCAGGCGGAAGCTGAGCCTCCAGAAGATTCTGTTCATAGGGGTCATAGGGACAAAGATAAGGGGCAAAAACTGCGATCAGCACAAGCCCTGCCCCAAGTGCCAGAAAAAAAGCAAGCCTTGCTTTTCTTTCATTCACATCTGTCACCTCCAAGCCTTACCCGGGGATCCAGATAATAATAGAACAGATCCGTTATCAGGTTCACTGCAACATAGATTACGGCCATCCACACTACATAGGCCTGAATAACCGGATAATCCCGCATGTTAATGGCATCCACTGCCAATTTCCCCACGCCGTCCCACATAAAAATATTTTCCACAATTGCAGTTCCCCCAAGAAGGCTTCCAATAGACAGGGCAAGCAGCGTAATAATGGTTAACATAGAGGACTTTATCACACTTTTCCGGAGGATCACGCTTTGCCGAACCCCCCTGGCTTTTGCTCCGGCCACATAATCCTTATTCAGTTCCTCCAGAACTGCAGCCCTCACCTGCCTTGTATATTTGGATGTCATGGAAATGGCCAGCGTCAGTGTAGGAAGGATCAGGCTCACGGCTTTATTCTCATTGGTAATCACAGGAAGCCAGCCAAGCCTTATGGATAAAAAATACATCAGCACCAGCGCCACGAAAAAGTTAGGCATGGAATTACCTGTAAAGCAAAAAAACCGTATTACATAATCAATCCAGCCATTGTGCTTCACTGCAGTGAAAACGCCCAAAGGAATGGAAACTGCAATGGTAAGCAAAATCGAGGACAAGGTCAGCAAAAGCGTAGCCGGAAGCTTGGATAGAAAGGTTTCCAGTACATCTTTATGGGAAACATAGCTTTCTCCCATATCCCCTCTAAGCATATTGAAAAGCCAGTTCCCATACTGCACCAGAAAGGGCCTGTCCAATCCATACTGTGCCTTTGTCTTGTCTATGATTTCCTGGGAAACCGCCGTACCGGTATTGTCATATAAATAAGTGACTGCGTCTCCCCCTGCCGCCCTCATCAGTGCAAAGGATAAAAAGGTAATCCCAAGAAGAATCGGAATCAAATGCAGCAATCTTTTCACAATATATTTTCCCATGTCTACTCCGTTTTCTTCGCCTGCAGCAAAAACATAGGAGTAGGATTGTAAAACTCATCCTTTTCCCTGTAGATTCTGCCGCTGATACCAAGATCAATAGAAAATTCCCAAAGCCCCATCCGTCCCAAAGTCTCCAGATCCCAGGCAGGACGGCTATAGGAACTGATAGGAAGCTGGCGTTTAATTTCCTCACACTCCCGCATCATATCCTCTCCCACTGTATGGTGAGCATGGGCTTTGGGAAGCCCCGCCGTATCCCCAAAATTGCTCATGCCATAATTGGCATCAAAATTCAGCAGGAGCCCGCCCTTTTTCAACACACGGATCCACTCTTTGTACGCATGTTCTACATGAGGAAGGGTCCAGGTCAGGTTTCTGGTAACAATCACATCAAAAAGCCCATCTTCAAAATCAAGATTCTCTGCGTCCATTAGAAGAAAAGTACAGGAAACACCCTCCTCTTTTGCCAGCATCCTGGACTTCTCCACCATCTCAGGGGTCAGGTCCGTTCCAGTCACATCATGGCCCTGCTTTCCAAGCAAAATGGTAAAAAAACCTGTTCCGCAGCCTACATCCAGAATTTTCAATTTCCGTCCTGAAGGAATATACTTCCCCATTTCCTGAAGCCATCGCCCTGCCATAGGACTGTGAAGCTCTGCCCTTCGCTGGGAAAGAAAGCTTTCGCTTCGTTTCCCCCAGTATCTTACGATCCGCTCCTTACGTTCATCATATTCTTTTACAATACGGCCATAGGCAAGCATCGGGCCATCTTCCAATACCTGCAGTGTCTTGGTCTGATACAGGATCACACCGTCAAACTCTGCAGTACTTACTTCCTTCACATTCCCCTCATAATCCCGAACCTGTCCAAGGATTTCCCCTTTGCGGATCATATCTCCTGCCCTTTTCCTGGGATACCACAAACCGCCAAAAGCAGCATCCTGGTAGCGTACGTCTGTCACATCCAGAGGATAATAGGTCCGATAGTCTTTGATCCCCTGATAAACCCCAAGGTGGCAGAGAATATTTCTTACATCACGTCTTGTAGACCTGGCCTCCTCGCCGCTCCACATTCCCATGCCGCCCCGTTCGATCAGAATACTTGGGATTCCAAGGGAAGCTGCATAATTGTAAGCTCCGCCGGATGCCACATTGGATCTTACCATATAAGGAACGTCTACCTGCTCCGCCATCTGTCTGGAAACAGCTGCTACATTCTCGTCTGCCTTTCCTGCATAATAAACATATGGCGTCAATTCCTCATAATCATCTCCGCTGTGCAGGTCTATGCAGTAATCCACCATGGGAAAAACCTCCCTGGTAATGGCAGCTGCCAGGCGCTCCATCTCTGTTCCCTTTTCATTTCCAGGGAAAACCCTATTGAGATTTTTGCTGTCTGTAAGCCCCAGGCTTCCCTTTCTCTCCTCAAAAGCAGGTCTGTTTATTACTTTTATAAGCACAATGGTTCCTGCAATCTTTTCTATTTTCAATTTCTCCGCCAGTTCCACACAAGCCTGTATTCCCACATATTCCCCTGCATGGATACCAGCCATGATAAGTACTGTCTTCCCCGGCAAAGCTCCGCAGAGAATGGAGGCAGGAAGCTCAAACTCCCCGCCTCCCACCTTCAGCAAACCATTTATCCGTTCCCCCGGCTCTGCAGTCATACCGCATAATTGAAATTTTTCTTTCTGTTTATCCAAATGTTCCATCCTCTCTCTTCCTTATTTCACGCCTGTCACCAAAAATACAGGGGTGGATCCATTGTTTATGATCTCCTCTTTTGTCCACACCTTTTTCCAAACCTCACGGTCGCATGACACATCGGAAAAACCTGCTTTTTTCATAGCTGCCAGATCCCACTTGGGCCTTGACATTTTACTTAAAGGCACCTGTCTTGCAATTTCTTCCATTTTGTCGTTGTCTGTATTTCCGTAATAATCCACAAACTCTTCCTCTTCCACCTTTTTTCTGTCTGCCTCATAGGCGGCACGTTTCTTTTCATCAAAAAGGTGCCCATACCAGTCTGCATCAAAGTTCAGGAGAATCCCCCCATTTTTCAGCACGCGGTACCATTCCTCATATGCCCTTCCCGGATCCGGGAGATTCCATGTTACATTTCTTGTCACCACTGCATCAAAGCTGCCTGTTTCAAGTTCCAGGTTCTGGGTGTCCCCAACACACCATTGAATCTCTTCCTCCAGACTTCCGGCATTTCCCCTGGCTTCCTTCAGCATTTCGTCTGTATAATCCACAGCAGTCACCTGGTATCCTGCCTCAGCAAGCAAAATGGCAAAAAATCCAGGACCGGTTCCCACATCCAAAACCCTGATCTCCTCTGGCTTTTTTCCCGGAAACCCATTTGTCAAAAGTTCCAAAAGCTCTCTTTTCCACAGGATGCGTCTCTCATCTGCCATTTCCTGTTGATTATATTCCGAATAACCGGACGCCCGTTTCGTCCAGTAATGATAAATCTCTTCCTTTAAATTCATAACCCAAACCTCTTTTATCCTCAATTTGTATTATTCCATTCTATTATAAAAAAGCCCCACACCTCCCACAAGCCCCCATAGGGGATAAATTTCAAAAAAAGAAGACGCCCCCTGAAAGGGCATCTCCCTGTAATCATATCAAATCTTTATTAAACCAAACGTCTTACGGAAAGAATGGTTCTGTATGCAGCATTATCGCTAACTTTAATTCCATCTACAGAGTTGGATGCATGGACGATCTTGCCGTCACCCATGTAGATTGCAACATGTCCGCCGTAGCAGATCAGGTCACCTGGCTGTGCATCGGAATAAGATACTTCCTGTCCTGCATTCTGCTGTTCATAAGAGGTTCTTGGAAGGTCTACCCCAAAATTAGAATATACGCTCTGTACAAAACCGGAACAGTCAGCTCCATTGGTTAGGCTTGTACCTCCCCATACATAGGGATTTCCAACAAACTGTGTTGCATAGTTTACAACCGAAGAACCTGAGCCGGAACCGCTGCTGGTATACTGGGAAGGATCGCTTACTGTATTTCCGCTGTCGATCACATTGCCATACTCGTCATACTGTACATCGCTGTCGGAAGAATTTACCGCTGCTTCTGCATCTACCTCATTTCCGTCCTCATCATAAACGGTATACCCGTTCTCAGCAGCATCCTCAACGTCTACCTCATTGCCTTCTTCATCATAAACCGGTTCTGAGTAATCTTCTGCCTCAGCGGCTGCTGCGGCAGCTTCTGCTTCAGCCTGGCGTCTGGCTTCTTCTTCAGCAGCAATTCTCTCTGCCTCCAGACGTTCAATTTCAGCCTGCTGCTGCATGATAAGGTTGGAGTATTCTGTAGCCATATATTCTGCATAGGCAATTTCTTCATCACAATTAGCAGATTCTGCACGTCTCTGATCCAGTGCATTCTGGAGATTTACGGATTCTGCTTCATATTCCTGCTTCATCCCCTCCAGCTCTGCTTTCTCCTGCTCATATCTTGCACCAAGCTGTTTTACCTGTTCAATGGTATTTACATATTTCTCAAGGCTCTCTCTGTCGTAATCATACATCTTCTGTGTATATTCTGCTTTTGTCAAAAGATCAGACAGGTTGTCCGCATTCATCATCATCTGGAACCAGGCATCGTTTCCGCCTTTCTCGTACAAATACTGAATACGTTTCTTCATTGCCTCATACTGTTTATCCCGAGCCTTCTGAGCTTTTCCAAGGTCAGCCTTTGTTTTTGTAATATCAGTTTCTTTATTTGCAATATCGCCTTCCAGCACACCAATGGAAACCATAACGTTTACCAGGTTTGCATCCAGGTTTGCGATTTCTGCCTGAAGCTGTTCTTTGGCATAATACAGATTATCAATCTGAGCATAGGTAGCATCAAGCTGAGAATAGGTCCATGCCTGTTCCTCTCTCAATTCCTCTTCTCTGGATGCGCTGACACTGATTACCTGCGCTGCGCTCATGATCAGTGCTAATGTCAAACATACAATTCTTTTCTTCATGTCTATCACCCTCATATTTCTGTATTTATTATGTAATCATTTCGTAATATTTTTCTTGAGTTCTTTTATATATTAACACATAATTAATTGGAATGCAAGCAAAAAACGTAAAAAGTTTAACATTTTGTAACATTTATGTGATTACCCTTTAAAAAAGAAGGATTACCTTTTTCAAGATAATCCTTCTAACTTTTTCATATGGGTTTAGACCTTTTACCCCCTGGCATTATTTAAATAAATCTGCCAGAATCTGATCTGCTGTCATATTCAGATATCCGTCCGGATCTGCCAAGGTACTTCTGTTCCACCTCAGATAGTTCCCATTACGGATATAATTTCCACTGGAGGTATGATAAGAATACTTATTAAATCCGCTGAACTTGGACATGTACGTTTTCGCCAAAGTAATGGCCTGGCTTTGATAATTTCCGCTTGGTGTAGGAGTACCGGAAATCTGGCATCCTGCATTCGGGGTTGAGTGAACGATTACCGCACTCTTATCTCTGCACTGTCCGATCACGATCCAGGTATGACCGGAATTATATCCTACATCTCCCGGCTGGAGCTTCCAGTTGGTAGAAGAAAGCTTCGCCTGAGTAATGATGCTGCCCCATCCTCTTGCTTTATAAGAGGAACCGACCTCACCGGAAACTACCGTATAGCCGCCGCCTACACCGGATTTTGTCTGCATTACCTGATATGCACTCCATCCCACAAAGCCGGAACAGTCAAGTCCTTTGGCTCTGTTGGCAGTACTGAGGTCACGATAATCATTATAATCATAGCTGCTGTTCTGGCTGTTATACCAGGATTTCCATTTAGGGCTTACACCCTTTCTGGTAGAGTCATTCCAACCGCCTCCCCATACATAAAGAGCCTGTCCTACCGGCTGCATCGCTCCAAGAAGGTAATTCTTAATCGTCTTGGATGAGGTTGGTGTGCTGGGACTTATATTCTCATCAGGAACAAGTACTCCATTGCTTCCAAAAGTATATTTCTTACCGCTGATGGTCTTGGTACCCACTGCCATCTTTCCTGTAGAAGGATCAAAATACCTCTTGCTTCCTGCGCTGCTTGTAAGCCAGCCTGTAGCCATTACTCCGCTGTTAGAGTAAAAATAATAAGTGGCGCTTTCGACCTTCTTAAGTCCTGTATACATCCCGCCATTGGATGGGCTGAAATAACGCTTATTTCCCTTACTGTCCTTCAGCCAGCCTGTAGCCATGACCCCTGCCTTACTGGTGAAATAACGCTTCACACCCTTGCTATCCTGCAGCCACCCTGTGGCTGCAACTCCGGACTTGCTGTACAGGTAATACCTTTTACCGTTTAAAGTAAGCCAGCCCGTCTTCATAATACCGGTGCTCTTATCAAAATAGCGTCTCTGACCCTTACTGTTCTCAAGCCAACCGGTAACCATAGCCCCCGCCTTGCTGGTAAAATAGCGTTTCCGCCCCTTGCTGTCCGTCATCCAGCCTTTCTGCTGAACTCCTGTTTTTGTATTAAAATAATATTTCTTGCCCTTTAAAGTAAGCCAGCCTTTTTGTTTTGCTCCGTTCTTCTTTATGTAGTATGTCTTTCCGCCGATCGTCTGAAATCCTGTTTTCTTTGTTGCAGCCTGTACATCTGCAGATGCAGCAAATGTTGCCGATCCGGCTACAAAAAGAACCATCAGCAACAGCAACCCCCAGGTCCTGAACTTCTTAAATACGTTTTGCATACTTACCTTCCTTTTTCCTTCATTTCGTTGTCATTGACTTGCTACTATCCTGAAACTTTTTACAATCTTATTACAACTTTATGACCACATTATATACCAATTCAATACCTTCGTCAACCTTTAAGTCTCAATTATGTAATAAAAAAGGATGCAGCTGCCAGCAGACAGTTACATCCTTTTTAAAATATATTTAATATTTTTGTAATTTTTTCGGAACAGATTTTCATTTTCAGAGAAAACACATCTTCTATTACAGAAGATGTTTTCTCAGTTCGGCACCATCCAATGCGCTTAAATATGCAGGAGCCACATCAAAGACTGTTTTGCACCCCGTCTGTCCCTCTTTGTTCATACGATAGGCCGCTCTTGCATAGGCTACAATCACAGAAGAGGTAAACTCCGGATTAGAATCCAGCTTCAGGCTGTACTCAATTACATGGTTATGCTCATCATCCCATCCTGTCCTGCCGCTTCTGATGACAAATCCTCCGTGAGGAATTCCGCTGTGGTCACGGTTCAGCTCCTCCTGGGAAATGAAATGTACCGTTGTATCATATTCGTCAAAATAGTTTGGCATGGTCTTGATCTCATTCTCGATCCGTGTAAGATCAGCGCCTTCTTCAGCTACCACAAAGCATTCCCTTGTATGTTTCTGGCGTGCGCTCAGCTTAGGATTTTCTCCCTTTCGGACAGATTCCAAGGCAGACTCTACAGGAATGGTATACTGCTTGCCGTCTTTTACTCCGTCAATACGGCGGATAGCATCAGAATGTCCCTGACTTACGCCTTTGCCCCAGAAGGTATAATCTTTTCCATTGGTAAGGATGGCATTGGCATACATACGGTTCAAAGAAAACATTCCCGGATCCCAGCCAACAGAGATAATCCCCACATGACCATTTTCAGAAGCTGTTTTATCCACATTCTCAAAATGCTCTGGAATTCTTGCATGAGTGTCAAAGCTATCTACCACATTAAACCACTGTGCAAGTTTCGGTGTCTGTACTGGAAGATCCGTTGCACTTCCGCCGCACATAATCATAACATCAATCTCTTCTTTCATACTCTGTGCTTCTTCCACACGGCAGACCCTTGCTGTTTCTGTAAGAATCTTTACGGTTTCGGGTGCGCGTCGTGTAAACACAGCCACAAGCTCCATATCCGGGTTATGCTTCACTGCACACTCAATCCCCCGGCCAAGATTACCATATCCCATAATTCCTATACGAATGCTCATCCTAATTTCCTCCTTCAATTCATGACCCTAAAACATCTATTCACATATCAGCTAATGGGAAAAGTTCCATACTGGCACCTTTCACCCTGGTAACATATTAGTATCATCCTTCCAAAATGTCAATTACAAATGTTACAGGTATGCCATACATAATGGAAAAAATGGTATCCTACAGTCAGATACAGAAAAATCTTCCCGGGCAGCACAAATTGCATACCATATTTGCCAGACACAATTTCATGCAGAAATCCCCCCCTGCAGCAGGCATTCCGCCAAAGGGGTTCTGCATCTCCTGATACCAGTCTCCTCCCCCTTCCATTCTCTGCAGAACCATCCTGTATTGTGTATTATTAGGCTCAAGGCGCACAGCTTCCCTGATGTCACTAAGCGCCTTTACATTATTTCCCATACCCATATTGGACATAGCAGAAAGATAGTACCACTGTCCGTTTCGCTGGCTTAAAGAAGAAAGCACGGTCAAAGCCTCCTGATAATGTCCGCTCTGCACATAATTCGCTGCAGCCTGTCTGCGCATAGCCTCCTCATCCTTGTAGGTACTGCTGCCCTGCGCTCCAAAGCCTCCAAAACCACCATAGCTTCCTCCGCCGCTTCCATACTCCCGCTCTCTCATAATCTGGTCATATGCCTGCTGGATTTCTTTAAACTTCTCTTCTGCCTGGTCTTTATTTGGATTGTTAATATTCGCATCAGGATGATATTTCCTGCTTAAACGCCTGTATGCTTTTTTGATTTCCTCATCAGAGGCATTCCTGGAAACGCCAAGAACACTATATGGATCTAGCATGATTTTTCTCCTGTTCCTTCCTCTTATCCCTACGTTTCTCAGTCGCCGCCTGAAAACGGCACCACACGCCGGAATATAAAATATTCCTCAGAATGTCAGCATATTTTATAATAGGAAGCTTCTCAAATTCTCTGCAGGCTTCCGCCATCATCATCATCAGTATCTGGCGAACCCGCTCTTCAAACCCTTCCATTATATAATCTTCTGAAAACGGATTGTAATTTCCTGTTTCTGCATCTTTTTCCACATCATCGTATGCATCCAGAAGGTAAATAAATTTCCCAAGATAAAATCCCATTCTTCTAAGGGGAGATTCCCAGTTATCCTGTCTGAATGCAAATATTTCTTCCATAATTCTGCCAAAGCAGCCGGCCATTTTGTCTATGTCTGTCTCTCCGGCTTTCTCCCATACAGAAAGCTGCTTCAGCAGGGAAATAATCCTGATTGTTTTTCCCCTGTAAAAAGCACCTGCTTTTTTGCTCCCTCTCTTCAGAAGCCGGGCATAGGCAAGGCTTAATACCTTCTGCTCATCATTCCAGTCGTCCATACATTTATAATAAGTAAGCAAAAGGTTCATGTCTGCTGCATATTCTGTAATTTCATTCTTTCTCACAGGCTGTTTGATCACCGGATGGATGATACAGCGGGTTGTCCCTTTACAGACAGACGGCTCATACAAACCGCTCAGCAAAAGAATAACAAAGGTCATATCGTAATTCAGGCTCAGCTGGCCTGCAATCCCGTATCTCTCCCTTAATTCCCTGCAAAGCCCGCAATAAAAGGAACGGTACACATCAAAGTCCTTAAACTTCATCTCCGGCTTATTCATCACTATATAACCAAACATATTACCTCCACGCCGCATCATTGACGGCACTGCAACTGTTTTTTCTATAAGCTGTGATTTCAGCTTTTTTTCACAAATTTTGTATGACATTTAGGGCAGTCAATCTCAATCTTTCCTTTGCCTTTTGGGATACGAATCTTCTGTCCGCATCCTGGGCATGTATAGATATGATGTGTCTTTCTCTGCTCCATCATACTCTTTTCTTTGCGAAAACGCATGCGGAGCTTATTTGTTTTTTCCAGATATTTCTCGTTTTCCTGGCAGCGCTTCCCAAGATTCCTGGATAAAATCCGATAATAAGTGTAAACAATCGCCAAAAGCCCTACGGTATCCAGCAGCGAGCTTAAGACGCTTCCTTTCCTTGTAAAAATCGCAAGAATAATGAAGACAAACGCCACACCCATGGTAAATTTGGAAAAATCATCTACACCATGCCTGCCCTGCATGAATCTGATAAACTTCTCTCTCATAAAATTCCTTCTTTCTATCCGTTTTTTATACATGCATTAAAAACAGCCTACTCCTGTTCTTTGACCAGAACCTTCATGACTTCTGCAATATACATGGTATGATAGTCCTTCTCGGGATACCATTTGGACTTGTGTTCAGCAGCGGTAAAGCATTCCGGCTTAATGGTATCCTGGTACATTTTTTTACACACCATGATGAGGTCAGCTTCTGCTATCCCTGCTGTTTCATCCACACCATAGGGAGTCAGCCCTGCCTCTTTGATCTTATCAATCCCTCTGCCGGTTACTCTTCCGCAGTAATTAAGTGCTTTCCTGTAATTTTCCCCAAGAACGGAAATGGTAAAAGTATCTGCCCCGTCCACAAATTCCTTCGTATATCTCTGGGGACGGATATACACAGTCACTGCGTTTTTGCCCCACATTACGCCCATTGCCCCCCAGCTGGCAGTCATTGTATTGCATTTTTCCTCTGTGCCCGCTGTAATGAGCAGCCATTCCTTCCCAATCTTAGTAAAGGGATTCATATTCACTTCTTCTGCTTTTACCTCACGAAAACTCATGTTCCTTCCTTCCTCACTTTCTCTCATCTATCGCTGCATACCTGAAAAATATAAAATTTCAGATAGTATGATTCATCATTTGCCCATAAAATAGGATGGTCCGGCGCTTGTGTCCTGTACTCTACCTGCCGCAGGCGCTTATGTACATTCCGCGCCGCCTGTGCTAGGGTCTGGGTAAATAATTCATATGTCATAAAATGGGAACAGGAACAAGTTGCCAAAAAACCGCCGTCCTTCACAAGCTTCATAGCCCTTAGATTAATCTCCCTGTAACCCTTCACCGCATTTTTCACAGAGTTCCTGGACTTTGTAAAAGCTGGAGGATCCAGAATCACCACGTCAAATTTCTCACCCTTTTCCTCCAGTTCCGGCAAAAGCTCAAAAACATCTCTACAGATAAATTTTACTTTATCCTCCAGCCCATTAAGCTTTGCATTCTCTGTGGCCTGGTCTACGGCAAGCTGAGATGCATCCACGCCAGTAACGCTCCCGGCTCCGGCAATTCCTGCATTCAGCGCAAAAGAGCCTGTATGGGTAAAGCAATCCAGAACCCTGGCGTCTTTGCACAGCTTCTGTATGGCAAGCCTGTTATATTTTTGATCCAAAAAGAATCCTGTCTTCTGCCCATCCTGTATATCCACCTGATATTTTACACCATTCTCCACAATCTCCACTACAGTTGGGAACTGCGGTCCTATAAAACCTTTGCAAAGTTCCATTCCTTCCTGCATGCGAACCTTGGCATCGCTTCTTTCATAAACTCCGCGGATAATAATCCCATCATCAGCCAGAACCTTTTTCACCAATTCCACAATGGTTTCTTTCCATCGGTCAATCCCAAGAGCCAGGGACTGTACCACCAATACATCAGAAAACTTATCTACCACCAATCCTGGCAGAAAATCCGCTTCTCCGAAGATCAGCCTGCAGCAGCTAATATCTACCACTTTCTTTCTGTATTCCCATGCATCCCGGACACGCTGCTCAAAAAAATCGCAGTCAATTTCCTGATGCTCATCTCTTGTAAGAAGCCGAACGGTAATTTTCGAAGTAGTATTGATATAGCCTCTGCCAAGAGCATAGCCGTCAAAATCCCTCACAAGCACCACGTCCCCACTGGCATAGTTTCCCATAATGCTTGCAATTTCATTGTTAAAAATCCACATGCCTCCGGATTTTAAGATTCGCCCTTCACCCTTTTTCAGTGTGACCACTGCCAAGCCCATTTCTTATTCCTCCTGGTCTTCAAACATTTCTATACATTTTAACACAGAATATCCGCTTTTTCCAGTCATTCCCGTATCTGAACCAGGAAATCACAAAAAATTCACGATACCAAACAAGCCAAACCCTATGATACAAAAAATACAGGGCACTGCATATATCTCTATGCAATGCCCTGCATTTATAACCAAAAGAAGTGAAAAATCCTGCTTATTCCGTCGGGATTTCCTCGTCATATTCTTCCCCTTCTGCTTCCGGGATTTCCTCGTTATATTCTTCCCCTTCTGCTTCCGGAATCTCCTCGTAATTCTCGTCTGCATCTTGTTCCATTCCGTCCTCACCTTCGGTATCCACTACTTCTGTATAGGACTTCACGCTTTCTCCGTAAAGGCTTTCGAAAAAGATCATCGTTTCATCAAAAAGATTCTGTTTCTCTTCTGCTGTCTGAAGGGACAAAATATCCGGCTGTCCGCTGTCATCCACTGTTAATCCGAAAATCTTCATCATAGCATTATTCAGCATGTTCAGCTCAGGTGTCATATAAAGATCCGTGTCAGCAGAAACAAATGAAGCGGTACCATCTGCAAGTATTTTAATATAATCTTTCAAAACCCGCTCTGTTAATTTCGCACCGGTTTCTTCATCCAGAACAACTACTGCCACAGCGCCGTCCATAGATTTTGCAAGCGCTTCTGTATCCCCTTCATATTCCCCTTTACAAAACTCCTCTGCACGGTCATAAAGCGCCCTCGCATCTTCGCTTAAGCTGTCCGGTGTAATCTCCTGTCCTTCATCTTCCGGGAATTCTTCCTCTCCATCGCTTCCATCTTCGCCGTTATCCTCTGTATACCATTCCTCTTCATCCGGATCAGCCTGAACATCCTCTCCAAGGGAAGGATCCTCTGTGGAACCTGCGATAACATCTTCACCGAGAACACTCTCATCCAGATCGTCTACAATACTGTCGCCATCACTTCCGTCACTTCCGTCGTCTTCTACAAAATCATCGCCGGAAGACTCACCTGTTACATTCTCCTCAACAGTTTCAAGGGTCTTCTTCATTTCCTCATAATCATAATTCTGCTGTGCGATCTGCTCCAGAAGGGAAACGATCTTATCAAGCTGCTCTGCGCCTACCTGCATATTGTTCTGCTCTGCAATATTTATCACGATATTATAAATCTCATCTGCATCCTGCACATTGCCGGAAAGGATCTGCATTTTCGCTTCGTTAATAATATTTGTAGCGTCATCCTGGCCTACATCCTGGGCAAGGTTTCCTGTTACTACCATCTCCTGGGTGGCAAGTTCTTTTTTCGTTGTATCAAGCTTCTCGCCGCTGGCTGTCTCATAAGCCATCATAATACCTGTCAGCGCACCGGTACCGGATACTTCAAATGGACATGCTGCCACTACTTCACAGTTGGTAACACCGGAAGTAGAAAGAGTGGTGGCAATCATATTGCAGGTCACCCAGTTAAGGTTCGCTGTACGGACCTTAATGCCTCCGGACTGCGTTGGCTTTACATATGCGCAGCTTACGGTTCTGCTTCCAATCTGCTCCAGGGGAACATATGCGCTTAAGTGATCTCTCTCATCCTGGTTCGTAATGGTGATTGTCTGTACCTGGCTGCTGTCCACCTTAAAATAACGCATCATGGTATTCTTCTGAGCTTCACTTAAGTCAGCTCCTAGGGTAACCACCTTCATAGCATCCGCCATAGCAGGAACTGCACTGGATGCCATCAGGCACACACTGCAAATGACCGCACTGAGTATGTTTCTTTTTCTCATAATACCTTCCTCCATATATTCCTTTATTTTTGTTTTCTTATTTGCTTGACTCATTATAACACACTTTTTCATGAAGTTGTAATCTTGATTTAAAATAAAGATTAAAATAAATCATGTTTACAAAAGAAAGCTATTGACCTGGAGTAAGCTCTAAGTGTTATACTGACATAAACACTTATTCCGCAGTGTCACCCACAAAAAAGCATCCACAAGGAGATCCTATGACTATTTCCGAAGCAAGTAAAAAATACAATCTAACCCAGGATACCCTTCGCTATTATGAGCGTATCGGAGCGATTCCCCCGGTCCACCGCACCAAAAGCGGGCTGCGGGACTATACGCAAGAGGACTGCAGCTGGATAGAGCTTGTCAAATGTATGAGAAGTGCAGGGCTGCCGGTGGAGGCTATTATAGAATATGTGAAGCTGGCCCGCGAAGGTGATCAGACCATCCCCCAGCGGAAGCTTTTGCTTACCACGCAGCGCAAGCAGCTTCAGAAACAAATGGAAACAATCCAGATGGCCATTACCCGTCTGGATTATAAGATCTCACGGTATGAGGAAGCCATGGTAACAGGAGTCCTCACCTGGGACTGATCTCTTTACTATGCAGGTTACTTTATGCCTGTACTTAAGAGCTTTTCTAAAAACTTCAAACATATGAAAGGAGTAGAGATATGATCTACAAAAATTTTAAAGATTTAAAATTATCCCAGCTTGGTATGGGAACCATGCGTCTTCCGGTTATCGGAGAAGGAGACGCCAATATTGACGAATCTGCTGCTGCAGAAATGGTGAAATATGCCATCCGGCACGGAATCAACTATTTTGACACAGCCTGGGGATATCACAGCGGCAATTCCGAGCCTGCCATGGGCAGAATTTTAAGCAAATACCCAAGAGATAGCTTTTATCTTGCTACAAAGTTTCCGGGATATGACCTGGCCAATATGGACAAGGTAGAAGAAATTTTTGAAAAGCAGCTTGTAAGATGCGGCGTGGAATACTTCGATTTTTATCTTTTCCACAATGTCTGCGAAATGAACATTGACGCATACCTTGACGAAAAATACGGAATCTTTGAGTATCTTATGAAACAGAAAGAAAACGGCAGGATCCGTCATCTTGGTTTTTCTGCACATGCAAACTGCGATAATATGAAACGCTTCCTTGAGAAGTACGGCGCACATATGGAATTCTGCCAGCTTCAGATCAATTACATAGACTGGACCTTCCAGAATGCAAAAGAAAAAGTAGAGCTTTTAAAAGAATACAATATCCCTGTATGGGTTATGGAGCCTCTGCGCGGCGGCAAGCTTGCTTCTCTTTCTGAAAAGGACACAGAAATCCTGAAGACTCTTCGTCCGGAGGAAGGGATACCTGCATGGGCATTCCGCTTCCTGCAGACCATACCGGAAGTTACCATGATTCTTTCCGGTATGTCTGATTTTGCACAGGTAAAGGATAATATCCATACCTTCGAAACAGAGGCACCTTTAAATGCTGAAGAAATGAAGTCGATTCTGGACATTGCACACAGAATGGTCAATGGCGTTCCCTGTACCGCCTGCCGCTACTGTACAGACCACTGTCCTCAGGGACTGGATATTCCTTCGCTCATAAAATTATATAATGAGCATACCTTCACGGGAGGCGGCTTTATTGCCCCCATGGCCCTTCAGGCTATTCCGGAAGAAAAGCGCCCCAATGCCTGTCTTTCCTGCCAGAGCTGTGAAGCAGTTTGCCCGCAGCAGATCAAGATTTCCAAGGTTATGGCTGACTTCGTTTCCAAACTTCAGGCATAACAAAAAAGTCCTCCGGAGCAGTTTACTCCTGCCCCGGAGGTTCTTTATATCATATCCCTTTTTTCACCCATTTGTCTTTCCCATTATGGAAACACCATCCCTTATCCATGCACTTCTGAAAACTGCGCCATATACAATTGATAATATGCACCCTTTCGTTCCATCAATTCCCTATGGTTTCCCATTTCTTCAATTTTGCAGTTATCAATCACAAAAATACGGTCTGCGCTTCGGATAGTAGACAGGCGGTGCGCCACCACAAAGGAGGTCCGACCCTGAAGGAGAGCTTCAATACCTGCCTGTACCAAAAGCTCCGTTCTGGTATCAATACTGGAGGTGGCTTCATCCAAAATCAGGATAGACGGCCTGGAGACAAGGGTTCTGGCAAATGCCAAAAGCTGTTTCTGCCCCACGGACAACCCGGCGCCCCTCTCCTTCAATACTGTATCATATCCATTTTCCATTTCCAAAATAAACTCATGGGCGTGTACAGCCTTTGCAGCTGCAATAATCTCTTCGTCCGATGCATCCAGCTTTCCGTAACGGATATTTTCTTTTACCGTTCCGGAAAACAGGAAATTTTCCTGGGTCATGATTCCAAGCTGGCTCCTAAGGCTTTCTAATGTAATTTCCCGTACATCCCTGCCGTCCACCAGCACATTTCCGCCCTTTACTTCAAAAAACCTGGCAATCAGGTTAATGATTGTCGTTTTTCCAGCGCCGGTAGGTCCTACAAGGGCAATCCGCTCTCCTGGTTTTACCTGAAAACTAATATCCTTTAAAACAGGAATCCCATCCTCATAAGAAAAATCCACATGAGAAAACGTCACTGCCCCTGCTATTCCCGGAAGTTCAGCCGAGCATTCCTGATTGACAATATCCGCAGGGGTATCAATAATTTCAAAAATACGCTCCGCGCCTGCAAGATTCGTAATAAGCTGATTATAAAAATTACTAAGATTCAGCACAGGATGCCAAAACATGGAAATATAGGATCCAAAGGCAATGAGGATTCCAATACTGGAATTCCCGTCCAGAATCCTGTTTACTCCCACAAAATACAAAAGCAAGGTGCTAAGTCCCCAGCAAAAATCCACAATAGGACCAAAAGCATCTGCCAGGCGGCAGGCATTTACAAAAGCTTCTCCATGCTCCTTTAAAAGCTGCCGAAAGGTTTTCTGTGTCTGTTCCTGTGCGCAAAAGCTCTGTACTACCCGCATACCGGACAGGTCTTCATGTACAAAAGCATTCATATTCGATCCCTTTTTCCGATAGATCTGCCACCGTATATGTGCCCTGCTCTGAACAGTCCACACTCCTGCAATCATCAAAGGTATACTGGACAGTGCCGCCAGCGCCAGCCTCCAATCCTTAAAAATCATGATTCCCACCACAGCACAGATGGTAAGGAACTCCGGGATCAGGGTAGTAACACAGTTGGTAAGCACATCCTTTAAGGAATTTACATCCCCGATAACCCTTGCCAGGATTTTTCCTGTAGGCCTGCTGTTAAAAAAAGAGAAACCCAATGTCTGAATATGCGTATACAGCTCCTGACGAATGACCAGAAGTACTTGGTTGGATATTTTCGCCATAAGATACATGCGCATCTTAATAAGCAGGATGAGAAGAAGATTCAGGCTTACTGCAAAAACGCCAAGCCTTACAAGTCCATCTGCATCCTTATTTGTAATATAAATATCAATGGCTCGCTGAATCAGCAGGGGATTTACAAGAATGATTCCAATGCTGATGCCCATCATTACAAGGACAGCAGCAATCTGTTTCTTATACCCAAGCAAATAGCGAAGAAGCCGGAATAGGGTAACTCTCTGAGCCACCTGGGTTAACTGCTCGTCCTGTCTTACTGCATTTACTGACATTCCCCTTCCCCCCTTTCTTCTGCTCCATACTGTAACAAATATGTTTCATAATAATAGCCCTTTTTCTCCATCAATTGCCTGTGGGTTCCCCGTTCTTTTATGCGGCCCTCTTCCAGTACAATAATCTCATCTGCGCGGCATACTGCAGAAATCCTATGGGCAATAATAAGCCTGGACTGACTCTTTTTTCCATCAAGAAGTCTCTGGATATCCCGCTCTGTTTCCATATCAAGGGCTGAAGTAGAATCATCCAGAATCAGAAGCGGTGCATTTCTTACAAAAGCCCTTGCCATACTGATTCTCTGTTTTTGACCGCCGGACAGTCCCACACCCCTCTCTCCGATGAGGGTATCAAGTCCGTCTTTAAGCTCCCCCACAAATTCCTCTGCACAGGAATCCCTAAGCGCCATCCAGATTTGCTCATCTTCGGGCTGTTCTTTGCATCCCATGCTCACATTAGCCCTCACCGTATCGGAAAATAAAAACACATCCTGCAAAACTGGGGCTGCAAATCTGCGCAGCTCTTCCAGGGAAAGCTTCCTGATATCAACCCCCCCGATTCGGATCTCACCCTTCGTCACATCAAAAAGACGCATCAAAAGCTGTACAATGGATGTTTTTCCTGAGCCTGTTGCTCCCATGATTCCAAGGGTTTTCCCAGGCTCCAGTACAAAAGAAACATCTTTGAGGATTTCCTTATCCTCAGCCTTCCAGGTTACATGGTCAAACTCCAGGGAAGCACTCTCAGGAGTTACAAGAGAGACCGTCTCATCAGCTTCCTGAATGGCAGACTGCTGTGCAAAAATTTTCTGGATCTTTCTATTGGAAGCCACACCAGAGGCAAGGTCATTTAAAAGCCATCCAAGCATTTCCATAGGCCAGACGATGTTCGTACAGTATTCTGAAAATGCGCCAAGAGTTCCAAGGGTAATCTTTCCGTCAATTACAAGAAAACCTCCGCAGATCACCGCAATAATGGGAAGCAGCCTGCTCACAAGCTGGAACAGGGGCTGATAGCGCATCAGCACTTTGGACTGCTTCATATTCAGTTCATAATATCTTTGATTATGTGACAGAAACTTTTTAATTTCAAAAGGTTCTCTTGCAAAGGCTTTTACTGTATGTACCCCGGAAATGTTCTCCTGGGCTACGGTATTGAGCACCGCAGTCTCTTCGCTGATTTCTTCATAGACCTTTCCAAGCTTTTTTTCCAGAATAATGGCCGTAACTGCCACCAAGGGCATGGCAATCACTGGAATGATGAATAGTTCCCGGTTCAGGCGGAACATACATACAAGAATAATTGCCGTATGAATACTTACCTCCAAGACAAGCATTCCTACAAATCCTGTAGCATTCCATATCCTGTCAACGTCATCCTTTACCCTTGACATCAGCTCCCCTGTATTGGTCCGGTCAAAATAATCCACAGAAAGACCCTGAATATGCGTAAACAGAGTTTCTCGGATTCCGTTACCAATCCGTGAAGCTGTTTTGTCAAAAATAAATTCTTTCCAATATCCAAACACTGCCCTTCCCGCACCGATGATGAAGATCATCAGCAATAGGCCGGGCAGAAGCCCTGCTTTTCCTTTTCCCAGTACATCGTCAATAAGACGCGCCGTTACCTGGGGAGATACCATATCCAGCCCTACCTGGATTACCATACATACCAGGGCAGCTGCATACATATACCAGTATTTCCGTATATATGCGGAAACCTTTGTCATTTTGTCATTTCCTCCAGTCTGTAATAATTTATATCTTTATGTATTCTGCAAGGCAAACGCCCGCTTCCTGACTCTGAAATATGTAATGATCATAATACTTCCCGTTAATATCCAGGTTGCCGGATAAACATTCATCAGGATTTCAAAAGTTCCGATTCGTTCAAAAACAGCATAAATCCAAAAAAGACGAAATCCGCAGGTTCCAAGCAAAGTGATGATGGTAGGCACAATGGCGTATCCCATTCCCCGCAGGACTGCGCCGCTGATCTCATATGAATTGATCATCCAGCAAAATACAAGTATATGAGTCATACGCTTCAGTCCATATTCTATAACCGGCTCCTGCACTGTATAAAAGCGGATAAAAAAATCTCTTCCTATTACAAATGAACCGCACATGATTCCACTGAGCAATACGCTGCAGCCCATGCAAAGCCAAAATATTCTTTTGCATCGCTCCGGCTTCTTTGCCCCAAAGTTCTGGCTGGTAAAGGTAACTGCAGCCTGTCCGAAGCCATTCACCATATAATATGTAAAATTCTCAAAATTCATTGCTGCGGAAGAGCCTGCCACTGCATTGGAGCCAAAGCTATTGATTCCCGCCTGAATGCACACATTTGACAAAGAAAATACCATTCCCTGAATTCCTGCAGGTGCTCCGATCCGAATAATCTGCAGCAAATATTCTTTTCTTACTGCAAGCTTAGATGGGTACAGCCGGATAGGCTCCCCTTCCCTGCAAAGCATATGGCAGATCATTCCTGCACTTACTCCATTGGCCACTAATGTAGCTATGCCTACTCCGGCCACGCTCATTTTAAATACGATCACCAGAAGA
The DNA here is from genome assembly GCA_946557785.1 of uncultured Blautia sp. Classification (GTDB taxonomy): domain Bacteria; phylum Bacillota; class Clostridia; order Lachnospirales; family Lachnospiraceae; genus Blautia_A. The sequence goes on from CAMNTH010000016.1 coordinate 26,629, forward strand.
AGGTTCAAAAGAACATTGATCACGCCTGACACAATAAGGCAATACATAGGCCTTCTGGTGTCACCCTTGCTGCGAAGGATCGCTGCGCCAAAATTGTAAAACATAATAAATGGCATCCCAAGGAAATAAATTCTCAGGTAAAGCACTGCCAGATCAATTACATCCTCCGGCGTATCCATAAGCTTAAGCATCGGCTTTGCCGCAAAACTTCCCAAAAACACAAGGAACACGCCGCTTAACAGTGCAACCACGATTACCGTATGTACAGCCTCCTGAACTTTTTGTGCTTTTTGCTGCCCGATATAGTTTGCGATCACCACATTTGCTCCCACAGACAAACCTACAAACAGATTTATGAGAAGATTGATCACAGGCCCGTTGCTGCCCACCGCTGCCAGTGCCTGGCTTCCGGCAAAACGTCCTACTACCGCAATATCCGCCGAGTTAAATAGCTGCTGCAAAATACTGCTTGCCGCCAGAGGCAGAGCAAAAGTCAGTATCTTATTCAATAATGGTCCGTTCAGCATATCCAGTTGATTGGAATGCCGCCCATGTGAATTCTTTCCTTTGTATCCCATTTTTTGTACCGTTCTTTCAGATATCCTTTCTCTTTTCCTGCCCATTTATTTTACAACTTTCTTATCCACCAGGGAAGCCCTTAATAATAAAACTTATCCCCATTTTGCATGGAAATTACACCTGTTGCAATCCGCTCCCGAAACCGTACATCATGGTCAACAACCAGCATGGTGGGCTGGTAAGCCAGGATCAATTTTTCAATCTGCATTCTGGAAAAAACATCAATATAATTAAGAGGTTCATCCCAAATATATAGGTGCGCCGGTGTCATAAGGCTGGCTGCGATCAGAACCTTTTTCTTCTGGCCTTCGGAAAAATCCTCCATATTTTTTATAAACTGTTCCCTGTCCATATCCAGCTGACGCAAAATAGCACAGAACAAGCTTTCCTCCAGATTCCGCTCCTGGCAGAAATTCCGGAGACTGCCTTTTAAAAACGACGTATTTTGATCAATGTAGGAAATCATCAGATTTGGCGCTGCCTCCAGTGTTCCTGTCTCTATAAACCCCGTATTTATATCTGCATATACATCTGGATTTCCATATTCCCCTCTATGTTCCTTCTTCTTTGCATGTATCAAAATAGACTTGATAAGGCTTGATTTGCCGCAGCCGTTCTTTCCATTAAGAAATATCCGCTCTCCCTGATGCAATTCTAATTCCAAATGCTCAAAAACCCGATTTTTTCCATCAGGATACTGAAGCCCGAAATCCTTTGCCAGGACCAACGTCTTTTTGTAATGTGCCAAGGGTGTGAGCTTCAAATCTGCAGGAATCTCCAAATCCTTCAAAAGCCCTTCCTTTTCTTGAATCTCCTGTTCCATCCGCTGCTCCATCTGCTTTACCCGGCTTTGCATTTTCTTTGTTTTGGATCCGATATACGCCCTCTTTCCTCCATGTCCAGGATCCTTTACAGGGTCAAATCCGATCTTTCCTGCCTCACTTTTATCCGCCCACTGTCTTGTCTGTGCAGCCGCCTTTTTCAGCTTGCCGATTTCTTTTCTATGCTTTTCATTTTCCCTTTGAGAAAACGCATCCTTCCTGCTTTTGTTTTCCCACCAGCTGGAAAAATTCCCCGACTGAATCTCTATAGAGCATCTGTTCAGAACAAGGACGTGATCCACACAGGAATCTAAAAGATCCCGATCATGGGATACCAGGATAAATCCTTTTTTCTGTCCAAGATATTTCTTTACAATTTCCCTGGACATCCAGTCCAAATGATTGGTGGGTTCATCAATAAGCAAAAAATCGTTTTCCCCGGAAAACAAAACAGCGAGCATGATCTTGGTACGCTCTCCCTGGCTTAAGGTACTAAAGGGTCTGTACAAAATCTCCCCGTCTGCTTCCAGCTTTTCCAGTTCACACATCACTTTCCAGAATTCACAGCCGGGTTTTAATTTTTCATAAAAATCTGCGCTGCATTTTTCAAAGTCTTCCTGCGAAATCTCATAAGGAAAGTAATCAAAAACAGTCTGGGTCTGAATGCTTCCTTTGTATTCATATTTTCCCAGAAGCAGATTCAAAAAGGTGGTCTTGCCCTTTCCGTTTCTTCCAATAAAGCCCAGCCTCCAGTTAGTATCCACAGAAAAAGAGACATCTTCAAAAACAGGATCCCCGCTTCCTTCATAACAAAATGTAAGATCTGATACACAAATCTGTGCCATACACATCATCCTTTCTTCGCTGGTTCCATAAAAAAAAGAACCATCTGCTGCCAAATGATTCTGAATTCTGTATCATAACGTTACATCTATCTGATGTGCATGTCCCGGAAGCTCCTGCACCATAAGCCTGTGAACCGGCATTTACGCATCAAAAAAGAGGGGTTATGAAGACATAATCCACTTTTGGCAACATGAAAAAACAGTATTGTTAAAAAATACTGCTAATAATTCGCTTCATGTTTTCAAAAGTAAATTATCTCTTCATCCTTTCACCCCTCTCACAAATCTTGATTCATTGTAACGGATAGCGGCAGTTTTGTCAATTCCCAAAAACTTATTTTTCCCTTGACATCCCCTCTTTTTATTCTCTATACTGGTTTCAGCACTCGTACAGAAAAATTCCTATAAAAGCAAGGAGGTTTCGAGATATATGATAATCAAAAACGGCACGATCATAAACCCAAGTACAAATGAAATGAAAACGGCAGATATTCGCATGAAAAACGGCATGATTCTGGAAATTGGGTCCCTCTCCCCAAAAGAGCAGGAAGAAGTTCTGGATGCAGCAGGGCTCACCATCTCTCCCGGCCTTGTTGATACCCATGTGCATTTTCGCGACCCTGGATTTACTTATAAGGAAGACATCCATACAGGTTCACGCTCTGCAGCAAAAGGGGGCTTCACCTCCGTTATTTGTATGGCAAATACTTCTCCCACTGTGGACTCCGTTTCTGTCTTAACCGATATCCTCCAAAGGGGAGCCAGAGAATCAATCCGTATCTACCAGACAGCCGCAGTCTCCCATGGGCTTAAAGGCCAGACCCTAACTGCAATGGAAGAACTAAAGGACGCAGGCGCCTGCGGTTTTACAGATGACGGAATCCCCTTAAAGGATGCAGCCCTTTGCTATGAAGCCATGAAAAAGGCAGCCGCCCTTAATCTTCCTATCAGTCTCCATGAGGAAGATCCTGATTTTATCACAAACAATGGAATCAACAGAGGAAAGGTCTCCAAAGCTTTTGAAATCGGCGGCTCACCGGCTATGGCCGAAGAAGTTCTGGTTGCCCGTGACTGTATGCTTGCCCTCCATTCCGGCGCTCACACAGTAATCCAGCATATCAGCTCCGGAAACTCCGTTGCCCTTGTGCGCACTGCCAAAGCCCTTGGAGCAAACATCCATGCGGAGGCAACGCCCCACCACTTTTCCCTTACAGAGGATGCCGTACTGGTTCATGGTACTCTGGCCAAGATGAATCCGCCTCTTCGTACGGAGACAGACAGAAAGGCGATCATTGAAGGTCTTTCAGACGGAACCATTGATCTCATTGCAACCGACCACGCTCCCCACAGCCGTGAAGAAAAAGCAAGACCTTTGACCCAGGCGCCAAGCGGCATCATCGGACTGGAAACTGCCCTGAGCCTTGGAATCACATCTTTGGTAAAACCCGGGTATCTGACACTTATGGAACTGCTGAAGAAAATGACCATCAATCCTTCACAGCTTTATCATCTTCCCGGAGGAACCATTGAGGCAAACGCTCCGGCAGACCTGGTTATTTTTAACCCTGATGAAGAATGGATCCCTGAATCCTTTGCGTCAAAATCCTCCAATACCCCTTTTAAGGGAATGAAACTGCAGGGAAAAATCCATTATACGATCTGCAAAGGAAATATCATATATTCTGCTCATGAGCAGGCTTAATGCAGAGGCATAATAAACATCCTAAAACCCTCATTATGCCAAAATCGCCAGCCGAATTTTAAAAGGTTCGGCTGGCGATATAAAGTACAAATTTGCATATTTTCAGATAATCACCGTCTGCCGTTCTTTTCATATTATAATTCCAGCACTTCCAAATCATCCGGTATGAACAGATTTCCGGAGTAATACCGTTTTCCTTCTTTAGTGTAAAGTTCCTTTCTTCCGGCAATATTTTTATCTTCCGTATGGTACAGGATCAGGTTCTTCACTCCCAATCGTTCTCCTGCTTCGCAGGCTTCCTTCACTGTAGCATGATGTTTTTCATAGGGTTTAAAAACATCCCTCTGCTCATATAAACAAAATGCCTCATGTAAAAACCAGTCTGCATTTTCCACATATACAGCTTCGTGTTCCTGAAAGTTTTCATCTCCAATGAACGTAAATTTCTTTCCGTTTTCAAGGATCGTGGTAAACCCGAACTGCTTTGCCTTTGTTGAACGGATATCAAAAAAACGGAGGCAATATCCCATTATCTCCCGGGTTTCTCCATCCTTAATGGTATGGAAGAAAATCCGTTGTCCAATCATCTCATAAAACTTTTTCTGTACTGTAAGGCGTACAATGGTCAGGATCGTTTCCTTCAGCTCTTCATGGCAGTAAATATTCAAATTTCCTTCATATTTTCCATTTTTCATGCGGGTTGCGATCATGCGGATAAGCCATATCAGCCCTAAAACATGATCTGTATGTTCATGGCTAATAAAAATGTTGCGAATCCGCTCCATTGGAATTTCTGCTTTTTCCAACTGCGATAAGATTCCATTACCGCCCCCGGTATCTACCAGAAAATATTCTTCTGCTTTCTTTATGGCAAAGCAGGTATTATAGCACTTCGTCACCGTTGCATTGCCCGTTCCAAGTATGATCAGCCTTTCCTTCACTGCCTGTCCTCCCTGCAAAATATGTTATTTTCCTGCTCTTTGCTGCCGCTGGACAGCAAATATTTGGTTGGAGCAAATATATTTCATGCTTTCTCTGTTTATCTATCCCAAAGTTCCGTGTGATATCCTAATCCATGAATCATCTTCATATCACTTTCAATGGTGTAACCGGAAGTAGTGAGCATATCCCCTGAAATTAACGCATTGGCTCCGGACTTAAAGCATCCCTCTCCTTTATCCTCCATCAGCCCCCTTCCCCCTGCAAGGCGTATGGATGCGTCCGGCAAAATAAAACGGTACACAGCCACAATACGTCTCATATCATCCACGTTCAGACGGGTATTGTTCTCATAAGGCGTGCCGGGAATCGGATTCAGCATATTGACCGGTACGCTTTTGATTCCAAGATCCCTAAGGGAAAATGCCATATCAATACGGTCTTCCTTCGTTTCCCCCAGTCCCATAATACCGCCGCTGCATACAGAAAGTCCTGCTGCTTTTGCTGCACGGATTGCTTCCACCTTATCCTCAAAAGTATGGGTTGTACAGATATTGGGGAAATTTCTCCTGGATGTTTCCAGGTTATTATGTACCCGCACCGCTCCGGCTTCTTTCAGTTTTCGAAACTGCGCCTCATTTAAAAGACCAAAGGACACGCACACTTCAATGGAAGTCTCCCGTTTCACTGCACGAATGGCTTCACACATCTTTTCCACCTCTGAATCATTTAAAGCCCTTCCGGAGGTTACGATGGAATACCGCAGAACGCCCCTTTCCCAATTATACTTTGCCTGGCGCACAATTTCTTCTGTTTCAAGAAGAGGATATTCCTCTGCTGTCGTATGATAATAAGCAGACTGGGCACAATATTTGCAGTTTTCAGAACATCTTCCGCTTTTCCCATTGACAATCGTGCATATATCAAATCCATTCCTGCAAAAATGCTTTCTTATTTGGTCTGCTGCCTGACATAGTTCCTCAAGGGACTCTGTGTACAGGGCAGACGCTTCCTCCCTTGAAACTTCCTCACCCCTTATGACCTTTTCCTTTAATTCTTCTGCAAGTCTCATAATCGTGTCCCTTTCGTTGCATTCTTTTCTTCCTCTTTTCCAGGCAACGCCTCCGCCGGCCTCCAGGCCTTTCCAAATTCAATATCCTTAAACAAAGCCGCCAGCCCGGTTATCTGCTTCAGCCGCAGGATCTCATCCCTGTCCATGCCAAGGTGTTTGGAAATCCATGCGTCTGAACGTCCCAGTTCATGCAGCTCCTTCACAATGTTGCTCATCAGATCCACATCATGGCTTCCTCTTGCACGGTTGTGACGGATAGTACTTGCCATTCGCTGATCAAGGGGCTTTTGGATCACGGATACCGGCAGCAACCCCTTTTCCCGCTCATAGATGTCCTGATGCTCCAGCATGATCCTGTATCGGTGGAATCCGTCTACGATAATATAGCGGTCCGAGAGCCTGCTGTAATAGCACACGATAGGCATGGTATATCCGTCTGCTTTGATGCTCTCGTACAGCAGCTTCATCTCCGGTGGCGCTACTGCATTAGGATTATATGTATTAGGCTCTATTTTTTCAATAGGAACCGGAATCACCTGGTAAACCGGACTTTTATACTCCATACTCTATCTCCTCTATGCTTTTGTATTTTTTTCGGATGACATCAATTCTCCGCTGCTGCTCCCTGGTCATCCCAAAACCCATGAACCTGCATATATGGTCGTTTTTCAAAATGCAATAGCACATGCGTTTCCAGCTTGGGATATCCTTGGAACTCTTTATATCATCTGTGTCATCAGGAATAGCTTCCATAAATATAATTCTTGATTTCTTATTCAGCGTATAATTAGAAACTCCATTTCTTTTGATCTTATATCCATGTTCCTCCAGCTCATGAATCGTTTCCTCATCCAGCCCTCCCCCGGTTTTATGCCAAAACTCAATGGACGTATTAAATTTCTTTGCATAATTATTCCGAAGCCGTGCCGGCAGGGTATCCAAAAGGAACAAGGTATAGGAATGCCAGGTATGTCCCTCGGGCAACGCAATATTGCGATAGCCCATTGCCTTTGTCTTTCCATAAATACTGGCAAAATTAGCCCCCTGCACCCTGCCTACCAGCCTTACCCATATCTCCGGATCAATGATCCTGTACAAATTCAATGCCTCCTTGGAATAGTCATTAAACGGAGACGCAACACGCATCTGGGATGCTTTAAGTCCTGCCATATAATACAGATCATACAGATGATTATAGTCATAACCGAATAGTGCATTTGCGTGCCATACATCCTCTGTTGACCAGTCATAAAGGGGCGATGCACACCATACATCTTTAAACTGCTTGCTGATCCAGCATTCGCCCTTGTAGCCGTTTTTCTTATTTACAAAGCCGCTGTACCTCTGCAGAGATTCATCTGCACGCATTCCAAGAAGGCAAACCGTCTTTTTTTCACCATGGAACTTTCTGTACCAGCGCCCGAACTGCCTGGCCAGATCCTCCTGATGCATCCGGTAACGGTAGGTCGTAATGGGATTATTATTGAGATTGATCACATACTCCTTCCTGGGCATTGGCCTCACCCAGCTTTCTTTTTTTGTCTCATCCCAGGGATACCAGTACATTTCATAGCTGCTAAGAGCAGTCCGCGTAGCCATGGGAAGGCACACCCAGTATGGCTCTACTTCCTCCTTGATCCGTTCAAAAGTTCTTTCTACATATTCTGTAGTTACCGTATACTGAGCTTCAAAGTCCTGATGAAACACTCCGATGCGTTTCTTAGGATCATATTTTTTTCGGAAATCCAACAGCAGATTCAGAAGAACACCGCTGTCCTTCCCGCCGGAAAAAGAAATATAAATATTATCAAATTCATCAAAAAGAAACTTCAGGCGCATCTGAAGTGCCTGATATACATCCTGCTCTGTATATTCTCGTATCATTTGTGCCTCCTTATCTGTAAAACCAGCCAACAACCTAGTTAATACCCTTTGCAGACGTCTATCCACCCAAGACTTCCGGAGTATTTCTCAAGCTCTGGAATCGTCAGTTCAATGGCACTGTTTCCGCTTCCGCAGGCCGGATAAACTGTCTCAAACCGTTTCAAAGACACATCCAGGTACACCTCCACCCCTTCATTTACTGCAAAAGGACACACGCCCCCTACAGCATGGCCGATCAATGCTTCCACGTCCTCAGGGGACAGCATCTTAGCCTTTGTACCAAACCGGGCTTTGTACTGGGGATTTGCAATTTTGGCATCTCCTGCTGCCACAATAAGAACTGCATGTCCATCCACCAAAAAAGAAAGGGTCTTGGCGATTCTTTTCGGTTCACAGTGCAGCGCCTCTGCCGCAAGCTCCACCGTTGCGCTGGACACTTCAAATTCCTCAACCCTGTCTTCCATTCCGTATTTTCTGAAATATTCTCTAACCTTATCTATTGCCATGTCATTTTCCTGCCTCTCTGTTTTTCTAGCAAAATTTTACCACTGAATCTTTTAACCGTTTTTCCAGATTCTTCCACACGCCATATAGTTTACCAAAATATGCCTAAAATTAATAGACATGAGCAAAAAAAAATGCGGATTCCGGGATCATAAATATTGCATTTTTGAACATTGTTCAGTATAATACAAATTGAACAATGTTCAAGGAGGAACTTATGAATAACAAAGAAAGCATTATTCAGGCCACAATAGATCTCATTCAGGAAAAAAGCGAGGACATGGACGGAATTACCGTAAGAGAAATATGCCAGCGTGCAAATGTTGGATTGGGACTTGTAAACTACCATTTTGGAAACAAGGATAAACTGATAGAGTTGTGCGTAGAACGTATGGTGAACGGCATCGTTGAGCGCTTCCGCTCCATGGGGGAACAGACAGAAAATCTCTCTCCTGCAGAAAAACTGGACTATCTTGGAAACATGACGCTGAACTTTTTATTTGACCATTATGCATTATCAAGGATTTCTATTCTTTCTGATATGCGTGTGCCCAAAGAAGATGACAATACCCAAAGAACATACATGGCATATCTTCCTCTGGTATCTGCCTGCCGGCCGGATTGGGATAAAGAGACCCTTGCGCGCAGAACCTTTTATCTCATTACTGTAATGCAGCAGGCTGTTTTACAGCATCAGCTGATCCTAAAACTGTACGGAATCAATCTGACAGTCCCCAAAGAGCGCAGGGCATTTCATTCAGCAGTTCTACATGACATTTTGGAGGTGTAGCTTATGAAGATCACAGTCATAAACGGAACAGAAAAACACGGCGTAACCCATCATCTGAAGGAATTATTTTTGGAAGGCTTTCGGGGCTGCGCAGAAATCACGGAGTTTTACCTGCCAAAAGACTGTCCTGTTTTTTGCCAGGGCTGTGCGCGCTGCATCCTGAAAGGAGAGCATACCTGCAGGGATTCCAGGTACGTCCAGGCAATCATCCAGGCTCTTCTTCGTGCTGACCTAATTGTAATGACTTCCCCGGCTTATGTAATGCACGTCCCCGGTTCCATGAAAGCATTCCTTGACCACCTTGCCTATTTGTGGATGCCGCACCGCCCTTCTCCTGAAATGTTTGGCAAGCGGGCAGTGATCATAACCCAATGTCTTGGTGCAGGAGCATCCTCTACAGCAAAAGACATTAAGCACAGCCTTTCCTGGTGGGGGATTTCCAGTATCCAAGTATTTTCTGAAAGGCTTATGGGAGATATTTTCTGGGACAGACTCACCGAAGAAAAACGCATGCAGCTTACCAGGAAGATCCGCCTTTTATCAGAGAAACTTGCACGTATCAACTATGAAGAACCGGCAAAGACCCGCCCAGCCGCAAAGATGAAGTTTCTTTTCTGCCGTATGATGCAGAAGTCCTTGTACGAAAATGACCCTCAGTATCTTGACGGAAAATACTGGGCAGAGCATGGATGGCTTGGAAAAAACAGGCCCTGGAAATAGTATATTGCCGTATCCACTTCCAGGGAAAACAGCGCTTCCGATATAGAAGTTTATATAAGCCCGTATCCCCCAAATGCAAAATACGAAGTATGGACACCTATAGTAAATAAAAACATCTGTGGGATCACACTTTTATTACATTATGTGCTATAATCTTTATAGATCTTTTTGCAGAAGGGAAGGGATAATGATGATACTTTGTATTGCTTTCGCTCCATGCAGGGCCTGAGGAGTCTGTATGGAGGAATGGATCAGCTTTCGGCTGACAATCCATAGATCCTCAAGCTTTGCTTCTTAAAAAATCACATAAAAAATATAAGGAGCAAAGAAATGAATAAAAAAAATACATGGAATGAATTACGGGATTTTTATATTCTCTGGAGTACCCAGAGCTTATCGCAGCTTGGAAGCAGCATTACTGCATTTGCGCTGACATTATGGTTATATTCAGAAACCGGCTCGTCTTTAAGCACAGCCGCATTGACCATCTGTTCCTATACGCCTTATATCCTTATGAGCATTTTTGCAGGTGCATTGACAGATCGTTTTGATAAGAAAAAAACCATGCTTGTATGCGACACGATTGCTGCCCTCTGTACACTTATTGTGTTTGCCCTTTATAAGCTGGAACATCTTGCCGTATGGCATCTGTATGCTGTCAATGCCTTTTCCGGGCTTATGAATACTGTTCAGCAGCCTGCTTCTGAAGTGGCCATGACGCTGCTGATCCCGAAAAAGCATTATCAAAAAGCAAGTGGATTGCAGTCTTTATCCAGATCTCTTATTTCCATATTAAATCCGCTGATCGCCACGGCATTATATGGACTTGCCGGGCTGGATCTTGTTATCGCAATTGATCTTCTTAGCTTTTGCATCGCATTTGCATCTCTCCTTGCATTGATCAAACTTCCGGCAGTTATAGAGCAAAAAAGCGACAGTATGCTTAAACTTGCAGGGGAAGGAATTATGTTTCTAAAGAAAACGCCCCTCGTTTTAGCGCTGATCCTATTTATGTCAGGGGTTAATTTAGTCGCATCAGCTTTTGACGCTGTTCTTCCCGGATATGTCATTCCCAATCCCAAAGGCGGTTCCTATATGCTTGGAATCGTAACGTCTGCTTCAGGAATTGCCATGGTAATAGGAAGCATAATCGTTTCTGTTTTGCCAAAACCCAAAGACAGGGTAAAAGTCATCTACCTTACTATGCTCATATCCCTTGGCTCCGAAAACTTTCTGCTGGCTTTTTCCAGAGAACCGGTACTGTGGTGTATAGGACAGGTGATCGGATGGGTTCTTGTCCCGGTTATGAGCGCTAACCTGGATGTTATTTTAAGAAATACCATTCCTGTAGAACTGCAGGGAAGAGTTTATGCCTGCAGAAATACCCTTCAGTTTTTCACTATTCCTATTGGCCTTTTTGCAGGCGGATACATGGTAGATCAAGTATGCGAGCCATTTATGAGCAGTCACTCCCAAACGAAGATCCTTACCGCATTATTTGGAACAGGAAAAGGATCCGGAGCAGCCTTTATGATGTTCCTCCTTGGAGTTTTTGGAAGTATTCTGTGCTTTGCCGCAGGAAGAAAACTAAAAAAATATCATTATAATAGTTAACATCACCTTCAGCAAAAATACCCGTAAGGAAAAAATTTTTCCTTTACGGGTATTCTTTACTTTAAATCAATGGTTTTTAAAACAGAACTTTTTCTAAAGACTCTTTTCTTTCAAATGGTCCTGGCAGCGGATTCACCCGTCTATGCTCATTCATGTAGTCATCTTCAAAGAGAATCGGTGTTCCATCCGGATTTTCAAATTTCTGTTCCGGTTCAAAAGCCTCTCCCAAAAGCTCCGTGGATACAAAAGGTGTCGCAAACGGCTTGCCACCCATACACTGCCTTCATATCTGCTCCAGTTTTCTACACGCTCTGCACCGGTAATGACTGCTCCTCCGATCACCTCAGAACGATATACGATTGGCGCTTCCCCGGTTCCTGCATTTACCGGATTTACATATTCGCGGTAAACACCAGGTGAGACAAGAACCTCATCCCCTGCAGCTGCAATTTTTGCAGCCTAATCGATTCTGGTGAAAGGCCTTTCCTTGGAACCGTCTCCATTCCTTCCAGCCTTCTCCGAAACATAGTATCGCATTTGCTTCTCCATTCCGCTGCCTCTTAAAGGGGCAGCAAGTTATTATTTTTTCAGACGGATCACATTCCAGGACGCTTTGGTCAGCATACTTGTAAGGTTTCCGCCGTCCAGAGTACTCCTTTGTACTGATTTTGGAGCGATCAGTTCCTGCCCTGCACTATTACAGATTTTCATGTCATTGCTTTCCAATACAATGTGTTCTAACACCTGGTAGCCTTCCATGCTTCTTAAGTCTGTAACCAGCTCCATATCTTCCTTCGTATTTCTGTTTACAGCAAAAATAGTCAATTCTTCCGCTTCCTGATTCCATACTGCCACGCTGCAAAGGTCCGTTACGTTTTCATGGTTCTTTGTATCATGAACCGCAGTATCGATCAAAGGCTGAAGCACAACGCCGCGTCCATAACGGGAAGCATGCATAAAGGGATAGAAAATCGTCTGCTTCCATGCAGGACCGCCGTCTTTCTCGGTCATGATCGGTGCGATTACATTTACAAGCTGCGCCATACAGGCAATCTTCACACGGTCAGCATGTTTTATCAATGTAATCAGCATCAGTCCTACCAAAATCGCATCTTCAAAGTTATAGATATCCTCCAGAAGCGGCGGCGCCACCTGCCATGGATGATTTGTCATAATATCGTCATCCGCTTCACTTGAATGGAACCATACATTCCATTCATCAAAGCTTAAATTAATATTCTTTTTGCCCCGTTTTTTCGCTTTTACATAATCACAGGTTGCGATGACGGAGCGGATAAACTGATCCATATCATCTGACAATGCAAAGAAGTCATCTGTATCATTATTCTTATTTCCATAATACTGATGTAAGGATACATAATCAACATGATCATAGGTATAATTTAATGTAGTTGCTTCCCATTCAGGGAAAGTAGGCATTTCCAGATTGGAGCTTCCGCAGGACACCAGCTCAATGGTTGGGTCGATAAGCTTCATTGCCTTTGCAGTCTCCTCTGCCAGACGGCCGTATTCATCCATGGTCTTATGGCCTAGCTGCCATGGTCCGTCCATTTCATTTCCAAGGCACCATACTTTGATATTGTGAGGATCCTTTACTCCATGCTTAATGCGCATATCACTGTACCTGGTTCCGCCTGGATGGTTGCAGTATTCCAGAAGATTACACGCATCTGCAATGCCTCTTGTTCCAAGATTAATTGCCATCATCATTTCAGACTCAGCCTTTTTGGACCATTTTGCAAACTCATTCAGGCCGATCTTGTTCTCTTCCAGGCTTCTCCATGCAAGTTCCAGACGTTTCGGTCTTTCCTCAACAGGGCCTACGCTGTCTTCCCATACAAAATTGGAAACAAAGTTTCCTCCTGGATATCTTACAATTGGAACGTCTAATTCTTTGACCATTTCCAGCACGTCCTTACGGAATCCATCTTCATCAGAAAGAAGATTACCCGGCTGATAGATTCCGTCATATACTGCTCTTCCTAAATGCTCAATGAAAGAACCATAAATACGTTTGTCTATTTCTGAAACTTTAAAAGCTTTATCAATTATCATTCTGGATTGTTTCATATTATTTCCTCCTGGATTTTTAGCCTTTAACGCCTCCCGCAGTCATACCTTCGATGAAGTAACGCTGGAAGCAGATAAATAAGATTAGTATTGGTATGATTGCAAAGCAGGAGCCTGCGATCAAAATATCGTAGTTGTTGCCGTAAGGAGAGATAAGGCTCTGCAAGCCAACCGGCAAAGTAATTTTATTGATATCATTGGTAACGATCATCGGCCACAGGAAGTTATTCCAGCTCTGCATACCCTGATAAATTCCCATTGCCGCAAAGGACGGCTTCATCAACGGCATCATGATCTTTACAAAAATACCGTATTCACTGCATCCGTCTACACGGGCAGCATCCAGGAAATCCTTGGGGATTCCGGAAAGATACTGACGGAAGAAAAAGATGAGCATTGGAACTACCAGGTAGGGAAGGATGATTCCCCACATTGTGTTAATGAGTTTCATATTCACGATCAGTCGGTACAGAGGAAGAAGGATAACTTCCGTCGGAACCATCATGACCAAAAGCACGCATATGAATGCAATATTTTTTCCTTTAAAATCATACATGGCAAAACCATATCCTACACATGCGCTTAAGAATAGTGCCAGTGCCACCTGCACAACAGTAACGATCAAACTGTTTCTGTACCATGTAAAATACGGATTCGCCCCACTGAAAAGCATCTTGTACTCGTTCAGGTTTGCATTTGCCCAGTCAACGGAAAAATTAAGCCCGTAACGCATCAGGTCTGAGCCAGGACGCAGGGATGAAACCGCAAGCAGCGCCAGCGGGAGAAGGGTTATCACAGTGATCACAAGGAAAAAGAGCACCAGACACACGGAAATAATCCTTGATTTCTTTGTCATTATTTATCTCCTCCTTTTCCCATTGTACCATTAATTCTAAGCTGAATAAAGTTGATTCCAAGAACGATCAGCAGGAAAATAACGCCGATAGCACTGGCGATTCCAAGGTTATTCTGTTCCAGTCCCAGTCTGTAAAGGAATCCTACCAAAGTAGTTCCGATATTGTTGGGTGATTTGTTTCCATTGAACAAAATGTATGATTCTGAGAACATAGCCATACCGCCGAAGATGGAAATCGTCAATACATAGATTGTTGTGGGCTTCAGAAGGGGAATGGTTATGTAGCGAAGCTGCTGCATAAAGGTTGCTCCATCTATGGATGCGGATTCGTACAAATCTCCCGGAATCTGCTGAAGTCCGGACAGATAGTACATCATATTAACGCCAGTCCAGCGCCACAGACATAAAAAGAACATCGCCGTCCACGCAGTTGCCGGTTTTCTAAGCCAGATAAGAGGCTCCTTTCCAAACAGCCCCAGTACCTGGTTCATAAAAGAGTTATCCAGTTCTCCGAACATCAATCGGAAGACAACGCCTGCCACAACGATAGATGTCAGTGCCGGGATAAATAACACGCTTCTAAAAGTAGCTTTTGCACGCATATGCTTGCTGTTCAGCATTACCGCCAGTACCATAGGAATGGGAATCATCAGCATACAGCTGACAATTGTATAAAAGATACTATTTTTCAAGCTTTTTATAAAAACAGCGTTTTTTACGATTTTATAATTATCAAATCCCACAAAGGCTGTATTTGGTCCAGCTACTTTCTGGAAGCTCATGATTATCATGCTCACAATGGAATAGGCAAAAAATACCAAAAACGTAATAATAAACGGCGCGATAAATACATATGGGGCCGCTTTCTGTGAATAGATGAATTTCTTAAACACGCTCTTTTTCTTCATAAGAGACTCCTTTTTTTAAAACAAGAGTGCCGTGAAATCACGGCACTCTAATTGTACTTAGTAGATAACAGAATCCTGTTCGCTCTGAAGTAATTCCATTGCATCCTGATCCACGGAAATCTCAAACGCATTTGCATAAGTTGTGGACACTAAGCTGCCATATACTGCTGAGTAAGCGCCTGCAATGTTTGGTGCAATAATATCTGTTCCGTTTGCTTTCAGAACATCAAACGGGTTGGTAGTGAAAAAGCTGAGGAATTTGTTATCTTTATTTTCTGTGATAGCCGGGTCTTCCCATAATTCTGTACGAATTGGGTCAAATCCTAAAACATCCCATTCATAAGTACAGCCTTCTTTAGACAGCTTCGCAAATGCAAGGAAGTCTTTTGCAAGCTGTTCATTTTCAGTTCCTTTGATTACAGATGTACCTGTACCGCCCTGAAGGACTGCACGAACATCGCCTTCATTCCATACAGGAATCGGATAAATAGCGATTTTTCCCTTCAGATCTGAACAATAGTCTGTAAATCTTCCCATGTACCACAATGGCATTGTAACAGATGCTACATCACCGCTGTTAAGGTGGCCGTACCACTCTTCTTTGTGAACACCGCCGCCAGGAGCGATTTCGCAAACGCCTTCATTTAAAAGACCTCTGATGAAATCAATTACGTCTGCATGTTCCTGAGTTACCAGGTTCGGATTTCCTTCTTCATCTACATACTGGCCGCCTTTTTCAAGAAGCATTGCCTGCGGAAGGAAAAGATCGTTTGTCTCTACTGCAAACATCGGTTTTCCTGTAGCTTCCAAAACTTTTCTTCCTGCTTCTGCATAATCATCCCATGTTACGATTTCTGCAGGATCTACGCCGGCTTCATTCATGATATCCATATTATAGTAGGTAACAGTCTCTCCAAGGTGGAAGTCTACTCCATAATAGTTGCCTTCTGTATCGCCGTACATGCTTACTCGCGATAAAACGATATCATCCTTATAAGGTTCCACAGCTTCATTAATAGGAAGCAGATATCCGTCTTTTAAGAAGGATCCATAGTATCCAATCTCAACGTCTGCCATATCCGGAGCGCCGTCACCAGACTGACATGCAATAAGAAGTTTGCTGTGCATTGGCTGAGATTCTCCGGATGTAACCGTGAGGTTGATCGCTCTGTCCGGGTTCTGCTCATTCCATACATCCGCCATTGTTGTCCAGAAAGCTACGTGCAGCTCCTGGAATGTCCAGAAGTCCATCTCTGTAGCGCCTTCAACGAATGTGTTCTTTCCCTGTGTAGATGCATCTTCTGCCGCGCTTACGCTCAGTGCTGTTCCCAATACCATTACAGATGCAAGTGTTCCAGCAACCAATTTCTTCATGTTCAATTCCTCCTTCATTTCTGTTTCTTTGCATTATTAGATTAACGTTAATTCACCATTTTGTCAATATAGCTTCTATACTTTTTAGTTATTTTGTCATATATTTACAATATTATAAGTGACTTTTTATGCATCATGTCATTCTCATCTGAAGCATCCGCTTAAAAACACGATAATTTGTCATTTGCCAGAAGTAAAGGCATCCGGGTTCCACAGATAATCCCTTGCATAAGCAGCAAACAACTGGCACCATGTATTAAAATCATAGCCGCCTGCAACCCTCCCTCGTTAATCTCTGCAGGAAGTTCTGCTTAACTCCATGAACCATGGTCAATACCGTCTCTTGGAACTTCAATGTCACGTACTGCCATAGGTGCGAAATCCCACACTGTTTCTGCATCATAGTGCACATATAATGGATTGAAATTACGGCGGTCAGCTTCAAAAAGGCCATCCTCCGGATAAATTGAAATATATGGATTAGCAGGGTCAATAAGCCAGTCGCTTCCACCCTCGTCCGCACCATTTACAGTAAAACAATACTGATTAGCTCCTGCAGCCATCGGAACTTCCATCATCCAGTATCCATCTGCAGATGCTGCTGCCGGAACACTCATACACATTGCTGCTGTCATTGTTAACACCCAAAACCTCTTGTTTTTTAACATAAAAATCCCTCGTCAAATTCGTATAAATAATTTATATGTTTTTCCTAATATTATTAGTTTTTTAATGCATATTCTGCATTATTATTTTTCTTTAGCGTCTTTATCACATTATTCTTATTTATTACCTCTTTTTCTCTTTTTTTCTATCTATTTGTTTTCTATATTGTCGGATTAACGTTATTCTTTTAATTTATTAACAGTTTTTTTATTTATTTTATCTCTCTGTCGATTTATCACAACATTTCGCCGCTCTTTTTATGCACTATGTTCTATCTTGCATTTTACCTCTCTGTCAGTTAAAATAGATAAAAATGCAAGGAGATTTTCCAATGGAACCTAAAAATAAACGTGTCACCTTAAAGGATATCGCCAATGCATGCGGATATACCGTAAACACAATATCCCGGGCGCTTCGGAATGATACGCGGCTTCCGGCTGAAACTATTTCCAAAATACAGACTGCAGCCGCAGAGCTTGGTTATATCCGTAATGTGGCAGCTTCGTCCCTTCGCTCCGGTCAAACCAACCTAATCGTAGCGATCATCGATGATATTCAGAACCCCTATTATTCAGAAATGCTGGCGCAGATCGCATTAAAGCTCCAGGCATATGATTATCATCTTTTTATTTTGTGCTCACAGTTTCAGGGAATGAATAACGCAGCCGCCCTTTCCCTTGTTATTTCCTATAATGTCAGCGGCATTTTTCTCTTTCCCAACGCAGAAAGCCATTATATGATACATACCATTAACCAAAACCATATTCCTATGGTTTTTATAGGCCGCGAGCTTCCTAACCCGACTAATGACGTTGTGAGATGCGATGACTATCAGGGCGGTTATCTGGCAGGCAAGTCGCTCATCAATCAAGGGCATCGTAAATTTGCCTTTCTGTCAGGTTCGTGGAATAGTGCCTCTCAGGTACTGCGTTACAATGGTTTTATGCAGGCGCTGGCTGAATCCAGTTTAAGCGCCGATAATGTAAGAGAAGTTCCCTACAGAAATTTTCAGGATGCCATTGTCTCTAATAAACTAAAAGAACTTCTCCTCCCTGCGGACTATACAGCCATCTGCGCCTTCAGCGACCTGGTTGCCTATTCCGCCATGAATACGCTTCTGGAAGAAGGTTACCGCATCCCGGAAGATATTTCTATCGTAGGCTTCGACCACCTGCGTCAGAGCCTGCCTCATCTTCTTCCGCTGTCCAGTATTTCCTTTGCTACAAGCAATCCCATCTCCGATGAAGCCGTAAACCTTATGGTCAGCCGCATCAAGGATCCGTCGCTGGCTATCAGATCAAAGGTACTTTCCGTCAAGCTATATGACGAAGGAACCATTGGGTCAGCACCACAGAGATAAATTTTCACCTGCTTTTCTGCAGTCCGGCAAGGTTATGACTCAGTTAAAAAGCTCCCAACACGAAATCGTGCTGGGAGCTTTTTTTCGTCACTGCAGCAAAAACAAACGTGCCATTGGGGCATTTGGCATTTTAATACTCAAAACGCCGCTCTTTGGCAGGTAAAATTAAAAGAAGACTTATTGTAGATAAATTTCTCACGAACTGCTATAATCAAAGCATCCGTGTACAACGAGCAGAATACCTTTTGTACATTGACGCAATTAAAAATAAATCTCATTAGCAGGAGGCATCATCATGTCAGAGGTAGTTGAAAAGTTTTTACGATATGTGACAATCGACACCGAATCTTTAGGGGACCAGGAGCAGGTTCCAAGTACCGAAAAACAGCGCAGTCTTGCCAATCTTCTGGCAGAAGAATTAAAAGAAATGGGGGCTGCAAACGTTCGTGTTTCCCAATACGGCTACGTTTACGCCGACATCCCATCAACCACAGATAAAAAGGTTACATCCATCGGATTTATCGCCCATATGGACACTGCACCGTCTTTTAGCGGCAAGGATGTAAAACCCCAGGTGGTTGCGGATTATAATGGAAAAGACATCTGCTTAAACAAAGAACTTGGCATTTCCATGGGACCCGCACAGTTTCCGGACTTATTAAATTACATTGGAAAAACCCTGATCACGACTGACGGAACCACCCTTTTGGGAGCGGATGACAAGGCTGGTGTGGCAGAAATTATGACCATGGCACACTATTTTCTTTCCAACCCACAGATCCCACATGGCGAAATCCACATTGGCTTCACACCGGATGAGGAAGTGGGACGGGGTGCAGATTTCTTTGATGTGGAAGGCTTCGGCGCAGAAATGGCATACACAGTAGACGGCGGCGAACTTGGTGAACTGGAATACGAGAACTTCAATGCAGCCAATGTAAATGTGAGCGTAAACGGCACTAATATCCATCCCGGCTCTTCCAAAAACAAAATGAAAAATTCCCTTTTGATCGCTCATGAATTTCACAGTCTCCTTCCTGTATTTGAAAATCCCATGTATACAGAAGGCTATGAGGGCTTCTTCCATCTGGACAGCTTCTCCGGAGATGTGGAGCATTCCGAAATGGTTTATATTATCCGCGATCATGATATGCAGAAATTTGAGGCAAAAAAAGAGCTGATGAAAGCCGCTGAACAGTTTATCAACAAAAAATACGGCGAAGGTACTCTATTTGCAGATATGAAAGACTGTTACTACAACATGAAAGAAAAAATAGAACCTCATATGGAGCTTATTGACCTTGCAAAGGAAGCGATGGCTGAACTTAACATTGAACCAAAAATCCTTCCCATCCGCGGCGGAACAGACGGTGCACGTCTCTCTTATATGGGACTTCCATGCCCTAACCTTTGTACCGGAGGAGCAAATTTCCACGGAAAATTCGAATTTATCTGTGTAGAATCCATGGAAAGAATCGCAGAGCTGCTGATTCGCCTGGCCGAAAAATTTGCGGAATAATTGGTTTTATAGCAAAATGGTTCATATAAAATTACTCCAGTTTTTGATGAACTGGAGTAATTTTATATCTGGTTATTTCTCCCACATATTTGGGTATTCCTTCGGTGTTACTTTCACAGCCTCCTTAAAATCCTGCTGAAACCTGCAAAGGCTCTTTCTCATAAAGAATCCTACGGTTTCGCTTACTTATGCTATTTACTTTTTCTTCACAGGAATCCAGATCTCACAATAATACTTCTCATCCTGCGTTCCATTCGGATACTTTGTGGGGTCATCATACATCTCCACACAATATCCTGCTGCAAATTCATATTCCTTAAGTGCAGGCAGCCATTCTGAGAATATCTTTATATTCACATCCTGCAGAGCATTCGGCATTGCCCCCACGCATGGAAAAACTGCCCATGTCAGCTCCGGAATCGTTCTTGTAATAAATCCCTCCGGCACATCTCTCCCGTCTGTATATGGATCTGCGATCAGATACTCAAATGTATCATTTCCCATCTTTTCATCAATATTAATTCCATACGTACCACAAACTACCCTTCCCTTTCCGGCCTGAAAATGCTCCTGCCAGAAACTTGGCACCACTTCCTTTGCTCTTTCATAAGTGAATGTCTTTGCATTTGCTATAACTGTGAATGCGTCTTTCTTCTCAATTCTGTAATCCATGAGATATCCTCCTTCTAATGAAAGTTTTACTTTAAGCGGAGCGAAAGATTTCAGCATCACCTTATCCTTACGTGCTGCTGTAGGAGTCACACCATGAAACCTTGAAAAAGCTTTGGCAAAGCTGTCCGGCGAATCATATCCATACTTCATGGCTATATCAATAATTCTTTCATTACCGGTTGCCAGATCATTCCCAGCAAGGGCCAGCCGTCTGTTACGGATATATTCTGAAATAGTAAAACCGCAAAGCATGGCAAAACCTTTCTGAAAATAAAATGATGAAATATTCACATAGTCCGCTATCATATCAATTGTAAGTTCATCTGTGATACGATCCTCAATATACTGTATTGCTGTGCCGATCGCTTCCATCCAATCCATATTTTTTCTCCTCTGCTCCATTCTATTTCTTTCCGCCATAGTAATAGTCTACCACATCACAGATCAGCTTTCCCGATTATTTTTGCAATCATTTGTCCCAGTTATTTTCAGAAGCATCCATAAAGTTCTAAGAACTCTGGATTTAACAAAAAATCAAATATATTCATTGCAGCCTATACCAATAATATCAAAACCCCAACATTTTTTCTTATACTTCTCAGCTTCCAAATGGCTTCCGCCTTTTCCATGAATATATAAAACTACCTTTTCCACAATTGTCTGCTTCTCGTTTCCGTCCCGTCCTCTCCATGCACATGCGAATGATTATGTTATCCATGAGACACCAAATTTCCGTGTTCATCTTGTATTAAATGCATCTGGTCCTCCTACTTTTATACTGAATATCTATTATATTCTTCATAACAGTCCATGCAAAGCATTTCCCCGCCCTGTATCCGTATCATATTCTCGGATGTTGTTTCTCCACACCGGCTGCAGGTAATCGATTTGAAAATCCTGGCGCCCTCCGGTAAAGCCAGTTTTGTATCTTTCACATCAAACATGTCCTGTGGTTTCAGTGCCTGGTAATAGTCAAAAGATTCAGTCCGCGTCATCCCTTCCGGGCGTGATTTTAACACCAGCCGAACAGATTTCCCGTTTTTGCGGTTATAGAAAGAAAATGCCTGTTTCCCACGCATATGAAACAGAAGATTCCCTTTCCCAATACTGCATCCCAGGATCACCTGGATCGCATCTACTCCACAAGCATCATTTTCTGCAACGCAGACCAGTTCTTCATCCTTAGAAATACAGCCCTGATCCTTCGGTAAATCTGAAAGAGAAACATCCAGTAATTTCAGTGCATAAAGTGCCGCCTTATATCCGATGGTCAGGCCACCACATTCATGTCCGTGGAAAGCCACGCATTTTTTCCAAAGTCTTGTACGATCCATATTTCCTCCTACATATGCCAGTATATTGTGGCAATTTATATTGTAACTGTTTCTGTTATAGTTCCATTTTCACTGATTCCGTCTATGTAATCCCTAATCTTTTGTTCTTCTTCCCACATAAGCTGTTTCTGCAGTTTTGCACGGTCAATACACCATTTCTCGGTCTCCCCAGCTGTTCCTGTATTTTTCCAGGCGGTATCCCTGTAAGAGATTTCTGTACAATGCTCCTTCAGCCATAACGCGGCAAATGTGTTCAGAACTTTTCCTGCACTTGCTTTAAAAACGCATTTGTTTGAAGGCATTCCTTTTGTAACTGCCAAAGCTCCATCTGCATCCCCCCTGCTCTTATTTTTTTAATCTACCATAACGATCTTCTGTCCTCTCACATCTGCTGTTTCCCCCTGCACTCCATAAATCTGCCAGATTGCCTCTCTGTCGATCACATGCGCATCTCCATACCGGAATACCGCACCATCCCGCATCAGAAGGAAGCGGTCACAAAAACGCAGCGCAAGATTCAAATCATGGATGACCATAATAGCGGCAATACCTGTTTCGTGACAAATGTCCCTGACGGTCTGCAGTACCTGATACTGATTCTTCAGATCCAGGCTGCTGGTGGGTTCATCCAAAAGCAGCAATTTGGGTTTCTGCGCAAGCGCCCTGGCAAGCATTACCTTCTGACGCTCCCCACCGCTTAATTCATTCAGAAACCGCCCTCTCATCTCTGTTAGTCCAAGCCGCTCCATAGCTTCATGGACGATCCTGTGATCATTTTCCGTAAATCCCCACTGCATATATGGCTTTCTTCCAAGCATCACCATATCATGGACTGTCATCTGTGTATTCGGAATTGTCTGTGCAACAAATGCCATCCTTTTTGCCGCCTCCCGCATCGGCATCCTGCATATTTCCTCTCCGTCAAGGGAAATGCTGCCCGCCTCCGGGTCTATGATACGGTTGAAGCATTTCAGCATTGTACTTTTTCCTGCCCCATTATTTCCCAGAACAGAAAGGAACTTGCCGTCTTCCAGTTTAAAATTGATTTCCTTTAGGACCTGCTGCCCGCCCTGGTAATGGAATTTCAGATCCTTCACTCTTAGCATACGCCTTTCCTCCTTTTAAAAAGCAGATACAGAAATAACGGTGCGCCAAGGAAGGAAGTTACGGCGCCTGTAGGCAGGATCACCGGACTAACAACCGTCCGTGCAAGCAAATCACCCAACAGAAGCAGGGATGCCCCTGCCAGGATGGTTCCCGGAATCAGATAAACATGATTATTTCCCACAAGTCTTCTCACAATATGCGGCGCTACCAGACCGATAAAATTAATCAGTCCCACATGCGATACAATGGCAGAAGCAGTAAGGCAGCAAAGGACCATGTTGATCAGGATCATCCGCCGCACATGGATGCCAAGACTGGCAGCCGTCTCTGTTCCGGCAAGAAGAGCGTTGAAATCCCAGCGGTGAAAAATAGAATACACCGAAGAAAGCAGCACGACCAACAGCATAAAACGGATCTGCCCCCATCCGGCGCTGCCAAGATTCCCGAAAGTCCAGAAGGTAAGCGTTGTCAGTTCCACTTCATCTGCAAAATACTGCAGAAGCGTGGTCGCTCCCGTGAACATGGAACTGATAGCAACCCCGGCAAGAACGATGGATTCCGGTGTAATCTGGCTGAACCTGGACAATCCCAGTATGACAGCTGCCACACCCATGCTTCCCGCAAACGCAGCCAGGGAAATCCACAGGCCTCCGCCGTTCTGAGCGCCGGCATTCAGTCCGATAATGGCAAATGCCGCACCGAAGCTGGCTCCCTGAGACACGCCAAGGGTGGACGCAGATGCCAGAGGATTATCCAAGATCGACTGCAGAACACAGCCCACCACCCCAAGTCCAGCTCCGGCGATCACGGCTGTACAAATGCGGGGAAGCCGGACATTCTGCACCACCACATTGATCTTCGGGTCATTGGCTTGATTCACGATCCCGCGCAGCAGCTCTGTCACCGGTGTATCATAGGATCCGGCCCAGAGAGACAGTAAAACCGCCGCAGCCAGAACCAGGCCCAGGAGAACCAAAATCCAGATGCTTTTCACCTTATTTTTGTGGTACTCACCGCCGCACCCATTATTCTCCAATGGTAATCGGTCTGAATTCATAACCATTCTCCTTCAGTTCCCCGGAAATATCCTCGCCAAGAAATGTCTCGAAAATTTCCGTTACTTTTTCCTCAATATTGAGATCCGCAAACCGCTCCGGATATAAGACGGACGCTGCATAATAAGTGTCGGCCAGCGCCATATCCAGATTGGAAGCAAAAGAGCGGAAAGAAATCTGGGAGTATATGTTTCCCTCCTGTACGGCTACCAGCTGCTCATAATACTCCGGATTCTCCGCATAGTTTTCATTGATCAGTTCCATACCATTAAAATCCAGAAAGATCACATCCGGATCCCAAGCAAGCACTTTTTCCAGTTCGATATTAAATGCGCCTGTCTGCCCGGTTTCATCTGCCAAGTTCTTCGCCCCGATCGCCGCAAGAGGTCCATATCCTGCTTCCGTTCCGTCAAATCCGTGTATTCCCTGAAAGCTGACCCCTCCCACATACACCGTTGGCTTTTCTTCCTGCAGCACCTGGGAAGTACGGGTCTCCAGATCTTCCCTTATATGGTTCATATAGTCGGTCAGTTCCTGCGCCCGTTCTTCTTTTCCATAAATCTCACCCAGGATTTCAAACGTTTTGTAGGCATCCTCGTCCATCATGCCATCACTGCCCGGGATCACCGCCACGGGAATGCCTGTGGTCTGCTGCAGTTGATCCGGATCTGCTCCGCTGCGGGCAGACAAAATAATCACATCCGGATCCAGCGTGATGATTTCTTCTGCATAAGGATCTCCATTCCCGCCGATCACCGGAAGTTCTGCAAACTGCTCGCCGTTTACGATGCTGTAGCTCCGGGAAATATCTTTCCCCTGTTCATAATCTTCTACACCGGCGACAAGATCCTGTGCCTGCATATAACAGGTATAGCGCAATGCGCCGACTCCGGAACAGACAATACTTTCAACCTGTTCCGGAATCGCCACCTCACGGTCCGCACCGTCTGTGATTGTCCGTATTTCTCCCACTGCAGATACGGAAGATCCAAAATTACCG
Organism: uncultured Blautia sp.; assembly: GCA_946557785.1. Lineage (GTDB taxonomy): Bacteria > Bacillota > Clostridia > Lachnospirales > Lachnospiraceae > Blautia_A. Next base: position 52,041 of record CAMNTH010000016.1, read on the forward strand.
CATCCGCACATGGCAGTCATTCCCAAAGCCGCTAACAGTAATAGCCTTATTGTTTTCTTTTTCATCCAGAAATCTCCTCTTAACCTCAGTATTTTTGTAAATTGACAAAATTATATCAATTCAGCTCGCCTGCAACAAGCCTCCCTGGGGGATAAAAAATACGAATCTTCCATAGAAATCGGTGTTTTTCACACCTGACCTTCTGCGGGAGATCCGTATTCTTTCTTTTCTATATGTATTTTGGGGCGCAAAAGCCCCTCAACTGCATTTTTGAAAACACTCTTTTTCTAATCAGCTGGCGGTTTAAGATTCCTTTCTCACTCTGTATGTTTTCATAAAGTGTTTTATACTGCCACCATGGGGGATCTTTCCTTTCTTTACCTTGCGGTAAATCCAGAAAAAACTGTCGGCCTTTTTCTTAAGCATAAAAAATATTCATATTTATGCTTCCGTTTTTCTCAATATCCAATAGGAGCCATACTGTATCCCATCATGCCCCCTCAACGTCTCCCGCCTTTTCTGAAATCCCAATTCTGCCAATGCCTCCGTGCGTTCCTGCGCTTCCGGCACTGCCTTTGTAGCCAGAATTTCACAGGAAAACATGAAAAAAGCAGGGGAAAGCAGGGGCTTCAGTATTTCTTTGATACATTCCTTCTTTTCATAATCACTGCACAGATCCAGTCTCAGCAAACCACATTCTGTAAAATAATCTTCTGCCTCCCTGTGAAACAGCTCGATTGTCCCCACTGCTTCTCCAATAGCACGGTCAAAAATACTCCATCTGACAAAACCTTTTCTCTCATATTCCCAAAGCCAGTACCTGATTGCTTCTTCCATACGTTCCAGAGATGTATAATGGAACGTATCTCCATGGCAATTGTCACTGTTAAACAGCGGTACTGCTTTCTCATCGGAGTATACTTTCAGCAGATCTGCCCCGTCAGACTCTTCCACCAGACGCAGGCGATAACGCCCGGTATCAAATATGGGGCAATCCTCGTACACCTTCCCATCATCAGCAGTTTTCTTACGCACAGCAAACACTTCGCAATTTGTTCTCCAAGAGCCGTCTTCCGAAGCTTCCCGGCATTCCAATAACGCTTTCATAAATTCACTCATCAATTTTATCCTCTCTTTTTTCTTAGCATCTTATCACATGTATGCGACAGCTATATGTCGTAATTGGATAAAAAATTTTGAGCTGTTTCGATCAGCTCATTACGATACTTCTCCGGTGAAATCACCTCAGCCTGGTTTCCCAGGCTAAGTAATAAGGCCTTCCATAATCGTTCCCCCGGAGACACCCGAATCCACACCCTGGACATTTCTCCGGAAAGCTCCTCCATCTCACTGTCCGGAAAATATTCTTCTATGATGCTTTTTATTTTCCTGTCAAAATGCACTTCAATTGTGACACAGGTATCTGAATATGCCTCGTCCGCCTGTTTTATAAGCAGTCCCACATCCTCATGTTTCTTATCTGAATGTTTTGAAGTTACCCGCAGTTCTGAGAGCCTTGCTATTTTAAAAGTACGGTATGCTTCCTGCGGCACAGACCAGGCAAAAAGATACCACGAATACCATTTATATTGGATTGCCAACGGCTGAACCAGGCGCTTTGTTTCCTGACCCTTTGCATCTCTGTACGAAAAGGTTACCAGCTTTTCCTCTGCGATGGCCTTTTCCAAAGTCAGATTGTCCCGCTGAACCTTTCGATTCTCCTTCGCAATTCCAAAATCAAAAAAGGTCTTCTGAATTTCTGTATCCCTTGAAACAGCATGATACTTTTCTATCAGCCCTGCCAGTGTTTCATTTGCGTAAGAGGTCGCCAGGCTTTCCAATGCCTGCCGGATCATTTGCAGTTCATCCCTGCGGATATCACAATTTTTCATCTTATAAGACGGAAGGATCGAATAACCCCCGTTTTTTCCATGGTTTGAATAAACCGGAATGCCCGCTTCTGTTATACACACCATATCACGCTGGATTGTTCTGACTGTCACATGAAATCTTTCTGCCAAAACACTTGCTGATACCTTTTCATGATTTAAAAGATAAATAATGATCTCCAATAATCTGTCAATTTTCATATTAAAATCATCTCTTCCCTGTTCTCATATCCAGGAAACAAAATATTCAAATAATGCGTCTTCATTCATATCATTCTGGTCACTGAGGCTTTCTTCAAATAAAAAATATTGTAATAGCCTATATAAAACATCCTTTTTACTTTCTTGCACTTTTTTCCAATATAATGTCCATGTATACGCCTTCTACAAACAGCTTTCCGGCAGTTCCATCTCATCTTTCATGCTCACAAAACCATAACGCTCATACAAAGGCCTTCCCATATCCGTTGCCTCTAATGAGATATGCTTCACACCTTTCTTCTTTGCTTCCTCTATCAAAAGTTCCAGCGTATGATATGCAACACCTTTTCTCCTATATTTCGGAGCTGTATACATATTCATAATATAAGCTTTCCAGCCTGTGGGATTATGATAGGTAGGCATTACCCTAAAAAAGCTGACTCCTCCTGCACCGATAAACTTCTCTCCATCAAAGACAAGATATGCGATATGTGTTTCTGCCTGCAGGCACTCTCCATAATATTCCCTGGACTGCTGCTCTACAGGCGGCATCTCTGTACCATCACTCAAACAGTTCGCCGCACGCAATACTTCAATCCTTGTTTTAACCAGCAATTCCATGTCTTCCATGCCTGCTCTCTTATAAACAAATTCCATATTCATCATAACTCCTGTATTTCTATTTCTTTATGGTAAACCTCTAATTGGTAGGATTTCCATTCCTTAGAACTTAGTATACCATTGTATGCCCTTGCGGGGTTCCATGCTATACCTTGCACTTCGTTTTTCCAATTTTCAAATGCCCCCTTATCTTCATGGTTAAAGCCTTTCCATGTGCAAATAGCAAGTTTCACTGGATCACAATTTTGTGAATCTACAAAGTGAAATCCTTTTGGAAGCTGGTAGTTCAATTCTATTTTTCTAGAATCACAAATCAAATCAATATTTTCATACATTAACGCATATCCTTTTTTTGACTACATCAACAAATGCATTTTGCCCATAAAAAAGAACCAGTTCCTGTTCATTATTAAAGTTTGGCATATTTTCTTCTGCGAATACAAATCCCACTACCTTGCCCTAATCAAGCCATAGTCTGTTTAAATGCAAATAGGATTTATTCATCCATGAAGATGTAATAGCATATTCAAAAAATGGTGCTGCTACACCATTTATAAAAAAATGTTCATATGAATCTACCATAAAATCCCAAACTAATTGCATATCTGTTAAAATCTGAAATTGCTTTGCCGTTATATTTTTCATCCTCTTTTTTCCCTCCATATATATCTAGTTTCGATTTATCGAAGAGTTTCTTTTGTATATGTAACGTCATCCTTTACAGCCCTATCATTTTTTCAAGCTGGAAATTTTCCTACATATTTAGCCATTGAATAAATGCAGTTTTATCTGCACAGTTATATCCCGCATTTTTATAAAAATCTAATGTTGTCTTCTTCTTTGATCCTGTAAGCAGCATCATCTTATAACAATTACTTTTTTCCGCTATGGACTTCGCAAACTCTAAGCATTCAGTGGCATAACCATGCCCCCTATAGTCTGCATGAGTAACAACATTTTCCACAAACGCATACGGACGCACATTTCTTGTCAAGTTTAGAATGATTACACATACACATGAAGAAACAATCTTTCCATCAATAACATTGACAAGCAAATGGTGATTCCGGTCTGATACAATCTGCTCCCAAACAGCCGACAAGTATTCCGATGGCTCTGGAACACTCTCCTCATGCAAATATAAATACAGTTTCAATATTTCCCCTAAATCTTCACGCTTCGCTTCCCGTACCATCCTCGTCCTCTATTCTTTTAATATAAATCCCAATCAATCTCTTTCCGGATAATCCTTATCCTTCCAATACCACCATTGCAATTTTTCAACCTTTGATCTTCTTTTTTTTCAGTATATCATGGAACCCTAAACAGACACCATAATATTTTGCATACAAAGATTAGACTTCTTTTCTAACAGATTCACCCCTTTTTCAATCCAAAGAGGTAAGCTCAGTCTGAAAGCAAATCCTTCATCCATTTGGGAACTTTCTTCCCGGAAAGAAGCATATTAAAGATCTCTTCTGCATCTTCCTGACGCCAGAATCGGTTCCTGATATAGCAATCATGGCTGCAGAAGCTCTGCTGTTTGTTCCGGCTTATTCAAAGGAACTCCTTTAGCCACATAACGCATCTCTTTATAAATGCTTGGTACAAAATAATCTCCATCTTTTATAAAGCCAAGTCAAAAATTTATTGTTCCCGCAACACGATCAACTTCCGTCAGATGCTGATAATTCCTTGGAAGGAATATTGCTTCAAAGTGTTCAATTTCATCCATACTGTTCCCGTCTTTTTAACTTGGTCTTAAGTCAATAAAAATACAGGAGTCAGCTTCCATTCCTTGGACGATACCTCTGCTGAATTGTTCCAAAAGCAGGACGTGTTGTATTTTTTCATAGCTGTGAACCTCCTTTCATGGGTCGATTTTTTCAATCGCGCAAGCCGCAAAAGACAGGAATTTGTGAAAATTTCTTTTCGCAATTACAGCAAATAATTATTTTCCCGGTTTGCAATCTGTAAACCGGCTAATTTGTAGGTTGCATATCCTCCCATAACCAGCGGCTCTGCTTTGCAAATTTCTTCTGCTTCTTCACGGCTCTCTGTTTTTAGGATATACATACCTGCCATTCCCGGATAGCCTTTAAAGACACCGCAGATTTCCAGCTTTCCTTCATCGTCCAGCTTTCTTATGTTCTCAACGTGTTCCATAACTACCTGTTTTGTCATTTTATTATAGGTCTTGCTTTTCTCAATCATCATCATGTACATCAATTTTTCCATACGTTTTTCTCCTTTACATTCTTTTGGGATTCACTAAGGGTATTATATTATGGAACCCCTGATTAATTCTGTATATAGACTTTGGAAAACAAAAAAGCACAATATGCTGCACTTTTTTAAATATTTCGCGAATAAATCAGTGACCCCTTATATTTATCCGGCAATGGCAATCTGTCTGTCTTTTTCCGGAAGCAAACTTGTAGCCTGCGCCTAAGTGGCAAGGCAGCAGAGTGCGCCATACTTTAAACGGGTGAGGTTTATGTCTGCCCCGCCTTTCAGTACCCGGCGTTGGTGTAATCTGATTTCCAATCCCGGAAAAATCAGTGCGGGATTTGCCGCATAATATGCTGCCTCCGCCTCCTGTTCCGGTGTTATATGGGAAACATCTATTTTTCCCGTATCCAGCTCTTCATATAAACCAATTCTGGCAATACTTCTCTGAATCACATCTGCTGACCGGATGCCTTCATCTACATCCTTTTGCAGACGTTTTCTTAGACTATCCGCATCACAAATCAGGGAAATGGTATGTACCAAACAATCCCCTGTTTCCAATTTTGATAAAATCTCATCAATAATTGCCTGTTCATGCATTACCCAGCACCAGTCCCCGTCAAGAAAAGCACAGTTCGGAAGTTTATTTTTCAAAATTTGGCAGGCGGCAGTTTTTCCCCCATGTGTCAAGTAGGTCCCCAAAAAAATTGTCGATTTCTGCAACTTTTATCTCTTGGATTTCTGTGCCTTGTTGATACTCTCTTTCGCCGGAACATCTTTTATCCACCCACATTTTTCAATGAACAAATGCCCTTTTTCATCCGTCCGGTATTCCATACCGATCTTGGCATTTTTTATCCCAAAGGCATTTACATTTAGATGCACTCCCAATCTGCCTTCCGTATCATCATCAAAGCTCATTGCCGGGAACGCAGGTCTCAACCTTTGTTCAATCCAGGTTTTCATCTTCCCATAGCTTTCAAAAGGCATTATGGCCAGTTGCTTAAACAAAGCATCCATCTGTTCCCTCTTCATCAAACAATTACACCGGTCTGCTTTATAAATCAAAGCAAGACTGCCGCCACGGTCCCAGGAGATATGTAACCCTCCGGCATCATCAAGTGTCTTGACCGTCCCCATGTCTCCCGGCTGCAGCTCACTATATGGGTCAGTTTCCATATATTCAAGCCCACTATTTCTAATGATACGCCTATGATTATCAGATAACTTCAAAATGTTTCAAGGCATCCTTTATCGCTTCCACTTTCTCCGCTGTCGGGTGTTTCCTCGGCTGTTTCAATTCCTCTACCGCATTAGGGGCATCATACATCGGCAATCCTAACTCCCTTTTTACCTCTGCGATATATGCGGTATGTACTTTGAAGCCATACTTCGCTTCTATGTACTCCTTAATCATCTTGTATGTAACTCGCTCTTTCGGCTTGTATGCTTCGGCTCTCTTGGCGATATTATCAAGCGGCACTTTGCCCTCACCCTCGCCAAACTCGACTTTTACGTTGATTACGCTATCAGGTTTTTTGTGGGAAAGCATTACAACCGTCTCAACATGTTCACCATTGTCCAAACCTATACTTAAATCATTTTCAATAATCGGCAGCTTAAACCGAATTGATTTAAGCCACTGACCATTGGGTTTGCGTTCCTCATAAATCTGGATTTCTTCTATCAAGGCTTCGATAAGCTGTCGCCGTTCCACATCGTTCATGGCGAAGTATAGCTTGTCAAAATAAATCAGCACTTTGTAGATATTATCTCCAGTAATTTTTTCTGCTTCGATAGATGTCTTTTTCGCTCTGGCATCAATCAACTGTGTTTCCAATTCCTCTATCTTATCATACATCCGATAAAGTCTGTCATCAAGGTCTGCCTTTCTTCTAATATAATGTCTGTCATCTGGGTCGAGATTATCTATTTCCTCCATTAGCTTAGATTTGGTGGAGTAATTCTGTCGAAGCTGTTTTTCGTAATTTGTTATCTCTTGGTCTATCGCAGTCGTATCAACTTTCATGTTGATTTTTTCCTGCATCATTTCCGCAAAATGCGGATTACTGACTAACTTCACTATCACTTCTGCTATGGCATCATCCAAAAGTTCCTCCCGTATCTGCTTTTTATAATCGCATTTATGCCCTCGCTGCATATTGCGGTGTTTGCATCCATAATAGAAGAAATCCTTATATTTCATGCCATCCTTTTTGTGTTTAATGCTTTTATTCCCATACATCCCTGCACCACATATAGGACACTTCACTATTCCAGAGAGCAGATGTGTTCGCTCGTTTTTCCCCTTATTGACATGTTCATACTTTTTCGCTTGTGTAATCAGTTTTGCCTGTGCAGCATTCCAGACATCTTCTGGGATAATAGCCTCATGCAATCCATCCACTAAAAGGAAATTATCCTGCTCTACAAGATGGTATTCATTCCTTGTTCCGTGAATTTTTTCTGTTTTTCTACGTCCATATGCAATTTTACCGCAATAAACAGGATTTTTCAATATCAGTCGGACTAAGTGGGCATCAAAAAGAGGGTTCTTTCCATTTTGTCGTTGTATCTTTCGGATACCGTGATTTTCAAGATATTTTGAAATCCCATTTGAGCCAATGTCTGTATTTACATACTGGTCATAAATTGTTCGTATTGCAACTGCTTCTTCTTCGTTAATTTCCAACTTACCATTTACAAGCTGATATCCATAAGGGGCAAATCCGCCATTCCATTTTCCTTCTCTGGCTTTTTGGATTCGTCCCTCCATTGTCTGGACACGAATATTCTCACGCTCAATTTCGGCTACCGCCGACAAAACAGAAATCATTAACTTACCCGCATCTTTAGATGAGTCAATCCCATCCTCTACACAAATTAAGTTCACACCAAAATCCTGCATGACCTGCAAAGTAGAAAGAACATCTGCTGCATTTCTTCCGAAACGAGAGAGCTTGAATACCAACACATACGAAATGTTATCTTTTCCCGATTTGACATCTTCCATCATCTGTCTGAATTGCATCCGCCCCTCGATTGACTTTCCCGATTTTCCTGCATCCTCATACTCTCCAACAATTTCATAATCATTGAAGTCTGCATACGCTTTCATTCTTGCCCGTTGTGCATCAAGCGAATAGCCGTCAATCTGCATAGTCGTGGAAACTCTCTTATAAGTGTAAACCTTTATTTTTTCTTTTTTCATAATAGCAGCAACTCCTTTTAACCAAAACCGTGATATTTATTTTCTGCACTTAGAATTGTATCAACGACTTTCTGAAACAACAAATGTGCGATTTGCGGGGATTTCAGAGTTGCAGCTATATTCCCTGTTATGACTGTTATCAGGCATATCGTCTATGCCCAACTCGACAGCATATTTGGCTATCAAGTTTGCCAACAAGTCAGCTAAGCCATTCCACTCGTCATCAATGAGCATATTTTGGTACACCTCCTATTTATTTGTCAGAGAAATACTAATGGCAAGAGCCTTATCAACTCTTGCCATTATGTTATCGGGCATCATTCCCATATACTGTTTTAGCCTCTGCTTATCAATCGTTCGTATCTGCTCAAGCAGAACGATTGAATCTTTGTCGAGCTTATCAAAATCTGTTACTTCGGTATGTGTTGGGAGCTTTGCTTTCGTGTGTGTACGGCTCGTTATCGGAGCAATAATAACTGTCGGGCTGTGCCTGTTTCCTGTATCATTGGAAATGATAAGGACAGGTCGGATGCCGCCCTGTTCAGAGCCGATGACAGGGCATAGGTTGGCGTAGTAAATATCGCCACGCTTAATCATTCTTTCCATAATATTTAGACCTCCTATCTGGATTTAGGCAAGCAGAGCTTACCTATGTAACAGCCAGACACAAGGAAGTGTTTAAGGTCGAGAGAGCATTAACAAAATCTCTGTTCTTATGACCGCCTTATATCTGGCTTTATGATAGAAGCATCTCAATTTGTCCTCGACATCCCGAAATGCAATGTGCTTATAAAGCACAGGGAAGTCGCCAAACGGTCAGCAGCGAACTGACGCCACAGGAGTTCCACCTCTCTGACGGTCTGCCAGAGCCGCCCTCATTGCCTGTGACGGGTTGGATACCGTTCGGACTGTGACTGGACGGGAGTACCATTGTTCTCTTTGTGGGTTATGGCGAAATCGGGAGCTGCCCGATATTTTGAGTCGGTATTTGACCGCTCACCACCTTTCATCGCTATTCTGCTATCGGCAGGTCATGGCGTACCGCTGCACACGCTTATGCTCATCACAATCACAAAGAGGAAGTATTTGGCGAATGAGTATTCGGTTGTCAAGGAACTGTGAGAAGTCCGTAGAAAAGCCCCTCACTTTTCCAAAGGAAAAAGTGAGGGGCTTGAGTGGATTATTTTTTATTTTTCCAGAAATTTTTTAAGTTTGGAAAGAATTCTCCGTTTGCGGTCATTGATTGTTTTTTGCGGAATGCCCGAAGCCTTTGACCATTCCCGTTCCGACAAGCCACGGAAGAAAATAGCATTTATTAAACTTCTTTCATCCTCTGATAGCAGGAAAAGAGCAGACTGCAGCTTGTCCAACATCATTTTGTGGACAACAGCTTCCTCAACATTTGCCGCTTCATCAGCGATAAAGTCAAAACCATTTCCGCTTTCGTCATCAGTTACGACAGCTTCTAAAGACAGCAGGTTAATGTCTTTATCGAGCTTTTGCAGATAACGCCACCGTTCCTTATCCCGATAAAACTCAATGTAATGGGTTTGTTCTGTTTCAATCAGATAACCCTGCACGGGAATAAAGAGCTTGTCCTTATAAACCTTGTCCATTTCCCTGCGACGGCAGAAGTCCTCATAAGATAATTCCACATATCTGCCGTTTTCTTTGATATAAACCTTTCTTGGTGCGTATTTCACCGTAAGTACCTCCAATCTGAATTTTTTTGAAAATCCAGATTGGTCGGCGGAGAACGGCATCCGATGCCAGAAACAGGCTTGTTCTGCCTGCTGACAAAAAACGACAAACAAAAAACCGCAAAGGCTGTCAGACCAGTGCGGTTGTTGGAGATTATATTTCTATATTGTAGAGATTTGTCATCTCTTTTTGTTGTATAGTTCCCTCATACAAGAATGAGAATTTTTTTAACAAATTATCCTCGCTCCCGTCGGGTAGTATGTAGATAACTGCTGCTTCGTATCAGCAGCAGAGCGATGGTGCCAGACCAGCGCATAAAAAATCCCTCCAAACTCCAAAACGAAGTCAGAGGGAAATGAGCGCATGAAAACATTACCCGCCGAACATCGTTTTTTTATTCGGTGGGCTTTGTTCTTCCCATGCTGTATAAAAGGACAGAGCCGATGATCTGTGACTTTGAACCGCTCCCTGTCAAGTAGACAGTGGAAAAAACAAAAATTTTAGCTGCCAATCACATTTTTGTGGTTGGCAGTATTCTTATGCCGCACATGTTAAATGTTTTCTATATTCTATCGGTGTCATACAGTTTAGGCGTTTTTGATACCGGTGATTATTGTAGTAGTCTATGTAATCACATACTGCTTCTTTTAACTCATCGTAAGTATGAAATTTTTTTAGATAATACATTTCGGATTTCAGCATCCCCCAGAACGCTTCTATTGGACCATTATCTATGCATCGGGATACTCTTGACATGCTTTGCGTCATTCCTGCTTCCTCAAGTTTTTTGCGGAAGGATTTTGAGGTATATTGATATCCCCGGTCACTATGAAACAGCGGTTTTACCTCTGGATGTTCCTGGCGGGCTATATCAAAGGTCTCAAAAACGAGGGCATTATTATTTGAACTTCCAATAACAAAAGAAACGATGCTTTTGTCTGCCAAATCCAAAATAGCGCTCAGATATGCTTTCCCATTGATTCCATACTTCATCTCCGTTACGTCTGTCAGCCATTTCTCTCCGAAATGATCAGCATTAAATTCCCGGTTAAGAATGTTTTCTGCTGTGATTTCTGGTGTTGATTTCACATAATTTTTTCTTCTGCGCCTGCATACTGATTTTAACTGTAAAATTCTCATAAGACGAAGAATCCTTTTTTCATTAACATGAAAATCATTCTCCCGGTTTAATTTTATTGTCATCTGTCTGTATCCCAGAATCCTATTCTTTTCCTCATAAGCGTCTTTAATAAGGCTGCACAATTCTTGGTTAAATTTTTCGTTTGCACTGACCCTTCGGTTAAGCCATTTATAATAGGCAGAGCGTGGAATCCCCACAAATTTGCAGAGTTCGGATATAGAGCATTTCTGTTCGTCATGTATTTCCTGGATTGCCAGATAGAGCGTTTCATTTTGTACCTGGCTTAGAACCGCCTCCTTTCGATTTCGTCGAGTTTTTTTAAGAATGCAATCTCCAATTCTGCTTTTCGTTTTTCCGCTTGAAGAAGCCTGTTTTCCGCACGCAGCTTTTCCAATTCAGACATTTCATTCTCTGTTTTTCTTTTTCCTCTTTTATCAACAAGACCTGGGGCGCCATCCGATTGATATTTTCTTATCCATTGATAAACCTGCTGATAAGATACCTGATATTTTTCGGCCGCCTGGGCATAGTCCATTTCATGCTCAATGCAGTACTTTACAATTTCCACCCGTTCGTCGTATGTGGTTTTTCTTCCCTTGGTCATGGTACCGGTTCCTCCTGTTCCAGAATACTTTAGATTCTCATGACCATTATACTTCATAATCCAATTCCGTAACTATTTATCTGAACGGATTCCATATTTTTTCTGGATTTCCCTTAACGTCCCTTTGCCAGAAAGATAATCGCAGACAGCGCTGCGTTTTGTTTCCGCCGAATAGGCGCTGAGCTTTGGGGTGGTTTTTAGTCCTTCAGCCCCCAAAGACTGATATATGGTTGCCCATTCGATAATTCTCGTTCCGTTCGTTCCCAAGTTTCGGGCGATGCTTTCTGTTGAACAGCTTCCTTCCAGATATTTTGTGACGGCAGCCAGTTTCATCTCAAAAGAGTATTTTGAATGTTGTCCCATGAAATATGCTCCTCCTTATAGTGACAGTTTTATTATTTTATCTGTCTACCATAAGGGGAGCATATCACTTTACTCACAAGTTCATCGGCTCTGCGTCTGTGCGTCTGGCTCTTTGATGACGGTTATATGTAATTTTTCTGCATTGATTAAAGTTTCCTTCTTACATTTCGGACAGTAGAGAGGATAGTTTTTCAAAATTGTATCTTCTCTAATCCTATTGCGGGTTTTATTTCCACAGAAAGGACATAGTATCCATTCAGCAGAATTACCTTGTTCAACCATGATAACCTCCCTTGTGGGTAATTTCCTTTTAAGGTGTTGTCGTTGTCTTTAGAAAATCCCTAATGAAGATAAGCACTTCTTCTTTTTCATACCCTAATTCAGACAACGTGCAGATTAGGTGTTCTATTATAATTTGACACAAAAGCACCTGCTGCATAACCGTTTTTTTAGCTGGCAACAAGTGCTTTTATTTGATATTCTGTTTATCGGTCAGGTATCTTGCCCGCCAGATTGCAATATTGAGAAAACAGCAGCATCTTGGTCTGTTACTTGGAAATTTGGGGAATATAGATTAACCCTATTTTGGCAATCCCGACAATCAATGTACCAATGAGTACAACTGTATCAATAAGCAAAACAAGCACTACGCTTTCAACGAAACCATATACGAACAATATGGAAAACAACTCAACTGACAAAGCAATAAAACATAAATAGTTCGTCAAATATTCTGTTATAAGTTCCCCATAAGGACGATTCAGCAATAGCCTTGCATAGATAATTGGTCTTAAAAAGAGACGGACAATGATACAGGCTAATGGATACATAAAAATGAAGTTCTTATTTACAAATGAAGTTGCACTTCCATTACTCCATTGAACGGGAATGTCCTGCGGCAGTTTTGTATATGATACTAACCCGATAATCAAACATAGTGAAGCAATTATTGTCCATGTAATAAGGCTGCCCCATATATACAGAAAGCTAACCGAATCCAATTTGAAAATAGTTTTATTATCGCTCCAATAAGTCTGCAAATCGGACACATATTTCTCCACCCGCATTTCATCAAAGCTAACATTTCCTGCGGCAAGCATTCTTTCACACATAGTTTTTGCCTTATTCAGTCCCTCTATCTGCTCTTGAATTGTCGCTGTCTGTTTTTCTATCACATCCATTAGCGATACTTTGTTGGACATGATGTGGCGGATATCCTCAATCGGAATTTCCAATGTACGCAGATAAGCAATTTTCTTAATATTTTCGATATCCTGTTCCGAATAATCCCTATATCCGTTTTTATCATTTCTCGATGGCTCAATCAGCTTTTCTTTTTCATAAAAGCGGATATTAGAACGTGCCAGTCCCGTTCTTTCTTCAACCTCTTTGATTGTCATAATACACTTCCTTTCAGCAAACTATGTAATGTCCTTTTTGCTCATAATGAAACATGACAGTATCATCTCTATCAACATGAATACTACACCTACAATAACCGCCCTTGTGTATGCCAGTTTTGTTGACTCCAGTCCTATCTGAAAGATATTATAATCCAGCATATACTGCGCCAAGTCCATATTTGCAAGACGCCCAGCAAGCGCATAAATAATATTCAAAATCTTAAACGAGATTAGAATTCCCGCTGCAATAGTAAAAGTTGCGCTGCTGGTTAGTGTATAAAAAAGCAGCAATAAGCAGCAATAACTCCAATGTAATAGGAATTGAACAAGCAATAATCTCATTATAGCAGAAACAGGAAAAGAGAGAAACGTATTTCCGAAAAAGACTTCCCATACACCAATCGTACACGCCGAATATACAAAGAAGTGCAATGCACAAACAACTGCCACCATTAGGATGTCTGGAAAAATCAGCATTTCACGGCGGGGCAGATAGTTCGCAATGTTTTTTATAAAGCCCCCCTTATACTTGGCATTTACAAACATAGTAACCGATGCCGTACATAATATCATTAGTATGCCACCATTTATTTGTCCTGCCAGTAGAGTTTCCACATTAGAATATGTCTGAATTGCCGCACTGCTATTAGCCATAGCATGAACCAATATCGTACTCAAAAAAGCAAGTACTGCATCCACCAATAACATAATCCATATAGATATAGAGTGAAAAAAGCGATACAAATCCATCTTTATCATTTTAATCATGAGTTTCCCCTCCCTGTTAAACTCAAAAAATATTCTTCTAAATCTTCTGTCAATTCTGTTTTCAAAATTTGCCTTTTCAATTCGCCATTTTCAATAATTCCATAGCAAGTGGCAATTTTAGATAGTTCCCCCAGAATATGACTGGATATAATAAATGTAGTATTTTTTTCTTCGTTTAACCGAACAATGATTTCTCTGATTTCTGCTATACCTTGTGGGTCAAGACCATTAACAGGCTCGTCCAAAATGACTAATTCAGGACTTCCCACTAAAGCCAATGCAATCCCCAGTCGTTGCTTCATTCCAACAGAAAAACATTTAACCTTTTTCTTGTCAACTGCCGCCAGTCCCACATTATTCAAAAGTTCCTCAATATAGCTGCTGCTTGAAATTCCTATTGCCAGACATTTTAGTTTTACATTATCTCTTGCACTCATATCTGGGTAAACTCCGGGGCTTTCAATCAGTATCCCAATCTTCTTTTGCATATAAATGGAATCACGGCTATTTTGCCCGAATAAAGAGAGGCTTCCTTCCGTTGGTTTTGCCAAGCCGCTAATTAACCTTAGAATCGTAGTTTTTCCTGCGCCGTTTCTCCCAATCAGTCCGTAAATTTCTCCTTTTCTGACAGATAGATTTACATTATTTACAGCCTTATGCCGTCCATAACATTTCGTAAGATTATGTGTTTGAACTAAAGCCTCCATGTCGTGTCCTCCTAATACTAAAATTATCTTTATTCTCGCAATATAAGGTATCAACAAGGTTTACAGTCAAGCATTTTTTCAAATTTTTTATTATTTTAATCCGAGAGATACTGAGATGAATTTTCACACCCTGTAATAAGAGATTAAATATCCTGTTTCAAGAGATTTCACATCGTTTAATAAGAACTCACATCTCTGTAAGGGTTTCCATGCCAAAGTGCGGGCGGAGAATAAAATACAAGCCCACCGCCACGCCGCAGGCAAGGACAGAAAAAATGAACTGCCGCATCGACAGTCCAAAAAACATACTTTCCGTATAGTTACGGATTTCCTTATTTATCTTGACTTCCAACTTAACACCATCCCTCCCTGACATCTCCAGTTGCGATATAGAGAATGCTGCGTTTAGGGATATAGGAAATTCCAGAAATGGCGTCCCCGATTTCAAAGAGTTCGTTCTCGTCAGCCTTTCCGAATTTTCCGACCAATCCTTTTTCCACAGGCAGGTCATAGGCTTCCGAAGCCTCGATGACTTCTCCGTTTAACAAATGGATATGATAAATCTGGTAACATTTTGGTTCTTTCTTCATTTCGATTTTCCTTTCTTCATTGAGAATTATAAGCCCATCATTTCCCGCACCACACGGTCTGCCATTTTGACCGCACCGACGAGAACGGGCATTTTGAGCATAAAAAAATCGCCACTCGATAGTAAGTGACGATTTCAAGAAATAATGTTTACATGGTTTCCAGCTCTGGCACGGCTTCCTCGAATAGCTGCATCAAGTCATGGTTTGCTCCGATATTGGTTACTTCAAAATGGTTTAAGCAATAGGGGAGCCATGACAGCTCACGGCTCATTTCTCTGATTAAATCAAAAATTTCCAAGTCGGTTGTCTTATACTTGGAATGATACCCTGAATACTGCTCATGGGAAAAATCACGTTTCAGAAGATAATCCCGTATCTTTCCATAAGCGCCGTTCGGGTTTGTTTCCGAAAAATGCTCTTTTAAGTCCTTTACCCGAAGGTCAAAGTACAATGCTTTTAAATGCTTTGCTTCTCTCCTTGCCATTATGCCACGCTTAACCTCTTTGTATAATGGTACAGAACATCTTCCACGGTAAAATCATCTTCATTCTCCCCGTCATCGCTGTTGTACCATACCCACTTGGTTACATAATCCATAAACCATGCTTTTTCCCTTAAAGATGTGATAATGCTCCCAAACGCTCCATAATCCTTTGGATTTCCATTGCCGGTAAAGCACATCGTCCCATCGGCATCCTGTGTCTGGTTTAATTTATATCTGGAAAAAGCCTGCTCCAACGCCTGATAGATGCTCTCTACACGATACTTCTGTTCCGCAGCTATCTTTGCTTCATCCATTTTTATCTCTAATTTCAGCATAAAATGCCTCCTTTATAAAGTGCCGTTTTATTCCCGCACTGTTATTATATCGGACTTCAAGGGAAAAATCTACTCCCTTTTTACAAGCCCACCATTTCCCGCACCACACGGTCTGCCATCTTGACCGCACCGACTAAAACGAGCATATTGAATACAAGCTCCCCGATATAACTCCATACCATCGTGACCGCAGCAGCATCGGGATTGACCACAGGCGGCGAAGCCGCAAACACGGAGAAGATGATACACGCAAGCACGATAATCGCCCCTTCAAGGCAGACCGCAGAATAGCTCTTGATAAAGCTCTTGCCCACACTCTGGCTCGGCTCTCCTGCAAAAGCGGAAAGTGGGACAGGGGCGATGGCGGTATACAGGTAGAGCTTGAAAAACCTGCCGTACACCGACATAATCATAATAAATGAAAGCACGGTAATGAACAGACCGCCGATAAGCGTGACTGCCCAAAGCGGGATGCTCTCAAAAAAGCCGCAGTCCTCAACCGCCGTTACGATTTCCTGCGGCAGTACCGTCTGCTGCGGCGTACCGAAGCCTGCGGCGTTCATAATGGTGGAAATCAATCCCTGCACAATCTTAAACAAAGCCATCATCAGCTCCAGTCCATAAGTGACCGCACCTTTGGCAAGAGCGAAGCGGATAAACAGTTTCAATGCGTGTTCGGGCTTTTTCACTTCTGTAAAGTTCCATTAGAGAACATATAGCAAAATACCCCCATATCTGAAGATACAAGGGCATTCGCTAAACTATCAGGCACAGAGATATTTTTTCATCTGTGCCTTTATCTTTTCTCTGGCAAGGATAACGGAACACCTTACCGCCTGCGGTCTGCAATGTTCTATTTTCCCAATCTCATAATAAGTGTAATCGTATTCGTGATAAAGTAGGAAACGCCGCTTCTGAATGTCTGGCAAATCGTTGATTGCCTTGTAGAGCAGTTCCTCCTGTTCCTCCTCAATGATTAACTCGTCCACACTCTTTGGCAATCTTAACACCCGTCTGTTTAGTGTTTCGTCCCAGACCTCGTTAAACTCTCTATGTCGGCAATCCCAATTTTCCAATTTCCGATTGTCAAGTTCTAACCTCCGAAACGCCATAAAGAAATCATACGATACATTCAATTCGTGGAATACTCCTTGTCCGTCCTTAAAGTCGATAAAATATTGTGTTCCATCCTCCGTGACAACCTGCCGAAGCATATAGGCTCTTGTGCGATACAGCATTGTTCTTTCCTCCTGCTAAAAATGGGCGAGAGGTTTTTTTACCTCTCACCCAATAGCCCATAGGAAAGTGCATCTTTCCCCTTAATGCTTAAAAGATTTTAATTTTTCCCGCAGCCTGTCCAGTCGCTTATAAACCGCCTTTTCGGTCAAGCCTGTTCTTGCTGCAATCTCTTTCGTGGAATACCCCTGCATTTTCAGCAGTACGATTTGCAGGGTATGCTTGTCCACCGTAAGCAAGGTTTGATACAAATGTGACGTCACGCATGGAAACGTCGCCGCTGATTTTACCGACGCTTTCTATTACATAGCGGCGGTTGTCAATCACAAGCTCTTTGCCGATGAGGTCAGAATTATCCTGCTTTTCATCTGTTCCAGACGGGGAAAGCTTTAATCCCTGCTTTCCCTCACGCTCCGCATGGTAGAGGTAGTGGAGAGGGTACAGCTCCGTAAGCTCCTGTGAAAAACGCCACGCATTGCTGCGGCTGTAAACATCGCTTGTCTTGCCCTGCACCAGTTTAAGGAACTCAAGGAGCTGCTGCACGGTTGCAGGCTCGGAGAAAAGCTGTTCCATCTTTCCCTCGGTCACGTCGGCAAGGTCGCCACGCCCCACATTTTCAAGCAATGATTTTTCATAGCCGTCCAAGTCACGGATAAAATCAGAGAACCGCAAAGCGAGCGTGTCCCGCTTGTCGGCAGGCGGAAGCTCCCGTTTTTCTTCGATAAGCCGCTGCCTTTTTAGCTTCCTCTGGGTGTCGATTTCATACTGCGGGGCAGACACGCTTTCCAGATAATCGGCGTAGTGGTCTTTCTCTTTGGGGTTGAGGTAGCGGTTATCCCTAACCAGCTCACGCAGCCTTTTTTCCGCTTTCGACCAGCTCAAAACATAATCATGTTCGGTGGAAATACCGTCACGGTCAATGGAGATGCCCTTGCCGCTGTACCACACATACCCTTCTGTGCCGTCTGAAAAATCAACAAAGAAACCGCCCGTTCCATATTCCCTTTTCAGAAAATCAATGTTCTTCTTTTTATCTTCCTGCTTTTGGAACTGGCGGTAGATACGGTATTTACCATCTGCATAGCCGCTTCCTTTTACAAGGACGGCATCAATGTCCTCCTGTGAAACGGCAAAAGCAGAGGATTTTTCGTCCTCTGCTTCAGCTATCATTTCAATCTGTTCGTCCACGGTCGGGAGATTGGCGGCAACTTCTTCCTCATTGGCAACGCTGCCTTTTTCATTTTCCGTCCGTTCCTCTGGCTCTGCGGTCTGTGTCGTGGCTACTTTTTCTTCCTGCCCGCCGCCGTCCGATTGCGGCTCTGGTTTTTCTAACTGAAAATCAGTTCGCCCAAGATAATTTCCTCCGCCTGGCTGCGGATGCTGTTCATCATGCCGAGCCACTGCATCGGGGCTTTCTCTTTCAGCTCCTCCGTCACTCCCTGCTCGGCTGCTAACTGCTTCGTCAGAAGCTCCAACCTCTGCAATGCCGTCTGCTCGGTCTGGTAAAGGTGTCCGTTCAGCCTGCCCGACGTCAGCAGGTTGAGGTACGTCACCCTTTTGTGGCTTTCCAGATAATCCCTGTGCATCAAAGCGTACCTGCCAAGCGGAAGCTCTGGCTCTGTCGGTAATGTCAGGTCGGGTATAAGGTAATCCGCCTGTTTCGTGTAAGTGATTTCGCTCATTGTATTCGCTCCTTTCGGGTTGTTTCCTGCCTTTATCATACTGGCTTATAGTGTCCCTTGCAAATGTGCGGTTCTGACCTCTAGCTTCGATTTGCACATTTCGGACTGCCGCAGAGATTTCCCTTAACGCCATCTCGGAAATGTCGCTCGTGGCGATGCCGATGGCGTTTAAGGTGGCGGGCGTGTTGAAATTTGTAATGTCCGAAAAATCCTCACGCTCAAAACACCCGTCCGCATCCAGCCCGCAGCGGCTCAACAGCATATAAGCGACACTGTTTGCGGCAAGGCGTTTGTAAATCACTTCTATATTATAGTCGTCCAGTTCCTCTAAAAAGCTGTCTT
>CAMNTH010000017.1 GCA_946557785.1 uncultured Blautia sp.
TGAAGGTGTCTTCGCTATTCTCGGCTCCGGCAATCTTCTTCTCTACTCCGAACTGATAGGATACATCTTTCGGCTTTTCAAACTCATTAGTCAGTTCGGCATAATAACTGCCTCTAGAGCCAGTAAACGATAAACCGCCAGCTGTACAGCTAACACCCAAATTTTCATCAATAACTATTGTATATACTGCATCATTCTTCTTATAGCCATCTGGTGCCTTTGTTTCCTTCAAGGTATATTGACCTGGCTCCAATTTACTGAATGCAGCAATACCGTCTTGACCTGTTATGACAGTTTCCGTACTGTTCTCAACACCGGCAATCTTTCCCGTAAGTTCAAATACTGCTCCGGCTAAAGTTTTCTGAGTGTCTTCATCCTTCTTGATAATATGGAAGTTTTCCACTGCATTTGCAATATATATTGTTTCACCAGAGACATATTCCAAACCAGAGGTAGGTACCTCAGTTATAACAAAATCAATTGGCGTAGAATCAATTGCATAATTGTCCGGCGCTTTGCTTTCAATCAGGCAATACTTCTCGTCTTCCTCAAATGTCCATCCCTTAGCATTTTGATCTCCCACCAATTCAGCTGTTCCATCAGTTCCTGTAACAGCAGTTACCTGATTGCCATCAATATCAATTACAGCTGCCGGGCTTCCATTCTCATATTTATATAACTTGAACTCCGCTCCAGCCAGCGAGGCACCATAGTTTCCAAAAACATGCTTATGAATCTTGATTCCCGGTATTGAACCTGCGCCGCCTCCCTCAGTTGACATCGTAACGGTATCATTCTGGTCTTTCTCGCTCTGGCATCCCGTAACCTTTACACTATTGCTATAAGTAACCGACTGGCCATTGTTCCCAATAACTCGTGCGCTATACGTAATCACAACTGCTTTTTCATCCGGAACCAGGATCGTTAATATATCTCCGCTTACATTATACTGCAGATTTTCAACAGCAGCTCCATCTGCTTTAACGCTGAGCGTCTCCGGCATAAAACGCAGACTAGACGACATTGTATCCGTTACTGTCAAAGCATTTCCGCCATTAAGCTGTACAGCCTTTGGATTAACACTAATCTTATACTTTGCTATATAACCGTTATCAGCATTAGCTTTTTCAATAAAAGACTTATCAAGCGGATCATACTCATATTTAATGTCTGCGCTGCCGCTTGCCTCACCCCACTGAACCTTATTGGTAATTGTCGTCCCTGAAAGTGCATTTGAATACAATGTTTTCAGCACTTGTTCATTCTTCGGTACCAGCCAATACGTTATTTTATAATGAGAATAAAATTTTCCATGATCCTT
This sequence comes from uncultured Blautia sp., assembly GCA_946557785.1. GTDB lineage: Bacteria > Bacillota > Clostridia > Lachnospirales > Lachnospiraceae > Blautia_A. The sequence continues at coordinate 1,322 of CAMNTH010000017.1, forward strand.
AGGGAAGGACTTTATATCAATTTTCATTCCTGTGGCAGTTCCAATGCCGGAAATCACTGCACCTGAACTGTCCCCCTGATGGTACTGATTTCCTCCGTAAAGCTGAATTGCATAAGCACTGCCTTGTTCAGCATTATAATATCTCAGAGTATCTGCATCAAAGGTATCTGTAATCACTGCCTCATCTTCAGTTACATTTGAAAGCAAAAGTTCATATTTAAATGTTGGATATTCTACATTATTTATAGTTACAGTGTCTCCAATTGCCCCTGTCTTTGTCACTCCTGCTTTAACAATTGTAGATGTGGCACTGCCATTAAATTTATGTTCATTTGCATGAAATTCCACATTGTTTGTATGCTCGCATTTCCAGCCATCATTAGCATTATTAAGCCATGACTCGTTTACCTTTGTTGTAAGAGTAATCGTTATAGTCCGAGGTTTACCGTCCGTGCTTGGCAGAAGCCCTGTTTTTGTTTTTGCAGCGTCCTTATAGAATGTCCATTTAACAGACTCTACCCTGTTTATCGGCGTATCCAATATGGGGGATTCATGCCATTCCTGGCCTTGTGTATAAGCGGTATCGTAGCCTTCATCCGGCATCAAACCTTCCACCTTAATCGACGTTTCATCAAGAATATCAAAGTATGCGCTATTCAGGGCCGGTACCTTATCAATGATTTCACATGTATCTAATCCCTTTACAGGTATTGTAGCCGTAATCTTCCAGGTAATCTTTTCCGTGGAAGAACTTACTACTTCCTTTGTGACTCCTGCGCTGCTTCCTTCACCGGGTTTTGCAGTTGTCTGATCACTTGTTTCAAAGCCGCCGACTTCTGCATCATTCTTTACAGTAATCTCACCAACTGCACCAGTCATATCCACCTGCGTATCATAGGTAATATAATAAGAATACTTTCCATCATCAGCAGGTACAGGATAGCTCCAGGAAATAATATTTCCGTTTTCATCCTTCTCCGTTGTCAGATTATCCCAGGCCGTCTCTCTCGTTTCCTGGGTACCATCTTCCTTCGTTACCAAAATATTGATTCCACTTCCGGAATAATGCATTCTTTCACGTGACTCCTGTCCGATGGAGTCCTTGATAGTCTGTCCGGCAAACGATACATATTGCTTGCTGTTAACATCAAGAGTCCAGCCAATGGTCTTTACATCACCGCCGCCTGCAGCAGTATGGCTTTTTTTGATAGCATCCCAGTATTTAATCTCGTTTTCAAAGGTATATTCTTTTTCTACCGGATCAGGGTGTTCATCGCTTTTTGCCGTCACCGTATTCTTTTTCTGTTCCAAAGCTGCGGTATTGGATCCCAAAACCTCGTAATCAACAGATGCTGTATAATGCAGGGTAATACTTTCTCCATGTACCATGGAAGGAATTGTGTAAGTAAATCCATTACCATCCTTAACAGCAGTAATGCCTGTCAGGTCTGTCTCTTTATCGGAAGATGCCGTAACACTTCCTTCATCAAATTTCAAAAGATTTCCGCTAATCTGATCCTTTAATACAACATTGTTATTCCTACCCCTTGATTTCACAATAATTGTATAATGCATTTTTCCATCATCTTTTAGTTCACCGGTTTTAACAATGGATAGGTCATGGATATCCTCTACCACTACATCCTTTGTCAACTCATGCCCAAAATCAAGGGGAGTGGATATCCTATCTTTATCAAACTCCGCATTAAACTCAAGATAGAACTTAACATTTGCAGATGCAGTCAGTTTACTGAAATTAGGATCGCTGCTATTAAATTTGACTGTAACTGCTCCGTCCGTTCCTATAGTATAGGTATTGCCTGCTACATCGTATTCGCTGCCTGCAGCATCCTTGATTCTAATATTGAAGGTCTTATTTTCAAGCGCAAAAGGAATCACACCTTCAGGTAATTGATAGGTCATTGTTCCACTATCATCAAACTGAAGAGCCGCTTTTTCAGCAAATGAAAGCTTGATTCCATAGGATACATCTGAAATCACATGGAACTTTCCGTCCTCACCAACTGTTGCTCCAAAAATATCGGCACCTGTGATCAAATTTCTCAAATCAGTCTCTGCCGCACGAACCTTTTTGGTTTCTAATGCATATACAACCGCACCGCCTGATACTGAGAAGCTATCTTGGGTAAAACCCATGGAGGTTACCTCTCCGGCATTATTTGTATGGATATAATCGGTAACAATCTCTGCTTCCCCGCTGTCTTTTACATGAACCACATCTGTATTAACAACTTCACCTTCATGCGCAGATTCCTGTACGGAAAGAATCGTCATATCGACTTTTACATTTCCTGTTTCCGGTTCGATGCGTCCCTCTGAAGACAGAAAATAAATGTCATACAGCACATATTCCGCAACAGTATTTATACCATCTATACCAAGAGCAGAACCAAGCTGCGCCTCAATAGCTATGGCTGCATTCTGATACTGAGTGGAACCAGGCTCCAAATAGTCCGCTCTTAATTCTGCATCCTGGGGAAGATTAGCTTCTTCCGGTGCGCTGGCCGTAATCCTGACACGCCCATCTTCATAAAAGAATTCTGTTTTTGACGGTTCCTTCTCTTCTTCCGGTTCTTCCTCTTTTACAATTACAAATGGGGAGAATCCGTTTTCTGTACGCATTACAACAGAGCTAACGGAACCATCACTGTTAATTCCTATCTGCTGATCCGCTTTTGCCGCATTACCATCTTTCACATGAAATGCTTCCACCACACCCGTTCCGGCAAGCAGCGGGTTGTTAAAATTAAGGACAATTGATGCACCGGAATCAATCGGGTATTCCTTTCCATCTAATTCAAAGTGAATATCATACACAATTGCTGAAGAAATGTTCTTACCGGATACAGCGCTTACATAGCTTTTAGCTGCATTCAGCGCATTATTATAATAAGAAGAATCACTCTTTTTATTATGAATTACAAGATTCGCTTTTTCAGGTATCTCCGTATCCAATGTCACCTGTCCATAAACAGAACCGTCTCCCTGAATTGCAAAGATATTTGTTTTTGGCTCCGGTGTAGGCGTTGCCGTCACTTCCGGTGTGGGGGTAACCGTTTCTTCTGGAGTTGGAGTTGGCGCTTCAGGAGCTTCCGTTGGCTCGGCTGCCGGAGTCTCTGTTGGTTCTGCTGGTTCCGGAGTCGGTTCCCCTGTAGGTTCCTGAGGCGCCGGGGTTTCTGCCGGGGTTTCTGCCGGGGTCTCCGCCTTATCCGGTTCCGGGGTCACTTCCCCTGTAGGCTCCTGAGGTGCCGGCGTTTCTGCCGGGGTCTCTGACTCGGTTGGTTCCGGTATTGGCTCCTCTGCCGGTTCCTGAGGCTCGGCTGGTTCCGCTTCCTCTGTCTTAGGCGGTTCCTCCGGCGTTTCCGGTTCCTGAATCTCCGGTTCCGGTGTAGGAGCTTCTTCCGAATCTTCCATTGTGGGAGCCGTTTCTTCTGCTATCGGTACTTCTTCTTCAGCAAACGTAACAATGTTGGTCTGCTGAAATATCATCATCACAGCCAGAAGTAAAGCCCATAATCTTCTCCTTCTTTCTTTTTTCATCATGGTTGCCTCCTTAAACATTTATTTTTGTATCTTTCGCATATAGAAAGGCACAATATCTTTCCATATTTTAATAATAGCACCAATGGATTTTCCAAACAATGTAACACTTATCCAAAATTATCCTCCCTTTTCATAATGAATTAGCATCTTTTTTGTAAAATCCAACGAAAAAACCGATGTGTTTTTCGTATCTTAATGCTTAAGCAGGGAACGCCACCCAATAATTCCACTTTTATGCTCATGTGGGTGAAAAACCTTGGGATCTTTGATCCCCGGCAGCATCATAAAATAGAAAAACGGCCGAATGTAGAGGGAAGGCAATGTGCAAACTTCCTCCTGCATCCGGCCGCATTCTGCGTGGAAAACTTTTTAAAAATAATCATAACCGCCATGGATATCTACAATACTTCCATTCATATATCCATTGGTCAAAATACTATATGCCATATCCGCCACATCCTTAATCTCTCCAAAGCGATGCAGCGCTATTTTTTTGTTAATCCTGTCGTAGCTTTCCTGGCTTCGATCTGCATGCCAGGGGGTCTGGATAAAGCCCGGTGCCAGGGCATTCACCGTAATGGATTTTGGCTCAAACTCCTTTACCAGGGATTTCGTCAGGAAATGAATCGCAGCCTTCGTCACTCCATATACCAGGGAAGATGAGTACGCCTGCTGCCCTGCATAAGATCCCATAAACAATACGCTTCCCCCCTCCGTCATCACCGGACGCAGCTCCTTAACAAGAAATACGGGCACTGAAAGGTTCGTATTTACAATTCTGCTCCATTCCTCAAAGGTGTAATCCTCATATTTAGCATAGGTGCTCATTCCCACATTGCTTACCAGCCAGTCCACATGGTCTGTCTGCGCCTTTATTTCCCTTACAAAAGAAAGCATTGCTTCATAAGAGGACATATCTGCCTTCAGCAATATGATCTTGCCTCTCTGTTCTTTTGGCAGATTTTTAAGGAATTCCTGCGCTCGCTCTTCATTATGGGCATAGTTTACAAATATCCTATCCTCAGCTTGGGAATGCGCCAAAAGCTTCTCTACAATTCCCTGCCCAATTCCTGAGGTTCCTCCGGTTACAACAGATACTCTGTTCATATGATGTTCCCCTCCTATAATGCCAGCAGCACTTCGTAAACATCCCTGGGGACATATGGCTGCTGATTATGAATAGGTTCTCCCAAACAGGTTTTCGGATAAGCAAAGGTTCCTTGCTCCATTACGATTTCTAAAAGCCCGGCTCCTTCCCGTGCCAGAAATCCCGGTGCCTTTTCCTCCGTCTCTTCCCAGGAAATCCTCTTCCCTTCAATTCCGTATGCTTTTGCTACCTGATGGAAATCGCAGGAGGAAAATCCGCAGCCTTCCGTTGTTCCGGCAAAAAGACAATCAAAATAGTCCTTCTGCAAATGACGTATCATCCCCAGAGCTCCATTGTTCATCACGATCATTTTAATAGGAATATTCTCCCTCCTTACCCACTGCAGTTCCTGGATATTCATCTGGAAAGCGCCGTCCCCGCAAATACATGCTACTGGCTTTTTCCCTGCATAATAGGCGCCGATGGCAGCCGGAAGGGCGTATCCCATAGCCCCATGACCGCCGGAAAACAAAAGCTTCTGCCCTTCTGCATTTTTCAGTGACTGATAACACCATACCATATGCTGTCCCACATCTACCGCAATGGCAAAAGCATCCTTAAGACATTCTCCCAAAGCTTCCACAATCCTGTTGGGATAGCGCTCCGGCGTACTATTATCCACTGAGTGGAGTTTTTCTTTTATGGTTCTGCAAACAGAAACCCAGCTTTCATCACGTTTGGGCTGCGCCAAAATTTTGCCGTCAGAAAATCCATCACATAATTCTTTGATGACATCAGCCGTATTGGCGCAGAATTTCTGTTCCTTTGTTCCATTTTCATGAATATCCCTTCGAAGATTATATGGATCAATATCTATACGGATTATTTCTGCATTTTTTGCAAATTCATGAACTTTTACTCCAATCTGCCTTGTTCCCAGGGAAATGCCGAAGCATAAAAGTAAATCACTTTTTGCATTTGCGATCATATTGGCATAACGATGTCCGTAAGCTCCGCCCAGGCATCCGAAATTTAAGGGAAGATTACAGGAAACTGCGGTTTTTGCCAGCACACTGGTTATAATGGGAATCTGATATTTCTCTGCAAATCTTAACAGGCCTTCCTGGCTCTCTCTACTATCCACCCCGTGTCCCATCAGGATCACCGGACGGCGTGCTCTTCCAAGAGCCTCTTCAATAGCTGCTGCGGCTTTCCCGGTGTTTTCCACATCATGGCACTCTTTCGGGAAAAGGTTGTCCACATTCATCTCATAAACCGGGTGCACAACTTCGCTTCTTTGGATATTCATAGGCAAATCAATGAGAACAGGCCCCTTGCGTCCCGTATTGGCAATGTGGTAAGCCTTATTTAATTCCGCCACAATTTCCTCCGGCTCCCGTATCTGAACGCAGTACTTGGTTACCGGCTTTGCCATGGAAATAATATCAATCTCCTGGAAGCCCTGCTGCCGAAGCCCCGGTATCCCCGCATATTCATAAGTATTTAACTGTCCGGTAAAGAAAATCACCGGAAGGGAGTCAAAATACGCATCCGCAACTCCGGAAAGCAGATTTACAGCTCCCGGCCCACTGGTTGCATATGCGCAGGCACATCCGCCGCTGGCCTGGGCATAGCCGCACGCCGCAAAGGAAGCGCCTTGCTCATTATAGCAGGAATGATTCGCTGTTTTTGGATTCTTCTCCACCGAATCCACAAAATGTGCGATCATTGTGCCCTGATATCCAAAAATATCATGAATGCCCTTCCTGGCCAAAAACTCCACAATATAATCTGTAAGCTTCATGTTTCCTCCTAATTCTCTGTGCCATTCCTGTATTTTTCTATATCCCCCAAAAGCTTCTTGTTTCCGGATTCCCGAAGATACTCCAAATAAATCTCCAGGATTTCCTCATCCATCTCAAAAATTTCTTCCGTCTTAAAACAACGCTTCATCATTTTTGTGCAGGGGCGGAATATTTTGTCCAGCTCTACAAGCTCTCTGTTTTCCCAAAGATTCCTGATATATTCCTTCTTTCCATTGTATACAATACGAAGTTCCTCCCTGGAGCCGCATTCTTTGGCATAGTCCCAGCACTGATCTGCGTATTCCTTACAGTGATGTCGCATATACTGATCCGCCAAAAAGAGCCTTCTGCGTCTTTTTATCTGCGATCTTAAAGACCCCGCTTCTTTAAGAAACTCCTCACATCCCACAAGAGCGCTGACCATTACAGGAGTTTTTGACAAATCGTCCGCAAACACATGCCTTTCATAATTAACGCCAAAGGTTTCTTTCAGATACGTAATTTCATCACAGGGAATCAAAAACTTCGTCCCTGCAAGCTCTGCCTCCCTGGCCTCCTGAAATACTTCCGCCGGATATGTATAGGTATAATTCCTGCTCCATTTTAAAACGTACTTTCCTGTATCTGACGTAATCTGATTCCTGCAGATCCTGTCGTAAATCTTCCTGCCAAGCCGTCCACGGCCAATCATACTAAAGGCTCTAACCAGACAGCCGCAGAAAAATTTATAAATATCTGTTTTATACCTGCTTCCATCGCAAATCTGTATCCACCCTGTTTCCAGCCGGTTATCCCAGGAACGTGCTCTTTTGGAGGGATTCTTTGACCTGATGGGAATAATGTCGATCCCAAGCCCGGGATACTTAAAATTCCGTCCCTCATGCAGCCGGTAACACAACGTATTCTTGTTCTCATATCGGAGAAAAAGTCCGGGGAAGCGTTTATTATTCTCCATGGACTCCACTGCCCTGCCTTCCAAAAGCTCTGCTTCCAAAGCTATGCGGAGCTTCTCCATTTCTTCTATTTTTATAAGAACAGCGCCTGCCAGAGGGTTCTTTGGAAACTCTTTTCCCAGTACTGCACACCAGGTGAGCCTGGGTGAAAGATAATAGTTTATCCCATGCTTTCTGCATATTGCATCTATTTCTTTTAGAAGTAACAGCACTTCCTTCTGTTCTCTATTCAATCCCTTTTGCTCCATTCTCATTTCTTTCATTCAGGTACTGCAAGCAGTCTTTTCTCAAGATTTTTCAGCTGCTCCAGGCTTTCATATTTACCTAGCCACTTCTCCAAGAAAGCCGAGGCGTCCGTTCTTTTTGCAAGAACTGCTGCTTTTCTGCTTCCCTGATAAAGATCCTTCAGGATCCTTTGGGAAACAGCTTCAAAGTCTCCATAGCACAAGGGATAGTCCAGTGCTCTTTTATAAAACGCAAACGCCTCCTTTATGCAGCCCAGCTTACTCTGCACGTCTCCGGAAAGCTTCAGCACGATTCCAGGCGCAGCTCCCTTCTTCTCCAGCTCCTTCAGTCTCTGTGAAATTGCTTCCAGCTTTTCCCCTTGTTCTGTAAGAAGAATCTCTGCACTTATTTCCGCCAGTTCAAAGGAGTAACCATCTTCCTTTAGAAGAACGCCAAGGGCTTCTTTATAAATATCCCTGGACACTGGAATCTTTTCTTTTGGCATGTCCTTCTGCTTATCCAGAAGGCTTTCCAAAGATTTTTTAAGCTCTGTTTTTTCGTCTTGACTTTTTGCAAAAGCTGCCCTTACTAAATACGCATAGCCTTTGATCTCTTCATTCTCAGGAGAAATGTTCTCCCAAAGTGTGATCCAGGAGAGAGCTTCTTCCCCTTTGCCTTCCAGTATCAGAGTTCTGCAAAGATTTAAGGCTTCCTTCTTCTCCCTCTTTAAGAATTTTTCAATTTCAAGGTGCGTTATGCCATTGTTGGTGCTCTCTTTTGCCTGGGCATAAAGAGCCAGGGCTTTACTCCGGTTCCCTTTTTTCCACTCCAGATCCGCCTGATATTTTATAAAATAGCCGTCCTTTGGGAACACCTCCAGGGCATGAGCTGCAAAGAGTTCTCCCTCTGTCAGATTATCCTGTGATATCGTCCGCTCCATTATAAGACGGCACTGCAGCTTCAAAAATCCCGGGTTGTCGGGATAACGGCTAAGAAGCTCACAGCAAATGGCTTGTGCGTCTTCCATTTCTCCCATTTCATAATGGGAAGCGGCTTTGCGAAACTGCACAATATCCTTTTCCATCTGTTCCATACCAGAGGTAAGCTTCTGAAGCTTCTTTTTTACCTGAAGCATACGGTAGGCCTTACCCACCCGCTCCGTATAGATCAGCGTCATTATGGCTGCCTCAAAAGCCTCATCCGATATATCCAAAAGCATAGGATGATAGAAAGAATAAATATTTCCAAAATCCTCCCGCCCGATAAAATCCGCACTTAACTGCACTGCAAAATACTGGCTGAATATCTCACCCAAAGCAGCAAAATCACGTTTCTGCAGTAATTCTGCCAAAGAAGAGCTGCTAAACCGGATACGGGCTTCCAAATCCATTTCCACGCTTCTGGCTTTCAGCCAATTTCTCTCCTCTGTCAGTTTGTGCCGCTTTTTTGCTGTTCCGATATAGTAGATCTTCCTGAAAATAGAGTCTCTTTTAACTTTCCCCACATTTATCTTTTTCATGTAAACATCACGAAGATCCTGATAAGTAATCCCCTCTACGGAAATGGCATTGTGGGAGGTTCTCTCCTCATGAGGCGGGATATAAGACCATTCGTCTCCGTAATGCCAGATCAGGTAGTCGCTGGTACGGTTTGGAACCATGACCTTTATCCCCTCAAAATCCATATATTTCACAGGGAACATCATATCCTTGTCAAAAAGGAAAGGGCACCCGCCCCACCGCATAGCATAACGGGTACAGTCCTCCTCTTTATAGGAAAACATAGCATCTTCCAATTTCTTTAATGTTTTGTCCCTGCCTAAAACAAAATAATACAGAAGATATTTCAAATACTTCCAAACAGAAATCTCATATCTCTGGCAGTAAACATACGCTTCATTTATCAGGTCTGAATAAATCATCATATTGGTTCTGTATTTTTCGTATTCTCTGTCATCAGGCGGAATCGGATCCAATGTGAGAACATCAATGATCTCTCCGGCGGAATCATTTCCAATAAGCTGATGCCTGTGAATGGCACAGCTTGCGGTATCTGCATATCTTGGAAATGTATTGGTATATTCTCTGCACACATCCACGCAGTGAATCGCGCGGTTCGCCGGAAACTCCGTTGCAGAAAGCTCCACAAACCTGTCCCAGTCAGCTTTTGGCATATAAATATCCACATCATCGTCCCAGGGAATAAATCCTTCGTTGCGCACAACTCCAATCAGACTTCCCCCGGCCATTACATAACGAAGATGATGTTTTTTACAGATTTCGTCAATTTCCCGCATAAGTTTCAGCAGGTGTTCCTGTTTTTCCGTCATAAATTATCCTTTCTGATTCAGCGTCTGAAGAATCTTCACCAAAGCCTCAGATTCCTCATAGAAGAGCCTGGTGCACTCCGTACGTCTGTCACTGATAATAATAAGCAGCTCCTGAAGAAGATAACGAAGCCCATTTCCTTCAAAGTTAAAACTGTAACGCTTCAGAAATTCATTTCCCTGAACCTTTGCCTCAAAATAGCCTGTATTCCACCAGTCATTTGGTATATTGATCCGCCCTCTTGTACCTGTTACCACAAGGGAATTCTCAATATCCAAAGTGGATGCGATCTCAATGGTTCCAAGTGCATTGGGATATTTCAGGGTAATCATATCGTACACAAAATGCCCGCTTCCATCCTTGACCGCATTGCTGGTGACTTCCAGGCACTTTTTTCCTAAAAGCTTCATAACAGCACATAATGCATGGAATACCGTCTCATTAAAGCTCTTGCCTCCACCGAAAACATCCTGTGAGATAGAACATTTCGCACTGATCACCTTCCCGATCATGTCTCCGTTTGTCAGCCACACAAGCTGATTAAATGCACGAAGGTACACAAACGTAATTTTCTCCACAAGAACTACCTTATGCTCCTGGGCTTTTTTAAACAGGTGACTGAGGATCTCCGGTTCCAAAGTAATGGGCGAATCGCTGATGACATATTTCCCATGCTCAATGGCCTCTTCAATATAATGCATCCGCTGTTTCAGCGCACATTTCACATATACAATATCTACAGAAGATAGAAAGTCCTCATAATCCGAAGTATGGAAATTCAGCTCATATTTTTCACTGAATTCCCTGGCAAGTGTTTCCTCCCGGGCATACACCCCCTCTACATGAATACCGCTGACATATTTGGTCTCTTCCACAATCCCGCCGTCTTTATCATCATCCGTTACTACGCCGATCCTGAAAATATGTCTTTCACTGCGCAGCTTCGTGCTGGAGATATCCTTTGTTCTTGGAAGGTATTTCACCTCACAGTAATTTTTCAGATAATCAAATTTGCCTCTCCAGTCAGAACCGATCACTAAAATGTCAATATCATATTTAATGATATCATTCACCTTCTGGCCCTGGTACTCCTCTATAATGATTTCATCAGCCAAACCGGTGCTGCGTACATTTTCAATTCTTTTCAGCAGGCTGTCCTGCACATTCAGCTTGCCCCGCTCAATATCATAGCTTTCGCTTGTAACTCCTACGATCAGGTAATCTCCCAGTTCTCTGGCCTTTTTGATAATATTGTAATGGCCCCTATGGAAAAGATCAAAGGTTCCATAAGTAATCACTTTTTTCATAATATGCACCGATCCTCTTACTATTTTTATAAAACAAAAATATCCCCCTACTTATGGAAGACAGCATCCTTCCACTGTAAGGGGATGTCCCATTTGGCATCTGCAAATGCCAAAACTGCTTCCTAAAACCACCTGTACCTTTTATTTGCCCGAGTTCCGTACAAACTCATAGCGGTCATTTTCATCGCCGTCATATTCATCTTCCAGTCCTTCATCCACAACCTCTTTTTCTCTTTTAAACAGTATAAAAGTGATTATATTGAGCATTCCATTGTATAGGAAATTCAAAAGCGGATTTCCAAGCACCAGCACAAATACTGCGGAAAGGCCCAAAAGCGCCCATACATTTCCAAGCTGGGGAAGCTTCAGGATCATCAGTCCGCTCATTACAATCATAATCGGATAATGAAAGAAATAAACTCCCATGGTATTCCTTCCAAAAAACGTTAACGGCAGATTGCAGTCCGGCAGTAGTGCAAACAGCGTCAAAATCAGTACAAAGGAAATCAGGTACATCAAAAGCCGCAGCACCATTCCCACCTCATTGGTAAGTCCGCACAAAATATAGCTGTGGTTTCCGCGGAAAATATCCACAGGCATTCCACTGGAAATCATATAATGAGGCACTGCAAACAAAAGCACTAACGAAATGGGGATCAGCACCCATTTGCCTTTAAATCTGCGGACAGCCTCTGTGTATTTCTTATCCCAAAGATAGCCTGCCACAAAGAACGGAAAAAATACAACAATCCTGGATGAGGATAAATACGTTGTAAATTCCGGCCTTGTCCCTGCCCAAAGAGCCACGACCATACTTATGGGCACAGCAAAACGAATCTTCCCCAATGCCTCAATGGTCAGTCTGTACATAAATAATGCCAGAAGGTACCACATGGCAGACCCTGACGGACGCAAAATCTCATAGTCCATGGAATTTCCGCACCAGATATAAGCATACCAGGTAAGGCTGTATCCAAGAATATAGGGAATCAAAAGATTCTTCACATTCTTCATTGCGCTCTGGGGTTTCTTGCTAAGATATCCTGAAACAAATACAAATGCAGGCATATGGAAAATTGTGATGGCATACCACACATGCCGCACTGCAAGATCATCTTTCACAACCTGAAAGGCTATAATATGGTTAAATACAACCAGAAATATCAATAATGCTTTAATATTGTCCACCAAATAAGAATATGGCAGAACAGAATCCCTCATTCTTTTCTTCATCGCTCCCACCCAATTAAAAAAATTATGACTAAATAATAACACACTTTTGAATCTTTTGGAACCAAAAATGCAAAATATATGTAAGATTTTTGTCATACATTTTTTTCCTACCTATACTAATGTGTGCAAATGCTTTTTCTGTATAAGTTTTCCCTTGCCAATCATAAGTCCGTAGTGTATTATGATAGGGATTATTTCAAACTTAAAGCCGGATAATTTTTACTAACAGGAGATGAGAATATGTTTCAAAAATTTCAGACGGATATGAAAAGATATTGGAAATATGCCGTCTACTCCGCTAAGGCCCAGTTGAAATCTGAGGTTGCCAATTCATACCTGAACTGGCTGTGGTGGGTACTGGAGCCATTTTGCTACATGCTGATCTATGCCTTCATTTTCGGTGAAGTGTTTAACGGCAAAGAGCCTTATTTCCCCATATTTATCTTTATTGGAAACACCATATGGGTCTTCTTTCAGAAGACCATGGTACAAAGCGTTCGTCTTGTTAAACAAAATAAACCCATTGTCTCCAAGGTCTACCTTCCCAAATATGTTCTTTTGATGACCAAGACTATGGTCAATGGTTTTAAAATGGGAGTTTGTATCCTGATCATAGTAGGAATGCTTATTTTTTACCAGGTGCCGCTGACATGGAATGTATTGTATGCCATTCCCCTTCTGTTCATTTTGTTTCTGATCGTTTTCGGCATTGGATGCTACCTCCTTCACTATGGCGTATTTATTGAAGACTTATCAAACGTGGTAAATATCGTACTGCGCCTTCTTCTCTATATGACCGGTATTTTCTGGGACATTATGAAGCGGCTGCCTGCACCTTACAATGATTACATCTGCAAGGGCAATCCTATTGCATTTCTAATCTCATCCATGCGAAACTGTGTCATCTACGGACAGGCACCCCACCACAAGCTGATGCTTGCGTGGTTCTGCGTTGGATTGCTGATCTGCATTATGGGAATCCGTAAAATTTACAAAAATGAAAATAGTTATGTGAAGGTGATCTGATATGGAAGATAAATACGCTATTGAGGTTAAAGATCTGGTCATTAGCTACCGTAACCTGAAGAAAACCTCTATTAAACAAAGCCTCTTGAACTTCAAACGGCATAAACAGGATAATTTTGTAGCTGTAAAGGGAATCTCCTTCTCTGTTAAGGAGGGGGAGATCCTGGGAATCATCGGTAAAAACGGAAGCGGCAAGTCCACTACTTTAAATTCACTTGCCAGCATCTTTTCCCCTGATTCCGGAACCATTGACTTAAAGGGCCACAGCATTTCCCTTCTGTCCATCGGCGTTGGATTCCAGAAGGAAATGACAGGCAGGGAAAACATTATCCTTTCCGGTATGCTCCTTGGCTTTTCCGAAGAACAGGTTCGGGCCAAAGAAGAAGAGATCATTGAATTTGCTGAGCTTGGCAAATTCATAGATATGCCTGTGCGGACTTATTCCAGCGGTATGTACTCCAAGCTTGCCTTTTCCATCACTGCAATCCTGGAAACAGATATCATACTTATTGATGAGGTTTTAAGCGTAGGCGACCAGAAATTCAAGAAAAAGAGCTACAAAAAAATGAAAAGTCTCATATCCAACAAGGATCGCACCGTTGTTATTGTGTCCCACAATATCAGCACTCTTATGGAGTTATGCGATACGGTTATGTGGATGCATGACGGTGAGATCAAAAAGATTGGAGAACCTAAGGCAATCCTGGATGAATATGTAGAATTTATGGAAAAAAACTAAGAAAAACAGGGCGCATACCATGCTTATGGAATGCGCCCTTCTAATATCTGTTCTAATGTATGAAGATTCTCGTTATTAAAAGACTTATAGTCTATATCCATCACATGCACTTCGCCTCTGTCAAACGCTTTCATTCCCTCTAAAAGACCTTCCTTTGTGCCCGGAACCAGATATCCTCCATACTCCTTCATAAACCCTCTGGTTCCCACTACCTCTGCGGCAACTGCAGGGACTCCCAGTGTATTTGCCTCAAATATTACCACTGGAAGACCTTCATATGCAGAGGACAAAATAAAAAGATCACGGCTTTTCAAAATGGGCATGGGATTCTGCAGAGACTTGATCAGAACAACCGACTCTTCCAGCCCCATTCTTTTTACCTTTTCCCAGGTCTGGTTATAAAGATTTCCTACCCCGCCAATGATCACCAGTGTACTATCCTGATGTTCCTTATGATATACATCAAATGCATCAAGGAGCATATCGTGGCGTTTTTCCGGGCTGAAGCGCCCTATGGAAATCATCTTTCTTCCTTTACGGCTCAGAAAAGCTTCCAGCTCCTCCCTGGAGCATGTGCACTGCGTTCCTTCATCAAAATCCCATTTTTCATCAGCTCTTTCCCATACCTTATCAAATGCATACCAATTATGAAGCACCCGAAGGTTTTCCTTTTTATGGCTGATTTCCAATGTTCTTTCATAAATATCACGGCTTACCGCCACTACCAGGTCATAAGCTCTGTACGCTTTTTTCAGAGTAGGCAAATGCTGGTTATTTTTTGTACTGACTTCCATCTGCATGTCATTGTGTACAAAAATCGCCTTCCTGCAGGGCGCTTCCAGGAACATACTGATTACCTTCCGTTCATAGCCGCTGTAATGAATGCACCAGTCAAATGGCATACCTGCAAAATTTCTCCTATATTCCCTTGCGTAAAAGCTCCTTAGCCGCTTTTTGATCCAGGAGTTGGAAAGGTTCCCCTTATAATAAAGGACACAGGCAATTCCCTCCAAAATGGTGAGATTCCATCCAGGAGAAATGGGAACAATCTGGGCAAACCCAGGAATCATCTTTACACGTTCCGGCGTTTTTCTTAGATATTCTTCCTGAAAGCTGACAAAATAATGATATTTCTCCGGATCCACATTTTCCATCAGGTTCAGAAATGCGGAAGTCATTCCATTCTGCTGCAGTCCGCCCACATAAAAAAGAAGCTTCTTTTTTTGCCCCTGCACAGGCCGCTCTACCTTAAGCTCCGGTGAAGCCTCTCCTTTTAAGAAGAGCCTGCAGATTGCCCTGGCTGCCCCTTTTCCCTCGTAGGGACAGTAGGTCTGCAGAAATTCCCTGTCATCGTATTGTTTCGGCCTTCGAAGCTCTTCTGCCAGATGCTCCACGTTCTCTACAATAGGGAATGGCAGATCCTCCGGCTGTCCGTAAAAATCACGTTCTCCTTTATATTCCTCACGGTCATACAAAAAAAGGATGATCTTTCCGTCCTTTTTGTTTCCATAATCATAAAATACACTTGAAAAGTCTGTGATCAGGCAGTCTGCCAAATTTAATATATCATATGTCTCATATTTCTCCGGGAAAGGACGTATATGCCGAAAGCCGGAACAGGAAATTCTTTGCCCTACAAACGGATGCAGGCGAAGAAACAATACTTCCCCGTCCGCCAGACGGCTGTCAAGCTCCTCCAAATGATTCCGGATCACCTCTACCTGCCGGTGAAGCTTCCCGCCTTTACACTCCTCTGCCACTGCCCCTCTCCAGGTAGGCATATAACAGTAAATCCTCTTCCCTTCCAGCTTCAGGCTTCTGCGTATATTCATTCTCTCTTTAGCATCAAAAAACACCTGATTTCTAGGATAACCGCCATATACATAGACTCCCTGGTACAGATTTTTCAGATTATATGAGGATTCCATAACCTGACGCATGTAGCTGCTGGGATAAAGAAGCATGTCCGATGTCAGCAGGTTTCTTTGAATATTTCCGATTACATAGGCTGCATCCGGAATATCCTTTCCCATTTTTTTGAAGGGGGTTCCATGCCATACATTCAGGTACTTCTGCCCCTCCCTTTTCACAAAGCGCCTTGGAAATGCAGTATCATTGATCAAGTACTTAGCTGTAGCCAGCGCCTCAAAATAATGCATCCCATAGAATTCTATTAATTCCGTGTTCCGGATCCCGTATTGTTTTAAGATTCTTCCGGCAGGCTCCATCATTTTTTTTGAAACAGCAAGATACATATGATATTCTGCAGGATATGACTCTCCTATCTCCTTCATGATCCTGAGAATATTCCCAGCAACAGCCTCCCCTTTCCGGGATTCCAGCAAAATCCTGTTAGAAACAACAGGCTTTTTTTCCATGCAGTGCACATACCATGAAGTTTTTAACAACCTTTTTGTCAGAGATGTCCAACTTTTCAGACCCACAAATAATCCTCCTACATTTATCCTGTAATTCTTTTCAGCATCCGCCCGCTGCAGGGTGCTGTCACAGGATTAAATTTCTCGATAAATTTCACATACTTTTCATCACAGGAAAACGACTCCATCAAGCTGCAGATATCTCCGGAAATATCTCTTTTCTCTTTTATTACCGGTCCTGGAAGCTCCTCTATTCCAAAATAAAAATCCCTCATCTGTTCCCTGTATTCCTCATAATCATACATATAAAAAAGAATGGGTCTTTTTAAAATTGCATAATCAAAAAAAACACTGGAATAGTCTGTGACCAGGAGATCCGCAGCTATATACAGATCATTAATATCATCATACTCTGAAACATTATATACAAAACCCTCATATTTCCGAAAATCAAACTGGCTGCTGATAAGATAATGGGCACGGAACAGCACCGCATATTCTCCTCCCAGCTTTTCCCTAAGGTCTGAAAAATCCAGGCCAAGCTTATAGGTATACCCCACTCCAGGCGTATGCTGATTATCCCGCCAGGTCGGCGCATATAAAATCACCTTTTTCCCAGGCGCTATGCCAAGCTTTTTACGGATCTTGGCAGTTTTCTCCTCATCAAACAAAAAAAGAGCGTCATTTCTCGGATACCCATACTGTAAAATCTCTGCCTGTTTTCCAAGAAGAAAAGCGCTGGTAATTTTCTGAGAATAAAAAGGTGAGGGAGAGGGCAAATAATCAATGGATTTTCCCTCCTTTTCATATTTATGGAAGGTTCTCTTTCTTTCTGCCCAGGGCAGTTCTTTTCGTTCCACATCACACCCGATCTTTTTCAGCGGAGTGCCATGCCAGGTCTGTACATAGATCTGTCCATGGCGTTTTCGAATGCCATATTCGGGAAGATAATTGGTAATCCAGAATTTTGCCTTCGCATAATATCTGTAATAATCCCCTGATCCCCGCTTCACAAGAACCGTACCAGGATTCTTTTCTAAAAACTGATATCTCTCCGGGTTCCGGAACATCCATACTTTTTTGTAGTCCTCATAAGCAGGATCTGCGCACATTGCTTCATACATAGCCTTTGGACTGCAGGCATAGCTGCTTCCAAGGTAAGCTTCAAACACTACGGTTTTAGGTTCAATGGGATTTTCTATTACACAGCGGATATAGGCGCCCCTTCTTATAAGCGCATAAATACGGACAGCACACTCTTTCAGTGCAGGAGACAGATTTACGATTTTCTTTATATATTTAACTGCTTCTCCCATGCGGTTTCCTCCCGTTTTTTTCTCTCAAAAAGCAGTAATAAAGGAGACTGCGCAGTTTACCTGGAAATGCAGCCACTAAAGACCTGGAAATGCAGTTCTTAAAGAACCGGCCATAGCCTATGATCTTCTGCTCCTTAAGATATTTTTGGAACCGGATCAGATTTCTTATGTAGTCCATGCCCCCTCTTCGTGCATACATCCCATTTCCGGTGCGCATGTCCAAAACGACCTCCTGCAGATTATATCCCCTGCATCCGTTCTTCAGCATCCTTATCCACAAAAAATAGTCCTCAAATCCAGGAAAATCCTCATAGCCTCCGGCTTCCAAAACCGCATCCTTCAAAAACATGACGCAGGGATGGTTGAAGGGATTCCTGACTTTGGCAAATTCCATGATATGCTCAGGTTTTTCCGGCAAGACCCGCAGGCTTTCCCTGTCTCCTGGTTCATTGACAAACTCTTTCAGACTTCCGCCAACAATCCCGTAATGCTTCTCTTTTATCATATGGAACTGCTTTTCGCAGCGCGTGGGGCGGCTTAAATCATCGCTGTCCATCCTTGCGACCACCGGACATCTGCAATAACAGAGTCCCTTTTCCAAAGCCTTTCCAAGCCCCTGGTTCTGCGCAAGTCTTACACATTGAAAGCGTTCACCCAGTTCTGATGCAGCCCAGTCTATTACCTCTTCCAGCTCCTTTGGCAAAGGACCATCACACACCAGCACAAAGTCTGCGCATGGAAGGGTCTGCACCAGCATACTCTTTATACTTGCCTTAAGATACTCCGGTCTTTCTTTCTCATAAACCGGCATTAATACGGAATACCCTTCCTCAAAACCAGCAATCGAGGTCATTGTGCTCTCACTCCTTAATCCTTGTATGATGGTGATTCATCTCTTCCACAGACGGCGGGTTCCAGTAGTCCCCATACATCTGCCGCAAAACATGGTCGTAATCCTTGGGTCCTGCAAGCTTCACATCCTCGAATTCATACAGCGCCCCAGCACCATAATACTTCTTGTGGAACATTTCTTTCAGCTTATGAATCCCCATAAAATTAACCAAATAGGGAGAGTCATCGTAAGCATACTTCTGCATCAGCCTATCCAGACGTTTTAATTCTTTTTCGGTTTTAAAGATTTTCTCTACAGGAAGGATTTTCCCCATACAAATTAAGGTTTTTTCATAAAAAGGTCTGTTTTCTTTTTTTAGGTCGATATTGGTAGAAAACAATGAATAATTCACCCGCATTCGTGCTAAAAGAAGACGGAAGCAGTGAATCTTCCTCCTGTATTTTCCGCCGGGCATTCCATCAATGGGAAAAATATCAATCCAGGCCTCTTTTTCTTTTTCTTTTGAAGTCGAAGAGTCGATCACCTTCACTCTTGCGTCTGTCATTCTTGGAACATAGTGGGTATAGCCAGGCGTCCCGGCAATACTCTTATAATGGAAGTATTCCGGCAGCTCTGCCTTAACCGCCTGTTCAAAACGTATAAAGTCAGGCCTCGGCATTCCAACATCCACATCGTCATCCCATGGAATAAAGCCTTTATGGCGAACTGCCCCAAGCAGGGTTCCCCCAAGGGCAAAATAACGGAAATGGTATTTCTCACAAATACGAAGGAATTCTTTCAAAAGATCAAGCTCTACAAGCTGCAGATCCCGCAGGTTTTTCTTACTCATCCTTCTCCTCCCGGGCACCTCCCGGCACAGGCTCTTTCAGAGCATTTCTCTGAACATCGTCCACGCCTTCAGAAACTTCTTTTTGAAAAAAGATCTTTACTGTCATAAACAGCAGTTTAATATCCAGTAAAAACGAATAATTCTCTATATAAAATAAATCCAGTTTCAATTTATCATATGGCGTTGTATTATATTTACCATAAACCTGAGCATATCCTGTAAGTCCTGCTTTCACCTTCAGCCGGTAATCAAACTCCGGTATCTCCTCCAGGTATTCCTGCATAATGCAGCTGCGCTCCGGGCGAGGACCCACAAGAGACATATCGCCTGCAAATACATTCAAAAGCTGGGGAAGCTCATCCAGGTGAAGGTTCCGAAGGACTCTGCCCACAGGGGTAATCCTGGCGTCATGCTTGGATGCCAGGCGCGCTCCGTCCTTTTCGGAATCTACACGCATACTGCGAAACTTACGAATCCGGAATTCTTTTCCATTAACTGTCAGGCGATCCTGAAAATAAAAAACCGGACCCCTGTCATATATTTTGATCAAAAACGCGATCAGCAGCATCAAAGGAGCAGATACAATAATCCCCAATCCGGAAAATACAATATCCATAGCTCGCTTGGCTGCTCTCTGGTCTACTGTCAGTCCCATATTCCTGGAAACCATCAAAGGAGTGTCAAAGAGATGGATCCGCTCGCTTCCGGTTAAGATCACATCTGAAATCTTTGGGCTAAAATAACAGCGGATAGAATGTGCAAAGCAATATTTCAGAAAACGGTTGCGGATTCCTGACTGAAGATCCCAGATGATCACGCCGTCAAAATCCTTCATCATTTTGTGGATCTTCTCTTCTCCCTCCCGAACATGCACCTTACCGCTGATTTCGTATTTATCTTTTCGGGAATTCATTTTATAAATAAGATCCCCCGGATCCTTTTCCCCGTAAATCACAAGAAGCCGCCTTGCATGATATATTTTAGAATAGATCCACCTGGAAATCCATATCCAGATAATAATAACCGCCATCTGGACTGCCGTCATCTCCAGCATGGGGCCTACAGGCAGAAACCATCGGTTGATCAGCGTAATCTGAAAGTATTCCACAATATTGGTACAAAACGTTGCCAGAGCAAGAGAATAAAATACATCGATCCTCTTAAGATAACCCACCTTCAATCCGCCGTAAAGCCTGGAGAACATAGCAAATATCAGCGCATAAATGCCAACCAGAACCCAGTTTCCTTTACGCCAGAACGGCTCAAATATTAATTCCCTGTAATAGTCATACCATACAAAAGCGAATATCACTGCCTGCGCCAAAATCACAAGGCTTGCAAGGCAGAAAACGATAAGCCGCTTATAATCTTCACGTCTGCTCACAAGATACCTCTTCTGTTCAAATTATTCATTCCTTCTGTTCAAATTTTTGTCCGGAATGCTTTCTAGTAGCTTGTTTATTATAGCGCAAAGCATTGTTTCCGTCCAGTTATTCGCAAAAACTTCATAAAATATGGCCTTTGAAATTTTTGACATCTTCCGCAAAATGTTCCCTGCCATTCTTTACGTCTTCTGCAAAATGTTGATGAGCGTTTTTCACACTTTCCACAAGCTGCTCCTGCGCATTTTTTACATTTTCAGCCAGTCTTTCCTGGTGCTTTTTCAAAATAGCGAGAACTACCTTCGGGCTTACGGTCAACGCAGGATATGCATCACCGATACGGCGAAGAAGTGCCGGCTTGCTGCGAAGCAATACCCTGATCTTGGTGCTGACTTCCTCTGAATTATCTGCATCTACACCATCGATTTCCTTTCTGACCATGTGGAATAAAACGTGGGATGCAATATAATCGGAAAGCATGATCAGCAGGATCACAATGGCCGCTCCATACTCCAGCCAGATCGGCCATCTGCCTATCCATTCAAAAAACGGCGGGTTCATCCATTTTACAATAAAGATTCCCCCAAGCCCGAAAAGGATCAAATTCCCGATCCAGATTCTTCCGTTAAGATTCATAGGCTTCTGGCTGTAATCCCACCATCTGGCGTGGAACAGCTTTTCCATGTACCAGCTTACAAAGTATTCCAGCAAGCCGCAAATAACAAAGGAAGCCAGAAAGGTTTCTCCATAGCCTCCGTCTATCCCGACAGTCCCTCCTACCAGAACCGATATCACCACAGCTCCGCTTCCATATATCGGGCAATACGGACCGATCAGAAATCCTCTGTTAATAAATCGGTGAAACTGTCTGTACTTCAGGATTACCTCCATACACCAGCCTGCAAAGGAGTATAAAAAAAACTGGATAATAAATTCCGCAATCAATTTAACCACTGTATGATTCATCTGCATGTCCCCTGATTCCTGTTTGTTGTGCGACTTAATTACACTAATAATACCATAGTTTCTTCTATAAGAAAAGGACTGGTATGTTTCAACAAAAACTTTTAAAATTTGACAAAGAAAATATAATTTTTTTGCACAAAAATGTGGAAAGATTTCTCAAATAATTGTATAATATATTGCATATAAAAGGAAAGTGAGGGTTCACTATGAAACAAAACAATATGTTAGCAATGATTCTGGCCGGTGGCCGTGGAAGTCGTCTGCATGACCTTACCAATAAAGTGGCAAAGCCTGCAGTTTCATACGGCGGTAAATACCGTATCGTGGATTTTCCTTTGAGCAACTGTGCCAATAGCGGAATAGACGTGGTAGGCGTTCTTACTCAGTATGAATCCGTTCTTCTGAACAGCTATGTTGCAGCCGGACGCCGCTGGGGTCTGGATACCAAAGACAGCGGAGTATATGTGCTTCCTCCTCGTGAGAAAGCAGACGCAGATCTGGATGTTTACCGCGGAACAGCGGATGCAATCTCCCAGAACATAGATTTTATTGACAGCTATGATCCGGAATATCTTCTGATTCTTTCCGGAGACCATATTTATAAAATGAACTATGCAAAAATGCTGGCATGTCATAAAGAACATAATGCAGATGCAACCATAGCAGTTATCGGCGTTCCCATGAAGGAAGCCAGCCGCTTCGGTATCATGAATACAGACGAAAACGGACGTATTGTGGAATTCGAAGAGAAACCGGCACAGCCCAAGAGCAATCTTGCTTCCATGGGTATTTATATCTTTAATTGGAAGACTTTGCGCAAGCTGCTTGTTTCTGATATGAAGAATCCTGATTCCCATCACGATTTCGGCAAGGATATTATCCCTACCCTTCTCAACGATGGCAAGACTCTCATTGCTTACGAATTTGAAGGCTACTGGAAAGATGTAGGAACCATAGATTCCTTATGGGAAGCAAATATGGATCTTCTGGATGAAAAGAATGAGCTGAATCTCCATGACAATACATGGAAGATCTACACAGAAGACGTGACTGCCCTTCCGCAGTATATCGGTCCGGATGCTAAGGTAGACCGGGCATTTATCACACAGGGCTGCCGTATTGAAGGCGAAGTGAAGAACTCCGTTCTCTTTACAGGCGCAACCATCGGACAGGGCGCCAAGGTTCTTGACTCTGTCCTTATGCCGGGCGCAGTAGTAGAAGCCGGCGCTGTGGTAACACGCGCACTTGTGGCTGATAATGTAAAAATAGGCAGCGGTGCTGTTGTAGGAAGCGCAGACAGCGAAAACATTGAACTTGTTGCAAAAAATGTTAAGGGGGTAGAATAACATGAGCCAGGCATTCGGAATTGTAACTTCATCTGCAACTCATATTAATGTAGAAGGGATGCAGGACTATCGTCCAATCGGAGCTTTTTCCTTCCTTGGTAGATATCGCGTAATTGACTTCCCGATTTCTAACATGAGCAACAGCGGAATTGACCGTATTCAGGTATATGCAAGACAGAAACCCCGTTCCCTGGCTGAGCACCTTGGAACAGGCCGTCATTACAACATCAACTCCAAGCGCGGCAAGCTTCAGCTTCTTTTTTCTGAGACAAGCTCCGCTAATGATTTCTATAATACGGATATTGCTGCATTCTATGAAAACATTGAGATCATTGAAAGAATGCATCAGCCATATGTAGTTATTGCTCCAAATTACATGGTTTACACCCAGAATTTTGATACACTCCTTGAAACTCATATTGCATCAGGAGCTGATATTACCTTGTTATATCACAAAGTAGACAATGCAAGAGATGCTTATCTCAATTGTGACGTTCTGAACCTGAACAAACAAAAGGGCGTTGATTCCATCGAAAAGAACCGCGGAAACAAAAAAGATCGCAGCATTTTCATGGATACCTATGTTATGAAGAAAGATCTTTTTGTAGATCTGATCAAAAAAGCCAAAAAACTTTCCTCCATGTACACACTTCCTCAGATCGTAAATATTGAATGTTCTGAGCTGGATGTGAGGGGCATTGCTCATCGCGGATACTTTGCAACCATCACCGATTTCAAGAGCTACTATGATGCAAACATCGCTTTGATCGATTTTAATCAGGCGACTGACCTGTTTGACCCGAAATGGCCTATTTATACCAGAACCACAGATTCCTGCCCTACACAGTATTTCGATGGCGCACAGATTAAAAATTCTGTAGTTTCCAACGGATGCCGTATTGAAGGAACCGTTGAAAATTGTGTTATCGGCCGAGGCTGTCAGATTAAAAAAGGCGCTGTTGTGAAAAACAGCGTAGTTCTGGCAAACACCATTATCGGCAAAGACGTCCATGTTGAGAATCAGGTTATTGATAAATGGGCACAGGTAATCCATGCTAAAGAAATCATTGCAGATCCGGAAAGACCGGGATATGTAAAACGTGACGATATTGTTTAAATCTCCTGTTTTATAATAAAAGCCCTTTTCCATCTCCCACTCATATAAGAGTTAGGAAGACAGAAAAGGGCTTTTTTATTTTAGCGTGCCAAGTAATTCCTCAAAGCATACACCGTCTGTATAAGGCAGATCCATTTCTATTGTTTTCAGGATGCATTTTTTCACAAAGTGCGACGCCTTACGAACGGAAACCTGAAAGTCTGTTCCATTAACCGCATCTGCCGCAATAATAGCAGAGAATATATCTCCTGTTCCGGGGCGGGAGGTTCCCACTTTATGATTGCGGAAAAACCGTGGTTCTTTTCCCTTCTCATAGCAAAGATTGGCAATATACTCTCCCTGGGGAATCCCGGTAATAACAATCTTATCAGGTCCCATCTCACCTATTTTCTCCCCAAGAGCTGCCACTTCCGCCATATGCCATTTATCCTGATGAAATTGGGTATCCGTCAAAATGCATGCTTCTGTCAAATTAGGCGTAAGAATATCCGCATGAGATACCAGCTTCTTCATCTCAGCGCACATTTCCGGAGTAAAAGTGGAATATATTTTTCCATGATCCCCCATCACAGGGTCAACGATCACCACATTATCCTTCGTTTTAAAATACTCAAGGAAGCCCAGCACGATCTGAATCTGCTCCTTGGATCCCAAAAAGCCGGTACTGATTCCATGAAAGGACAGCTCAAGCTTTTTCCATTGGTCAATATAGGGCTGCATCCTGTCTGTATAATCCTCAAAGAAATAGCTCTCAAAGCCTGTATGGTTAGAAAGAATAGATGTAAGCACCGGACAGCACTGAACCTTCATGACGGATATAATAGGCATCGTCACTGCAAGGGAGCAGTGTCCGAAGCCTGATATATCATTAATGACTGCAATTTTTTTCTGATTGTTGCGACTGGATGACATTTCTAAAGTCCTTTCTCTTAATTTACACTATCATATGCCAAAATCATTTTCTGTAAAATATCCAACACGGCAGTACCAACTATACCAGCCGGTCTGCCGTGCCATTTCACTAATAAATTACTCCGCAGGCAATCTTTTCACCTGAATTTCCGGAAGGCTGTGTCATAAAGTCGTCGGGCATCCGGTGAATGATAACTGTCTTCCCTCTGATTTCCTCTATCGTAAATCTGTCAGTGACCACTGCGCCCCATGCCAATCCCTTATTAACAAAAACCGGCGGCAGATCTCCCTGGTGATAAGGGTGGGGACATCCTTCCGTATCATAGTGAGAGCCTGCGTCTGCAAATGGATCCTCCCTATTTCCAGAGCATCGTCCTCCTCCATGAATGTGCATTCCCAAAACGCCTGCGCCTGAACATGGGGATAAATAAGGCAGTCCATACAGAGATGTAACCAAAAGCACTTCATTTCCAACGGAATATAACCGCACCTGTCCCCCAATACAGGGATAAGCGCCGCTGCCTCTGACCCGCGCTTGTGCATCGGGATTTCTGCAGCTCATAATCCTTCCTATACATTCTGACTGATACATATGGTTTCCTATGTCTCTTTTATAATCTTAAGACTATTGTATGAAGCCATACGGTTTCCCATTCTTTCAGCGCATATTCCGGATGTGTTTTTGAATCACATATAAGCCGGATCTGCCTCCATCTCACACGGCTCCCATAAGCATTCCCATCATATAGACGATCCAAGCACAGATCCAAGCAATGGCGCACTGCCCAATAACAACGCCTGCTGCCCACTTTCTGCCAAGCTCCCGCTTAACAGAAGCAACCGCCGCAATACAAGGCGTATATAACAGGCAGAATACAAGAAGGGACATAGCCGTAAGAGGGGTGACTACGTTCTTTAACGCCGCAGTGCTTCCAAAAAGTACGGTCAGGGTAGAAACTACACTCTCTTTTGCCATAAACCCTGAAATAAGGGCTGTAGAAATCCGCCAGTCCCCAAATCCAAGGGGGGTGAAGAGAGGTGCGATAAAGCCAGCAGCTCCGGCCAGGATACTGTCCTTTGAATCGGTAACCATGGTAAGATTCAAACTAAAGTTCTGTAAAAACCAGATTACGATGGTTGCAATAAAGATTACGGTAAATGCCCTCTGCAGGAAATCCTTTGCCTTTTCCCACAGAAGCAGCGCCACATTTTTGGCTCCTGGCATACGGTAATTGGGAAGCTCCATCACAAAAGGAACTGCCTCTCCTTTAAAAATACTGTTCTTAAATATCATAGCAGTCAAAATTCCCACAAGAATTCCCACTACATACAATCCGATCATCACAAAGCCGCCCTGTTCCGGAAAAAATGCCGCAGTAAAAAACGCATAAATAGGCAGCTTTGCGGAGCAGCTCATAAAAGGCGTCAGCATTATGGTCATCTTACGGTCACGCTCAGATGGAAGGGTTCTGCTTGCCATTACCCCCGGAACCGTACAGCCAAAACCAATAAGCATAGGCACAATGCTGCGGCCCGAAAGACCGATCTTACGAAGCAGCTTGTCCATTACAAAAGCCACCCTCGCCATATATCCCGTATCCTCCAAAAGGGACAGAAAGAAAAACAAAGTTACAATGATGGGCAAAAAGCTTAATACGCTTCCCACGCCCTGGAAGATTCCGTCGATTACAAGGGAATGCACTGCACTATTTACATTCCATGCAGTCATCGTCCCATCCACAAAGTTCATCAGCTGTCCGATCGCCATCTCAAGTACGCCCTGAAGCAATGCTCCGATTACATGGAAGGTCAGAAAGAAAACCAGGGCCATAATACCGACAAAGCAGGGAATAGCCGTATATTTTCCTGTAAGTACCTGGTCGATCCTGCGGCTTCTTGCATGCTCCTTGCTTTCTCCCGGCTTAACTACAGTCTCATTCACCAGCTTTTGAATAAAGTCAAAGCGCATATCCGCTATGGCCGCAGCCCGGTCAACGCCCCGCTCTTGCTCCATCTGGCAGATAATATGCTCCATCATTTCCTTCTCATTTTCCGAAAGCTTCAGACGCTCCAGGATTGCAGAATCCCCTTCCACCAGCTTTGTCGCTGCAAAGCGCACCGGAATCCCGGCCGCTGCCGCATGGTCTTCAATAAGATGCATGATTCCATGGAGACATCTATGTACAGAACCATCGTGTTCGTCTTTATCACAAAAATCTGTTCTTCCAGGACGTTCCTGGTATTTTGCCACATGAAGGGCATGCTCGATCAGCTCATCTACACCTTCGTTTTTGGCAGCGGATATGGGGACTACGGGAATTCCAAGCATTTCTTCCATTTCGTTGATCCTGACGGCACCTCCGTTTCCCCGGACCTCATCCATCATATTCAAAGCCAGGACCATAGGAATATCCAATTCCATCAGCTGCATGGTCAGATACAGATTACGTTCAATATTTGTGGCATCCACAATGTTGATAATGCCCTTAGGCTTTTCATCAATAATAAAACGCCTTGTCACGATTTCCTCGCTGCTGTAGGGGGACATAGAGTAAATTCCCGGAAGGTCTGTGATCTCCGTGTCTGCGTAGCCTTTCATGGCACCGCTCTTACGGTCCACCGTAACGCCGGGAAAATTCCCCACATGCTGGTTAGAGCCGGTAAGCTGGTTAAACAGCGTTGTCTTTCCGCAGTTCTGATTTCCTGCAAGGGCAAACGTTATTATTTCTCCCTCAGGCAGAGGATTTTCATCTGCCTTTACATGATATTTGCCCCCTTCACCCAGGCCGGGATGCTCTGCTTTTCTTCTTTCTCTTCCTTCCGCCACGCCCCAGACCTTCTCTTTTGCCTTAGCTATGGGCACAATTTCTATTTTCTCTGCATCTGCCAGACGCAGGGTAAGCTCATATCCATGGAGCCTAAGCTCCATAGGATCTCCCATGGGCGCGTATTTCACAAGTGTTACTTCTGCTCCGGGAATCACCCCCATATCCAAAAAATGCTGGCGAAGCGCTCCCTCTCCTCCTACTCCGGTAACTACTGCCGTTTTTCCGATTGCCAAATCTTTTAAAGTCATATTTTATCTCCTCAATTCATCTTATGTAGCTTGACCGAAAAAAATCCTCAGCAAAGTTAGTATATGCTTACTTTTTCAATATGTCAAGAGAACCCATAAAATATATCTCAATACTATTGATTTTTGCCGAAAAATCTGTTTAACTAAGATGGTAGTAAATAAAACATATTATTTAGACTGGAGTAGCCATATGAGTACTGAAATGAAACCTATCAAAGAAGGAAAAGTCAGGGAAATTTATGACAACGGTGACAGCCTGATCATGGTTGCAACTGACCGTATCAGCTGCTTTGACGTCATCCTGAAAAACAATGTAACCAAAAAGGGAACCGTACTTACTCAGATGTCAAAATTCTGGTTTGACCTGACAGAAGATATTCTTCCCAACCATATGATTTCCGTAGATGTAAAAGACATGCCGGAATTTTTCCGTCAGCCAAAGTTTGACGGAAACAGCATGATGTGCCGTAAGCTGAACATGCTTCCCATCGAATGCATTGTCCGCGGATACATTACCGGAAGCGGATGGGCAAGCTATCAGAAAACCGGAACTGTATGCGGCATTTCGCTGCCTGAGGGACTGAAAGAATCTGATAAGCTCCCTGAGCCGATCTACACCCCGTCCACCAAGGCGGAAATCGGCGACCATGACGAAAATATCTCCTATGAACAGAGCATCTCTCATCTGGAAAAATACTTCCCAGGCAAGGGAGAGGAATATGCAGCCAAGCTTCGTGACTGCACTATTGCCCTTTACAAGAAATGTGCAGATTATGCCCTCAGCCGCGGAATTATCATTGCTGATACAAAGTTTGAGTTCGGTCTTGATGAGAACGGCAATATTGTGATCGGCGATGAAATGCTCACCCCGGACAGCTCCCGTTTCTGGCCTGCGAAAGGCTATGAACCAGGTCACGGCCAGCCATCCTTTGACAAACAGTTTGCACGTGACTGGCTGAAATCCAATCCGGATAATGACTGGACACTGCCCCAGGAAATTGTTGACAAAACAATCGAGAAATACCTGCAGGCATATGAAATGCTCACAGGGAAAGCTCTGTAAGAAATGTAAGCGGGCTTTGCCGAATACACAAAATACGAAAAGAAGGCCCTGCTGGCCTTCTTTTTTACTCTACCCAGCTGTTCCCGTTTGAATAATCAATTCCGATTCCCGGCTGGATATTATATACAAAAATATTAAAACAGATTTCATTGCTGTTCAAGGATTCCGCTTCCATCTGAACGCCCTGGGCTACAAGGTCATTTCCCTCATAAATGGGTGTCACACGGTACATAACACAGTCTCCTGTTTCCTGGATGTAATCCGCAGTCATGTTTTCCCAGGGAAGCATCCCTATTACATTCAGATATCTGGTTCCTGTGATCAGGTTCCGCTCATTGGCATTTTCTCCTGTAAGCTGGTATCCAATGAGATGGCAGCGGTTATATAAATATTTTCCCTCAATCATGTCATATTTTGCAGTGTGCCATCCCGATGGTTTTACCATTCCAATGGAATCCCGTTCTTCTGTGGGCATTAGCCCCGTGCTGATCTTTGCCTCTGCAGGGCCGCAGCGCCCAAGAGAGTCCAGCTCGCTGTAGAATTCATAGGGTTCTGCATTTTTTTCTTCCTCTGTAAAGAAAGGAACATTCCCGTTTACAATGACATAAGGTTCTCCGTTATATTCCGGAATTTCCTTCAGGCTGCTGGCATCTCCTGTCTTTTCTTTTCCAAGCTCTCCGGGAATAAGCTCCTTTGCTTCTTCCAAAAGTCCGGAAATATGGTCCGGCAGTTCCAGCATGTAATCCCCAAGTCTGCCTGCAGTCTCTATGGTATTGGTAAAATCTCCGGTCAGATAATAATCATATCCGGACAAACCCAGGACTGCAGCCAAAACAAGTGCCGTAAATTTATAGAAAACAGGAGTATTTTTCCTCTGCTTTCCGGATCTTTTTCGTTTTGTACTTCTTCTCTTACTCATTTTCTTTTGCCTTTCCCTTGTACCGTCTGCTGTCAAATATCAGCATAACATCCGATTCCTTAAATGTCAGTAAAAAAGAGCACCCCGCAGTGGAATGCCCTTTCTCTTACTTATTCTTCTTGTTATTTCTTTTTCTGAACAGTCTGTCCGATACAGTAGCAGACAGCTGCGATCACCATACCGTTAATAGATGCAATTCCCCAATGAAGCACATTTGCTACCACTGCCCCAAGGGCAACTCCGGCAACCGCGAACCAGTCTACCGTTTTCAGGTTTTTATTGCTTTCTATGTATTCTTCCCTGTTCATAAAATAGCCAAGAACCAAGATGATTCCCACAGGAGGCAATGTACAGTTCAGTATGTTCAGCCAGCCACAGAAATTGTAATACAGCCACACAGCTGCAACTGTTCCAATAACGCCGGAAATCAAAACCATTGGTTTCTTTTTCTGATGAAAAATATTCGCAAGGCCAAGTCCAGCAGAATACAATGCATTATCATTGGTTGTCCAGATATTTAAGCCCAGTACCAGCACTGCCAGATAAAACAGGTTCAGCCGGATCATAACTTCAAAAATATCATTTCCGCCTACAAAAATAGAGGATACCGCACCGAAAAAGAACATCAGGGAGTTGCCGATAAAGAATGCCACTACCGTTGTAATGGCTCCCACCCTTCCGTTCTTTGCAAACCTGGTAAAGTTTGGGGTTGCAGTTCCGCCGGATACAAAGGATCCAACTACCAGCCCGGCGCCTCCTACAATTGTAAGGGAACCGCTGGATACTGCAAACTGATCAATGATCGTTCCCTCTCCTCTCTGAATTGCCATTACCATAGCAACAGTACCCAGAATAGCTACCAGCGGTACTGCAATATAGCTGACAATTGTAAGGGATTTAATTCCAAAGTATGCGGATGCCGTCATGCAAATACCAGCAAAAATTACCAGCCCCCACTGTGCCGTAGTACTTCCTCCAAGAAGCTCATTGGCTACCGGAATGGCAAACATTGCAATACCCACACCGAACCATCCGATCTGCGTAAAGCTAATCATCGCAGAAGGCAGATAAGACCCTTTTATTCCAAATGCCCTGCGCGCAAGAAGATCAAGGCTTAATCCTGTTTTTGCACCCACATATCCTAAAAGTCCGGTATACAGGCCTAGAATCACTCCCCCAAGGATCAGGGCACCCACAAATCCCCCGAAATCCAGCCCGTCAGCCAGCTCCTGGCCAACCCACATGCTTGCTGAGAAAAAGGTAAATCCCAGCATGATCATAAACATTGTCAGAAGACTTCTCCTGCTCTCCTTGGGCACTGCGCACTCTGCGTAATCAATGTCCGCTGCTTCTGCTTTTCCTTTTGTACTGCTCATCTCTCTTCTCTCCCTCGTTAAAATTTTATCTCAACCCAGTATTGGGGTCAAAATAGTATAAATATGATGTTGACGGCCAAAGCCTTTTACCCACCTATGAGCAAACTCATATGAGCTTAGACCTTTTGACCCTGGCAACATATTATAAAATATATTTGCGCAGTGCAATTTTAAATTCATGAATTCTCTGCTCTGCAATCTCTTTAAGCGTTACATCCTTCAGGCTCTCAATATAGCCTAGCTCTTGTTTATAAAGCCACTGCGTCTGCACAGCCGGAAGCTTGCCGTAATGGTTGCAGCGAAGCCATTCCTCGTAGCTTACAGGCAGCGGATATCCAAGCTTCTCTTCCAGAAGCTCCCGCATGTCAATTCTGTCTGATCGTTCCAGCATTCCCTCCCAGAATTCCAGAACCTCTTTCACATGCTCGTGAATCTCATAACGCCTTGCACCGCCGTCATAGATAATGCATTTCTCAAACAGAGGATTGCGCATGGACAGCGTTTCTCTTCGGAATTCCGGTGCAATGATTCCATCCTTCCAGAAGAAATCCACGTCCGGAAGATTGATGCCTGACACGCCCTTGTCTTTGTAAGTGCTGAATATTCCTTCATAATAAACTGCAATAAAGCCTTCAAAATCCGGCCAGAATTCCCTTATTTCTTTAGTCAGACGTTCCAGGAGGTCAATTCCCTTTGTCCCTCCGATAGTAAAAATAATAATATTCCGAAGCTTCGCACCATTACTGCGGTAAAAATCCGTCACATAACGCAGGCAATGAACAAGAGTTTCCCCTGATGCAATAATATCACCGATCAAAAGCGTGCTGTCCGGAACCATGGTCAGCTTGCTGTATTTAATCTCCAGCCCTGCGATCTCATCATGCTCAAAAACACGCTCACTGGACAGGAAGCTGATATCGTGCACACGGATATGTTCTCTGTAGCAGCTCTCTTCCAAAGGATAGTTCAGCGCCCCCCGCAGAATAGAAAGAATGTTGGCTGTTGTTACCTTTTTCTGTTCTTTAAAATAATACATCATCTGCGCCGTGGACGGGATCAGACAGTGATATACCTCATATCCCACAACCTCCGGTGTATTCAGCAGCTTCCTCGTTTCTGCTTCAGAAATTACATAGTACTCATTCTCATAACTGCCGCCTTCCAAACGATAGCAGTCCACTCCCTGTTCTGAAAATTCAGAAACAAGCTTCACTTCATCCCAGTTCTTCATGTGTGTTCTACCTCACCTTTCTCCGTATTGCATTACCTCTACAGCCCTGTGCCTGAAAAAGACTTCTCTGAGCCTTCTTTCAGGAATCCCCTGCAACAGAAAAACAGCCCGCCCTTCTTAGCAGAAAGACCGACTGTTTCTCATACACTGCTTCAGTCTATGTTCCTCTCAAAAAAGGGAAAGCATTCGTTCATCTTTTCTTAAAACATACTTATAGAAAATAATAAGATGAACTGTCCCTATTGTCAAGGATTTTGTATTCTATATGTGATAAATCCCTTTATTTCTTGTTACAGTTCAGCCAGGACGCTATTTTTTACCAGAAACACAAACTATTTTACACTGCCATTGTGCACTGCCTCTTCCTTTTCACTGAGTATTTCAGCAGTGTCCTTAACTGTCATACCTCTTTGAGCAAGTGCCTTCGCAGTCTTCTTTGCTTTTTATATTTCCCCATGTACAATCAGTCTCAAACTTTCAGGATCATCTCCAGGACTCTTTCTGCACATCGTTCCATATCGCCTCTGGTGATCAGGCCTTTTTCTAAAGCCATCAGAACCCTTTCCGGATATCCGGTTCCCATTTTAATGTCATTGCCTGCCTTAAGCTCTTTATAGTGTTCTCCTTTTGTCCACCAGTCTGTGGTAACCACACCCTGATATCCCCACTCACCGCGCAGGATATCCTCCAGAAGTTCTTTGTTTTCAGAGGCACGATGTCCATTGATCAGATTATAGGCTGTCATCAAAGCCCGTGGCCGGGATTTTTTCACAGCAATCTCAAAGCCCTTCAAATAAATCTCACGAAGGGCACGCTCTGATACCCGGGAATCGCTCTCCTTTCTGTTTGTTTCTTTGTTATTGCAGGCAAAGTGCTTTACCGTAGCTGCAATCCCCAGGGACTGAATCCCCTCTACCATAGCGGCTGCTATTTCACCTGCAAGAAGAGGATCTTCGGAATAATATTCAAAATTTCTTCCGCATAAAGGGCTTCTATGAATGTTCATCGCAGGCGTCAACCAGATGGAAATGTTATTTTCCTTCACTTCTTCCGCACCGGCACGCCCTACTTTTTTTACAATATCCCTGTTCCAGGTGCATGCCAAAAGTGTGGCACATGGCCAGGCAGTTGTATAAATACCGCATTCCGGAAGAATCCTAAGTCCTGCAGGTCCGTCTGCTGTCATCAGATTTGGAACACCGAATTCCGGAAGATTGCCAAAACCATAGGTATTGGCAACCCCTGTATTAGGCTGACCGCCAAGGAGTTCTGCCAAATCTTCATCAGAGAGCTGTTTCATAAATTCTTTCAGCGTATTTTTCCCTTCAGCAACATCCTCCAGGATGATCTTTTCCACAGGATCCGAAGGCCAGCGCTCATAACGTTCCTGCCTGCGCACAGCCGGAACGATTCCTTCTGTTTCTGCACTGCTCCAGCCAAGTCCGTTTTCCATCGGATCATTTGGTATACGACAGGGGAGCTCTTCATAGCTTCCATCTGCAAGAAGGCGCTTTTTAAGCTTTGCAGGGGAATTTCTTTCCTGAAGCTGTTCTACTATAATATTCTCCCTGGCTGACCAGGTATAATCCAGCAAAGCTCCATCCCGCACGGAGCTTCCCACGAAGAAACGATATACGCCTTTTTCCAGCACATAGGCTGATTTCGCCACTTTCCCAAGATCATCATAGGATGCCATAGAGGCTATGGCAAAGGTAAGGGTCAGCACCTGGAATTCCCCTGGTTTAAGCTCTCTTGTCTTTTCAAATGCAGTAAGCGCTTTTCCAGGCTTCCCAAGGAGCCCCTGGGGAGGGCAGGCGTAAACCTGAACAACTTCTTTTCCTGCATAGCTGCCTGTGTTTTTCACCTGAACTCCTATGGCAATCTGCCCGTCCTTTTCTCCTGCCCAAAGGACTTCCATCTGAAAATCTGTATAAGAAAGGCCGTACCCAAAGGGATAGTTCACCTGACATTTCGCCTGTTCCATGGTTTCAAAATAACGATAGCCCACATAAATATCTTCTATGTAATCTACGTAATCCGGTGATTCATGGAAGTTCTCTGTAGAAGGATAAGCCTCCAGATTCTGGGCAAAGGTATCCGAAAGCTTGCCTGAAGGGCTTACTTCTCCAAGGAGCACATCTGCCATCGCAAGTCCGCCTTCCATTCCTCCCTGCCATGCCATCAGCACGGAGGAAATCTTTTCATCTTCCGAAAACCAGGAAGTATCCACCATTCCGCCTACATTCAGGACTACGGCTACCTTAGGGAAACTTTCCTTTACAGTATTCACCATTGCCTGTTCTTTTTCTGTAAGATAATAATCACTTTTTTCAAAAATGCGCCTGCTAAGGGACGCCTGCTCCGCTTCTGAGGGGATCTGCCCTTCATACGCTACGCACTGCCTGTCCCATCCTTCCCCTGAAAAACGGCTGAGCACAATAATTGCCGTATCTGTAAACTCTTTCGCCGCTTTCAAAAGCTTTGGGGGAATTTCCGGTTCTACAGCCATCCCTGGAACTGCCCCTTCCCTATACTGTTTCTCCACATTTTCTTTATAAAACTGCGCCAACGGCTCAAAGATCCTGGCAGGATTTTCACGCATTTTGAAACCGTCATACAAATTGCGGATGTGGGAAACTATTACGTCGCCGCTTCCGCCGCCGCCCTTTACATAATCAAAAACGCCCTTTCCAAATAGCGCAAGACCTGTGCCTGGATTCACAGGCAAAACCTGGTTCTTGTTTTTCAACAGCACCATTCCTTCTCGTCCTGCCTCTCGCGCCAGAGCCAAATGCTCCGGCGACGCCGTCACCTTCTTCCCATTCTCTCCTAACGGAAGATTCGGCTGATATTTAGCCCTTACCCATTTCTTCATTCTAATCTCCATTCCGCCGCCTTTTTGTTGGCGGCACAACTAGTTATGAAAGTACTTCACATCTCCACTCTTTGTCTTAAAATAGTTTGTAAGAAGCTATAATACATTTCATCAATCATTAACTGGACTGTATTTCTATCTAATTCTCTTAATTCTTTTGAAAACATTCCCAGCACCTTCTCTATATTCTGGCAGATATCATAAATGTGTGCATACATATCTTTAAACTCCGGATATTTATTAATAATAAGAAAGATTATTTCCGGATCATCACTGCAAAGAAATGCAAGCCATGCATCAAGCTTGTTTCTGATACCTTTATTTTGAAGGCACTCATAAAATATGTCAAGTGGAATAAAAAGATATTTCTGCAGAAGTTCCAGCTGAAGACCTGTAACAGACTTTTGATGAAAATAATGCAAATAGATGTCTTTAAATTCGTGAAATTCTAAAACTGGGGAATTTGCCAAAAGAAACCGTTCGACAAATTCCGCACCTATAAACATTATTTCCTTTTTTTCTTCTCTCTTACGCCAATATATGAAAACATCAAAATTCCTGCAAGAGACAGTAATTTCCCCACTTGCATGCCAGGGGCGTGATAGATCATCTCTATCCTGTGGGTTCCGGCTTTTAAAGGAAGCCCAAGAAAAGCCGTATTAACTTTTTGGTATGAGGCTTCCCTTCCATCAACCAGTATCTCAAAATTATTTTCATAAGGAATGGTCGTAACCAGAAATCCATCCCTTCCCATATTGATATCACCTGCCATGCGGTTTCCTTTTGTCAGCGTCTTATCCACAAGGAAATCCCACTGATACAGGCTTTGGCTGTACTTCCGGGATATCGACTCTGACCAGGGGAAGAGATAGCTCTCTATATCCTGTATTTCATAGTCTCCCTTCCCCAGGCCTATTTCTATCTCTCTTTGGCCTGCCTTCAAAAGAACTGCATAGGTAAAGCTTGTATTGTCATTATAATACAGATGGTTCTTTGCACATAAGGTATTTTTCTCCTTTTCTACCCAAATACCCACATCCTTTGACCGTTTATGATTTTCCACATGAAATTGAAGAAATAATATACTTCTCTCTTTTGGTGTTTGGTCTATGTCAAGAGCAGCGGTAATCTCTGATTTTTTCTTCATTTTCACATGATATCCCATATCTGTTTTTTCAATACTGCCTCCCCCCTGATTCATTTCCGGAAGCGCAAGTTCTGCAGCAAATGCTTTTCCCAGCATGGTCTTCCCGCTGTCTGGTTCATATACATAGTTGCCTCCATTGTCCACAGCAGCATAGTCCATCAAAGCCAGCTGATTATAGGGAAAGTCCATTTTTTCATATACGTCCTCAGAAATCATCCGGTCTGTTCCATAAATAATCGGCGAAGCATTTTCATTACAATAGATCTTCACATCCCCCACCTGGTCATAAAGTTTATAATTCAGTATTCCGTTTCCGTCATCCTCACTGTCACCGTTTACAATCAGATACTTTACACCCATAAGTTTCTGAAATAAAGGATTTCTGGAGACAGGCTGCATCAGGAAATTCCTCATAGACTCTTCTGCTTCAAATACATTCTTTCGAAAAGATGCGTAATCCGCCTGATAGGACGAAGAATATACAGAGGATACATATTGCCCCATATCCCAGATGCGATTCAGATTCGCCGCATTTTCCGTCCCGGTTCCCAGCTGCTCCATACGGTAAAATCCCTTATCTTTTTCCAATACCCATTCCACTGCTTTCCCAATTTCTTCCTCTGTTATCTGCCTGTAAAACCCCTTATCCAGCATTCTGTCCGCACCACGGTGATACCCGCAGGCAAACATCAGCAAAAAAATCATGGGTGGAATCATCAGTATACCTATTCTTTTTTTCCAGTAATACAACAGAATGCACAGGCACATAGCAGCACCGTCCAATAGGATCAGCTCCCAATACCTGGAGTCCCCTGCACTTTCACTCCCAAAATATAAAAATCCAAGTGTGAGAAAATAGGGCAGAACCCCTGCAGGAAATGAAATTTCCCTTTTCTCCATTTTCTGGAAATAATCAGCAGTCATATAGCACAGCAGCGGTAAAAAAGGAATAAAAGCCTTGTCCCGAATATAAAGTCCTCCGTTCAGTGCAAAGGCAAATACCGGAATCATCAACACAGCCACTGTCCCATACGCCAGTACACGCTGGTATGCCTTCTTATATGCAAGCCCTGTAATCAAAACCGTAATTACCAAAGTCGTCAGCCCAATCCCATACCCTGAGTATACAAAACGCAGTATTTCAAAATCAGGACAGAAAAGCTCCTTAAAACTGATCCGCCCCTTTCCCCCTAATCTCCCTGTCAGTGCCAGGCCGGCCGGAACCAAAAGAATCCCGCTCATCATTACAGCTATAAGCAGATGCATCCCAAAACAGATCCCGTCCTTCAAAAAAGCAGAAACCGTGACCCTGAAGCCCTGTACGCTTTTTACTTGAAAATAGCGGTGAAGCCCATACAGAACAAGCACCAGCATCCCGCAAATACTAAAATAGAAACTGGTCATGATCATCAAAAACACACTAATTGTAAAGAGCACTCCCTTTTTCTTTTCAAAGTACCTATCAATTCCCCAAAGTCCCATGCACAAAAAGGGCATATAATTCACAAACATCACATGATTATACGAATGAAAGAGCATAGGTCCTGCCAGAAGAAACATCACTGCAGTGCCAAAACTGATCCTCCGGGAAAATCCCCTTGATATAAGCCAGCAAAAAAGCAGCATCACGGAAGCGCCAAGGAGCACTGCAGACGCAGCCATAAGATAATCCCCCATTTTTACAAAGGGAAGGAGATACGAAACCAAAATCACAGGACTATACAATCCATAATAAGCAAAATTGTAAATGTTCTGTCCTCCTCCCAGGTTAGGGGCAAACTCCGGGAACCATTCCCTTGTATCATAAAACTGCTGCCGAAAATAATCCGCTATTACGCTATGCTGACTTATCCAATCCACTTTCGACCCAAACACCCTATCTGTCCCGCAAATCATAAAGCACAGCACTGCGCTCAAAACGCCCAAGCCTATGCAGCACCAAACATTTATATATTCATCTCTATGTCTATTTCTGTATCTGTTCTTCTCTTTTCTCATGGTTTCTGCAAAGCGCCCCTGCGCTCTTCCTCCTCGCTGGATTCCCGAAGAATAAAAATTGGCCTGTGCTTTGTTTCCAGATATGTCTTTGATAAATACTGTCCAACAATTCCCGTACAAAACAGCTGGATCCCGCTGACCAGAAAGATAATACACACAAGGGACGGCCACCCTGCTACCGGATCTCCCCAGATTACCGTTCTCATGATGATTACTAAAATCATAACAAAGGACAGCATACAAAACAGAACACCGATCACTGCGGCCAGGGACAAAGGTGCCACAGAAAAACCTGTAATCCCTTCCAGGGAATAACGGAACAGCTTGCCCACAGACCACTTCGTTTCTCCTGCGCTGCGCTCCACATTATCAAATTCCAGCCATTTTGTCCGGAATCCTACCCATTCAAATATTCCTTTGGAAAAACGGTTATATTCACTCATCTCCAGCACAGCATCCACCATCTTCCGCTTCATCAGGCGGTAGTCCCTTGCTCCCTCCACAATCTCCGTACCGGAAATCTTATTAATAAATTTATAAAAGCTCTCTGATAAAAAGGATCTTATCCTGGGTTCCCCTGTTCTGTCCCCCCGTTTTGTTGCTACATTGTCAAAATTCTCTTCCTGCAAAATCTTATACATTTTCGGCAAAAGAGCAGGGGGATCCTGCAGATCCACGTCCATCACTGCAACGTAATCCCCATTTGCATTTTTAAGCCCTGCATAAATGGCAGCCTCTTTTCCGAAATTTCTGGAAAAGGAGAGATACCTGCATCGCTTATCCTTCTCATGAAGCGTCTTCATGATCGAAAGAGAACGATCCCGGGAACCATCATCCACAAACAGCAGCTCAAACGCCACATCCTTCATTTCTTCCATTATCTTTTCCATTTCCCAATAATATATCATCAGAGCATCTTCTTCATTAAAACAAGGGATCACTACCGTAATCTTCGTCATGTCTTATACCTCCTTACAATTTCCTTATCTATGTACAAATTCTACCCCTCATTTATTAAGTTATGCCGAAAGAAAATCTAAAGATTTCTTAAGAATTACCCTTTATGGCAAAAATCAGTTATAATATCGTTAAGAATATCTTTTAATTTATCCATTATAAATATTTTACGGAAAACATACAAGGCAAGGAGGAAACATGACAAATACAGAAGCCCCCCATATTTTGGTTGTAGACGATAATCCTGAAATTCGGGAAATTATAGACATTTTATTAACAGGAGAAGGTTTTATGGTAGAGGATGCACCAAACGGCACAGAAGCCCTCCGCAAATTATCTGGCCAGAGCTTTGACCTTATCATCCTGGACATCATGATGCCCGGCCTTAACGGCTACCAGACCTGTCTGGAGATTCGAAAAACCAGCAATGCGCCCATCCTTTTCTTAAGCGCCCGTACAAAGGACAGTGACAAAACCCTGGGATTTTCCAGCGGTGGAGACGACTACCTGGCAAAACCCTTTTCCTACAGCGAATTAATCAGCCGCTCCAAGGCACTCATCCGCCGCTATCAGGTATATAAAGGTAAAGAGCGCAAGGAAATGGCTTCAGAACCCAGCATTCTTTGCTTTCATCACCTGGAAATCAACGAAGAGCTGGAGCAGGTACATTCCTGCGGCAAAATCTTAGACCTTACGGACACTGAATACGCCCTTTTGCTGTTGCTGGTCAAAAACCGCCGCCAGATATTCTCTGCCCAGCGCCTTTACGAAGCCATTTGGGATGAACCCTATTATTACGGTGCAAACAATACGCTTATGGTCCATATCCGAAATCTCCGAAAAAAAATCGAACAAGATCCAAAAAATCCGGTTCTCATCAAAACGGTTTGGGGAAAGGGGTACCGCTGTGATTAAAAGAATAAAAAAGTGGAAAATCCGCACAAAGCTTTCCCTGCTGCTTGTCCTTACAGGGATTCTCTGCATTTTCCAGTTCTGGTTTCTCTGGTACAATCGCTGGAATGTATGGAATTTCTGTGCCGCCTGCTTTCCCCAGATTACAGTTGACCGTTCCCAGCTAGTGGATGCGCTGAATCAGGAAGCTGCCAAACTGGATCTCCCTGCATCAGAGAATGACAAAGAGGCCATCGAAAAACTGGCTCCGCTTTTCGCACATCTGGATGATTACACCAGTATCGGGATCTATGGCGTAGATGACGGACTGTACCGGGCAGGATACATGCCGAGTTTTATAGAAAAATCCAGCCCTTTCTATACCATTTTCCGTTATGGGTATCCGGCAACCGGAGGGGACGGCGAAGACCAATGGCCTACTTCCCTGCAGTTTAAAAACGGCCCGGCCAGCATATACCTTACCTTTTATCACCGCGCCCGTATATCGTATCCATGGTTTTTATGCTCAATTATTTTCAGTATCCTTACATTCCTGGTAACCATACTGTTTTTCGTAAACCGAAAAATGAAACACATTATTTCCCTGAAGGATGAAATCCTATATATGTCTTCCGGAGACCTGACCCATCCTGTTCCTTTTTATGGAGAAGATGAAATAGGAATTCTCTCCCAGGAGCTTAACAGGCTCCGCATCACCCTGAGCGAAAATATCCGCCAGGAACAGCAAAGCCGCAAAGCCAACCAGGATCTGATCACCGCCCTCTCCCACGACCTTCGTACACCGCTGACTATTTTAAATGGATATCTGGAGATCCTGCGTCTGAAACACAATCCGGATATGCTGGAAGAATACTTGAACCGCTGCCTTCAAAAAACAGCGGATCTTAAGGAAATGACAGACCGGATGTTTGAATATGCCCTGGTTTTTGAGGAAGATGAAACACCGAACCTCAAAAAAATGTCCATTGGCTTTATAAGGACACACCTTCAGGAAAACAGCGATTATATCCGCCTTGTAGGATTTGACGTGTACCTTTCTTTTCCGGATATATCCCCTGAATTCCTAAGCGATGAGACCATGCTGAAACGAATCTTTAACAATGTGTTTTCCAATATCCTGAAATACGGAGACAAAAAAAGCCCGGTCACAGTCACCGCAGCGATTCATCAGGACATACTAAAAATCGAAATAGCCAACACCATTAAGCAGGAGCATCTTCAGATTGAAAGCAATCACATTGGCTTGAAAAACGTAGAAAAAATGCTGGCTTTGGTTGGAGGCAAAATGATGGTGCTTGAAGAAGACAGAAGTTTTTCTGTGCACCTTTTCTTTCCACTGAAGGGCACTCCCTTTTCATAATGCACACAAACTTATGATATACCAAAAACCGCCCTCATCTGTTCCATAGGAATCCAAAAACAAATGAGGGCGGATAAAAAAATACCCTGTATTAACCTATTACGATACCATCCTTGATTACCATCTTCAAGTTCAGATCTTTATCCAGCAGCACAACATCTCCTTTTTTCCCCGGTGTAATGGATCCATACATATCGTATACGCCCAGGGCTTTTGCGGGATTTGCAGAAGCACAGGCCACTGCGGTTTCAAGAGGAATGCCCATGGTTTTTACCGCAGTCCTCATACAGTCCATCAGATTTGTAGCGGAACCGGCCAGTGCGCCATTGGAGGAAAGAGCCGCATAGTTTCCCACAACATCCACATCCAGACCGCCCAGGGTATAACGTCCGTCAGGCATTCCTGTAGCACGCATACTGTCGCTGATCAGTATCATCCGATCCCCGCCCATCATTTTAAAGGCTGCCCGGACAACAGAGGGATGGATATGAATGCCGTCGCAGATAAGTTCCGCATTCACATGAGGGCTGTCGGACACTGCCCCTACTACGCCGGGAGCACGATGGGTAAATGCAGGCATCGCATTGTAAAGGTGGACTGCATGGACTGCCCCTGCGTCAAAGGCAGCTTTAGCAGTATCATAGTCCGCATTTGTATGGGCAAGGGATATATTCACCTTATCCTTCATCCTGCTGATAAACTCCAGTGCATTTTCATTCCGTTCAGGTGCTATTCCCACAAATTTCACCAAACCCTCTGAAGCATCCAGGAATTTCCGGCATACCTCTTCGTCACAGGAAATAATATTGTGCTCATCCTGTGCACCCTTTTTTTCAACACTGATAAATGGGCCTTCCATGTTCACACCAATGAGATCTGCACCCAACGGGTTCTCCTGGCCGGCCTTCTTTTTGTAAGATGCTGCCACTGCCAAAATTCCTGCAAGCTCATCCACAGGAAGAGTCATGGTCGCCGGGCAGATGGCAGTTACTCCTATAGATGCTTCATATTTCGCAATCTCTTCTATAGCCTCTTTCGTCCCATCACAGAAATCATATCCTTTACATCCGTGAAAATGAAGATCAATCAGTCCCGGAATGGCGTAGCAGCCTTCCCCGTCAATCTCACAGTCAGGTGCATCCGAAGTCTTGCCTTCCTGTACAAATACCCCGTCTGCAATAGCAATTTCTCCATCTTGAAATTTCTTTTCTTCTGTAAATACTTTTACATTTTTAATAATCATCCATCTGTCTCCTTCCTTCCATTTTGTCCCGGTTTATTTTACTCCAGGCCAGCATCTCTTTTCAGGCCTTTCCCCAATGCCCAAAGGGTATTGTCATGAAGAATCTCCCTGGAAAATTTGTCCTGCTCCACATAACTGGAATATATGATATCCAGCATAACCAGAATGGGAAACTGAGGAGAAATCACATTGCCATGATTCAGGTGGCGCAAAGATGGAAAAAGCACGACTTCATCACAAAAACGATCAAAAATCTCCCTGTTTTTTGCTGTCAGGAGCACCGTTTTTGCGCCTCTTTTGTTTGCTTCCCGCAGCATATACAATACCGCTTCCGTTTCCCCGCTGACACTGATTCCAAAAACCAGGCTCCGCTTATCCTGGAACACGGCCTGCATTCTCATAAGGTCTGAATCCTGAATGGAATCAATGTCTACGCCGATTCTCATAAACCTGTGCTCCATCTCCTCTGCTGCAAACCCGGAGCTTCCCTTTCCGCATACAAAAACACGCTCCGCCTGGTTCAGATATCTGTTGATCCTTGCAATCTGCGCCTCATCCAACAGACTATAGGTCTTATTCAGAAGCTCCTGATATGCATTCAGGATCATTCTCGTATTGCTGGTCATAGATTCTTCTTTTTCTACAAAGGTCTCCTCATACTGGTAAACAAATTCCCGGTATCCTCTGTAGCCGCACTTCTTCGCAAAACGAGACAAAGAGGCTTCCGAAACATAAAGTCTTTCTGCAATCGCCTTTGCGGAGAAATCCACTTTCTTCCGGTTTCGTATAAAAAAGTCAGCAATATTCTTCTCTACCGTTGTAAAATTATCATAGTTTGATTCTATCATCGGTACTACCGATTTCACATAGTACTCCATCTTTAGCGTCCCTCATCCGAATCCCTTATCTGGCATTCATCTCCTGCAGCTTCCGGCAATTGCAGAAATGATAAAAAGCACCCAGCATTCCTGCGTCATTTCTATGCTTTGCAAATGCTATCCTTGTGCGGGAGGCAATGCTTGAGATCAAATATTTTTCTACTCCGTTCTCAATCCGTTGTTTCAGAAATTCCTCCTGTGCCATAATGCCGCCTCCAAGAACCACTAT
Source organism: uncultured Blautia sp. (assembly GCA_946557785.1). Taxonomy (GTDB): domain Bacteria; phylum Bacillota; class Clostridia; order Lachnospirales; family Lachnospiraceae; genus Blautia_A. Next base: position 45,951 of record CAMNTH010000017.1, read on the forward strand.
TTCCGGGTTGATCACATAGCAGATGTTGGCAATTCCAAGCCCCAGCACATCGCACATTTCATCAATTGCACGGATACAAAGCCCATCCCCCTTTTTGGCTTCCTCAAAAATGTGGTAGCCGTTCCAGGTTTCCGCACTCTCGTTCTTCCACTTTGCTACTTTTCTGGTGAGAATGCTGGCAGCTCCTAATGTCTGGAAGTCGCTTCCAAGCATATGCATATATCCTACCTCACAGGCGCTGCCGCTAAAGCCGTGGAACACTTCTCCATCCACAACAATGCTTCCGCCTATACCGGTTCCAATGGTAAGCATTAAGGATATTTTAGTTCCCATAGCAGTTCCCGATACCGCTTCCGCAAGCCCGGCACAGTTCACATCATTTTCTACCTCACAGGGAATATGAAATCTCTCTTCCAGCGTCCCTTTAAAATTAGTTCCTGTGTAGTTTGGGATCAGCGGCGCAGCGTGAAAAATCTCTCCCTTTTTGGTATCTACCATTCCAGCCGTAGATATACATATTCCGCTGATTTCTTCTGTTTCTGCAAAGTTTTCCGCAATCTCGATTACCTTTTTTAAGATAGAAGGCCCACCCTTATGGCTTTCTGTCTTCCTTTCACTGCGGCGCAGAATCTCTCCGTTTTCACTTATGATCCCGTACTTCATCGCTGTGCCGCCAATATCTATACTTACATATTTTTTCATAACTAAGTACACTGTCTCCTTTTGACCCTGGTATAGCACGTCTAAAAGAGGCAAAACCTTTCCGTTTTGCCTCTTTGAAATTTAAAGAATACGCACTTTAAAAATAGCTTTTTTAATCTTCATAGATTCTCCCGCTGCTACTGCCGTGCGATGTCCATCGCTTGGATAGCATATAAGAAAATCGCCGTTCTCCAAAATTACCGAGCTATTTTTCTCCCCATCCATAGGAAGGAAATCATCCTTCTCCACGAATTCCTTAATCTCCATATTCTGAATAAAATTCAGGTCAATCTGCTCTGTACCGTTCAGCATCAGATGAACATCCAGATAATTCTTATGGGCTTCCCAGAACCGCGCTTCTGCCTTTACTGTGTCATATTCCACAATGTTCACAAATAAATGTTCACCGTCAATTTCATGGCTTCCCTTTTCAAATCCTGCAAGATCATGGTCTTTGGCATATGCAAAGCATTCTTTTACCTTCTCTTCCAGAAAGGGATAGTCCTCCAGATTATGAATATTTCCAAATATCATACCCAGCTCTCCTTTGCATTAATTCTTATAAACCGTTGTATTTGCTGCAGGTACGGACTTATCACCTTTTATCTTTCTCCAAATGATACTTGCAGGAACTCCAACTACCAGAGACACTGCAATAGAGATCAGGGAGTAAGACCAGATAGATACCTGTCCTGCCGGTACGCCGTATTTGATATAAACCATCACGGCAGATGCTGCAATAAATGCCAGCGTAGCGCCAAAGGTATTTGCTACTTTTGTAAACGCACCCAGGATAAAGGTTCCAATCAGGATTCCAAGTACCAGTCCCATAAAACCATTGAACCATTCGTAGGCAGATTTTACTCCGCCATTGGCAAGAATCATGGATACGGCAATGGAGAAAATGCCAACAACCAGAGATACGTACTGTCCGATTTTTGTCTGTTTTTCAAAGCTCAGCTCCTTCTTAGACAGGCGGGCCTGGATGTCCAGAGTCCAGCTTGCAGCTACGGAGTTTAATCCTGTAGACAGTGTAGACTGGGCTGCCGCATAAATCGCTGCCAGAAGAAGTCCTGTAATACCTACCGGAAGTTCAAAGGCAATATAGGATGCAAAGATCTGATCCTGTGCTGCTGCAGGCGGCAGGGTATTCTGCTGATAAAATACATAAAGTCCGGTACCGATCAGATAGAATACAGTAGCAATGAAAATAGAAAGCCCGCCATTAGCCAGCATCATTTTATTCAGCTTCTTTGTATCAGTCGTGGTGGTAAAACGCTGTACAATATCCTGGCTGGATACATAAGAACCCATGGTATTAAATCCAGCGCCCACAATCATAATAAATACACTGTCTCTTAAAATATTTGCATCAAATATCGGCTGATCCTGAGCCAGGAATTTATGCTCCTGTGCAAATGCATTAAAGATCGCACCGATTCCTCCGTCAAGGTGTGACAAAAGGAATACCAGGGCAAATGTCACGCCGATCAAAAGCACGGAACCCTGAATAAAATCAGTCCAAAGTACGGACTTCAAGCCTCCTGTATAGGAGTAAATAATTGCTATCACACCCATGATGATAATCAGTACATTCACATTAATCCCTGTCAGGCTTCCCAGTACCATGCAAGGCAGATACATGATAATGGACATACGTCCTACCTGATAGATAATAAACATCACTGCTCCCAGAACACGCAGGCCTTTGCTTCCGAATCTAAGTTCCAGGTAGTGATAAGCTGTATCAATATCCAGCTTACTGTAAATGGGCAGGAAGAACTTGATGGTAAGGGGGATTGCCAGCAGCATTCCAAGCTGTGCAAACCACATAATCCATGTTCCTGCATATGAATTTCCTGCCAGAGACAGGAATGAAATCGGACTCAGCAAAGTTGCAAAGATGGATACGGAGGTTACCCACCACGGCACAGTTCCATCCCCTTTAAAGTATTCTTTTCCCTTCATTTCCCTCTTGGCAAAATGAAGGCCGGCAAGCAATACCGCTGCCAGATATACAATCAAAATAACTAAGTCAATAACGGTAAATCCCTGCATTCCTCTTTCCTCCTAGTATTTTCTGCTATTACAGATATTTCTCTTTTGCATCACGGATCATTTTTGCGGCTTCCTCTACAATGGCCATATCAGCCTCTGTTAAAGCAGGCAGCGGCTTTCTGACTCCCCCCAGCTCAAGATTTTCATTGATCTTAAGGATTGCCTTGATCACACCATACATATTTCCATGTGCGGAACACATTTTGTAGATGATCGCATCTGCTGCATACTGGATCTCTCTTGCTTTTCCCAGTTCATTTGCTCTCACATACTCATCCATTTTCAGGAAAAGCTCCGGCATAACACCGTAGGTTCCGCCAATAGCTCCCTCTGCGCCAATGACACGTCCGCTGATAAACTGTTCGTCCGGTCCATTAAAGATCACATAATCTTCTCCAGCCTCTGCTTTAAACATCTGAATATCCTGTACAGGCATGGAAGAGTTTTTCACGCCGATCACTCTCGGGTTCTTTCTCATCTGCGCAAACAGATTCATGGTAAGGGCAACTCCTGCAAGCTGCGGAATGTTGTAAATAACAAAATCCGTATTTGGAGCAGCTGAGCTGATATCATTCCAGTACTGTGCGATTGCATGCTCAGGCAGACGGAAGTAAATAGGAGGGATTGCAGCGATTGCATCTACCCCAAGGCTCTCTGCATGACGGGCAAGCTCCATACTGTCTTTTGTATTGTTGCATGCCACATGTGCGATTACAGTCAGTTTTCCCTGCGCAGCTTTCATAACATTTTCCAGAACGATTTTTTTGTCTTCCACGCTCTGATAGATACATTCTCCGGAAGAACCGTTTACATATACGCCCTTAACGCCTTTTTCTACAAAATATCCGGTCAGAGCCTGCACACCTTCAGGACTGATATTTCCCTCTTCATCATAGCATGCATAAAATGCAGGGATAACACCTTTGTACTTTTCAAGATTCCTCATGATACTTCTCCTTTTCTTTAAAAATTAGTTAATAGGTTTTATGTCAGGTTTATTATGTCCTTATTTGTCCAATGTCTTATTTATCAAGTGCCTCTGCAAATGATTTTGTGATCAGCTGCGGCCGTGTGATAATTGAACCTACCACAACGCTGAAGGCTCCCAGCTCAATAACCCGTCTCGCTTTTTCCGGGGTGTTAATATTACCCTCTGCAATAACCCTGTTTTTTGCTCCTGCAATGATCTTTCTCAGTATCTCAAAATCATTAGCCTCAATCTTATTGCCTTCGCTCTGCTTGGTATACCCCACCATGGTTGTCCCAATAAAATCAAAGCCCAGCTCGTCTGCATGAAGCGCTTCTTCCACTGTGGAACAGTCTGCCATCCAAAGCTGCTCCGGATATTTTTCTTTGATCTGTTTGAAGAAATCGTCCAATGCTACATTTCCGGGGCGAAGCCTTCCTGTAGCATCAACAGCAATGATCTCCGGCTTTACTTTCATCAGTTCCTCTACTTCCTTCATTGTTGGTGTAATATAGACTTCACTGCCTGCATAGTCTCTTTTCACAATCCCAATCACCGGAAGGTCTACCTGTGTCTGAATCTCTGCAATATCTTCCTTCGTGTTTGCACGAATGCCTGCTGCTCCGCCCATTTTTGCAGCTACGGCCATTCTTCCCATAATAAAGGATGAATGCAGCGGTTCGTGTGGCAGTGCCTGGCAGGATACGATCAGCTTTCCCTGCAGATTTTCTATTGTTTTCTGTGTCATCCGTTTTTCCCTCCTTTTCTTGAAGCCCATTATATTCTTTCTGATTTTATTTTCAATAGTTTATAACCTCTTTGAAAGTTCTTTCAGTCTTTTGTAAACAGCACTGGCACGTCCGTAAAAGTTTCCTACATTTTATTAGTAGTTTTGCACAAAACATTGTTCTTTCTTTCCAACCCTGAAAGTATATTCTGTTCTTTGTAGGGAATTTTATAATTGACAAATTTCATCCCCTATGGTATTCTAAGTCCGCATTCGATGAAACCTCTTGAATCCTGCATCTGCAGGAAACTGGCGGCGGAGAATACTCTGGAAAAACTCATGAATGAGTACCGAAGGTGTAAGGCTCTTTGAGGCTGAATCTCTCAGGTAAAGGAGACAGAGCTTTTATATCCCCATTGTTTTGGGGTATTTTTCCTTTTGTCTTTTCTCATGATTGTTGGATTTTTCAGAGCAGCGAATGACTCGCTGCTTTTTCTATTTTTTAATCAAACAAGGAGAGATAAAAAATGTCTGAAATACTTTTACCCATTGTACAAACCATCAATAGCTATCTTTCTGATTACATCCTCTTTATTATGCTTATCGCAGTTGGCCTTTGGTATTCCATCAAGACTCACTTCGTACAGATCCGCTGTTTCGGGGAAGGTATGCGCCGGGTATTCGGCAGTCTGACCCTGCGGGGCAAAAAACAGTCCAGCGGAATGAGTTCTTTCCAGGCTCTGGCAACTGCCATTGCTGCCCAGGTTGGTACAGGCAACATTGTAGGTGCGTCCGGCGCAATCCTCGCAGGCGGCCCCGGCGCAATTTTCTGGATGTGGGTGATTGCTTTCTTCGGCATGGCAACCATTTACGCAGAGGCTACCCTGGCTCAGGAAACCCGCATAGTAAACAAAGACGGTTCTATCAAGGGAGGCCCTGTTTATTATATTACTACTGCTTTTAAAGGAAACCTTGGAAAATCCCTGGCAGGATTTTTTGCCATTGCCATTACGCTGGCTCTTGGATTCTTCGGCTGTATGGTACAGTCCAATTCCATCGGCTCCACCTGCCAAACTGCTTTTGGCATTCCTTCCTGGGTAATCGGCGTGATTCTGGTCACCATCTGCGGATTCATTTTTCTTGGCGGTATCCAGCGTCTGGCTTCCGTTACGGAGAAAGTTGTTCCCATTATGGCATCTATCTTTTTGCTGGGAGGCCTGATTCTTTTAATCGCACGTATTAAGTATATCCCTGCAACCTTTGGCATGATCTTTAAATATGCATTCCAGCCTCAGGCCATCATCGGCGGCGGTGTGGGCGCTGCCCTGAAGATCGCCCTCACCCAGGGTGCAAAACGGGGATTGTTTTCCAATGAAGCAGGTATGGGCTCCACTCCCCATGCACATGCACTGGCAAATGTAAAAACTCCTCATGAACAGGGCTGTGTAGCTATGATCGGTGTATTTATTGATACCTTCGTGGTACTTACCTTAAATGCCCTGGTTGTTATTTCCACCCTCTATACAAGCGATGGCATCCTGGCAAATGGCTACAATGAAGCTGCTATGGCAGCAGTAAACAAAGCCAACCTAACCCAGACTGCCTTCGGTACTGTATTCGGTGAGCAGTTCGGCGCCATGTTCGTAGCAATCACATTATTTTTCTTTGCATTTTCCACCATTCTTGGCTGGAATCTGTTTGGAAAGATAAATGTGGCTTACCTGTTTGGGGAAAAATCCACTACTATATATACCATCATTGCACTGGTGTTTATTTTCCTTGGAACTTTGGCTTCCAACGACCTGGTTTGGGAACTTTCCGATATGTTTAACAACCTGATGGTAATCCCCAATGCCCTGGCTTTATTTGCACTGACAAAAATGGTAACCGGCGCTATGAAACGTGCAGGAAAAATAAAATAATCAACAAACAATGCTGCGGCATGACACAGGGCGTGGAATCCTTAATTCCCCGCCCTGTATTTTATCTTTTATACTTATCATTTATAATTGTTGTAAAGTCTTATCCATGACACTTTCCGGTAAAATCCCTGGAGCAAATCTTATAAACACAGGTTTTCTTCAGCATTGCTTCCGGAATTGAAAAGGTATCTTCCGTTTTTCCCAAATGGCGGAGCATACAATTCAAAGCATAGGCTTTTTCTCCGGGATCTTCCAGAAACTCCACCGTCCCGCTGCCAATGACGCTTGCATACTTCCAGGTGCAGGCAAATGGATTCTCTTTCGTCCCTTCTACAAACTGCCCTGCACAATCCATCTGAAAGCAAATATGAGGATTCGTCTTTAGAATATCCATTTTTCGTCCCTCATATGCACTGTGAAAATACAAAATCAGAGAATCCTCCTGTCTTTCATAACCAAAATTTAAAGCCACAACATAAGGTTTTCCGTTGTCGATCATACCCACATGAGCCGAACTGCAGTTACTCACGATTTCAAAGATCTGATTCAAATCCGTAACTTCTCTGTCTTTTCTTCTCATAGATTTTCTCCCTTTCCGTAAACTTGACTTTTTACCCTGTCAACTATATAATACACTAAGCTTATTATGAAAAAATTATACGGGATTGCAGATGAAAAATCAACGTCCTGATGATACACGATACTGGAGATCAATATGAAGAAAAAAGCTTTTAAAGCGGCTCTGCCACATACACTGCCCATCTGCATCGGATTCCTTTTTCTTGGAATGTCTTATGGGTTCCTAATGCGCAGCAAAGGATTCTCCTTTGTTTATCCTATGCTGATGAGTCTTTTTATTTTTGCAGGCTCTATGGAGTTTGTTACAGTAAATCTGCTGCTGTCCGCCTTTAACCCTTTATACGCCTTCTTCCTGGCGCTGATGGTAAATGCCAGACATTTGTTTTATGGAATCTCTATGCTGGAGAAATACAAAAACACCGGATGGAAAAAAATCTATCTTATTTTTGGAATGTGTGACGAATCTTTCAGCATCAACTGTACAGTCACTCCTCCGAAGGATATAGACAAAGGGTGGTTCATGTTCTTTGTCACACTGCTCAATCAAATCTATTGGGTAACAGGCGCTACTTTAGGGGCACTTCTGGGTTATGTGATTCACTTCGATACCACAGGCATCGAGTTTATTATGACTGCTCTGTTTGTAGTTATGTTTATCAATCAATGGGAAGAACACAAGGAACATGGCCCTGCCCTCATCGGGCTTGGCTGTTCACTTGTATGCCTGCTGCTTTTCGGTGCAGACCGCTTCATCCTGCCGGCTATGGCGCTTATTATTTTATGCTTTACATTTAATGGAAGCAAACTTAGAAAGGAGACAGAAAAATGACTGGAATGCAAAGTATCATTACAATTTTTGCAGTTATTCTGGGAACCATGCTTACCCGGTTTCTGCCTTTTTTCATCTTCCCTGAAGGCAAAGTACCGCCTAAATTTATTACATACCTGGGGACAGTTCTTCCATACGCAGTCATCGGGCTTTTAGTTGTTTACTGCGTAAAGGATGCCTTATGGACATCCTTTCACGGTTTGCCGGAACTTATCGCAATTCTTTTTATCATTGTGATTCATAAATGGAAGAAATGCACCCTGCTCAGTATTGGAGCAGGCACTATTCTATACATGGTACTGGTGCAGACCTGTTTTCGGTAGCATGAGTTCTCAAATCTTCCCTAGGATATCAAAGCGGTTATTTTTTTTGTACAAAACAGCTGCTGCTGCCAGAAGAACAGCACAGATTCCTGCCTTTAAATAAAGGGTATAGGCTTTCGGCACCGCCGCTGCAGCCACTGCACATAGGATCGCCAGGATAAATCCTCCCATTCCTCCAAGCATAGCGGAAGCACTTTGCTTAACAATACGAACCTCGTTCTCCCATTCCAATACCGGAAAGTACAGATTGACCGTGATGCCATACACACAGGAAAACAGGATGATTGCAGCAGGAATCAACAAAAGCCACAGAAGCTCCTGCGCATCCGGTTTCAGTGCCAGAAGGAGAAACAGCTCTGACAGCAGATAAAAGGGCAGGAGAAGCAGCAGGTTCATCAGGATTTTTGCATCCAGAATATTTTTCACGGACAGGGGCAGGCTTTTTACGATCCACCAGCTTTTCCCCTCCAGGGAGATGGAGGTTGATGTAGTCGTCATCATACAGAATGTACCTGCTATCCCAAAGGGAATAAGCTCCTCTATATCAAAAGGAAGGAGCCATAAGCCTTTCAGCTTCTCTATGCCGGTAAACAGCAGTGCTGCACAAAAAACACAGGCCATGACCGGTCCAATGATGGTGTTGGTCACATAGATACTGGAAGAAAAATACCGCTTAAACTCTCTCATGCACAGGGAAGACAACACAGAGCCTGCCTTAAGTGTCCCCATTTTATAATTATGCTTTGCAGCACTGCTGTAAAGACCCTGGCAGATCTTTTGATAGCAAAGGGAAACTCCCATTCCTGCTGCTGCAAATACTGCCAAAGACAAAGCTGCACATAATGCGCAGCCCCAAATATTCCCCTGGGTTATATTGGCTCCAAGCCAGACTGCAGGCGGATAGACCTTGCCCAAAATCCCCATCACAGACGCAGACAGTTTCTTCAGCATTTCCGGTTCTATATTTCCTTCCATGGATGACAGCCTAGAAGACCCATACAGAATTCCCAGAACAGTCAGAACTGATAAGATGGCTGCTATCAGGCTTTTGTGGCGCATTCGGGAAGAAATCCCTGTGATCAATGTTCCAATGAACAAAGCTGCAGTCATAGGAAGGAAAGGAATGCTCCATATTCCAAGAAGTGCTGTTACATAAAAGCCGGCCCCCGGATGAAGGTTCCATACATATACCGCAATACCAGGCAGCAGCACCGCCAAAGTCATCAGCAGATTTTCCACATAGATTCTGATCAGACGGCTGACCACTACCCCGCCGTTGTTCACCGGCAGTGCACATAGGATATCATATCCTTCCCTTCGGAAGATAATGCTCCCCTCTTTCAGCATGCCAAAGGCGAAAATCAGCAAGCTGGAAATGGTAATCAGGTAGGCGGGAACTACCTCTTCAAGCCCTAAATAAATCAGTCCATAAGTCAGACCACCCACATAAAAGACCAGCATCGCAGCCACCAAGGCCCACGCAGCAAACAGCCCCAAAAACTTTCTTTTTGCCTTCTTATCCCTGGAAAACCGAAAAGTATTAAGGCCATAAAGGTTGCAAAGCTCCAACTTTGTCAATATCTTGATCTGAGTCCATATCTTAGTCTTCTCCAATGTCTTAGTCTGTGCCCCTATCTTAGTCTGCATCAGCATGCTCAACCACCTCCATAAAAATGGATTCCAGAGACTCTCCCTGCTTCACGATTGTTTCCATATCACCACAGGCAACCAGTGTCCCGTCCTTAATGATCGCCACTTTATTGCACAGCTTCTCTGCCACATCCAGCACATGTGTGGAAAAAAAGATCGCACCGCCTTCTGCGCAGATACTGTGCATGATTTCTTTTAAAAGCACGGCTGCTTTTGGATCAAGTCCCACAAAGGGTTCATCCAGGATCAGAAGCTTTGGCTGATGTACAAGAGCAGAAAGGAGCGCCAGTTTCTGTTTCATACCATGGGAATAGGTTGAAATAAGATCCCCTAAGGAGGCTGTGATCTCAAACGCCTCTCCGTACTTTTTAATCCTCTCCTCCCTGTCCCTTGCAGCCACGCCAAATATATCTGCCGTGAAATTCAGATACTGGATACCGGTAAGATACTCATATATATCCGGGTTGTCCGGAATATAGGCAAATTGACGTTTACAGGCAATAGGATCCTTCCTGATATCCTTCCCGCTGATCTCTATCCTTCCTGCATCAAAGTCCTGAATACCGGCTGCACATTTCAATGTGGTAGTTTTTCCTGCACCATTATGTCCAATGAAAGCATAAATATCTCCCGGCTTAATATGCAGGCTAAGATCCGTAACACCTTTACTGCTTCCTTTATAGTGCTTTGTCAAATGTTCAATCTTTAACATAAGAAACTCCTTTCTCTCCGCCTTTCGTTAATCTGAAAACAAGCTTCTGAAATTCATCCTTTTCTTTTAATCTATCAAATGCAGGATGCTTCAGGGACTCCCTCAGGCTCTGACGGATAAAGCTTTTGTCCCTGGGCGCCATACTTCCAAGAGGCAGGCGTTCAATCCACTCATCCAAATAGTCAAAGTAATCGTCTCCGTGAAGCATAAGCTTCTCTGTTCCTAAGAGCCTGTCTACACACTGTTCAAAACGACGAAGAGCTTCCATCCCTTCTTCATCTCTTCCATTTTCCCCGTAAAAAACAGCAGTCTGAAAATAAAACTGGGCAGCAGTATTTGGATGAAGCGTTTCTACTTTGTACAGTTCCATAACTCCTTTGATACGCCGAATAATTTCTTCACAGTGCTTTTGATCTGTTCCATTGAGGGATAAGGCCAGCATGGCATCACCTGTTAGATTCAGCAAATCCAGGTACTCTTTTGCCTGGGCAAAGCTTCTTGCCTTCTCCATATCTCCGGCCAACTGATATGCCTGCACAAGCAATGCACCATTTTGCCCTGCAAGGCGGCTTGGATCCGCAGAAGGCTCCAGAGCCTCAATGGCCTCTCTGGAATTTCCAAGGCGAAGCTGCAGTCCTGCCTTCAATACTACAGCATCACTGCAGACTCCCACATCACTGCAGTTTTCCAAGATCCGGCTGCACCAGCAGATTGCTTCTTCCAAAATCTCCTTTTGATCCATCTCTGTCCCCGCCAGCATATAGTGGTTGCACATCAGGACACTGAGCTGGAGTAAAAAAGGATAGCAGGCATAATATTTATGTGCAAGTGTCCTGACCTTCTCCAATACCTTACTAAAAGGAAGAACTGCGAAATCTCTTGATAGTTCTCCATATCTGCGCCGTATCTGTTCACCGGAAAGCTGCGCTTCATATCCGATCAGTTCATCTACCGTTACGTCAAAATATGCGGCCAATTGGGGCAGAAGCAAAATATCCGGCGTACTGATCCCCTTTTCCCACTTCGACACAGATGCCTTAGTCACACCCATGAAATCTGCCAATTCTTCCTGCGTCAGCTTCTTTCTATGCCGAAGACGGATAATATTATCCGGCAAATTCAATCTGTTCATAATCTTTGCTCCTCTAACATTCTCAGGTTGTATTCGCAGTATTATTATAGCAGGAAGAGCAGATATAATTCAATCGACTGTTGCGATACTTTAGTTTATAAAATCAACCAACAGGAAACTTTTTTCCAGCCCATTTATGGCAGCCGCATACACAGCGTTCACTAGACCGGAAGCAGGAATCACAGCTGGTATTGCTTTAAGGTCTGACTCCGGACTGATTGGCCAAAGCCTCAGCCATATCTTTCTCTGCTGACAGCAAACCTGCTTTTTTCAAGGCACTGCGAATCGTCTTTCCTATGATCGTTACAATCACAATCTTAATAAAGTCAATAATAACGAAAGGGAATACACAGGTTGTTAATGCGTACCAGACATCACACTGCATTTGGAAACAAAACCAGATCACACAGCAGGAATATGCCACAGCCATAGCAGCAATCATTCCGATAATCACAGGAACCGTACGCAAATGACTGCGTTCCATAACAAAACCGGCAATCACAGCTGAAAAGATAAATCCGATCAAAAATCCGCCGGTAGGGCCTGTCAGCTTAGCCAATCCCCCCTGAAACCCGGAGAAAACAGGCAGCCCCACTGTCCCTAACAGCAGATAAAGAATGTAACTAATTGTACCGCCTTTCATACCCAGAATATAGACAGCAAGAAAAATGACGAAATTTGTCAAAGATACCGGAATCGGCCCAATAGGAATAGACATAGGACCGAGGATACACAGCAAAGCAGTCATCAAGGCACAGGCAGTCAATTGGTGTATTTTTTGTTTTTTCATATTCTGATTCCTCCAATTCAAATCTTCTTCTATATATTATAGATTTGCCCCTTGATTGTCAACTGTTTTTTATATTCCGGTTTACATTTGATCCAGACATTTGCTTTAAGCACTTAATTATAGCTCATTTGGTTGAAAAGAAGAGAAACTGTTGAATTTACCAATATGTGCATGATATATGATGACGCAGGCAATGTCCTTGTCCAAAATCGCTTGAATCCCAATTGGCCTGGGATTACCTTCCCTGGAGGCCATGTAGAAAAGGGAGAATCTTTTACTGACGCAGCAGTCAGGGAGGTTTTTGAGGAAACCGGTCTAACTGTTTCAAAGCTTCGGATGTGCGGTATCAAAGACTGGATCGAAGATGATGGATCAAGATATGTAGTGTTTCTATACAAAACCAATGTATTTGAAGGTGAGCTTACTTCATCGGAAGAAGGAGCTGTCCGTTGGGTTCCCTTATCCAATCTTCAAAATCTGCCCCTTGCCCTGGGAATGGAAAGTATGCTTAGGTTGTTCTGTGAAGAAGAACTATCCGAGCAGTTTTTCTCCACAGAAAATAACCAGTGGATTGAGGTGCTGAAATAGCAGGAAGCAATATCAGTTACCTCCATCCGGATCGAAGCAAACCGATCACTGGCAGGAATCTCGGCACCCACTATGAAGAAAACTATCTGCTCTCATTATTTGAGAAAAATGCCGACTATGAAATTCCTGATACTACATCAGAGCCATCTCCGTCGGAGCATCGTAGTTCTTCCACTCCACCTATTTCAAGACCAGAGAGAAAAACAGAACTGCCTACCTTTGTTTTTATCAACTCCGATCTCCGTCTTGTGGTAGACCTGCAGCAATGCGTGAAAGCACAGCAAAATCAGGCTTATGTACAGAAAGTAAAACTATCCAACCTACAACAGATGGCAAAGACCGTTGCTTATGTACAGGAGCATGGATACGATTCACTGGAAGATTCTGAAGGAACAGTCAGACAACGAAAAGCTGCCCTCCATGAAATATTTAAAATCAAAAAAAGAAGACCTGACCGCCCTGAAAGCCAGCCAGTATGAAACATATCAGAATCTCCATAGATATGAAAAAGAACTGAAAACCGTTTGTACAAATGTAGATATGATTCTAGGAAAAGACCATTCCATGCATACAGAAAAAAGCCAGGATATCTCTTAATACAAATCTTTCAATACCGGAGAATCGAAACAAATGATTCCCCGGTATTGTCCTGATCGCTTAAATACAATCTCCTTTTCATCCAGATATAAACGATACTGATCCGCATTGTTCTTTATATCATACCCTTCATTGTAATCTATCGGAATATATCTGATTCTGCAAACTGGCTCTTTTTCCCCTATATCACTCCTTTTCAAATATACAGCAATATCCAAACTGGACGGATAGCCATTTATATCTATCGAGAACTTTATCGAATGAAACTCATTTTCCATGCACATTCCGATAATCATGCGGGCAAAACTTTCTTTGTCCTCTATTTCTTTGCTATTCGCTACAACTGTCAGATGCTGGTCGGTATTCATCGCCATACTTGAAACTGCATCTGGTATCCCACAATTATCTTCTTTCCACTGTGCATATTTATCTTTTCCTTGTGAAACGATAGAACATATAGCACACACCAACACGGCACAAACAAAGCCATACCTCAATTTACTCATTTTATCTACTCCGAATCCTCTCTCCGTCATTACACGGTTTCTATAGGTTCCGAAAACAGAACCTTTGTTACTTATTATCCTAAACCTATAATAAAAGAAACACAAGGAAAAGAGGATGTACAGATGATAAAATACGATAAGCTATGGGAGACAATGAAAGCCAAAGGCATAACAAAATATATGCTTCATAAAGAATATCATTTCAGTAAATCGCTGATCCACAGATTGCAGAATAACGAAGGCGTCAGCATGAACACTATCAATACCCTGTGTAATATACTGAATTGCAACATTGAAGATATTGCGGCACATTATAAGGATTAAGTCTGATCAGTAATTTCCAACATGATCGGACTTATTTTTTCTGTGTTTATTCAGTATCTTTCCCTACAACATGGCATATATTAATACAGAGTCGAACCAGCGTCTTGACTTCTTGTGTCGATTCTGCATAGTAAACTCAGTGATCGTTCTGTGGAAACTTGCGAAGCCCACAGGCGGGGGAGAGCCTGCGGGTATCTCCCTCTTTTACATCATAGGAGATTTTAATATGACGGCTTCAAAACACTTTTTGACCTTTTCTCAACAGGTTGAATCCTTAAAAAATGAGAAACACATTGAAATACCAGATTCACAGTATGCAGAAAAAATTTTACAACGAATAGGCTATTTCTCATTGATGGGCGGATATAAACAATTATTCCGTATTCCATTTACCAAAAAATACAGACCGGGAACAAACTTTGATGAAATTGTAGCGCTCTATCAATTTGACGCAGATTTAAGAGAATTGTTTTTAAAGTACCTGCTACAAATTGAACGGCACATCGGAAATCTTATGGCATACTATTTCATAGACGCACATGGAATCTCTCAAAAAGAATACATGAATCCAGACAATTACAATAATATTCCCTTATGGATAACCACCAGTGTATTAACTTTTGAAAGTTTATCAAAGATGTATAATGTATTGCCGCAGTCTCTTCGCTCTAAAATATGCCGCCATTTCCCTGCTGTCAACCAGAGACAGCTTGAACGATATTTGTCCGTTCTGACAAAATATTGAAATGTATATCCAATACATCGTTAATAAGTCCCAACGGATGCTTACTGGACAATTCGATCTTTGACAGGCAGTCCTGCACCCTTGCAGAGTCATTGATATTCGCCATTGCAATGGCCGTCATACCAACGATGCCATTCATTGGCGTCCTGATATCATGGCTCATACTTGAAAGGAATTCGCTTTTCGCCTTATTTGCACGGGCAGCTTCGTTTTCTGCTTTCTCCAATTCTCTGATCTGCAGCTGCGAAAGCCTGCCGTATAATACAAAAATAATAATCAATACCAAAAATACAAAGCTGCTGGAAGCCAACACGGTATATTGGCGCTGTAAAGCTAATGTATTAATTGCAGCCTCTAAACTTCCATAGGGCATAGTTACAATCAGATACCAGTCTGTATTTGGCAGTGAAACACAGTAGAGATGCTGATGCGTCTCGCCGCTCATTACCAGTGCCGCATAATTTTCCTTTTTTTCCATTGCTGACTGCATTTCCTGCGCATACTCTTTTGGAGTTTTACCATTGAACTCTAAAAGCTGCTCCTGCATACGCACAAAATAATTTTCACGATAATCTTCACCGCTGCGGACTACAAAGGTACCGTCGCCCCGGATAATTTGTGCGTACACTGTGGAATCATCCTCTTCCAGAAAAAGCGCATCATCCAGATATTTCATCGGCAGTCCGCCTGCCAAAACTTTACTTGTTTCTCCATTCTTCATTGGATACTGCGCATCTACAGCCAGCATAAGAATATTTTCCCCATCGTGGTTTACCCCGCTGGTTACTCTTCTGCCTTCATCATCCAACATACTCATAAATTCATCATAATCATATCTTTCGACAGATTCTCCATAAAGCAGATCGCATTCGCCATCCTCCGAATAAAGCCCTAAAAAGGTAAATCCACGAACCTCCCCGTTCAATGCTAACTGTGTTCTCATTTCGCTGACATCGCCGGAGGAATCCGGGGACGTTCTTTTTATGATCCCTTCCACCTGAACAAACCGCAGGTCAATAATTGATTCAAACTTCTGCCGGAACTGTTTGCTCATTTCGGACATATAAATGGAACCAACCTCACTAATTGCATCCACACTTTTTGACGTTAAAAATCCGCCTGTTAAAATCGAAGTTCCAATGCAGATGATGATCAGAAAAAAATACTTCCCAATAAAAATTTTCTGGTCTTTTTCGCCATAATGACATCCTCACTCCATTCTCTTATCTATTTTTTGTATTCCTCCGAATAAATATAAAACTTGTTTTTGCCACGTTCTTTAGATAGATACAACGCTTTATCTGCCTTCGTATATACTTCTTCAAAAGTCACTCCATGTTCACTTATGAAGGATATTCCAATAGAAGCCGTAATACTGACACTTTGTAAATTTTCGGTATATGTAAGCTGGAGTTTATTCAATAAAACAGCTATATTTCTCTCAACTGTTTTCGCCGGAATGTTCTTCAGCAGTACCACAAATTCGTCACCTGCCAGACGGCAGACCACATCATATTCCCGGAAATGATGGATAAGTATATTCGCAACATCCTGTAACGCTTTATCCCCAATCTGGTGGCCCAAATTATCATTGATGCTCTTGAAATTGTCTAAGTCTATAAGAACAAAGACCTGTTTCCTGTTATCCTGCAGCTTCCCGGACTGGATCAGTTGGTTTACAACTTCAACGCAGTAGCTTCTATTATACAGACCTGTCAGATAGTCTCTTTCCGCCTTTTCCTTTAATAACAATTCTGTTTGTTTTTTACTGCTAATGTTGCGGTAAATGCTATAAGCCATTAAATACGAATCCTCTTCTTTTACCATAATCACACATTCTCTCCAGATCATCGCACCATCTGCGTTCTGAATCGGATACTCGATTGTTTCCGTATCCACACCTGCTTTAAATCTCTCCACGATTGAAGAAATAGACATTTTATCAGCCGTTTTTTGTGCATATTCCGGAGCAATGAGGCTATCTTTCCAAAATTCCAGCAAATTTGAATAAGATATTTTTTTACTGTAGGGCGCAATCAGGGCTTCTGAACAGCGCAATATTTTATCTGCCTGAAGATCAATAACCATAAAGCCTTCTACTCCGGCAAGCAGCTGCTTTCTCAGTTTTTCTTCTTTCCTTAATTTTTGACGTTCGCTTCTTCTGATATAGAAAAGAACAAGTACATATAAAAGGATTAAAATACATAAAATCTTTATGATCAGTGGGTAAACCATCGTTTTCATAAACGAATCGACTCTTTCTGCAATATAAGTATCATTTACAGCTACTACCATATACCACGAATTCAACTTTAACGGTTCAAAGTAGACCGTATAATCCACATCTCCATAATTGCGTTTCGTCACTATGGATTTCCCCTGCCGGATCATTTCAATGATTTCATTCGCCGGGACATCCCCTTTCGATATTCGCAGACCATCAAAAGATGAGTTATCCCCGGGCAGGTGCTTATCCTGATTGCTTACAATATAATTGCCGTTTTTATCAATCACCTGAATATATAGGTTCTGATAATGTATATCATTATCCCCATATGGATGAAAATCTTCTAATCGTATCGCTCCATGCAAAACGCCTACAACGTCTTTGTCCGGATTGAAAATCGGGCCTGATACCATGAATACTCTTTTACCGGTAACTCTGGATTTTTCAATTTCTGTAACAACATAGTGTTTCTCATTAATTACCTCTGAAAAGTAGGAACAATCACTTATATCAATCTCAATATCTGTTCGGACGCCATCCGTAACCCTTAAGTTTCCCTCCAGATCTGAGATTCCAAGACGTACAAATGCATGTGAATCCAGGATTCCTTTTAAGTATTCCATCTGTTCATCCGTTTGCAGCAATCCCTCCCCCAAAGGTTCAGCGATTCCACTAAGGGATGTAATATATCCTTCCAAAGTTCTCTCTACTATAATTGCACCAAATTCTACATATTTTTGTACATCATTCCGTAACACTTCATCTTCTCTCTTTTCCATATCCGTTTGAAACTTAATAAGAAAGAAAAAAGAGCTGATGCACAAAAATATGACTGAAATTATTATTTTTACATAAAAGCTTCTGTTTTTTTTCATGCGATCTCCTTTTATCTCGTCTATACCAAAGTGTTTTTAAACCCTCTATTTTATGTTGATTTTTTGACGTTGAATGCGTCCCCAATCTTTTTTCTTTGACCGATACCCGATAAAGGCAGTAATTTGCACAAAAGCCATAACAAATCTCAGAAAGACCACCTCCATGATACACATGACGATAGCTTTTACTACATCGAGAATATTAAGTGTAATATTTGCGTATAAATACGGGCAAAGAAAGCCGTCAAAGTCATCACACACCCAAAAAATGCGTATGCCAGATAAAAGAAAAACATCTGACGATGCTTCAGCATACTCTGAAACAAACCCAAATGCCATCTTCTTCGCTGCTTCATTAAATCTGATAAACTTGAGGGAGCCTGACTCCAACAAATAGCATTGGGAGTATATTGAATACTATATCAAGTTTCCATTAAATTTGTCCAACATCATACGAGCCGCCAAAAAGGAACAGTCATACTCCTTAATTTGAACACCAACAATAGGATTCCACGGCATTCTATATTTAACAAGCCTTCCGTCCTCAAGTTCTGCACAATTTGAAATACAAACAAGACCGCCACTGGCAATGACCTTATCATTTTCCAAAATAGGCTTTATGATCTCTTTTAAGGAATCCCTCTGTAACACAGAATCCGCATCCATACATATAAAATATGGATATCGGGAAGCATTGATCCCCATATTCAGGGTGTCCGCTTTTCCTCCGTTTTCTTTCCGTATCAGTGTCAATGGGATATGATTCACTTTTGCTTCGTAAACTGCCTGTTCCCATTTACATTTAATCTGCCTTTGAATCGGACGTTTTAATTCAGCCATTTGGAACGCTTCAATCAAACGCAATGATGTGGCGTCCCCGGAGCCATCATCTATAACCACAATTTCATATAACGGATAAAATCTCTTTTGCATATCGATCTTGTCCATTGTAAATATCAGACAGGTCTATGCGGTTTACACAGAATGTCCCGATCAATGTCTATGTGGTGTCACTCCTCGTACCATTTCGCTAAGGTTCAAAAAAGATTTAAATATTTCTGTTCTTGAGTATATTAATAAGGAAAAGCTAAAAGAAGCTCAATATTTATTAGCCCATTCCAATTTCTCCTTATCAGAAATCAGCACCGGTTTACATTTTAGCTCTCAAAGTTACTTCACAAAAATTTTTCGCAAGGAACTTGGCTGCACACCTTTACAGTACCGAGAACAACACAAACATCTCTAAAATATATTTCTATTTTCTAAAACTGCTTTGCTTAAAATTTAGACCGGGTAAAATGCCCGGTCTAAATTTTTCTCGCCTTTACTTCATCAATTTTTGACCCGATCCAACCCCATTATAATGCCATGAATGATTTTTTTCAACTATGATCGCTTAATATTTTGTGTCATGGGTGATAAAATTCATCTATGATGCAGAGGAATGTATATGGAAAATTTGTTAAATCAAATGGGAAAAAGAATATTTGAGCGAAGGAAACAACTACGTCTAACACAAGAAGAATCAGCCAAAAGAGCCAGCATTACACCGCAAACCGTATCCTCTGCAGAACTTGGAAAAAAAGCTCTGCGCCCGGAAAACATTATTCGTATCGTCGCTGCACTTGAACTCAGTACTGATTACCTTCTTCTCGGCAAAGTAACCTATGAAGATTACTCTAAACTATCTCTCAAAATCTTTGATTTATCTCCAACGCAATACCGCCATCTGGAGGAAATCATTAATAGCTTCATTATTGCCCTTCACGAAAAAGAAATATAAATAATTCTAATCAGCCATCGTAAATTACTTTTTCTGAATATTTCAGCAACCCTTTCACGCTGGCTATCCGAAATCACTCAAACTATTCTTTTCCACTTTTTTAGTCAACTATTGAATGATACCATTTTTCTTTTTTGCCTTATATTAAATTTGGGAAAATTCTGGTAAAAATTGGAATCGTTTAACAAAATTCAAAAATACCTATCCTAAACATTTTTTCTTTTTTCCCAATTATTTTTTTACAATTCTTATCAATAATATTGCTATGGATGTTTTTCTTAATCCATAGTCGCTTAATTGTTTGTGCTATGAGGGATAAAATTTAACTATAACATGGAGGCGAGCATATGGAAGAATTGTTAAATCAAATGGGAAAAAGAATATTAGAACGAAGGAAGCAACTACGTTTAACCCAAGAAGAATTAGCTGAACGTGCTGGCATAACATCACAAACCATATCGTCTGCAGAACTTGGAAAAAAGGCTTTACGTCCTGCAAATATTATCCGAATCTGTTCTGCACTCGAAATCAGTACCGACTATCTTCTTCTTGGAACCGTAACCAATGAAGATTACAACAAATTACCTCACAAGATCTTCAAATTAACCCCAACACAATATCGTCATTTGGAAGATATCATAAACAGCTTTGTCACTGCTATTCAAGAGAAAGAGGGGAAATCGGTTAATACCGATTTTTAGGATCTAAATCTTAAAATACGAATCTCC
>CAMNTH010000018.1 GCA_946557785.1 uncultured Blautia sp.
AGACAAAGCTGGGCGCTCCTACTGATTTCGAAGTGACCGTTCGTAACCTGAAGATCTCCGCAGGCGCAGGCTTCATCGTAGCCCTGACCGGTGAGATCATGACCATGCCAGGTCTTCCGAAGGTACCGGCTGCAGAGAAGATCGATGTAGATGAGAACGGAAAGATCACTGGTCTTTTCTAAAAAGAAGTGATTTTAAGAAAATTGGGAAACCCTGAGGGGGGCCATCTCAAAGTTGCAAAGCCCGAAGGCCCCCCTCAAACTCCCCCTTCTTGGGCACGCCGTGTACACCGGAAGACTGTGGTGTCGGACGATATATTTGCGGCCTATAGGTTTTCTTACACCGGGGGGGGCATCCAAATGGGAAGTACAGGACCTCTTCCTTCGGAAGACGAAAGGTGCCAGCATGCCCAACAGGGGCGAGGGGGGATCCGGCCTTCTGGGCTGTGAGCTCTCCCCTCGCATCTCGCAAAATTCACTCATTTTACACCCAAAAAAGCAGTCCTTAGTTGTCAATGACCTAAGGGCTGCTTTTTTCGTTGAATATTAATACATAACTTAAATCACCTAAAACAGTATAACGTGGAACTGTCATAAAAACGTATATCTTTTCATATATTCTATTATTGCTTTCCAACTGTTTTTCCCGCAGATTCCATCCTGCTTCTGATTTGTGTTTTTCTGAAATACCTGAAGGGAATTTCTGGAATTCTTTCTGTTAACGGAACTGTAGTTTTTTTCTCTTCTGAAACAACTGTTTCTTTTTTTAAGATTAAACTTTTAAATCTATTCCAGTCTCCGTTTTGGCGAATCACAGATGGACAATTTTTCGCACATACATCATAATGCTGTATTACCCGTTCTGCCGGTATTTTAAGTATTTTCATTATTTGGCTGCAGATTTCGACCGCATTCAGAAAAGCTTTTTCATAATTGTAATCTTTCTGGACACATACTTCTATTCCAACAGAATTCCGGTTGTTCACTGTTCCGAACAATCTGCCGCCATAATCTGCCCCCACGTGCCAGGCTCCTCTGTTAAAAGGAAGCGTTTGATATGCTTCTTTATCATCCACATATACGTGCGCAGACATGTTATCAAAGTTTCCATTGTACTGTGCTTTCGCATGGGCTTTTGCATCTGCCCCTTCACTAAAATTATCTGTGTTATGGATTACAATATATAATGGTATCTGCCCATCATAACTGTTATTATTTGATAAATAAGTAGTATTTAATCTCATAATATTATTCCCTTCCTTAAATCTTAATATTTTCATGTCCTCTAGGCTTCTCTATCCTGCCTGCTATTTCCTTCTTCCATAAGGTTTTCGCAACAGGAAGCAAAAAAAATCCCTGAAGGTTTAAAACCATCAGAGATTTTTTTCTTTATTCTTATGTCTGTTTTGCCACTATAATGATTATAACAGAAGGATATCCGTAACGTATCCTGGATTCCAGCTAAAAACTCCACGATCTTCCAAATAAGTCCACGATTTAATCCATCTTATAGTTATTTTTTTACTTTTGCCAATGGAAGTACAATTTCATAAAAGTAAAATCCCAGATATTTCAAGGCACTTTTTTTCCTCTCATAAAATTTGCTTCGTCCATATCCCAACTCTAATTGCACATCTTTATCCTTTTGCTTTATACCGCTGCAATAGCATTTCCGTATAATTTCTTCCAGATCACATCCTTGCGGCGCATAATATTTCAATAGTACCAATGACCGATGTATCAAATCTGACAGCCCATAAACTGCAAGAAGATTTTCCATCTCATAGTGGAAATGCCCCACATTAATGCGGTAATCATACTGATTTATGTAGTCCAATGCGTACGCCAGATTCTCATTAATCTTTACCTGACATTCTGCTTCCAATTCTTCCAATACAGTCTGGTTTTCAAGAACAAGCTTCCGGTAGAAACCCATCAGTGGCTTAATCTTTTGATAATATTTTTCCATCTGCTCTTCCGATGAGCATTCCATCTCATCTTTTACAATTTGCATTAAGTTTAATACATACTTCTTTTCTTCGATAATTTTCTCCCTATTAAATCAAATTTCCAACTGTTCAGTACCTTCACAGTTACCTAAATAATAATATAAAAGGCATAGGACAAAACAATCCGGAAAAAATATTGCAGATTGTATATTCCTATACCTTTTCCTAATTTGATTGAAAAAAGAAATACGGCGCAGGTAAAGTCAAATAAAACTTCTATCTCTTTGATTTCCCGTACTTATCATTTACACCCAATAATTCTAATAATTCTTCTTTCATTTTTTGATATTGCTTCTGTCCATATCTTTTTTTCTGACGGGATATAAAAAGAACTCCTGTGGCAAGAGACAACCGTGCTTTAATCCAGTAATGTCCCCGGGATTGACCGATAGGCATCATGGTATCACTTGTAAAAGGCTGCGTTATTTCTCCGCAGGTTACCAATATAAGGAATACATCCTTTTTTAATCGTACGGTTCCAAATTGTTTCAGAAAAAAATCTTTCAGTATTTTATCAATTTTTCTATTGGGGTTCTTTTTGTCCACAGCCGCCATCCAGACAGTCTCCGAAATCTCACGTTTCATCTCACGCCGTCTGAGATCTTCCAACTCCTCATCAATAATCTCATCCAATTCTTCCCCGAACAAAAAAATAAAGACTTCTTTTCCTGCTTCTTTATAATACAAATCCCATTTTTCTTCCGGGCGTGCAGAATACCGTTTGAACAACTGATATTCCTTTTTATTCAGGGAATGCTGTACTACATTTTCAATATCCGGAAATGTATGGTAAGCTGTTTCAGCAGAGATTGGTATTGTATTTTCCCATTCACCAGTTCTATTAAAAGGTTCCCATATATACCTCTCTTTTTTCCCCTTCCACAGTTTCTTATCTAATCCTTTTTTTTAAATTCTATCGTAATGAGACTGAACGCTGGAGGAAATGAAAAACAATCCAATAGTCATAACAAACTCTATTGTCTTATATCTTCTTACAAAAATCGTAAAGATTCCATAAAAGAGGAAAAGTACTGCCTGTACACAACCCACAATCTGAATCCAATAGAACCCTTTCAATTCAGCCCAATACCAGCTCTTCTTTCTATTTGTCTCACGGTAACATCCCGCTACATATAGAGGATTTGTTGAATTTTTTATGCCTTTATAATCAGAAAATAAAGAGCTTTCTTTATTTAGATAAGCAATCAATGACCACCCAATCATAACGATAGAATATCCCACCCCGCCTCCATATGTTATAAGAAGCAGAGGAACGAAGAATAATATTACCAAAAGTTCAAAAATGTAAAGTATTATATTAAACATTACTATAGCAATTCCTTTCTTTTTGCTCAGGGAAAAATGCTATGAAATGGGGCCTTAGTTGAAAGCTTCTTACATCATAGGAAATTGCAATGCAGTTTCCTATGATGTAATTTGATAATATGCTAACGAACTGTTAAATCTGCCATACAACTAAGGAAACGATGCCTTATGCGTAGATTGGATGGTTTGTAATCTGTGGATGACAAGGTACATACCCTCTGTTTTGATCGTAATTTACTATTAATGATTTAGAGTACTTTGCTTTAGAATTATCTCTAACATTGGATGCAATCTTTCCGGTTTCATAGCCAGCTACTCCTCTTACAAATGTCATTTTTATGCTTCTTTTTGTACCTTTAACATAGGATCGCCGTATAACAAATCGTGAACGCGCTCGTGTATCTATAGGATTTTTTAGTATTTTTTTCATTTGGGTCTCAAACTTTGCATGCCCTTTCGCAAACCCAGCTTCCATCTCCACCCATTGCACCAGACATCGCCCCCACTGCCGTATTGAATACTACAGATCCTAGATCTTCACCTTTTATGATACTTCCAGCGCCTCCTAAAGCTGCATTAATGACTATCTGTCCTGTTCTTCTAATCGCCGTTGTTGCAGCAGCCCCACTTATTGCTGAAGTTCCAACCTCTACCCAGTCAATTTCGTCCCATGATCTTTTTTCAAAAATCACTTGTGTGCCTATGGAAACTGCAGCACCTGCTGCGGCACCTACTACAGCACCAAGAAGCGCAATCCCCCAAATATATCCTTTTCCATCAAAGCGCATAATTGGATTTTCATTACAGTATGCATACAGGTTCCGATTATGGAAAGAGTCTATTGACATCTGTACTGTAGGCATTTCGTCCGACGATATAAGTCTTCTCAATGCCGGGTCGTAATATCTGCTCCTCAGGTAATACATCTCCGTCTCATTATCATAATAGTATCCTCTGTACCTGAATGGATTCTGTACACCTATCGTGTCTTTAAGATCTCCGGTGATTTCCAGCAGCTTTCCCCAACTATCGTAAGCATATTTTACCACAGTGTTTCCGTTTGCGTCAATCAGACCAATCACATCGTTCTGGGCATTCCTTACATAAAAGTAAATTTTCCCCGCAATAGTCACAGATACCAGGTTTGCCCCGGAATCGTAGCGGTACCAGTACGTCTGGGTGCCGGTTTTTTCGGATACGAGCAAATCGCCTGCCATACGGTACTCTGTTTTGATTCCGTCCACGGCTTTTTTCGTCCTTGCCCCCGTATGGTCATAGAAATACTGGATGCTCTTTCCGTTCTCCACTCCGGCGAGCTTCCTTCCCTGGGTCCATGTATAGGAGGTACTGCCTTTGGTAAGCATATTTCCGATAGCATCATAAGTCATAGATACACCGTCCCAGGACAGAAGCTGGTCCTTCCAGGCCGTACTATATGTTCCTGTCTCTGTATTAATTGGCTGGGCAGGATCATCATCTGCCGCAGTAAAGGCATACTCGTTCACTGCGGTCATGTTTCCTCCCAGATCGTAACGGTAGGTAACAGTCTTCTTCAACACATGATTATTCTCACGGATAAGGCGATTTAATTCATCATACCGGAAGCTGCTTTCTCCGGAAGCATCCTTGATGCTGGTAATGTTTCCGTTTGCATCATAGGTATATTCCATGGTCTCAGTACCATTCGTCAATGTCTTTATCATATTGCTGCGGTTATTCCCGCTGTCAAAATAGGTATAAACCGTATTAAATGCCTTCGGAGTATTCCAGGAGTATTTTGTCACCCTTCCAAACTTATCATATGCTGATGTCCGGATATAGCTTGCGGCACATTTCGTTGTCACTTCACGACTATCCTTATCGTAAGTGTAAGAAGTGTTTGCAGAAGAGGATCCGCAGGTATGATTCATCTTCTCCATACAGTTATTCTTATCATAAGTATAGGTATAAGAATTCCCCTGTTCATCTGTCACCCTCATCAGGCGGTCCAGCAGGTCATAGGACAAGCGGTAAATCTTGCCTGCCATATGGGCAGTCACCTGGTACAGGTTTCCGGATTTATCATAGACATATTCATGCAGCTTTACTTCTGCTCCGGCTGCAGCATTCTTATAATAACTCAGGAGAAGACGGTCTTGATCATCATAGGTATATCGGATATAATCCCCGTTTCCGTAGGTTACTTTTTGCAAATTTCCATTATTTGCTTCATAAGTGTAACCTACCACCTGCTTTCCCGCTACTGACGCACTCGTTGTATTCCCAAACCCGTCATAAGCAAATCCGTAGCTGAACTCATTATGGTTAATGGAGGTCAGACGGTCATCTGTGTAAGTATAAGTCTCCTTTAATGTCTTTGCCTGTCCATCCACAGTCATCTTCTGGGAAATGCCGGAAAGGCGGTCTGCATCATCATAGGTATAAGAAATCTTATTTCCCTTTCCATCCAGCATATATAACATAAGATCCCTGTTCTGATCCCAGAAATACTGTACCTTATTTCCTTTTGCATCTGTTGCTGATGCAATCTGGTTCTTGTTGTCTGTCATGGTTCTTGCCAGCCATACTCCTACGCTTAAGTTTGCCGGATCTGCACAGCCGCTTTTTATCACATTTCCTTTTGCATCATAACCGAACGTATAGACAATCCCCTGGGCAGATGTTCCTTTTGTCACATTATGCTTCTTGTCATACTCATATGTGAATTTATTTCCCTTGGCATCCACAATTCCGGTCATATCCTGATTGCTGTTATATTCAAATTTCGAATTCTGCTTCTGGAAATTTACCACGGAAACCAGATTATTGTCCTTATCGTAGGTATAGGACTGTCCGTATTCTTCCCGGTACAGGGATAATCCGTCAAAATATGCGATATTCCCGTTGTGGCAGTAAGTATAGGAAATCTTAATACTGTCATATGCCTGCTTTGCTACATATGCGTCACTTAAAAACTGCCAATCAAGGATATCCGGACTAAAATTTGTATAATGGACATCGTTCTTTCCATCCGCCCCTACAAAAATTACTTCCACGCCGAAGCGGCGGGCTTTATCATTATCTGTTTCCGGAAGAGAGCTTCCGCATCCCCATATAATACCATTTTTTATTGCTGACAACCTTTGTATTGGAAATTGCCACGGAAGTCCATTTCGGAATCGCTTCCTGAACAGGCGTACCTGTGTCGGATGCACTCGCCCTCAAGATTGCATTGGATACGCCTACCGCAGCGGTATTCACCCCTTCTGAACCGCCAAGATAAACAATAGCCTGGGAAGACAGTATATATCCTTTCTGCCCGGATGCAGTTCTTGCCCTGTACCAGGTTTTCCCTTCATACCCACACGGGCTTATTGTAGCAACGAGACTCAGACTCGCATGCTTTTTAGCAGCAAATTTTGAATTCAGAACTTAAACCTGCTGCGTTTTCCTATTTCGCCACGGATGCAAAATTCGAATAGAGTGAATTGAACGCTCGACTACACGCATATCAGGCGTGTGCTCTACCATCTGAGCTATATCCGAGAGACGATGACAGGATTCGAACCTGTAATTGTAAGATTAAAAATATCGTGCATTATATATCCAAAAATTTCAGTTTTCCATTTCTTTGCCTTTTTATTCCAACCATATCCCCCAATTCATCTACCATTTCATAATAGCTTTGCCACCTTGCAACCCGATTATAGCACCAAGGCACCCATAGTCTGTTTTGGGTTACAAAACAAAACAGACGCTCTTTTCCAGGCTTTTGACGAACATAGCTGCTATAAAAAATATCACCGTATGGGTTCAATATCCTATCCCTCAATTCCTGATAACAGTCATCCATCATTACAATAGAAATGAATTTCACACAAAGCATCTCCTGCTTATCCCGTATCATTCTCTTCCAAAATAAGGTAAATGATTTATCCAGCTTTTGGAAATGCTCTTTTTCAAACTGGTCTATATGCGCGATTTGAAATATATGCAAGCAATCCTTTTCTTTTTTTGTAAAAAAACATATCTCATTTTTATTTTCCATATGATACCGTGCAGATAATTCATACTGATGATCTTGCTTTTTGGGGTGTTGAGCATGCCTGAAATAAGGCTCGGCGCTCCTTTTTTCTGCTATATATTCCAGCGTTTCTTCATAGGATTTTATATAATTACAGGTTAGTCTCTCCCTGGAGCGGATTTCACAATATAACTTATGAAAAATATAATGAAAAGGCTGCCAAATCCCCTCTTTATTTTCCCAATATGTATAATCTTTTTCATATCTGATAAAATAAAAAATCTGAAATCCTGCAATAAAAAAAAGCAAGATCCATCCAAATATATTCAAAATCACAAAAAGCTGATACCACATATCATATTGCAAATCTAATCCGAAATCCACAAGTAGATACCATAACCCCTCTATTTCAACGATCAGGAACAAAATCAGCTGAAGATACGATAAGATTTGATATCGTGATTTAAAAAATATACCATAGGTATTCTTTTTATAATACCCTCTTTGGTACAATGGATTCAAAAAACAATCCAATTTATCTCCGTATTCTGCAAACACCCAAAAGCTTTTTTGTGTGCTTATGGAATTAATTGTAAAAATAAGAGATGACAATAATAGCA
This sequence comes from uncultured Blautia sp., assembly GCA_946557785.1. GTDB lineage: Bacteria > Bacillota > Clostridia > Lachnospirales > Lachnospiraceae > Blautia_A. The sequence goes on from CAMNTH010000018.1 coordinate 7,958, forward strand.
GAGTTAATGTCCCCGGATATGCACATTCAAAATTCCAAGGCAATTTACAAAACGGTAATATTAATGCTAGATAAACCCATCTTCTACACATAGATTTACAAATACCCTCCCATATATCCCAAATAATAATTTACAAACTATAAATGTATCATAGCATATTATTTTGTCAAAACAAATAGTCACCTTGTTGATGGTTGCGTAAATTTACCTTCAGATTTAATGGGATAGAGTCCTCCCACGATGCGCTGATAAAGTATCAGGCTGTGACTTGTGATTCTACCTTACTCCGTTTCCTTTTCTTTTGCAAGTTCTATTTGCCCATCTGGGCAGATTTGGGCTTAGCCCTCTTGGCACTCTGATGCCATCCTTACAGTCCCCAAATATGTGAATTAAAGTACACGATTTTTTTATTCTGAAGCGACAAGCTGTGCGAGATGCTCTCCACATATTTTCCCAATTTTCCATGCCTGTTCTTTTCTGATGTTACGATCTGTGAACTGCTTAATATATCATACTCTGTTCCTGCTGCTTTGGCTGTTTCCCTTTTCTGGCTGCGCACTAACTCAAGCATATCTCCTCCATTCAGGCAATACGCCCTCAATTCTGACATTTTCGATACTCCGGTTACACTCCAGCCCATTGGCCTTGAGCTCATTCTGCTGGAAAGCACATGGCTTACATCAGCATCAATATAAAGATAGTCCACGGCTTATAAGCCATTCTTTATCCGGGGTAAAAATCACTTTTGCCTGATTTTCCTTATTTTTAGGAAATCTTTTCTCAAATAATTTTTCTACCTCTACGCTGCCCATTCCGAACGGATTCCCGGCGCGAGTATCAATTGTTTAAAAAGTTAAAAATAAAAACACCCCCTGCGGTTCAGATATCCAGCTTTACACTGTGTGTATCTGATTCACAGGGGGTATATGCATATTATCTCTTTTCAATTTTAGTCTGCCATCTTTATCAGACAAGTCTTCCCGCGGAACGCCGCGCCATAACACAGCATGGTCTTATATCCCTCAAGCTCAAGGTTTTTCTTGTACTGCTCCTTCTCGATCTGCGCCAGTACATCCGCGCATTCTTTTTCCAGGCTGTTCCCATTTTCTTTCTTTCCGAACCATTTTACCTCGATCACAAGCGCACGCCTGCGCCGCTGTTCTTTTATCATGACATCCGCCCGACCGGTTCCGGCTTCTGCGTTTGACTTTACCGCATAGCCTGCTCCCAGGAACATCCCCGTGACCATCGCATGGTAATAATCTTCTTTATAGTAAAATAACTGATCGTGGCAAACAGGATATCCGCGATCTCCTGCGTCAGCTTCTCTGCGTCGCCCTCCCACCATGCTTTGAACAAGGCAGTGCGGTCCTGTGACGCAATCTTTTCCTCAAACCATTTTTTTACCGTGCTGCCAAACACGGACTTCACCTCTTCATTGGGAATACGCAGCGCCGCTTTCCCGTCCTCCGGCGCCATCCCCTCCGGCAGCTTCTCCGGCGGCACCTGGGTCAGATAGCCTGTAAGGTAAAGGATGCTCCACAGGTTATCCTCTGTGGAATGGGCAATGTCATAGGTCAGATCCTCGCGGACCGGTTCCTGGATCACGCCGCCGCAGAGCAATGTCTCAAACTTATCGTTGACGTTGATCTGCGGGTGGCCCATAAAACGCCGGATAATATTATTGTGGCTCGTGTCGATCCAGTAATTTCCGGGCTTTGCGGTCCGGTCGGTCAGCAGCGCATCCACATGATTGATCACATCCTACGGGCAGTATATTTCCTTGTCACCGAAGATGTACCCGTCATACCACTTTTTCATTTCAGGCAAAGCATCCTGCAGTTCAGCGTCCTCCAGCAATGCGGCCACTTCTCCCTCACTAAATCCGAAGCAATCCTGGTACTTTTTGTTGGAAACCGAATTGGCAATAAAATTGTTTGCTCCTGTGAAGATGCTCTCTTTCGCAATCTGGAGACATCCGGTTACCACGGCAAATTTAAGGTTTGGGTTAGATTTCCATGCCATACCCAGGAGGCTTCGTACTACCTCCAGCATGTCCCCGTAGTACCCATTATCGCTGGCTTTCGCTAATGGAACGTCATACTCATCAATAAGCAGGATTACTTTTTTACCGTAATGGGCTTTCATCATACGCATCAGGACGAATAAAGCAGTTTTTACATCGGTAGGCGTCCCGGACTGCTCCAGTAATCGATGAAAAACTTTCTTATCTGCTTCTAACACTTTGTCACTGTCTGACAAATAATCATGTTCACCACAGGCAGATGAAATAACAAACTGAACCATCCCATACGCACTGTCAAATTTTCTTCCATCCACATCCTTCAGCGTCAGGAACAGCACCGGCCATTGGTTCATCCATTCCGAACAACACTCTGTATCTTTCGCGATCTCAAGTCCCTCGAAAATCTTCCTGCTATCCTTTCGAATATCGAAAAACTCTGCAAGCATGCTCATCGTAAGCGTCTTTCCAAAACGGCGCGGCCTGGTAATCAGATTTACGTCAAATGTCCGATCCAGAAGTTCCTTAATGAATACGGTTTTATCAATATAGTAGCAGTTGCTTTCCCGCACCTTTACAAAATCATCAATGCCATACGGCAGATTCACTTTTGCCATTCTATCCCTCCCCACCACATCCCCCCCCGCAAGCACGAAAAAAGGCGCCGAGCTTACCTCGGCGCCAGCGTGGCCAACAGGGGAGTGCGGCCTTCCGGGCTGTGAGCTCTCCCCTCGCAAAGGCTTTCCCCTCGCACCTCTTTAGAATAGTTCCTTCATCGTCGGATACAATCTTCTGAATTCCTGATATTTCTCTTCATATTTTGCAACAAGTTCCGGATCCGGTTCTACGGTGTCTACCACTTTGGTAAGCTTTCTGCCGATGGTTTCCACATCCGGGTATGCGCCGCAGCCGACTGCTGCAAGCATTGCGCCGCCCATGGACGGGCCTTCTTCATTTTCCAGAACATCTACTTTTAAGTTCATCACATTGGCAATGATCTTTTTCCAGAGCGGGCTTTTGGCTCCGCCGCCGCAGATTTTGGTACGCTCGATCTGAATTCCAAGGTTTCTTGCAACCTCCAGGGAATCACGAAGGCCAAAGGCAACACCTTCCAAAACAGCCTGGGTCATATCTGCTCTTGTGGTATCCATGGACATTCCGAAGAAAACGCCTCTTGCATCCGGATTGTTGTGCGGAGAACGCTCTCCCATGAGATACGGAAGGAAAAATACATGGTTTTCTCCAAGCTTGGTGATGGGTGCCTGTTCTGCCGCAAAGTCCTTGGTCTTAAGGATATCTTCTGCCCACCATTTGTTACAGGAAGCTGCGCTTAACATACATCCCATAAGGTGATAGCTTCCGTCTGCATGGTCAAAGGAATGAAGGGCATTGTTTTCATCTACGCCGAATTCTTTACTGGAAATAAAGATGGTTCCGGAGGTTCCCAGGGAAATGTTGCACTGTCCATCTCCTACCGTTCCGGTTCCCACTGCTGCCGCTGCATTGTCTCCTGCACCTGCCACTACTTTTACATCAGCAGACAGGCCAAGGTCTTCTGCAACTTCCGGTTTCAGGGTGCCTACCACCTGCCAGCTTTCATAGAGCTTCGGAAGCTGTGCTTCCGTAATGCCGCAGATTTCCAGCATCTCCTTGGACCAGCAGCGGTTCTTTACATCCAGAAGAAGCATGCCGGATGCATCGGATACGTCTGTACAGAAGGATCCCGTCAGGCAATATGCCAGATAATCTTTTGGCAGCATGATTTTCTCTACTCTGGCAAATTTTTCCGGCTCGTTTTTCTGCATCCAGAGGATCTTTGGTGCGGTAAATCCGGCAAAGGCAATGTTTGCAGTATAAGCTGAAAGCTTATCTTTGCCGATCACATTATTTAAATATTCCGTTTCTTCGCCGGTACGTCCGTCATTCCAGAGGATTGCCGGGCGGATCACTTTGTCTTCTTTGTCAAGTGTTACCAGACCGTGCATTTGTCCGCCAAAGCCGATTCCTGCCACCTGGGATTTGTCTATGTCTTTTGTCAGTTCCTTAATGCCTTCCATACTCTGGGCAAACCAGTCCTCCGGATTCTGTTCAGACCAGCCCGGATGAGGGAAGAACAAAGGATATTCTTTTGATACAATATTGCAGATCCTGCCGGATTCCTCCATGAGAAGCAGTTTAACTGCGGAAGTACCCAGATCAACGCCGATATAGTACATTTCAAATTCCTCCTGCTATATGCACATTATCCCCAGGGATTCTCTGTAGGATATCTTACGCCTGCAGGCTGGTTGTAGCCGATTTCTTCCACCGGAACGCCGATGTATTTGAATACTTCAAACAAAGCTTTGCCGTGATGCCCGAAAGCAACTGCTCCGTGGTGAGGATATCCGCCCTCGATCAGTACATGACGGTAGAAACGTCCCATTTCCGGAATTGCAAATACACCGATACCGCCGAAGGAACGGGTTGCTACAGGCAGAATTTCACCATGGGCAATATAAGCGCGCAGCTTGTTGTCAGCAGTACTCTGGAGACGATAGAAGGTAATGTCGCCAGGCTTAATATCGCCTTCCAGTGTTCCGTTGGTTACTTCGATCGGAAGAGACCTTGCCATGATCATCTGGTACTTCATTTCACAGAAGGACAGTTTGCTGGAAGCTGTATTTCCGCAGTGGAAGCCCATGAAAGTGTCTTTATGTGTATAGTTATATTTTCCTTCGATAGACTCTGCATACATATCCTTCGGTACGGAGTTGTTGATGTCCAGAAGGGTAACGATATCATCGCTTACAACAGTTCCGATAAACTCACTTAAACATCCGTAAATATCTACTTCACAGGATACCGGAATACCTTTTGCTGTCAGACGGCTGTTTACATAGCATGGTACAAAGCCGAACTGTGTCTGGAAAGCCGGCCAGCATTTGCCTGCAATTGCCACATATTTACGGTATCCCTTATGTGCCTCAACCCAGTCAAGAAGAGTAAGTTCGTACTGTGCAAGCTTTGAAAGGATTTCCGGTTTCTTATTGCCTTCCCCAAGCTCTTCTTCCATTTCTTTTACAACTGCAGGAATTCTCTCATCCCCTTCATGTTTGTTGAAGGATTCAAACAGGTCAAGTTCAGAGTTCTCTTCGATTTCAACACCAAGGTTGTAAAGCTGTTTGATAGGCGCATTACATGCCAGGAAGTTTAACGGACGCGGGCCAAAGCTAATGATTTTTAAATTATTCAGTCCCTCGACTGCCCTTGCAATAGGAAGGAAATCATGGATCATGTCTGCGCAGTCCTCTGCATCCCCAACCGGGTATTCCGGGATATATGCCTTTACATTACGAAGCTGCAGATTGTAGCTTGCATTGAGCATACCGCAGTATGCATCGCCGCGGCCCTGTACCAGGTTATCCTGGGTTTCTTCTGCTGCTGCGATGAACATTTTCGGTCCGTCAAAATGTTTTGCAAGAAGAGTTTCGGAAATCTCCGGTCCAAAGTTTCCAAGGTATACGCAAAGAGCGTTGCAGCCTGCTTTTTTAATATCTTCCAGAGCCTGAACCATATGAATCTCGCTCTCTACAATACAAACCGGGCATTCATAAATGTCTGCTGCATCGTATTTTTTTGTATACGCTTCTACTAATGCTTTACGTCTGTTTACAGACAGACTTTCCGGGAAGCAGTCACGGCTTACTGCCACAATTCCGACTTTTACTTTAGGCATGTTGTTCATGATGATTATCTCCTTTTCTATCCTTTATTTTTTTATGTACCATCAGTCAATGGCGATGTTTTCACCTTTTAATCCGTTAAAAGCGCCCTCAATGGAAGTTTCTTCATGGGCAATGAGCCATTTGTTCTTTGCTGTCATCAGGCTGTCTTCGCCACTTGTTGCAGTTTCAAAGGTCAGCTCTGTATTGGTTCCTGCCGGAAGTACCACAACGCATTGGAATCCGTTCTCATTCACATGGCACGGTGCATAGTGAAGGGTGGTTCCATAAACCTCGATCCCTGTTCCTGCCGGTACCAGAAATGCCTCTATTTTTGCAGTATCGTATGAAAAATCTGCTCCCACATCTTGCTGGCATCCCAAAAGGAGCACCAGGTCTGTCACTGCAACATTGATCTCGGAATTACGGTGGTATTCTACTGCATTCAGTTTCTTATTGTGTCCATTGCAATATCCGATCTGAATAGGAAGCCCCCCGAATCCTTTGTTCCTCAGAGCTTTTTCTACATCCAATGCTTCCAGTTCCTCTACGGAAGGAACATATACGACCCCTTCCGGTACAGGTGTATGTTTCATCTCTTTCAAAAGCGGAGCGAAATCATAGCCCTCCAATACCTTACCGTATTTGCGGAAAGAAGCATCTGTTACATTTTGAATCTTCACCTTTTACCTCCTCTTCCACCGGCATATCTCCGGTTCTTTTTTTGCGGATCTTCCTTTGGTAATCCAATCATAGCACAGCCCATTACCTCCTGCGCCGGTTTTTTTGTCTAATCTATAGCACTTTCTTGACATTTTGGTTTCTGTCAGGCAGTCTTCCCAAATGCTTCGCTTCACTTGGGAGAGCCCCGTATCTCCTGCGGAATTCTTTTGAAAACGCCCTGCTTGTGCAAAATCCATTGTCCATGGCAATCTGACTGATAGTTTTGTCAGTATTCATCAATTCCCGGTAGGCATAAGTCATGCGTATATCCTGCAAATAAGTCTTAAAATTGACCTTTGCATATTTTTTAAACATTCTGGAAAGATATTCTGCAGAATAGCCAAAGGTAGCAGCCACGTCCATAAGCTTCAGCTCTTCTGTATAATGCTCACGCATATAACCGATAATTTTTGACAAAGCATCCAAATGGCGGCTGTAGCGAAGTTCTTTCTCCTCTACTGCTGTCACACGGTAATACTTTACCAGAAGGTAAAGAATCTCATAATACAAAGATCTTGTCCTGAAATCATAGCCTATGTCCCTCTCTGCATACAAGAGATAAAGCTTCTGGATTAGTTTTGACATATGGGCATCCTGACGTATATCTCCGGATGTACTGGAAAAACGAATATATCTCTGCGCAGTAAAATAGTTTTCAAACTGCTTCAAGGGAATCTGGAACACTACCGTCCGATTCTCCTTCTGCGCATGAACAGAGTGCATTTCATTGGAATTGATGATCAGAAATTCCCCGGCCCGCAAAGGATGCTCGTCCTCGTTCAGAAAAAAGGAAAGCTCTCCTTTTAAAACTGCAAAAATCTCAATAGAGGTATGCCAATGCTTTTCCCTGACATAATTCCCATTCCCCCCCTCAAACATAAACAGCTTAAAAGGCAGGTCTTCATTGGGGATGATCAATTCGTGCTGAAATTCCATAGTTCACATTCTCGCTCTCAGAAATCTATTGATTAATTATCATTATCACATTTATTATACGGGTTTCTCAGTCTGTTTTCAAGCAATTCTAAATGTATCCTCCTATTTTCGCCAAAAAATATCCTTATGCATATTTTTCTGGAATACGAATCTTAGCCCCGTTGGAAAACGGATGCTTTTCCGCCATATTCTTTTTCATGCAGCCTAAAATGCAGCGGTAACAATCTGCAATACTATCTGCAAATAAATCCGCATCCCCATCTTTTAATTGACGGATCGCAAAAAGCACCTTCTTATTTATTTGTGAAAAGATCTGTTCCCCGGACAGAAAATAAACAAAATAATATCCCCCTTCCAGAAGATGATTGGTTTCCGCTAAGATCACGTAAAAAGGCTGTAATGTGGTATGTTTTAGGATTGCTTCAAAAACATCTGTTAAATAAGCTGTTTCGGAAGAAGGCAATGCTTTTTCTAATTCCTCAAGTTCCTCTTTAGCAAAATGCTTCGCACAAGCCAATGCTGCAGGGCGAATAATCAATACCATTAACTGTAGTGCGTGAAGATAGCGCAGTGCCTTCTCCGGAAATCCGCTGCCTAAAAATCGCTCATAGATTTTTTCATCATCTGGTTCTGTTACGATGGTACCCTTTCCATTTAATGTTTTTACAACACCCCATTGTTCCAGCTCAAGCAGCGCCTTTCTTACAGTAGCCAAGGAGACATCGTATTGTGCGGCCAGCTGTTTTGCATACGGAAGATACATGCCTGCCGAATACTCCTTAAGGCTGATTTTTTTATTCAGGTCCATGGCAATCCTTGTATAGCAATATTCCTGGCCACGCATAGGATTCCAGAAAAAAGGCATGTCTTTGTGTACCTGGCCCACGGGAACCTTCCGTGATAAGCCCTCCAATGTGCACTCAATGAAATCCGAAAGTTCCTGATATATATTGAATAGCTGTCCATACATTACCGCCGGTTCTCCGCTTTTTAAAATATCCATTATATCTCCCCAGCCGGATACAGCCCCTTTTAAAAGCAGCTGCGAAAAACAGGCACTATCTTCCGTGAAAAATGCAAATTTATTATAAAGTCCAAAGGCAGAATAAAGCTCACTGAATAAGGAATTCCCTCCTATTTTTAATATGTCGTATATCAGCTTTGAAAGGGAGCGCCATCTGCCTGCAGAATATCCCAAACGAAAGTCCTTCATAGCCTGTTTATAGTGCGGCATGATTTTTACGTCGCATCCCTGCAAAGAAAAGACCAGAAGGGACGGCAGTATCATAGCAAAGGTCCGATACAGCTGCAGAATACTATCTTTTTGTTTCAAAATATCTACAGCCGTCTCTGATAAATCCCATTTATCTTTTACTGCTGCCGCAACCGGCGCAAGACGGGGTTTGATTTCAATCAGCCCTTCTTCCCTCAATACATCAAAAACACGATTCATGGTATATCTGCTTACATGAAATTGTTCGCAGTACATTCTTGAAGATAACAAAGAACCTCCTGGAGGTATCTGCCCTTCCAAAATGCTTTGTTTGATTTCGTTATATACAAATGTAAATTTTGTTTCCTGATGCTCCATATCTTATCTCCTGACCGCCCAAATAGTACTGCGAAGGTATTTATCCATATCAAATTATCCCTGCATCTCTCCTGCATTCATCAAGTGTTCACATCATATCATGGAGAATCATCCTTGTCAGCATAAAAAGCCCAACCTATTCGTATACCTGACCAATATAAGTATTGCTAGTTTGTAAAAGTAACCTTTATAATAATAAAATAGCTTTAGTATCAAAAAATCTTTGCAATAAGCCGTCCAAGGAGGAATACTATCTATGGTCAGCAACAAAAAAAAGAATACTACAACGCAGTTTCTATTATTCAGCTTCATTGGGCTCCTTATCTTCAGCATTGTTGTTTTCAGCATTCTTGGAATTTATATGAACCGAAAGAGCAAAACTGCGGTTTATGAAATCGGTGAAATCTATATGTCTGGAATGAACAATCAAATGTCCAAGCACTTTGAAACGGTTATTAAGCTCCGTTTTGATCAGGTCAGCGGCATCGTGTCCGTTGTTCCAGCAAGCAACAGCGGGCAAAAGAAACTATATGAGGAGCTGTCTTACAGGGCACAGGTCAGAGGATTTGATTATTTAGCCCTTTGCTCCGCTGACGGAACCTTTGAACCCCTTTACGGACAGCCAATACAGCCTCTTAATCCGGAACCTTTTGTAGATGCGTTGGTAAAAGGGGAGCAGCGGGTTGCCGTAGGTACGGATTCTAACGGAAAAGAAGTAATTTTGTTCGGCATTGACGCTTCATATCCAATGCAGAATGGCGGAGACTGCACCGGCCTGGTTGCAGCGGTACCGCTAGAATATATCACAGATTTCCTATCCTTGGAGGATAAAGAGCAGCTGATGTATTATCATATCATTCGGCAGGACGGAAGTTTTGTCATTCAAAACTCCAACCCTGAGCTCCTGCCCTTTTTTAAGCTGCTTCAGGAGTATCTTAACCCTTCTGAAAATGAACAGCCCATGAATAGCTCTGTGGAAAAAATAGGAGATGCCCTAAAAAATGCCCATAAGTCTGCAGCAACCCTGGCTGTAAATGGTGAAGACCGGCAGATTTACAGTATACCATTACCATATTCTGAATGGTATCTGGTATCGGTAATGCCCTATGGTATATTGGACAATACTATCCGCAGCCTTAGCGACCAGCGTATTTTCATGACGCTGTTATCCTGCGTTTCTGTTATGGCCATTTTATCATTGATCTTTTTCCGGTATTTCTCCATGACCCGTTCTCAGCTGTATGAACTGGAGATAGCACGCCAAGAAGCGCTTGAGTCCAGCAAAGCCAAAAGTGAATTTTTGGCAAATATGAGTCATGATATCCGCACCCCCATGAATGCAATCGTGGGAATGACCGCCATTGCCATCTCTCACCTGGATGACCGGGAGCAGGTACAGAACTGCCTGAAGAAAATCACATTGTCCAGCAAGCATCTGCTTGGACTTATCAATGATGTTTTAGACATGTCAAAAATTGAAAGCGGTAAATTAACGTTGACAATCTCTCAGATTTCCTTAAAGGAAGTTGTAGAAGGCATCGTCAGCATTATGCAGCCCCAGGTAAAGGCTAAAAAACAGTCTTTTGACATACATGTTGAAAATATTTTTACAGAAAATGTGTGGTGCGACGGTGTCCGCCTCAATCAGGTTTTGCTGAACCTCCTGTCCAACGCCACCAAGTATACGCCCGAGGGAGGAGCAATACGATTAGCGCTTTATGAAGAAGAATCTCCCAAAGGAGAAGATTATATCCGGATTCACATTGATGTGAAAGATAATGGAATGGGTATGTCGCCTGATTTCCTTAAAAAGATATACGAATCCTATAGCCGGGCTGACGGTGCCAGAGTGCAGAAAACAGAAGGAACCGGTCTGGGAATGACCATCACCAAGTACATTGTAGATGAAATGAAAGGCACCATTGATATACAGAGCGAGCTTAATAAAGGTACGGAATTCCGTCTGACATTCGATTTTGAGAAGTCTACTGCCGTAGAATCAGATATGATCCTTCCTTCCTGGAATATGCTGGTGGTTGACGATGATGAACTGCTGTGCCAGACGGCTATAAATACGCTGAAATCCATCGGTATAAAAGCAGATTGGACACTTAGCGGAGAAAAGGCGATAGATCTGGTAATCCGCCATCATAGCATTGGAGACGATTATCAAATAATTCTGCTGGATTGGAAATTGCCTGGCATGAACGGTATTCAGACTGCAAAAGAGATCCGCCGCAGTTTAGGAGATGAGGTACCGATCCTGCTGATCTCTGCATATGACTGGAGTGAGTTTGAAACAGAAGCCAAAGATGCGGGCATCAACGGTTTTATTTCCAAACCATTGTTTAAGTCTACGCTTTTCCATTCCCTGCGCCAATACATGGGCGCCGACGCTTTACTTAACGAGGAAACAGACCTGGATGTCGATCTGTCCGGACGGCGCATTCTTCTTGCAGAGGACAATGAACTTAACTGGGAAATTGCAAACGAATTATTGTCCGACCTGGGCGTAGAGCTTCATTGGGCGGAAGATGGTCAGATATGCGTGGATAAATTCCAGAAATCCCCAGAAGGATATTACGATGCCATTCTTATGGACATACGAATGCCGAATATGACCGGATATGAAGCTACAAAAGCAATTAGGGAACTGAAGCATTCCAATGCCCAAACTATTCCCATCATCGCAATGAGCGCAGATGCTTTTTCGGAAGATATACAGCGCTGCCTGGATTGCGGAATGAACGCCCATATAGCAAAGCCCATTGACATCATAGAATTGACCCGCTTGTTAAAAAGATATTTAAAGTAGTTCCAAAAAACACCTGTAAAAAAAGTGGCCGAAAGCATTTAAGCTCTCGGCCACATGATTTTCAGCATATTGCATTTTAGGGATCAGATTCCTGCCAGCTTCAAAATATCCGGTACCTTGGATTCCCAGCCCATTGCCATGATATGTACACCCTGGCAGTACGGTTTACACTCTTTGATAATACGTGCGGAAATTTCTACGCCTGTAATTCCAGCTTTTGTCTTTTCTTTATCTGCTTTCAGTTCATTGATCATTTCTTCCGGAATATGAACGCCTGCAACATTTGCATTCATATATCTGCACATTCCTACTGATTTCGGGATTACGATTCCAAGCTGAACCGGTTTTCCGAACTGTTTTGCCTTCTCCATAAACTGGATAAATTTCTCCGGCTCATAAACAGCCTGGGTCTGGAAATACTCTGCGCCTGCAGCAACCTTTCTTTCCATTTTTGCAAGCTGTGCGTCAAGAGAATCGCTGCATGGGGAAACAACTGCTCCCTTTGCAAATTTAGGCGGTTCACCAACCAGCTCGTTTCCGCCAAGGTCTACGCCGGATTCCAGCTGTTTTACTGCATGAAGCAGAGAAACAGAGTCCAGGTCAAAGACCGGTTTTGCCTGGGGATGATCACCAAGCTTTGTATGGTCGCCTGTTAAAAGCAGCAGGTTCTCAATTCCAAACAGCGCTGCACTTAGGAGATCGGACTCCAGTGCAATACGGTTTCTGTCACGGCAGGTCATCTGGAAAATAGGGGTCAGGCCTTCATCCTTCAGTGCCTTACAGGTTGCCAGAGAACCAAGACGCATAACGGAAGACTGGTTATCCGTTACATTGACAGCTGTGATATCGCTCAGATAAGTCTTCGCTTCTTCCAGCATATGTTCAATATGAAATCCTTTTGGCGGACCTACTTCCGCAGTAACTACAAATTCACCACGTTCAAATGCTTCAGTAATTTTCATGATACATTGCTCCAATCATTATAAATTTTAACAGTTTTATTGAGACACATCTTTATCTGTAGCGAAATTGCGCACCTGGGTCGGGCATTTTAAAGCGTCCAGGCGTCCCAACTGTTTCAGACGTCTGTAAATACGCTCCCATCCGCATTCCATTTCGCTGTCCACCTCACATTTGCCGTTTTTAGAGCCGCCGCACTGTCCGTTGACCAGACTCTTGGAGCAGGCAGTAATAGGACAAATTCCTCCGGTTAAATTCAGGTAGCATTCCCCGCATTGATCACAGTCATACTCCAGCGCTGTCACGCCCTGGAAGCCTGGCAGCGGGTAGGTATCACATGCCGCACAGACCTTCTTTTCCTCCAGATACTCCGCAACGGTCTGCACGCCCACGCCGCAGGATAATACCAGCACCGCATCTGCAGCTTCAATCTCACTTATATGCTTTTGAAGGCGCAGCTTCATATTATCCGGGTTGCATATGTAATCTGTTGTGATCACTCCGGTGAGACTTCCGGAAGCAGACAGTTCCTTCTGAAATTCCAAAGCTTCCTTCTCCGGGAAATGAACTTCCTTGCATCCATGGCAGTTAACGATAAAAACCTTTTTTCCTTCTGCCAGCGATACGAGTGTTTCCTTATCTTTTAATTGGGTAATTAACATATCACTTCATCCCCCTTACTGCATTTTTTCCCGCTTTAATCTTTGTGACTAACGGAATCTTGGAGGAACAGATGTGCTCGCAGCATCTGCATTCGAGACAATCCATGACATTTTTATCCTTCATGCCCTGCCAGTTCTCTTCATCTGCATATTTTGCGAAATACAAAGGAGTAAGTTCCATAGGACATACATCCATACAGCGGCCGCATTTGATACATGGCTGTTCTGCCGTATGGTCTGTGTCTACCGCAATGATTCCGTTGGAACCCTTCATGATTGGCACATTTGCGTCAGGAACCACAAAGCCCATCATCGGACCGCCTGCCTTAATGGTAATATCATCACCTGTTACGCCGCCGCAATAGTCGATCAGATCCTGGGTATTGGTGCCGATCTTCACAATATAGTTGCCCGGCTTCTTGAGCTTCTCACCAGTTACAGTTACTACACGTTCAATTAACGGCATCCCCTTAAGGATAGCGTCTGCGATCGCCTTCGTAGTACTGATGTTGCTCACAACGCATCCTACATCTGCCGGCAGACCGCCTCTTGGAACCTGTCTTCCCATAACGCGCTTGATTAGCATCTTCTCAGCACCCTGCGGATATTTCGTCTTCGCTACTACAACATCTATATCGCTGCACTGTGCAGTTTTTTCCTGCATAAGTTCAATCGCATCCTGCTTATTATCCTCAATTACAATAATACCCTTCTGAGCGCCTACGGTTTTCAGCATTGCTTTGAGCCCATAAATCACATCATCCGCATATTCCAAAAGAACTCTGTGGTCTGCAGTCAGAAGGGGCTCACACTCGCAGCCGTTCAGCAGAATCGTATCCACAGGTTTTGCAGGTTTTAATTTTACGGATGTGGGGAAACCTGCGCCTCCCATACCAACAATTCCAGCCTCGCGGACAATTTCAACAATTTCATCCGGCGTCAGATTCTCCGGATTTGCGTGGGGCTGTACTGATTCGTGCAGAGTATTTTTTCCGTCTGAGCGGATCACAACAGACATGCATTCTCCTCTTGTAGCATGCTTCCGCGATTCAATGGCAATAACCGTACCACTGACACTGGAATGTACCGGACTGCTTATAAAAGCTGCTGCTTCCCCGATCTTCTGGCCGACCATGACGGTATCTCCTACCTGTACCACAGGATTTGCAGGAGCTCCTGCATGCATGGAAAGCGGAATAACTACCACTTCCGGATCCGGAAATCTCTCCAGCGGGAGATGCTCCGTGAATTCCTTCCGTTCTGACGGATGAATTCCGCCGTAATAACCTTCGAACCGACTTTCACGGACTGATTTTACATAATCATTAATTACTTTAAAATTAACCTTGGAATAGTCGCGCAGCTGTACCGGCTGGTTCAAAAATTCTTCAAGACGGCCCTGCTTCTCCAATCTTCTGTAGATTTTTTCCCATGCACAGTCTTTATTGCTGTCCACTTCGCATTTGCCGTTCTTCGCACCGCCGCACTGGCCGTTAACCAGGCTCTTGGAGCAGTCAACGATTGGGCAGATGCCTCCGGTAATATTCAGATAGCACTGTGCACACGCATCACAGCTCTTCTTCGTCAGTGCCATACCATGATGGCCTGTATAATTCAATGAATTGCTGGCTGCAAATACGGGCGTTCCTGCCATATCCGCAACTGTCTGGATTCCCAAACCGCAGGAAATTACAAAAACATTTTCTGTACCTTCCGGGATCATATCCTGCAATTTCTTCTCAGTCTGGGTCTTGTTGCACAAAAAGTCAACTCTGGCACTGCCTGTAATGGTTTTTCCCTGTTCTGCAGCAAGCTTCTCAAACTCTGCACAGTCCGGCTCGTCAACAGTTTCAAATTCCTTGAAGCACTTGTTACAAGCAATGATGAACAGATTGTCCTTATCGGCCAATAAGGACGTCAGCTCATCGCTGCTTTTCAACTGATACTTGGTATAGTTTTCCAATTGCTCACCTTCCTTATCAATTTGATATACAAACCTCATAATCATCCGTTCTCACTGCATTTCCCCCTCTGCACTTTGAGAAAAAACAGCAATTACCAGATAATTTAGTTCTGCAATTAATACACGTTTAAATATAACATAGATTAGCTATTTTTTCTAGTCTAAACGTATATTTTCATACAAAAATATACATAATGCGCAAAATCTTTCTTGAATTGCCTCGACAGCAATTTTAAAGCTTCTTCAGCCTCTTTACTATTCATTTTTATAGAAAAAGCGGCTTTCAGCCATAAAAACAGCTAAAAACCGCATTTTCATTTCAAGCAGATAATTTTTCTAAGACGAAGCCTTCAGAATCAAGCCATCCCTTCACAGAGATCCTGAAAACTTATGTTATTTATCATTACCGCATAAACGGCTGCGGTACTCCTGTGGTGTGCACGAGAATCTCCTCCTAAAAACCCTATTAAAATAATAGCTGTTTTTATATCCGCACTTCTCTGATATCTCATATATTTTCCAGCCGGTGCTCTGAAGCAGATCCACAGCATGCTTTAGCCTGACTTCTTCCAGAAACTGCTTGATGGTACATCCTTTCTGACGTTTAAAAATATCACATACATAACTGTATCTGTATTGCGTAATCTTCTCAATTTCTGCACTTGTAATTTCTCTGGCATAATTCTGCTCCAAATAATCAGTCACGGAGCCTACAAGTGTCCTGTAATACAGCTCTACTACTTTTTGGTAACCAAGATAGTCTCCCATCATCTTCAGCAGACTTACCCCTGCCTCAACTTCTTTATAGGTAAATCTGCGCAGTTCGCCAAAAAGCCGGCACAGCTTCTCCTGCACTTCAGGAGAAACCTTGTCCCGTTTCAGGATCCTTACCACCTGGTCAAATGATTCCTGCCGGGTATCAAAGTCCACAATCTGTCCGATTGTCAGGTAAGACACCAGTTCGTCCCTGACTGTTACCGGTACGATTGCTTCCCAAAATCCCATATGGCATTTATAGATATACAGTCCTTTATTCTGCTCTGCATAAGCCTTTGCCTCAGCATCACATTCTAAACATCTTTTCTGGTAACAGTCAATTTTCCGCAGTTCCCTGCAAAAAGAACTAAGCCTCTGGTTATTGCCATATAAAATTCGATCTCCGTAGTCAAAGGTTGCACGCACTCCGGTAAAAGTAGAAAAGCAGTCCAGCACCTGCTGCATTAGTTCCTGATTGATCCTAAGCTCTCCGCCTGCCACTTTGCATCCTCCTTTTACTGTCGTTCAAACCTCCACATACAGCTAAAATAATCTTTTCCATCCCAGGGAATGTTAAGACCTGCATTCATCAATGTATCGCCTCCATAAACCCGTCCGTCCTCCAGGCACACATAGTCAGCCTCTGCATCCAATCCTGCTAGTTTAAGTCCAAAATAAGCCTCTTCGCCAACAGCCTGTCCTTTAAAATACCACACTGCAAGCTTCGATCCATCCTCTGCCAAAAGCATCCATGCAGCTTCCTCACTCTTAAAAGGACTCTTCAGCCGGTAAAAATCACCTGTACGCACAAGTTCCGACATCTCATGATATCTGCTGATAAAGGCCTTGGTACTTTCCTTCTCTTTCTCAGACAAATGCATCAGATTCAGTTCATACCCCAGGTTAAATCCTTCACACACATGCTCACGGAATTCCAGCGAAGTCGTACGCCCTAATTGAGCATTCGGCACATCTGAAATATGCGCGGTAATTGCAACATTCGGATAACACAAGCTTGTTCCATATTGAATCTTTAATCTTGCATACCCGTCACTATTGTCGCTTGCCCAAGTCTGGGGAAAATAATAGAGCATCCCCGGGTCAAAACGCCCTCCTCCCGAAGCACAATTTTCAAATAACATGTTTGGAAACCTTCTGTTAAGATTCTCCAGAATGTAATACAGCCCCAGCATATAGCGGTGATGAAACTCTCTCTGCCGTTCTCTTCCCAATGCTTCTGACCCGCATTCCGTTAAGCGACGGTTACAATCCCATTTTACATAAGAAATCTCAGCACTGTCAAGCAAATGTATTAACTGTTCCAGCACATAATCCGCCACCTCTTTCCGTGACAGATCCAGCACCAGCTGATTGCGCCATTCCGTTCGTATATACCCTTCAATATGCACGCACCAGTCCGGATGCCTGCGGTAAAGCTCACTATCAGGAGAAACCATCTCCGGCTCTACCCATATTCCAAGACCAAGTCCCATTTCCTTCAATTCTTCTGCAAGCCTTTTAAATCCTCCCGGAAATTTCAGCTCATTTACTTCCCAGTCTCCAAGGGAACTATCCTCGCCATCACGGTGTCCGAACCATCCGTCATCCACCACCACAAGTTCAATTCCCAGGTCTTTTGCCTGCCTTGCATACTGCATTACTGTATCATAGTTAATGTCAAAATAAGATGCCTCCCATGTATTGAGCAAAACAGGCCGTTCTTTATCCCGGTAGCTTCCCCTGCAGAGCCTATCTCTGTAAATGCGGTGGAATCGTCTGGACATTTCTCCAAGACCTCTGTCTGAATATACCAAAACTGCCTCAGGAGTCGTAAATATTTCCCCTTCTCCAAGCTTCCATCCAAAATTCAATGGATTTACCCCAATTTGTACTCGTGCACTCTTATACATATCCAAATGCACGGAGGCCAAAAAGCTTGAACTGTAAACAAGGTTTATTCCATATGCATCTCCTTGTTCTTCTGTTGTATCATCATTTACAAGTGCCACAAATGGATTCTGCTGATGAGAAGATATTCCCCTGGTGCTTTCTATGGACATAGTTCCCTGCTCCAAAGTCCGCCGGATTATATGTCTTTCTCTTAAAGCTGTACCTGAAAGCTGGAGCATCTGCTTTGGAGACTGCTTAAAATCCAGGCTCATAGAACAGGCTATCTCCAGATTCTGTACTCCTCCCCCCCCCTGGAACCTGGTATGGCGGGTAATCACATCATACTTTTCAAACACGTTATACACCAGAAAAATCCTTAACCCTGACAGCTCATCCACAAGCTCTATCTCCAGTGTCTGAACCGCATCCCCATCCTCTGTATAAACATGGGGAAGGCCATCCAGGGAAGGCTTTCCTTCCAGGATCCGGTAAGATGCGTAACGGGGGTTCAGAACCTCTCTCCCGTTTTCATCACATGACCGAAATGCCGGAGGGCGAAAGTCAGAAGTCCCGTAACACGGATATTCAAATGGCCAGTATTCCTTTGTAAACTGAGGCGTACCGGCCCTTGCATTGGTAATACGTTCCCGCCTACGGTAAGGCGATTCTATATACCAGTCCAATGCTCCGCCGCGCACATGCTTTCCCCAGTAAACATGCATCGGATATTCTCCCTGCCAGAGCTTTATAACATAACTGGTGTGCTTTGTTTCAAGATGAAAGATTTTGCTTTTTTCAAAAAAAGTAATCATTTTCCCTACCGCCTATCCTTTTACTGCCCCGGCCGTAAGCCCTGCCGCCATATATTTCTGTGCAAATGTAAACATTGCCATAGTAGGCAGTATCGCAACAATCGTACCTGCTGCCATTTCTCCCCATTTGATATCATATTTTAAAATCAGGGAATTTAAGGCTACAGGAATTGTACGATATGCATCTACATCTATAAACATCGTAGATACAAACAGTTCATTCCATGAGTTCACAAATGCAAAAATGAATACTGATGCAATTCCGGGCATAATAACGGGAAGAACCACCCGGAATAAAGAAGCCAGCCTTCCGCAGCCGTCAATTTGGGCTGCTTCCTCCAATTCCCTGGGAACCCCATGGAAAAATCCACGCAGGGTTACAAGAGAAAACGGTATGGTCATATTAATATACAGGATGACCAATCCCCAAAGGCTATTGATCAATTTCAGATCTGCCATCATCCCATAAAGAGGCGCCAGCATAACGAACATAGGAATCATCTGCGTAAATAAAAAGAAGAATAAAACGGCCTTCTTCCCCCTGAACTTACAACGTGCCACAACATAGCCGCCAAAAATGCCGCAAAGTACAGACACCGTTGCTGCTGCGGCGGAAACAACAAATGAGTTTAAAAAATACGTTCCGAAATTTCCTACTTTAAAAATATTAATGTAATTCACCAGGGAAGGATGTTCCGGCCAGTACTTTATAGGAAATGCGTAGATTTCTGCCTGTGATCCTTTTAAGGAAGTAATCAGCATCCATGCAAAAGGGAACAGCACAAGCACCAAAGTCAATGATAGTACAGCAAGTTTTAAAATAAGCAGGGCTGCCTTGATCACGTCCTTTTTTCTAATTGCCGTCATAGTGCTCAATCCTCCATTTCATCAAATTTTGTTATACACAAATAAAATATGGTATAGATACTCAGCATAAGAATTACGATCACACCAATTGCCGAGCCTTTTCCATAATTCAGGGATTTTATCGTTTCCATCATATAGGATGTAATGATATGAGAGGAACCTCCCGGTCCGCCGTTTGTCATAGAATAAATGAGTTCCGGAAAATTAAAGATCCAAATAACACGCAGCAGCAAGGTAAGTACCAAAACCGGTTTAATGCAAGGCAGGGTAATCATGTAGAATTTTTTTAATGCTGTAGCGCCATCTACTGAAGCCGCCTCATACAGCTCCTCCGGCACTCCCTGCAATGCAGCGGTCAGCATAATAACAAAAAACGGAATTCCATACCATATATTTGCTACAATAACCGAATAAAGTGCAGTGGATTGTTCTGCCAAAAATCCAAAGGGCTGTTCCAGGATCCCCATCTTAACCAGAACATCATTGATAACGCCGGACGTTCCATTAAACATCCACCGCCACATAATACCGATCATGAATCCTGATACTGCCCAGGGAAAGAAAATAATCCCTTTATAAACACCGCTTCCAAAAAATTTCTTTTTCAGTACCAAAGCCAATCCGAACCCAATGGTAAACTGGAAGAACAAAGAAATTACTACCCATTTTACCGTATTCCATAAAGTGTTATAAAACATATTTCCAGGCGTATACGTAAACAGTTCTTTAAAATTTCCCAATCCGACCCATTCAATATTGTTGATATTAAATATGTTGTAATTCTGGAATGCCATGACGATTCCTTTAAGCATAGGATAATAAGTAAAAATCAAAACCATGGCCACAGCCGGAAGCAGCATCAGTATAATAAATTGTGTGTTTCTTCTTTTTAGTGATCCCCTTTTCTTCAAAGTTTTCCTCCTTTCCAAAAGAATACCCGCCTGCACCCCTTACGGATGACCAAGCGGGTATTTACTATCTCATCTCATTCATTACCACTTTTGGCCCTCTTTTTCATAAGCTTCTGACCAATAAGAATCAAGATACTCTAACAACTCATCTGCTGTAATCTGATCATTGTAATATTTCTGATATTCCTGATCAATTGTAGCAAAATATTCTCCATATGCTTCGTAACCCTGAGGGGATGCTCCAAAGCAGTATACATCCGGATGTTCTCCCATTTCCATAAATACAGAAAACGGTCCTTCTACAAAATACGGTTCAATCTCTGTTGCTGTAGTATGAATAGGAATGGTGGAATATTCTTTTGCAAAATAGGTATTATTTTCCTCATTAGAAAGGTACAGGATAAATTCTGCTACAATATCCGGGTTCTCTGTATAAGAGGTCATTCCCCATCCTGCATAGCCGTTAGGGAATACAGCCTGTCCGGACGGACCTGTCGGCAATACCTGAACTGCCCACTGGCCTTCTTCCATATTCTGCTGGCAGGTAGGAATTACTTCCGGATCCTGAATAATCATAGCCGTTGTTCCGCCGATAAAGCCCTGTACCATTTCGCTGAAGCCCCAGGCAATAGAGTCTCTTGGAGAACCTTCCTGATAGAGTTTTTTATTAAACTCCAATGCTTCTTTTGCTTCCGGAGTTGTAAAAATAGTCTCTCCGTCAGTATCCTTTAAGAAGTATGCCGCAGTGGAATCTGCAAGCTTGTCGTTTCCAAGCCAAGCCCAGTACAGCATATCTACCATATTCACCCCGCCGCTGCCTCCGCGGAATGACCATCCGTAACGATTAGAAGAAGCATCTGTCAGCTTAACTGCCGCTTCATAAATGTCTTCATAAGTCTTGGGAGCTTCTAATCCCGCTTCCTCAAACCAGTCCGCACGATAAAATAAGAGTCTCTGATAAAAACCATAGGGAATTAAATATACCTGATCCCCAATCTCAGATAATGCAGTCTGGGCAGTAGAAGTAAGCGTATCCTTTTCATCCCATGCATCAACATATTCGTCAAGGGGCGCCAGCCACTTATTATTGATAAACTGCGCTGCTGTCTGCTGACGTACTTCTACGATATCCAAAGGCTGTTCTGCAATAAGCATCTGGGCAATTTTCTGGTCTGCCCCTTCCAGCGGCGGAGAAATAATTTCGATGGTCACATTCTCATGTTCCTCTTCGAATTTATCTGCAATCGTTCTCAGTATTTCCGTACGCTCCGGACTTGTAAGGGATTCAATCATACGGATAGTAACCGGTTCCTTAGATGCTTCCGAAGCCATTACGTTTGCACTTCCGGCAGCTAACATAGATGCGGTCAATACTATTGCTCCAATTTTAGAAACTTTTTTTCTCATGTCCTTTCCTTTCTCCATGAAACGTCCTCCTCATTCATCAAGTTGCCCAATATTTTTCTAAAAAACAATTGTTTTTTGTTGATAACATCTTATCAGCGACTCCCCACTATGTCAATGTAACCACTTTCGATTTATAATACTTTTTTTCGATATAAAAGAAATATGTACTATAATACATGATATCCGCTTTATTTTCTACGCCAAATACTGGGTGAATTTCCAACACATTCCTTGAATACCCTGCTGAAATGAAACTGGCTGGAGAATCCCAATTCTTCTGAAACTTCCCCAATGGATTTACTGGTATTCTTCAAAAGAAAACATGCCATTTCCAATTTTTCACACATAATGTACTTTTTAGGAGAGCAGCCTGCATACTCCCAAAATAAAGACCTTAGTTCCCGCTCCCCGGTTCCTGTTGCAGCAGCGACCTGCGCAACTGTAACTATCGGAAGCTTCTGATGAATCATCTGCTGCGCTTTGTAAAACAGTTCCTTCTTTTCATCTCTATTCTCCGCCCGGCCAATCCGATACAAAAGCTCTGCCAGCACTCCGCCAAGAGCTGACGAAGCATATCCTGCCTTTCCCTGCTTGAGAAGAGTGATACATGTTTCACACTGACTTCCCAGCAAAAAATCCGGTTTTATATGAAAGCATTTGTCCATTTCCCACAAAAAATCCTCAGAGTAAAATTCAAACCACCAAAAGTCCCACCTTTCCCCTATGGTTCGGTAAAAAAAATCGTTTTCTCCCGGACATAGCAAAAGCACGTCTCCTTGCTTTAGTTCAAACTCCTTTCCCTTCATACTAAGGAATCCATTCCCCCCTGTGACCATAAGTAAAACCTTCTTTTCTGATAAGAATGGTTTATGGTATACCTGATAAGAGGCATCCGCTTCTAAATGATAAACACAGTCAATCTTAAGGGCCAGGCTCTCTTCCTTCTGGCGGACCTCGCTGAAATCAACAAACATAATTCCCCTTACTTTCCCGAAAAATATATAAAAAACTCCGTTTTTACCATGGTATTTTCCGTTTATATATCTTATTCTGTATATTATAGTATAATATTAGGAGGTATAAAGATGCAAGATAAACCTAAGTCATTTATTGATTCCCCCAAAATGAGCCCTTCCGCAAAAAAGATCCGTGATTTCTATGCATTACGTCCCGACGCTCCTATTTATCAAAAAGAATTCGGATATTACGTGCTTGACCGCTGGATCAGCGAAGGTTATCTGAGACCTCGCAGCGGAGTCGCAGATTATGACGGCTATCTTAGAGAAGTATTCGGCTACGACGAACCAGCTGTTGATGAAGTATATGGCCTTGGCTGGTGTGAATCTGGTTTCTATCCGAAATTCGAGGAAAAAATCCTGGAGGATCTTGGGGATTATGAACTGGTGCAGGACTTTGCCGGAAGGAGCGTTCTCTATTTCAAAGGACGCCGCAACGGTTTTATGCCTGAATATAAGGATCATCCTGTAAAGGACTGGGAAACCTGGGAACGGGACGTAAAATGGCGCCTTGATCCCACTACACCCGGGCGAATGGAGCAGACTGACGAAGCGGTGGCAAAAGCCCTTGCCGGAGCAAAAAAAGGCAACGCAGCTGTACAGTGCATGGTAGGCGGCTATATGTATCTCCGCAGTCTCATGGGGCCGGAACAGCTTCTCTATTTCTTCTATGATGAGCCAGAACTTATCCACGATTGTATGAAAACCTGGTTTGAACTTGCAGATGCCGTTATTGCACACCATCAGGAAAAGCTGACTTTTGACGAATTGTTTTTAGGGGAAGATATTTGTTATAACAATGGCGCCCTGATTTCACCGGATATGATGCGTGAATTTTTGCTGCCCTACTATCAGCAGCTTTACACAAATATGAAGAAACGCAATTCAGATCCTTCCCGCAAACTGCATTTTCAGATTGACACAGATGGGTACTGTGTAGATGTAATTGACATTTATAAAGAAATCGGATGTGACTATATGAGCCCGTTTGAAGTTGCTTCTCGCTGCGATGTGGTGAAGGTCGGCCAGTCTCATCCAGGACTTTTGATGTCAGGCGGCATAGACAAGCGAATCATCGCCCAGGGCGGTGATGAAATAAAGCGCCATCTGGATTATATCATGCCCGCTATGCGCAAACGCGGAGGCTACATCCCCACCTGCGATCACGGCGTACCTGAAGAAGTTTCCTTTGAAAACTACATGCTTTACCGCAAACTTATGAACGAATACTGCAAATAATTATGTTTTTGTCTTATAGAAGGCACCCCCGGAATGTTTATCCCGGAGGCGCCTTTTATTATGCAGTTAAACCTGCAGCATTTTAACTCTTCAAGTCTTCGAAAAAACATCTCTCTGTTCTATCTTGTCTTGGAAGATTGAGCAAGGACAGATAAAGCTTATGCTGCTGCGGATAGGGAAACGCTCAACGTTAGTCAATATTTGGTCTTATTATTTATTCATATCTGTTTCGTTCTTTTCCCTTTTTCCTGATTTAAAAACAGGTAAATGCTCCATCAATAATGAAGTCTGATCCTGTTGTAAACGTGCTTGTATCTCCCGCCAGATATACACAGATAGATTCCAGTTCCTCCGGTTTTCCCATTCTTCCCAGCGGCGCCATCTCATTCCATTTTTCAATCAGAGGAATCAGCGTTGGTGAATTCAGCGTCAGCTCTGTTCCAATATATCCCGGGCTGATGCTGTTGACACGAACACCTCTTTTTGCCCATTCGATAGCAAGTGATTTTGTAAGCTGAATCACGCCTGCTTTAGATGCATTGTATGCACATTGCGGCTGAGGTACGTTAACAATATGGGCTGACATGGAAGCGGTGTTTATAATAGAGCCTCCTCCATGTTCCAGCATGTATTTTCCTGCGGCAATATCGGTAAGGAAGATTCCGTTCAAATTAATATTGATCACCTTGCTCCATTGTTCATATGTCATTTCTTCAGCTGGAGCATTGATGCAGATTCCCGCATTATTGTGGCAGAAATCAAGACCGCCAAGTTCTGCCACAACCTGCTGTACCATTGAATCAACTTCCTCTTTCTTTGTACAATCCGTCTTTATTGCAATAATTTTTCTTCCAGTCTGCTCTGCCAATTCTTTCGCTGTCTTTTTTGCTTCTTCATAATCAAGATCCACGATTGCCACATCCGCTCCTGCCTCCGCAAATGCTGTGGCTGTACATTTCCCGATTCCTCTTGCAGCACCTGTTACAAATCCTTTTTTTCCATCCAGTCTCATTTTTTCAATAATTCCCATGATGATTCTCCTTTTATTTTAATTTATTTTGTAAAATTATTTTTCAAATTACAATTACATATTATTCCAGAATGGAAAATTCGTCAATCTGTAATAATATATGATTTTTTTGCACAAAAAATATGTATTTTATACAATAGAAGTATTGTATAGTTCTTGCTATAATGTTCATAAACTTTCATTTTACAAAATAGTTTTACAGAATGGATGGTTCAGTTATGAAAAAAAGTATTACCCCCAATCAGATTAAAGAAAACAACCGAAACCTGATTTATCAATATATTTATCGAAACCATAATGTTTCTCAACAAAATATCGCCTATGATTTACACCTGAGCCGCCCAACGGTCACTACTAATCTGGCTTCATTAGAAGAAGATGGGCTGATTACAAAAAACGGACAGATCAACACAGAATATGTTGGCAGAAAAGCGGCTGCTTATACGATTATTCCCGATTATCGAGTAGGTATTGGCGTGGAAATTCTGCGTAAAGAAGTGAAAATAATTGCAGTGAACCTTTATGGTGAGAAGATTCTACGCTCCGTATATAAAATTCCCTATAAAAATGAAGATGATTATTTTCAAAAAGTCTGTCAGAAAATTCTGTCTTTTAAAGATTTCATTGGATTGTCTGACGAACAAATTCTTGGAGTTGGATTTGCCATGCAGGCATTAATTTCGCCGGACTCTAAAATCGTACTTTACGGCAAAATTCTCGAATGCAGCGGCCTTTCGATTAGTGCATTTACCAGATATCTTCCATATCCCTGCGCCTTTATTCATGATGCAGACAGTGCAGCAATAGCAGAACTTTGGGTTTCTCCAAATCTTGACGATGCCTTTTATCTTTCTTTAAGTCATCACCTTGGAGCATCACTGATCATAGATCGGAAACTAATTAGTGGTGACCATGGACACAGCTCCACCATTGAGCATATTCAAATGGAACCAAATGGGAAACTCTGTTATTGTGGTAAACATGGATGTATAGAAACACTCTGCTCCCTTCATTCACTATTAGATGAAAATGAAACCATTGAATACTTTTTTCAAAAAGTACGAAATAATAAAGAAGCCGAATTAAAGCGCTGGCACACTTATCTCCAGCATCTGGCAAAGGCTATCAACTTACTTCATCTAATCTATGATAAGACCTTTATCCTAGGCGGCTACCTTGCACCTTTTCTGCTGGAAAATGATCTCGCATTTCTTTATGAGGAAATCAAAAAACTTACCCCATTTCCTGAAAGCTCTGATTTCCTGCAGATTAGTAAAATGCCAAAGCACAATATTACGATTGGAGCAGCCCTCCCTTATATTCAGAAATTTTTAAATACCAGATGACGCAAAGAAGTGACGGTTGTTTCCGTCACTTCTTTGATGCGGCTGTTTGTGATGGAAATATGATGCGTATAACGGCTGAGATATTCAATTGCATTACCGAAACCATGGAAGGTTTCTTTTATTCTATTTAGGCAGACTCTCCTTCAAACACAATGTCCCATACCCAATCTCCTCATTGGGGTACCTTCCAAACGCAGGCAGGGGCTTCGCCCCTCTCCTTAAATAAGCTTTTACCTTTTCGCCGTACAAAAATCTGTCATTTTCATTTATAATACCCCACTCCATCAAAAGCGCAGCAGCTCCGCTGACAAAAGGCGAAGCAAAGGAAGTTCCGGTAACGGATGCATAGCCGCCTCCCGGGACAGGGGCAGTAATATCTACTCCCGGGGCTGCAAGATCCGGTTTCCGGTAAACCAGATCCACACTTCCCCTTCCGGAAAAGTCTGCATAAGTATTTAGTCTGGAATCATAAGCTCCCACTGTAATAACCCTGGAGGCAGTAGAGGGAATCGTCAGGGTACCCTGGGCCTGAGGCAAAAAGAATCCTGTATTGGGATTCAGTACAGCACCTCCCGGAAGCCAGAGGTAGTATTCTCCCTCACGGATATCTCTTCCCCGAAGAATAAATTTCCAGACACCGCTGTCCACATAATTTCCCTGGGGAATAAAATCAAAATAAATCTCCTGTGTAATTTGAAATGGTCCTGGTTTCCCATAGTAGATCAGGATTTCCGTATTTCCAAGGGTATATCTTTGAGATCCAATTTCTTCATATAATGGACCGATCCGTGTTCCTGATGGATGCTCCAAAAAAATCTCAATCTCATCTGCGTAAGCTTTCCATAGCTGTACATTCAGCACTGATTCATAAGGGCTTACTCCCAATTCAATTGCTTTTGTTTCCGCCCCCATGACCTGGCCTGCCGTGTGCAGATTATCACTTCCATTATTCCCTGTCCCTGCACAGATAGCAAGCCTCCCCATATTAGATACTGTATCTATATATGTTTCCAAAAGAGAATCTCCCCTGTGTGAACCATAATTATTTCCAAAACTTAAATTGATCACCATCGGTCTTCCAAGTGTCAATGCCTGCCGAACCAGATAGTCGATTCCCTGCATCAGTTCTGTAGTCCTGGGAAAGGAATTTTCCCTTGGAAGTCCTAACTTTACAGCAATGATATCGCTTTCATATGCAACGCCCCTGTTCACGCCCTCAGAAGCCCTTCCATTCCCTGCGGCGATTCCAAGAACCGAAGTTCCATGACCGCTGAGATCCCTCTCCTCTACAATCTGATAACCTTGTGCTGCAGGCAATGCAAGAGCGGCATTGATCATCTCCTGCGTATATTCTACTCCCAATGCATAGCCTTTGGGCGGTCTTGGGATCCCCGTTTCTTCTTCTTCTCCCGCTTCTGCCCTTTCACCCGTACTATTTTCCACATTCGCCGCACCACTCTGATCCCACAGTTTTAAAATCCTGGTGGTTCCATTTTTATTGCAAAAATCCGGATGCCTGTAATCCACCCCTGAATCCACAATTCCCATCAAAATCCCCCGTCCGGATAGTCCGCCTGCCCCAATTCCCGGAAGGGTACCTCCATTCTGCACAGATGTGATGCAGCTTGCGAAATTTGCCTGGTAGTCACTAAAATACAACCTTTTAGGCTTCTCAATAAATTCAATCTGTGTCCTTTCAGAATATTCCTCCAATGCACTTTCCGGCAGTGTCACCACAGCATATCCCCCAAGCAGAGGCACTACTGTAATCCCCTCACCGGTGAGTCCCTCCTCACTTCCGCTGTATTTCACTACCACATCCCACAATCGCAGCTCTTCGTCATATCCTACATTTAAATTCCAGGATTTCTCTCTTTCCTGTGGTGTAGAATCCATTGCAAGATTTAAAAGATTGTCTATTTTCTGATCAGCCATGGGCGCCTCACTTTATATTACTCATTTCATCTTATGAGGATAAACTCCTTAGGGTGCTTTTTATCATGCAGAAAAACAGCCCTCCGTCCATATAGGACGGAAGGCCGGGAATTGGATTTCTTATGTAATTTAATTCTATTTCTTATCCTCTCTTTACCCTTCAGGCTTTATCCTTTCACACCGCCGGAGGTCAAGCCTCCTACCAGGTGCTTTTCAATACAGATAAAGAGTGCCACAACCGGTATGGTTGCAAACAGCGAGGAGGCAAACAGGTATTGCCACTCAATCATATTGTAGCCATTAAAGACGGTAATACCTACAGTCAGCGGCTTCAAAATATCACTGGAGATCAATGTCAATGCCACCGTATATTCATTCCATGCATTAATAAACACAAAAATCAGAGCCGTTACGATACCAGGTGCCGCTACAGGAAGGAGAACCTTAATCATGGCCTGCAGCTGGTTACAGCCGTCAATAGTTGCTGCCTGCTCCATTTCCGGAGAAATAGACATAAATGTACCTCTTAAAAGCCAGATTGCAAATGCCTGATTAAATGCCGCATTAATAAATACCAGTGCTAAAAGAGTATCTGTCAGGTGCAGCATGCTCATAATCTTATAAATTCCAACCAGCAATACGACAGGTGCAAACATCTGAGAGACGATCACCAGACCCAGGAAAAACTTTTTTCCTTTGAATTTCATACGGGACAGTGCATACGCAGCCGGGATTCCGCAAATAATGGCAATGGCTGTCGCTCCGCCGGAAACCACAATGGAGTTTATAAAATAACGCCCCAAAGGTGCCAGCTTCCAAATATCTGCAAAGTTCTCCCATTCCCAATCAATAGGGAGCAGGGTTCCTTTCATGGAATATATCTCCGCACGGGATTTCAGTGCAGTGGTAAACATCACAAAATACGGGTACAAAGTTACAAGAACCAACAGGATTACTGTGGCATACAACAGAACCCGAAAAATTTTCTCTTTCGGTGTGCGGGCGCTTTTTATGTACATCTTTTCTTTTGATTTACGCATCCTGCTCCTCCTTTCTCAAGGACAAAACCATGTAAACTGAGGCGCAGATACAAAGGATCAAAAATCCGATCACAGAAATTGCTGCAGCCTCTCCGGTTCTCCCTTTATAAAAGGCCTGTTTATACAGATAGGTAACCAGCGTATCTGTCCTGTTGGCAGGATCTCCTTTTGTAATTGTCCAGATAATAGGGAAGGAATTGAATACATAAATAATATTCAAAACAGTACTTACAGTCAGGGAAGACCTTACCAGCGGCAGGGTAATATGCAAAAGCTTATCCCAGAAACCGGCGCCGTCTACAGTTGCAGATTCATAGTATGCCGCGTCAATGCTCTGCAGACCGGAAAGGACACAAAAAGTTACAAAAGGTATGGTTACAAAAATACCTACCCAGCATTCCCATGCAAAATAAGCACCGGGAGTAGGGGTCCAGTTCATAGGCTTACTAATCAGCCCTAGTTTCATAAATAGGGTATTTAAAGTACCGTAATCTGAATCAATGATAAACTTCCATACACCTGCCTGAATAATCAGAGATGTTGCCCAGGGAAATACCACAATGGCCCGGGCGATTTTTCTTCCCCGGAATTCATTATTGAGCACCATAGCCAAGGCAAACCCAATAAGCGTGGACAGACCTACTACAACGATCGTCCAGACAACCGTATTTTTTAATACCAGTCCAAAAGTCGGCCCTTTAATTACTTTCGCAAAATTATCCAATCCTGTAAATCCCTTGATAATTCCAGCCCTGCTCACTTCACTTAAAGATGTACGGAATACCTCAAAAATCGGGAAAAGGATAAAGATCAGCATTAATAATATACTGGGAAGCAGCCAAAGATATGGTGTAACTGTCTTCATTATTTTCTTTTTTTTCATATTTCACCGCCAATTCAGAGTCACATTTACAAACATTGTATTCAATAAGCTTAGCACCAAAAAGCCGGACCGTTTTACAGCCCGGCTCTCTGTTTTCATTTTGTGAAATCAATTCTGATCATTATCAGCCTGCAATATCTGCCTGCAGTTCATCTAACAGGGTCTTCACATCTTCTCCAAGAAGAGCTCTCTGCTCTGCATCAATAACACCCTGCTTTACATCTGCCCATTCAGCCTTTGCTGTTGGATAGAATTTGCTGGATCCTACGATATCCACCCATGCAGCCATGCTTTCGTCAGCAGCGGCTACAGCCTCTCCGCCTGCCATTGTTGCAGGAAGGAAGCCTTCCATAAGCACCCATTCAGAATAGCGTGCGTCTTCATAGAAGTAATCAAAGAATGTCGTGATCGCTGCCAGTTCTTCATCAGAATAGCCATTATCGAAGCACATAAAACGATCCATAACACCTGCGGAAACAGATTCGCCTTTATTGCAAGGAATGGAAGCTACAGCATAATTTACTTCATGTCCGCCCTCTGCAATATAAGTAGGAAGGCTATTAGGCGCAATTACCATTGCCACCTGGCCTGCGCCGAACATATCCTGCAGATCATAACGTGTATCATTTGCCGGATCACTATTAGTATAGCCAGAATTTACAAGATTGACAGCATACTCAATGGCTTCTACGTTTTCTGCACTGTTCAGCGCCCACTCACCATTTTCGTCCACGAATCCGCCGCCATTATTCCAGGTATAATAGGCAAATGCCGCCTGGCCTTCATCCGTTGTCATATCAATGCCCCATGGATAAATGCTGTCATCATATGCCTTAATTGCTTCACAGGCAGCTGTCAGCTCTTCCCATGTAGTAGGAGGCTTCACTCCTGCCGCTTCAAGAATATCTACATTGTAATAAAGTGCCCGTGCGGAAGCAAGATCCGGAACTGCCCATACAACATCATCAACTATGGACTGTTCCAGGAAGGAAGGATACATCTTTGCATAGGTTTCTTCTGAAACATAATCCTGTGCGGGTAGAAGAAGTCCGTCAGCCTGATAATCTGCAAAAACGTCAATATTCAGAATATCCGGTGCATTATTTCCCTGAATACGGGTATTTACCACTGTGTAAATGTCATTCCATGAAACGACTTCTACATTCAGTTTAATTCCAGGGTTGTCTTTGTTGAAATCTTCTACAAAGTTTGACCACCACTCTGCAGTGTTCTGACCATACTCTGCAGCGATTACATTCACTTCAGTATCCTCTGCATAACAAACGGTAGGAACGGCTGCCACCATTGCGGCAATTGTTGCAGCTGCTAAACATTTCTTGTTCATAGTTAAAATCCTCCTTTTAGTTATATCAGGCTACTGCCAAACGCACGCAGCTCCTTTGTTATGAACAGATTGTATAATATAGAAACTGAAAAGTCAATCTTTTTTCGTTATAACGACGAACATTTTCTGTCTTTTCTCATATTGATTCGTCATTTTTACAGTTGTATCATAGTAACTCACTAAACAGGCAGCATTATCTTCCTCTTATTTCATAGTCTTTAAAAAATCAAAGGGTTCCTCATCCTCCAGAAAATGCATCAGCATATAGGCACACATGATTGCAACATTTTCCTCCCGGAGTATCCGCTTCACCTCTTCTCTATCCGCAATCACTACCTCGATTTCCTCACTGTCTTCCTGTGCTGCTGCGCTGATTTCTCCGCTGGCATATCCATAAACCGTTGCGCAGGATTCGTCCGTCATACCGATAGTGGTAAAATAAGGTTTTTCATAAACAGCATCCACCTTAAGAGGGGACAAGGTAAGACCCGTCTCCTCGTATAATTCGCGTACTGCACCCTCATGGAAATCCTCCCCAGTCTCCACCAGGCCTGCTGGAAACTCGTAAATATAGTCATCCAATGTATAACGGTACTGTCTCACCAGAACCACCTTGTCCCTATTCTCACCATATATGCTGTAAATAATCACGCCATCCGGTTTATTTTTCTTTGTTTTTAATTTCATTTCACTGATGCTTTTGGCTCTTGATGCCACAAAATAAGCTACTGGCGTATTATGCACGCTTGTCGCCTGTACGCTGTACAGATTTACATAAGGATTATCTGTCAATTTTTCCACATGATTAATCTGACCCATGAATATCCTCCCTTTATTCTCCAATCAACACTTTTTCCTGAAATACAAATTCAAATCAAATATTTCATTATTTACTAAACCTCTAAAAGTTCCAGAATCTCTTCTTTGCTCATACCGCCAAGGCCGCCTGTCTCCCCCCCAATTACCTGGTCCGCAAGATTTTTCTTGGTTTCCTGAAGCTTTTGTATCTTCTCTTCAATAGTCTGTCTGGCAATCAGCTTATAAACTGCAACCTTTTTGGTCTGTCCGATTCTGTGAGCCCGGTCTGTTGCCTGATTCTGGGCAGCCAGGTTCCACCATGGATCATAATGAATTACAACATCTGCACCTGTAAGGTTTAGGCCCACTCCTCCGGCTTTGAGGGAAATCAGAAAAACAGGAACGGAGCCTTCATTAAATTCCTTTACCAACTGAATTCTCTTTTCCTTGGAGGTATTTCCTGTAATCGTATAATAAGTAATCCCCTGGCGTTCCAGCTCTCCCTGGATAATCTCCAGCATAGAGGTAAACTGGGAAAATACCAGCATCCTATGGCCGCCGTCCATTGCACTTTGGATCAGTTCCAAACAGGCAGTCAGCTTTGCAGTTTCACCTTTATAATTTTCAAAACAAAGGGAAGGATCGCAGCATATCTGGCGCAGCCTGGTCAGTTCTGCCAGAATCTGCAGTTTATTTCTGTTAAACTCTTCTCCGTCCTGACGGGCAAGCTGCTCCTTCATATGAATTACTTGTCCGTCATATACCTTTTGCTGTGTGCTTCCAAGGCGTACATAACGGAATTCCTCCAGCTTCTCCGGAAGATCTTTTTGCACATCCTCTTTCAGTCTCCGCAGGATAAATGGGCCCACCAACTTCTGCAGGCGTTCCATCGCCTTTTCATCCTGATTTTTTACAATGGGAGTTTCAACTTCCTTTTTAAATACATCATAGCTGTACAAAAATCCAGGCATAAGATAATCAAAAATACTCCAAAGCTCGCTTAAACGGTTTTCAATAGGAGTACCTGTCAGGGCGAAGCGCATTTTGCTTTTGATCACTTTTACTGCCTTGGCAGCTGCTGTAGTATGGTTCTTAATATACTGAGCCTCATCAATGATCTCGTAAGAAAATTCCTTATCCTCGTAAAAGACAATATCACGTTTCAAAAGATCGTAGGAAGTAATCAGCACATCTGCCTGGCCATAATCCTCAATCTTCTTCTGACGTTCCTCCTGGGTTCCTATGATCAGGGACACCTTCAGATCCGGAGCAAATTTCTCAAACTCTTCTTCCCAGTTAAATACCAGGGAGGCAGGCGTTACCACAAGGGCGGTTCCCGTCTGTCCTTCTTCCTTTGCAGAAAGAAACAATGCAATCATCTGAAGTGTTTTTCCAAGACCCATGTCATCTGCCAGGATACCGCCAAACTGCCACGCCACCAAAGTACGAAGCCATTTATATCCATCCTTCTGGTATTTGCGCATCACGCCCGAAAGGCTTGCCGGCTCCTCAAAATCAGCATCCTTCACTGTCTTAAAGCCCTTTACCACCTTTCTGAAATGGCTGTCCCTGCTGCTGTACACACTGTCATTTTCCTCAAGAAGCTTATCCAGATAAAGGGTTCTGTACATAGGAAGTTTCATTTTTCCCTTTAATAGGTCGCTCTTCTTCAGATGCATAGCCTCCACAAGTTCTGAGAGCATTCCAAGGTTAGGCTCCTCCAGATCCAAAAATGATCCATCCTTCAGCCTGTAATATTTTTGTTTTGTACGGTAGCTTTTCAAAATATCCAAAAGCTCCGCCGCAGGAACATCCTCTGTGGAAATATTCAGATCCAGAAGCCCTGAGGAAACAGATACTCCTACAGATACCTTTACACGATTAATTACCCGCTGTCCCAAAAAACGCTTTGTACACCTGACTTCTCCTATTTCCATCAGCTTGTCTGTTCCGTTTTTCATAACCTGATAGATCAGGTCTTCGTCCCCATTACAATGTAATTCCATTTCCTCCGAATCAAACTCCGGAAGCCAGTAATTTGCCTGATATAAAACCTCTTCTTCCCTTTGGGTATCTCTGAATGGTTCTAAAATTCCTTTGCTTTCCTTATAAGGAAAATCCAAAACAGACACTTCCTTATCCCCATACCAGGCAAATATCCTGCAGAAAACATTATCATCCCTTGCGTCCAGATAGAAAATGAAATGTGGTTCAGGCAAAAGGTATCGTCGGAATTTCTCCGGCTGCGTTTCTGTGATCTCTCCGATTTCCTGAAGCTGGGGCAAAACCCGGCTGTAGAATTCTGTCATATGGTTTCTTCCTACGCTAAAGGAATAGGAATCATTCACTGACAGCCCAGCCAATGGCTCCACCTTTTCTAGAAAGTCTTTCTCAACTTTATTCAAATGCTCATCACTGATATAATAGGCTGTATCCGTTCCGTAGTATAATTCCGGCAGGCTTCCCTCCACTTTTATTCCATGAAATTCTTTATCCCCGGAAATCTGATTCTCTGAAATACGGATGGACACCCTGGGGTTACTCACTTTGCAGGACAGCCGTCCTTTCTTCTTATCAGAGCCGTCCTTATCTTCAAACTCAATGCTTTCTCCCTTCAGTTCTTCATAAAACTCATCCAGTCTCCATCCAAAAACATTCAGGGAACTGCCCACGCTTTCCTTATCCCTGCCATAGTAGAATCTGGAATCCCGAAGCCTTTGCTGGAACTCTGCTTCTTCTCTGACGAGCCGATTGATAAAACGGATCCAACCCTTACCCTGATCTGTAAAATTACTGAGTTTATGGCTGATTTCCGTGCTGCTTCCATAAGTATCCACTGCAGAAGTTCTCACATTCTCACAAAAAACATCCAGTTTTTTCACTACAAACAGCTTCTGATAGCCAATCTTAAAGGATACGGACAGCTTTCCCTCTTTCTTTGTAAGACGGGGAACCAGATTCAGGCTCTCTGTTTTTTTTACTGCATCTGACAAAATCAGATTGGCTCTCTTTTCATTAATCGTTTGGAACAGATGCAGTCCTCCAATATCTGTTGAATCTCCAATATTATGACTCTTCAGATATTCTTCTAAAAGCATTAACGCACCAGCTTTATAAGCACAGTCTGTTTTCTCCACATGATATTGTGAAAAATAATCTGTTCTGCACTTCGGGCATCCGCATTCGAAAAAATCCACCTCTTTTCTGGTAAAGAGGATCCTTATGGGAAATTCCTTTCCCTTAAGCTTTCCCACTGCATCCATCTGTCCCCGTCTTTCCCTGTTTCTCCCATTAAAACCGGATACTACTTTTTGTATTTGAATATCGCCTTGTTTACATAAGGTTTCCCCTTCCAGGCTGATCTTTTTGGATGCTTTCACGGAATTGCGGATATCTGTTCCATTAAAAAAGCGGTAATTCTCCAGCAGCTCAATATCTGCTCCCTGGATTTGAGCTGCCTGCGTCTCCTGTTCTTCCTGCCATGCATCTCCAAGAATCACATAATCCTTTTTTCGATTCTCCTCTGCTTTCTGCTTCCTGGTTTTTTCTCTGCGGGCATCTTCTGCCTGCCGTCTTTCATATTCTCGCTGCTCATCCAGAAGCCTCACCGCCTCAGCAGTCCACTTTTCCTCACAGGGGGGCTCTTCTTCCTCTTTTCCGCCATTTATGGCAAAACACATGGCAGCCATATGCTCACAATTTCTCCCCCCTCTTGCTGCAGGACAGTGGCAGCTCATTCTCCAGGCACCGGAGGGCAATATCCTTATCGCTACCTCATTTCGTATTCTGTCAAGCACCGCTCCTGTGTATCCCTTCTCATCCTCCTGCAGGTCAACTACCTTTCTATTTAAATAGGAGTTTCTGCCTCGCTCCAATGTATTGCTATCGAATTTTTCCTTCCAGTTATCCATGAGCCATTCCCTTTTCCTGTTATTGGTTTTCTTTATTCTACAATATAACAAAAACTTTGTCCATGGGCTCCCCAATATAACAAAAAGAACCCTGCATGCAGAACATGCAGGGCAGCGTTTAAATCAAATCAGTTCAATTTATCCAGCAGGGAGCTTCCAATGGTTCCTTTAGGCATTTTTACCTGGAAATTATCTGCAATGGTCGTTCCCACAACACCGAAGGTATTCTGATCCGGAAGCACATTGCTGTCTTTCATGGATGGGGAATACATCAAAAGAGGTACGATTTCTTTTGTATGATCCGTTCCTTTAAAAGTAGGATCTGTTCCATGATCCGCCGTAATCATGAGAAGGTCATCCTCCTTCATGTTGGACAGAAAAACGCCAAGCTTTTCATCAAACTGTTCAAGCTCCTGTGCATAGCCTGCAGGATTGCGTCTGTGTCCCCAAAGGGCATCAAAATCAACCAGATTGGTAAATACAAGTCCGCAGAAATCCTCATTCTGCATCTCAATGGTCTGCTCCATACCATGAACGCTGCTTGTAGATTTATATGCCCTGGTAATCCCCTCACCGTCAAAAATGTCCTTGATCTTTCCTATGCTGATCACCTCATAGCCCTCTGCTTTCAAAGCATCCAGAGCTGTTTTTCCATAGGGCTTTATTGCATAATCATGACGGTTGGAGGTACGGCGAAACTCTCCCCGCTTCTTTCCCACATACGGCCTGGCAATGACTCTTCCTACCTTCCACTCATCCTTCAAGGTAATCTCACGAGCAATTTCACAGCATCTATACAGCTCCTCAAGACCGAAGGTTTCCTCATTTCCGCAAATCTGCAGCACAGAATCTGCAGATGTATAAACGATCATATGCCCTGTGGCAATCTCCTCTTCTGCCAACTCCTCCAGGATTTCCGTCCCGCTGGCACTTTTGTTTCCAATAATGGTTCTTCCTGTCCTCCTGGAAAGCTCCTCCAAAAGCTCTTTTGGAAAACCTGTATCCGTAAAAGTTTTAAAAGGCTTTGTAATATGAAGTCCCATCAGCTCCCAATGGCCGGTCATGGTATCTTTTCCCACACTGGCCTCCAAAAGCTTTGCCTGATAGCCCCAAATTTTCTCTGCAGCTTTTGCATGTGTAAGGGGATGCAGCCTTCCAAGTCCAAGCTTTACAAGATTTGGAATACGAAATTCATCCACTGACTGGTCAATATGCCCGCAGGTATCGCATCCCTCATCGTCATATTCTGCCGCATTTGGCATAGCACCAATGCCGAAGGAATCAATTACAATGGTAAAAATTCTTTTATACTTCATCATATCCCCCATCCTTTTCTTATTCTTACAGATATTTTGTTTTTCTTTTTATAGAATAACCTAAAATGGATCATTAGGAAAGGACATATGTCATTTTTTTCATACTTTTTTAGAGATACGTTTTCTTATATTCTTCCCGTATCTCATCCGGAACAAGACTGCCGCCGGTGCCCCATACGATGTGCGGCTCTTTGCATTTTATCCGAAAGATTATTTTTCTTTAAGTACCGAAGGGTTCTTCTATGCTATTAAGGCATACAACTCCCTAAAAAGCAGCACAGGCGCTTGGTTCCAGAAAACCCCATATGCTTTTTAAGCACCCCTGCAATATGGCTTTCCGTAAAGAAGGTAAGTTCTGCAAGAGCAGCAAGTTCAATCTTCTCCATGTAGGACTCAGGTAAGACCTGCTTCTACGCACAGCTTTAGTGCATCATAATTCATAATATGAGCACAAATGGGCGTTGCAAAGCTCCCACGCCAGGCACTCCTGAAGTTGGCATAAATTTATTGTGTAAAAAAATTTCGTCTCCTGCCATTAACTGTCCTGCCTTTCTAACCTCATTCATAAATCCTGGATGCTTCGTCAAACAGCGCCTTTATATTTGCAGGCGGTACATCTGACTGAAGTCCTTCGTGACTGGGAGATATGATCAATCCTGTAGGGAAATAAGTTCTCAGTTCTTTTACCTTGGCTGAAACCATCTCCGGAGTTCCCTTCGTGAGCAGTTCCTGTGTATCCACCCCGCCGCAGAAGGAAATCCGTCCCTCAAATCTGGATTTCAGATTTGCCGCATCCATCCCTTCTGCCAGAGCCTGAATAGGATGAATAATATCTGCTCCTGCTTCGATCAAAAACGGAATCGCCTCCACAATAGAGCCGCAGGAATGATACATCACCTTTACACCATATCTGTGAGCCAGGGCAATCAGTCTCTTCGCTCCCGGAATCACAAACTCTTTGACCAGATCCGGGCTGATCATCAGTCCACGCTGGCTTCCCATATCGTCCCCGATCAAAATCGCCTGCACCTTTCCTTTCGTTGCTTCCAGGAAAATTGTCAGAGCCTTTATATAAAACTCTACAATGTGGTCGTCCACATAATGCACCATCTCCGGATCGGAAATCATGTTCATCAGACAGTTCTCCATACCGAATGCCGCACAGACATCCTGAAAATGGCACGCCCAGAGCATCCCCATAACCACTTTATCCTCCGGTGCTTCCTCAACAAGACGCCTGCACTCCTTCGGATCAATATATTCTGCAGGATCAGGCCATGGAAAATCAACTGCTTTTACATCCTCCAGATCCTCACAATGTGCAAAGCAGCCCTCGGCTGTCAGTGTACGATGCTCCGTATCTACATTGCTTCCGTTCCTATACCAGTCAAATGCCGCAAAAATAGCATTACAGATTTCAGAATGATACGGAATCTCCACAGCATAAAAGTCATCTCCGCAGACCTTTTTCAGTTCGTTGATATTCTCTACATGATAGTAATCGCAAAGAGCAGGCACTGCCTCAGGCGTAGGGTCTCCCAGCCAGCAGGCCGGTCTGTCTACAGGTCTTCTCTCAACTGTTGCAAAAAAGCGTTCTCTGCTGTTCATCATTGCTCCCTCCCATCTTTCCAGGTATCTTTTATTCGTTTAAATAATTCTCCATAATATATGTAACGATAGGTTCCGGATCTTCAAGACTATGAGGATGATGGTCACAGTCCTGCTTTACGATCACTCTGATCTTCCCCCCGTTTTTTTCATAAAAAGCTGCCAGTTTTGCCCCGTTTTCTTCATAAGGAACCACACTGTCTATGGCACCTGCAACCAGCAGGATCCTCACGTTTCCTTTTAAAAGCGCTTCCATTTTATCCA
This sequence comes from uncultured Blautia sp., assembly GCA_946557785.1. Classification (GTDB taxonomy): domain Bacteria; phylum Bacillota; class Clostridia; order Lachnospirales; family Lachnospiraceae; genus Blautia_A. Next base: position 47,709 of record CAMNTH010000018.1, read on the forward strand.
GAGGGTTTCCCTTAAATTGAAGGGCAGTTTCCTCTGTCAGATGATACACTTCTTTGCACTCTTCCCATTCCCTGGGATAGCGCGCGCCTGCGCCGTATCCCCCCGGCCAGCTGGTCACATCCATCACCGGCGCATCCAGATATAAGGTAGAAATCGTGTCAGGATAACGCACAGCATAATTTACGGAATAAAGTCCTCCGCGGCTGAATCCGAATAGATCCGCCTTTTTACTAAGCCCTTCTGTTTCTGTCATATACTGATAAAATTTCTCCATGATGCCAATGGATTCCGGGCATCCGTACATGTCGCTGACCATAATATAAGCAATATGCCATCCCTTCTCCAAAAGAGCCCTGTCCGCATAGTCAAACGCACCAAAGAACTCCGCTCTCCAGACCCATGGCCTGCCGGGATAGGATTCTTTCGGCTCCACTACAATGCAATCATAGCCATCCAGCTTAAAGTCCCGACGCTGATACCCTTCCCAGTCTGAAACTATAACCTCTGCTTCCTTCACAGCAATACCTCCTTAAAAGCACCATCATTGGTTACTGCTTCCGTTTTTCTTACTTATCCATATTATAAGACATCCCATTTCAAAAAAACAGAAGGCAAATTCAGAAGAATTTAAACGTTTAACCATCCTGATTGACAGAATTTTTAATACATGATAAATTATTATTCACACCTTATTGCACTGCGCAAGCTCTGAAGGAGCATAAATGATCGATGTCTGAAAAGCTATCATACACCCTGATGGAGGAAAAAATGATGCCTACACTAAAAGATGTGGCTGCACGGGCAGGCGTATCCATAGCCGCTGTTTCCTATTGCATTAACGGGACACACAATCTTACTCCCGAAACCCGTGCCAGGATCAACAAAGCCATTGCAGAACTGAACTATATCCCCAATTCCCAGGCCAGGAACCTGAAGCGCCGGACATCCCGTGAAATCTGCGCCATCTTTCCTGATCTGGAAAATCTCTGCTACAATGAATACCTGAAGGGAATCCTGATGCAGGCAGAGAGCATGAACTATTCCTTAAATATTTCCTGTTCCTACAATGATATCGGCCAGGAACAGATGCTCATCAAAAATGCCATAAGCAAAAACTATGCAGGCATTCTCCTCATAACCTGCCAGCCGCAGAACACGGATTTTTTTCGGGAAGTCATTGATAAGCATCAGATGAACACAGTATTTCTTGACCGCCTTCCAAGCAGGATCAATGCGGTCTATTTTGGGTTTGACAATTACAGTACACTTCATTATCTCACACAGGAGCTTATCAAGGCAGGATATACGGACATTGCCCTGCTCACCGGACCTGACAATTATTTTTCTGAATCAGAATGTATTGCAGGTTATCAGGAAGCAATGGATGCTGCAGGATTTCCCATTCCCGGGAAGCGGCAGCTTACTTCTGATCCCACCAAGGAAGGGGCATTCAGCGTATTCCTGCAATATTGGGCAAATCATCCTCCCCATGCCATTATTACCTCCTCCCAGTCCCTCTGCCAGGGCGTCATTGAGGCCTGTAACCTGACCATGCACCGTATTCCGGATGACATCTGCATTATTACCCTCGACGTGGATAATTGGAACCGTTCCTCCTTTTATCCTAATATCATCCGTACCGCAAGGCCTGCTTATGCCATGGGGGCGCAGAGTGCTCAGGCCCTCATTGAGGCAGCGGAGCATTCCGAAAAACCTAAGAACCGCTTTCATCTCCTTCAGGATGCCATTCAAAGCTATCCCCTGCACCTTCCAAAGCCAGTTCCCAGGCGTCCACAGGCTCCCACGGTTTCTTCCGCAGTACTGCATATTGCAGCTGCAGATCTGCCTACGATTCATGCATTGGAAGCGGTCAGTCATGAATTTTACCAGAAATTTAAGGTGCGGCTGGACTTCACCATTATGGCTCTTAAGGATCTCTTTGCACTGATCCTTGAGGATTCCCTGAGAGAAACACCGCAGTATGATATCTATCTTTATGATACCTCCTGGTTCTCCTACCTTGTGCATTCCGGCTGTTTAAAGGATATTACGGATGACTTTTATACCTCAGCTGATATATCCGGATATTTTGTCCAGAAAAACCTTTTCAACTGCTGCTATCAGGGACGTCTGTACGGTTTTCCCATTATTGGCGGTACGCAGTTTCTGCTTTACCGCAAAGATCTGTTCAGCGATCCGGATCTCTGTCAGAAATATAAGCAGGATCACAAAATATCTCTGCGCCCGCCCAAAACCTGGAAGGAATTTAATTCTATTGCACGTTTTTTTACCAAAGAATTTAATCCTGATTCCCCTACGCTTTATGGAACTGCTATTGCAGCCAGCCTCAATGAAGAGCTGGCTCTGGAATTTGAGCCCCGTATGTGGAGTCATGGAGGAAGCTTTTATAACAGCCAGGGACATCTGGCAATGAATTCTCCTCAGAATATCAGCGCACTTACCAGCTTTATGGAATCCCTCCGCTATTCCCAAAAGGAACTTTTCTCCAACCAGGACGTCTTTTCTGAATTTTCCAAAGGGCACCTGGCAATGATCATTACCTTTACAGAATATGCGGCAGAAATTCAAAGCTCCGTGCACTCCGAATACCTGCACCGGAATGGTTTCAGCATGATTCCCGGACGTATTCCCACTAATGTAGGGTGGCACTTCGGAGTTCCCAGGCACTGTCCCAGGCTCGCCCGCACCCTGGACTTTTTCCATTGGCTCAGAAGGCGCCATACCTCCTACTATATGTCTATTCTCGGAGGTTCCTCTGCTCTTGAGTTTCCCTACCAAAACCATGAGCTGTTGAAAATGTACCCCTGGATCAGGCTTACCCATGATTCCATAGACAACTGCCGTTCCAGGAATTATCCGCTGAAAAAGGCCAATGGCTTTATGGCACCGAATGAGTTTGAAGCGATCCTCTGTGACAATCTTCGCACAATGCCTCAAAGTTCGGAGGACATCTCCCTCTGCCTGGATCATATGCAAAGGCAGATAGTCCACGCTTTATCAAAATGATACCAGGGTCAAAAGGTCATGCTGTTCATGCCTGCATGAAAAAGCATGACTTTGGAACCCGCAAAACATGAATAAGATTATATAGAAAATACGCTCTGCCTCATTCCGCAGAATAAAGCAAAGCGTATTTTCACAACATATTTAAAGTTTTTCTAATAATCAGTCGCCCTTTAATACCACGCGTATTCTCTTATAAATCAGGAACACGATCAGGGAAGTAAGGGTAAATTTAAAAAGGTTAAACGGTAAAATGATCAATGCTGCAAATCCCAGCAGGTTATGGACGGAGCTATGCACTGCGGTTCCCATTTCAATGAATGCTTCCACTGGCATATTGAATGCTTTTCCATATGCAGGAAGAAGGAAAAATGCATTGATAAAACATGCAATAACAGAAGTCAGCACTGTACCAACCGCCATTCCCACAACCGCGTGTTTTCGGCTCTTCACATTACGGAACCGGTAGATCAGCCCTGCCGGAACAACAAAGGCGCATCCGAAGATAAAGTTGGCAAGGTCACCTACACCTGCTGTTATTGTCCCCTTGGTTACCAGATGCACCAAGATCTTTACCAGTTCTGTGAGCACGCCGGCCACAGGTCCCATGGCAAAAGAAGCCAGAAGGACTGGGACTTCCGAGAAGTCCAGCTGATAAAAGGACGGTGCCAGGAAGGGAAGGGGAAATTCCAGATTCATCAAAATACCGGCAACCGCTCCAAGCATGGCAATCTGCGTGATCGACCTGGTGCGGCTCCTTTCCATTACATTTCCATTTCTCAATACCTGTTCACTCATACTTTCTCTCTCCTTTTTAGAAATATTCTTTACGGACTATATCCGCCTGTAAAAGAAAATTCCTGCTTGCAAAAAAAGCCCCGGAAATCACCTTACCGGGGCATTGAGCACGTATGAAATAAGCGTGTTCTTCTCTCATCCAGACTATACTGTCGGTTTTGGACTTTCACCAAATCAACCGCCTAAGCGGCTCGCGGACTATACCGCCGGTAGGGAATTCCGACTGTCTCAGCAAGACCTCAGTCACCCTGCCCCGAAGAATTTTCTTTTATTTGTCTGTCATTATAACTCTATATGATGCTGATTTCAATAGGAGATCGGAGATTTTTTTAGTTTCTTTGATATAGCTTCCTGTCAGGAGAACCTCAAACTTCTCTGTCACATCAAATTCTGTTTTATCAAGAAACGTCTCAATCACCGCATTGTCGCTGGTATGCTCCCAAAAATTTTCCGGCTTTTCCACGCCTTGGGATATGGTGGCAAATTTAAAAGAGGAATTGTCTTTCAGTGCAGTACTCAATATCCCGCTTATCATGTCAATTTTCGCTTATCTTTAATCCCTCGAACAGTTCTCTGCTATCCTTTCTGATATCAAAGAAATGCGCCAGCATACTCATTTTTCGCAAATTTCACCGTCTCCAGCATCTCATAAGCCACCCCATACTCCTGGCTGTTGCTTCCTGAAAGATATCCCGGAATCTTTTCGACTCCTCTCCCAGCCTTCCAAGATCCATCGTCTGATTTTCGTCCGCAGGATAATGGGTAAACAGATTATCCGCAGGGCTGAAGGCAAAGGAATCCGCAGCCACATAAATGCCTCCCTGTGCCATAAGAAATTGGAAATCACACTGGATTTGGAAAAAGTTTTTCCGTTAATAGAAACAATCCCCACCTCCACAGGCTCATAACGGTCATTTAAGTTTACCCCCAAAGTAATGCTCTTTACTTTAGAGGCATCCACCTTTAATGCAGAAATGTCCTTTTTCAGCTCTTCAAATCCGCCCTCTGTATAAAGCTTCCCCACATACTCCTTCAGCGCCAAAAGCCCCTCAGACCGGATCTCTGCATTATTTAGGCAGGCATACATTAACTCCACGCACTGAATATACTCATCCATTTCATCCAGACGGTGAACCAGCTCCCATACGCCTGCAGCATCTGATTCCTTCCCAAAACTTCCGTATTCCCTGAGAAAATCCAATCTGTCCATCAGCTGGCGAAGCTCTTATAAAGCAGGCTTAATTCTACCATTTTCATGCCTCCTTCTGAAACCATTTCTGTGGAAACTCAAACACCAGCAGAATCCCCATAACAATGGCTACCGCAATTTTCAAAGTTTCAAATCCCCGCGCTCCCGCCTTGTCCAGCTCATTTGTCACAACATAGTATGCAGTCCAGTAAATACCCGCTCCTGGTACCAGGGGAAAGATACCGGCAATGAGAAATACTGTAACAGGACATCGCTTGCGCACCGCAAACAGCCTGGACAGGAAAATCACCAGCACAGCTGCCAGAAAAGTGGAGGTAAACGATGCACCATAGGGCAATATCAATTTGTAGCACAGCCAGCCGCAGCCCCCGATCAGTCCGCAGTACCCATAATATTTCTTTGGCACCTGAAACAAAAGCGCAAATGCGATCGTGCCTATATAAGAAGCAAAAAATTCGAAAATAATCCGTACAGACAACACCTAAGCTCCTCTCAAATATCTTTTATGCCGGAACCATTCCGGCCGGGCTTAAAACACAGCTCCCCCTGCAATATTATGATATCCCATCATGACGATTCCCACACCCATTGCAATGCAAAAGGTAACCAGAAGGGCGTCCAGCATACGGACAGCCCCTGCAATATAGTCCTGATCCGCAATATCCCGGATGGCATTTGTAAACGCAACTCCAGGCACCAGCGGGATAATAGAACCAATGATCATTTCTCCTAAATGATGTCCTATTCCCAGATGATAAAGAAGAACTGCCGCAAAAGTTACCAGCATCCCGCCTGTAATATTGGATGCGATTTTGGAAAGCCTGCCTCTCACCAGATATAAAAGATAAAGATAGAGCAGAGTTCCAGCCAAAAAGGCAGCTCCGCAATCCACCATATCCCCGCCGAATAATAAGCAAAAGCAGCCGCTTCCCACACCGGAAGCAAGCACCTGATAAAACCTTGGGGCAGAAGGCATCTGCTGTATTTCCAAAAGCCGCTCTTTAGCCTGGGCTGCCGTATGCATTCCATTCTCAATTTCCCTGGAAAGCTGATTTACAGCCGTTACTTTATCCAATCTGGCTGCACTTAAGGGTATATGGCGCACCCTGGCAAATTCTTTTTCCTTTTCATTTCCTGCAGTAAGAAAGATCCCGCTGCTCAGTACAAAAGCATCGCAGGATTCAATGCCGTAGGCATGGGCAATCCGGTCAATCGTTTCCTCCACCCGGAAGATCTCTGCGCCGCTTGCCAAGAGAATATCTCCTGCCAGTGCCGCCGCATCCAGCGCTTCCCTATTATAATCTGTTTCCACGAACCCTTCCTCCCACTGTAATATTAAAGCTATTCTATCATAAACCCGGAAATACTGCCAGCATTTGAATATAGATATAGCAGAAGAACACTTTGGCGCATACGCAAATAATGGGATGATGCAGGCGCTTCAGCAATTCCCGTATCATCCCATTTTCCTCTATTAACTAAATTCTTCTCAAGAAAGCTGTACTCCCATTTCGATCAGTTCAGCCTTCACTTCTTCATACATGCGCTCCCATTCCGGAAGTGGAGTGATGGTTTCCATATCGTATGCTTCATCAAAAGCAACACCAGGATTTCCTCCCTCTTTCTGGAAAACATACTCATATTTATCAAGAAGCTGCAGAACGATCTTATTAGCTTCGCTTCTGGTCATGCGCTGCCTTGTAACAGCTTTTCCAACCTCTGCCATCAAGCGGATTTCAAGACCTGTTCCATTGGGAGCATTGCCGTTAGCTGCTCCGATTCCTTCCAGATGACCGCCGCAGACAGCAACAACGATGGTATTCGCTGCTACTTCATAAAGCAGTTCCTTGGTCATAGCTCCGCTGGCAGGCCACAGATCACACACAATGATAGCCGGAGCCTGGGTAGCAAAGGTCTGGCAAAGCACTGCCTGAAGCCATAAGCATCCTCTTGCCGTGGTGGCTACATCGGAAATATGAATCGGATGGCACAGATGATAATCTGCATTGCAGATCAGATTTGCCGCCAGGATAGATGCGATCATTACCATCGCAGCCCCCGGCGCATCTCCTCCAAGGCCTCCTACCATGGTACAGGCCAGAGAAGCATTTCTCATACCATAATCAAAAGAGTTGGCTGCGCGAAGAAGATTTCCGCTGTCAATCATCAATTCATTAAAGGTTGCCACAAGATGAGAGTCGCAGGGGCGCAGTGCACGGTCATAGGAAGCTGCATAATCGCCGATCTCCGTTACGGAGCTTTCTGCTGCCAGAAGACCCATGCCTTCTCGTCCTACTTCTTTTAATGCCTTATGAAGGTACTGAAGCTCTTTTCTTACAGCAAATACCTCTGTTACGTCTCCGCTTCTTACAGGATAACCATCCACATCCACCAAAGAGCCGCAGGTTAAAAGATCGATCAGGGGCTCCTTTGCCACACTCTGGATAATCGGATAGTAAAGTCTCTCCGGTGTAGGACAGCCCGGGTTTCCTGCCCAGATCAGAGGCTCCCTCTCATCTTCTACCTTTCTTGCTTCAAGAGTCACTGCGTCTTTTCCTTCTCCCATTACAAGAGAGGTTTTCATATTCCTGATACCCTCTTCAATCTCTTCTTCTGTGAAGGATATCACACGCTGGGTAGAAAGATTGTACATACCGCTTTCCAGGATCAGCTTTTTGGACGCTTCAAACATGTCCTGGAACAGCTTTTCATCTTCCGGGATGATCACCTGCTTATCCCAGGAAAAGTCATAATCTTCTACAAGCTCCATGACATTTTCAACCACATAGTCCATGTCCCAGTCATCCTTGGAAACCTTTGGCCCCGTCTGTCCTCTCTGGCACAGCTCTAAAAATTTCTTATGATCCATATTATTTTCCGCCTTTTACGTTTTCAACAAAGAAGTCCTGAGCCAGAATATCTTCATCGCTCATTGTTTCACCTTCAGCAACCAGAACATTGCCCTTATCATCCTTGATCTCGCCGCCGTAAATGTTGATCTCGCCGCTGGCAATCTTATCTTTTACTTCCACAACCTTAGCCTGAACGTCTTCCGGTACTAAATCGGCGTTGAACTCTGCAAGCTGTGAACACTCGCCGCCTTCATAATAATTTGCGGAAATATCAATGCTTCCGTCAGCGGTCTTCTGGAAGATATCTTCAAAGATCGGTGCCCAGTTCCACACAAAGGAGGTCATAACTGCCTTAGGAGCAGATTCCTGCATATTAATGTTATATCCTACACAAAAAGCACCATTTTCTTCACAGGTCTGAGGTACTGCCGGAGAGGAAGCCTCCATACCCATGTATTTCACACCGCTGTCGATAAGGGTTTTTGCATTGTTGGATTCAATGTCCAGATCATACCAGCTGTCTGCCCATACAACCTGTACGGTAGCATCCGGATTAGCATATTTTGCGCCAAGGGCAAATGCATTAATAGCAGTACGTACAGATCCTTCATCCATGCTGGCTTCAAATCCAAGTTCATTGGAGCCTTCATTCATGAGGGCACACAAATATCCTGCCTGGAACATACCCTCATATCCGCGGATCTGGAATTCTACCAGATTGTCATAAACATCATTGTTCTGCTGAGCAAAAACTACCTCCGGAAATTCTTCCTGAAGCTCAGATAAAATGGATGCATATCCTGTGGAGCAGCCGATGATGATATCTGCACCATTATCAACCAGTTCTTCTACTGCTGATTCGATCAAAGCCGGATCTTCTTCAGAAATCTCTTCCATTGTAAGAAGATTTGTGGATGTATCAATTCCCAGGTTTTCACATGCCTTTAAAACACCTTCGTGCATAGCCTGAGCCCATCCTCCGTCTTCTACTACAGAGTAATGCAGTTCACCGATCACCAGCTCGCTAACGTCTTTTCCTTCTTCTGCAAAAACAGTAGTTCCTCCAAAGCACATAGCAATAGCGGATGATGCGGCCAGTACAAGGCCAAGAGTTTTTTTCTTCATAATCTTTTTCTCCTTTGAAAGTATTGTAATATCCTATATTCTGCCCAAGTCATTGGGCTGCAGCCGACTTTCCCGTCGGAAATGCACTGTTAAAATAAAAAATTTCTGCCTTTGACCTCCTCTTTGCTAACGGCTCTCTCGATCGTATGGCTTACAAAGAGCTGCTGGCTGTGCAGTATGTGATTTTCTGAAATTTCCCGTAGTCAGAATAAAAGCCACGATGGTTGCAATATAAGGAAGAGCGCTGTAGATCTCCGTGGGCACGCTTGGAAGATAAATCTGCAGATTACTTCCCAGGCAGCTGATAAATCCAAAGAGCAATGCTCCCATCATCAGTTTAAATGGATTCCAGGAAGAAAATGCCACAAGGGCAAAAGCGATCCACCCTTTACCTGCAGTCATGCCGCTGCTCCAGAAGTTCGTATTGGCCAAAGAGACACAGGCGCCGCTCACAGCCATCATGGCACATCCGAAGGTCACATAAGCATAACGCATAGCAAATACGTTCATTCCTGCAGAGTCAAGGGCTGCAGGATTCTCCCCCAATGCCCTGAGATAAAGTCCCTGCTTTGTTTTATAAATATAGAACAGGGAAGCAGGCACAATAAAATACATTGCATAAACCAACAAGTTCTGCTGGAAGAATATTGGTCCTAAAAACGGAAGTTTCCCTAAAAGAGGAATGGAAATATTTTCAAACTTTAGGTTTGCAGCAACTCCTGCCACGTCCTTTCCCAAAAATCCGCTTAAGCCTGTTCCAAAAATGAGCATCGCCATGCCGCACACCGTCTGGTCTGCCTGAAGCGTTACGGTAAGGAATGCAAACACCAGTCCGAACACAGCGCCTGTAAGAAGGACAACCAAAAATGACAGGAGAAGATTATGGGTATTTACCGCAGTAATATAACCGGATACAGCGCCCATCAGCATAATGCCCTCTACACCAAGGTTCATCACACCTGCCCGCTCGGAAAAGGTTTCACCGATTCCAGCATACATAACAGATACTGCATAGACGATCGCTCCTGAAAAAAGAGAGATTAATAAATTCATGATGCCCTTCCTCCTTTCTTATCTGAAACGATCTTATATCTCTGAAAAAAGTCACCTGCGATCACAATGATCATGATTGCCCCCTGCATCATAGTTGCAATCTGCGCAGGAACGCCCATTACCTGTACCGTTGCACTGCTGTTCTGCAGTCCTGCAAAAAGGATTGATACAATAATTACCACCAGGGGGTTAAAACGGCTCAGATAAGCAATTACAATTCCGGTATATCCTGCATTATTCGGCATATTCTCCTGGACTCTCCCTGTAATTCCAGCATACTGGACAAATCCGGCAAGTCCGGCAAGTCCGCCGCTTAAGGCAAGTACCAGGATAATGTTCTTTTTAATATTGATTCCTGCATATTTGGCAGCCGTCAGGCTCTTGCCGATTACATTGATCTGATAACCGCTCGCCGTATATTTATAGAATCCAAACAGCAGCAAAGCGATGACAATAACTACAGGAAATGCAGTGCTGATCTTAAGTCCCGAAATCTCCGGCAGAGCAAGGTTTTCTGCAATTTTCTCCGTCTGTCCCACATTCTGCCCTTTAGCTTTCCAGGGACCAAGGCACAAATAACTTAACAGGATCAGTGCAATATAGTTCAGCATCAAAGTGGTAATACTCTCATCCACATCCCAAAAGGCCTTTGGAGCTGCTGACAGCAGAGCCCAGAGGGCACCACCTGTAAAGCAGCACACTGCCAAAGCCAAAATTCCAAGAATTCCTGGAAGTTTCGGTCCGTACAAGGCAAAAGCAGCACCGAAGATCGCCCCCACTGCATACTGTCCCTCCGCACCAATATTGTTCAGATTCATGCGGAAAGCAACGGATACCCCAAGACCGCAGAGCATCAAAGGAAGACCGGATTCAATGGCCTTACGGATACCTCTTGAGGATAAAAATGCCTTGCTGAACATTTTGCCGTAAACTTCCAGCGGATTGAATCCTACGGCGCCGATAATAAATCCGCAGAACACCAGAGCCAGAGCCACAAACAGCAGGGAATTCAGCAAAATGGAAAGTCCGGAGCTGGTGCTTTTTTTCTCTAATCGTAGTTTTCTCATAATTTCTCTCCTGACATTAATCTTCCAATGGTGTCGTAATCCGCATCCTCACGGTTCAAAACTGCCATCATATTTCCATCACACATAACTCCGATCCTGTCTGCCATTTGGAACAGCTCGTCCAATTCCTCTGAAACAAGAAGAATGGCTGTACCTTTTTCGCTTTCTTCCAGGAGGATTTTATGAATGGCTTCTGTCGCACCAATATCAAGCCCCCTGACAGGATAGGACGCTACCAGAAGAGAAGGACTTCCATTGATCTCCCGGGCGATCAAAAGCTTTTGCTGATTGCCGCCTGACATAAGCCCTACAGGAGAATGAACGCCTGCAGTCTTAATTTCATATTTCTGTATGTAATCCTTTGTTATTTCATCTATAGCTTTCTTTTTCAGAATGCCCTTACGACTGAATTTCTCCCAGCCAAAATGCTTTAAGATCATATTCTCCGAAAGGTCCAGACCAGGGACAAGTCCCATGGAAAGTCTGTCCTCAGGAATAAAGGAAACACCTTTATCAATATGCTTTCGGATGCTTAATTTTGTAAGATCTTCGCCTTTTACTGTAATTTTTCCATTCTCTGCCCTGCGAAGTCCGGCAACGGCCTCTGTCAGTTCCTTCTGTCCATTTCCCGCTACACCGGCAATTCCGAAAATTTCACCTGCATGGACAGAAAAAGAAACATGGTTCACCGCATTTAAGCCTTTATCATTTTTTACAGACAGATCTTCTACGTAAAGAACCGTTTCTTCTGAATAATTATGGCTGTCACGGATCTGAGGCACAAATTCACGCTCTCCCACTACTGCTTTGGTCAGACGCTGTACTGTAGCATCCTTCGCTTCCATCGTATCTTCCACCCTGCCATTTTTCAGGACGGTAATCCTGTCTGCATTCTGCATAACTTCGTTCATTTTATGGGAAATGATAATGACGCTTTTTCCGCTGTCCGCCATTCTCCGAAGAACCTTAAACATCTCCACTGCTTCCTGTGCCGTCAAAACAGCGGAGGGTTCATCCAGGATCAGAATCTCCGCTCCCCGGTAAAGCAGCTTTACGATTTCCACTCTCTGCTGCTCTCCCACAGAAAGCTGCCATACCTTTGCAGAAGCATCCACATCCAGATGAAATTCCTTCGAGCAGGCAGTTATAGCGTCCTCCATTTCCTTCTGGCGAAGCACCGTACTGCAGTTAGGCATATAAAGAAAAACATTTTCTGCTACAGACAAAGGCGGAATCAGACGGAAGTGCTGATGCACCATACCGATTCCCATATCCACAGCCTGCTTAGGAGATTTAATAGAAACTTTTTTTCCCTGATAATAAATTTCCCCTGAATTTGGTTTATAGATTCCCGTAAGAACGTTCATAAGGGTACTTTTTCCTGCGCCGTTCTCTCCCAGCAACGCATGGATTTCCCCAGGATAAAGAGACAAATTCACATTTTCATTGGCTGTCACATCACCAAAGCGTTTGGTGATGTTCCGCATTTCAATAACCGGTTCTTTCATGGTTGTTCTCCTATTGTATTTGATGCCAGCAATCATGCTCTGCGTCGTAAATTCCCATAGGCGTGATGCGCACTTTTGGAATCACCGGCAATGCCAGGAACGACAAGGTAACAAAGGGATCTATTTCTTTTGGAATTCCCATACTTCTTGCAAGCTCAATCATATTTTTCAGATTAGATGCCACTTCCTCATGAGAGGATGCGCTCATCAGTCCCATAATCTCCAAAGGCTGTGTCAAAGGCTTCCTTCCTTTTTTCACAACCGTATATCCGCCGTGACAATTCATCAGTTCCTGTACGGCCTGTTCCATAGCTTCATTGTCATCTCCGATCACAATAAGATTGTGAGAATCATGACCCACAGTAGAAGCAACAGCTCCTCCTTTTATGGAAAAGCCCTTCACGATTCCTTTTCCCACCATACCGGTACTGTGATGCCGTTCAAATACAAAAATCTTCTGGTAGTTGTCATCCGGCTGGAATTGCCCGTCCCTGACGGTAACAGGCTCAAAAGTAAAATCTGTAAGAATCTCTCCCGGTACCACATGGATTACCGGCTGTTCCTCCCGGGTAAGGCGCATCTGGAATACCTCGGCTCCCGGATAAGCAATATGTACTGTATTCAAAAGATTTTCCGGAATATTTGCCCTTTGGACTTCTTCATTCCCCACCAGCTTTCCTTTATGGTAGACAGAATGGATCTGTACTGTTTTATAATCATCCAGCACTGCCAGATCTGCCTGATAGCCCGGCGCAATGGCGCCAAGATGGTCCAGCCCATAACAGCGAGCCGTGTTATAAGAAGCCATCCTGTATGCATCCTCCGGTTTTACACCAAGGGAAATAGCCTTTCGGATATTGTAGCTGATATGGCCATTTTTAATAATATCCTCTATATGCTTGTCATCTGTACAGAAAGAAAAGGCATCTGCAGGAATTTGATTCTTCACGATTCCAGCTACGATTGCTTCCAGATTTCTGGCTGCCGTTCCCTCACGGATCAAAATCTGAATACCGTTTCTTGCCTCACGAACCGCATCCTCATAAGTAGTGCATTCATGATCTGTGCGAATGCCTGCCAAACGGTAGCACGCCCCCTGCTTTTCTCCAAGGCTGCCCCCATGCCCATCCATAACACGTCCTTTTTTCCGAAAAAGATCCAGCTTCTCCATCATATCTTCCCTGCAGTCAAGTACAGCCTGTACATCCATAACCTCGCCAAGTCCCAAAATATGAGGGTCTTCTATAAAGGTCTTCATTTGCTCTGCACAGATAAGAGCGCCATTTTTTTCAAAAGAAACGGAGGGAACACAGGAAGGCATCATAAAAAAGACATTGGCACTGCATTGGCTGGCATCGTCAATCATATACCGGACGCCATCCATGCCTGATACATTGGCAGCTTCATGGGGATCCACAATAAAGGTAGTAGTTCCCTTAAGCAAAGCCTGACTGATTAGCTGAGAAGGATTCAGAAGAGTGGATTCAAGATGAAGATGGGCGTCCATGAAACCGGGAACTACATACTTTCCACATAAGTCCGTCTCATGCTCCCCTTCATAGGAGCCTACGCCTAAGATAGTATCATCCATAAGAGCAATATCACCCGAAACCCATTCATTTGTAAAAATATTAAGGACCGTAGCGTTCTTTAAAACAAAAGGAGCTTTCTTTCGTCCAAGTGCGCACGCCGCAATTTCTTTATGATACATAATCTTCTCTCCCCAATTCCTTTTTGAGTTGAATAAAAAAAGGTCAAACGGAAAAAGTTCGACCTTATTATGCTCCATATCAAAAAAAGCTTCTATGATATGCGTTTTATTTGAATTTTAAATCATACCTATTCATTTGTCAATATATAAGTAGGCACAATTGTACAAATCATGCCTGTTTATGCCTGTCTAATGTACATCGGCAAAATCCACAGTGTCTATGAGATTTAAATGATAGTCCCTTACCATCTTTTCTGCTGTCAGAAGGGCTTCCGGGTTCCATACCAAATGGCCTCCTTAGGAATCTCCATCTGAAAAATAACAAAATCACAGTTTTTCAGAAGCTCATCGTTCTCCTTTAAATACTGCACATCACATTTACTGTTTGTTCCAGGTGCAACCACAATGCTGTTGCTTCCTTCTTTATCAACCAGAATAATGCGATACCGATAGAAAGCTGCCCCCTCTCCCCAATATGAAATACATCCACTCCGGCCTTCAAAAGATTTTCCGTCTGATCTTTCCCAAACTGATCAGTTCCAACACATCCCAGCATCGCCACATTGCCCCCGAGCTTTCCGGCAGCAGATGCCTGGTTTGCCCCTTTTCCTCCGGGAACATGGGTAATATTCCCGCCTAAAATCGTTTCCCCCTTCAAAGGCATCTGCTCTATGGGAATTACCATGTCCATATTCACGCAGCCAATAATCAGAATTCTTTTTCATCTGTTCCATATCCATAAGAAATTCCTCCTCTTTCTATTTAAATTTTAAATAGGCTATAGCACCTAAAGTCAACTTCATGTCAATGCTTTTTCATAAACTGCAAAAGTGAATTCTTGATTCTAAAATTCTAAAGACGTCCTTAGAAAATAATTTGTTTACTATTTCTTCTCCGATAGTTGCTTCAGCTTTTTATTCATTTTAATCCTATTTTCCACTTGTAGTTCTCCACAAAGCAGGTAACAAAATTTCAATGCAAACCACCATATATACAATGCCTTAAAGCTCTGGAAAGCCTGATCTGGGAACATTCCATGTGCTACATTGTTTCGCATGTTAAATCCAAATTTTGAACAGAAAATAGTTTTTAAAGTAAATATAAGATCTTCATCCAGACTTTCTTGTACTCCTTCCAGTTCTAAGACAGCATGCATCGTTTTTATTTCTTCAATGTCATCTTCATTCATATTGCAGACAGGTTCTCCACATTCCACCGCCAAGTATCTTACCGAATTTTCTATATGCGGAACGAGGATGCTAAGAGCCATTAGAAAATCCTTCTGAAACCCAGCCAAAAGCCCCTTGGTATATGATTTTTTTCTATCGTCTGGAATCACACCGCTTGCATCTACAATCTTTTTCACATCACTTTCTTCGATTTTAAACCTGGATCAAATATGTTCAAAAGTGTTTCCCACCAGAATCTGTGCAAAGTAATCCATCTCCCTAGCTGCTATCTGCTCCATATTATCCCGCAATGCCCCTTCATTAATTGTTCCATCTGCATTTTTTATAGGACGGCTTTTTGCAATTAATTTTCCCCCATCTCCAAGGATTGCGTTTGGAAATATCGTATGCCAAATTCCATTTTTGCTTAATACCTCAGTTTTTACCCGCTTTTTTCAGGGATAGGGAGAAATGAGGCAAAATAGCACAATGCTTCCTCTTTATCTAAATCTTCCAGTTGATGCAGCAATTCTTTTACAACACTGCTGGCATCCTGCTTGTCTTTCCATGTCATCATCTCTGCCATTTTTGTACTCGCAAAATCATTTTCCACAATCCATAGAAAATCTGATATTTTTGCTTTATTTATCTGTGCAATTGAACAGTTCCGAATTTTCTCTAGCAAAACTTTATACTTTTCTTGCGGAGTATAAATCCATTGTTCCACTATAATATCCTCTAAAAGATTTTTCAGTTCTATCTCCGTCAGCATCGGGAATAGCGGCTGGTGTGAAGGCCTGTAATCTCGGTTATAAGACAAAATTTTATACCGTAACCGAGCTTTTGTTAAAGCTGGCGGAAGCCAGCAAAAATGGGACGCTGGAGCGTCTCCTCAGGAATCTGCGCAGTCTTGGCCTGCTTATTTTGGATGAATGGGGATATGTCCCCGTGGACAAAGAGGGATCGCAGCTGCTGTTCCGGGTTATATCTGACAGCTATGAAAGCAAAAGCCTGATATCAACTACAAATCTGGGGTTTTACAAATGGGGCGGTATTTTTACAGATGATCAGATGGCGGCAGCTATGATCGACCGTCTTGTCCACCATGGACATCTGCTGATCTTCGAAGGAAAAAGTTACCGCATGGAACACGCCCTCATACGCCGGGACACATAAATAGTACCCGCTAAAAGCAGGGAAAATCCCTCGATGGAAACAGGGAATTTAAACGCTTTTTTCAGGGAAAAGTACTTGACAAAAAATAATTTATGGATTTAAGACATCCGAAAGTTTCATTTCTGATGTTACGGACAAGCCCCTTCCACTGGACAAAGGTATAGGCATTGCATGGTTACGCTGGAACAGTTCAGAACATAAAAAAAGAGCTGGAAATCATTGATTTCTCAATGTTTCCAGCCTTTCATAGCGACGTGCGTTAGAGGATTCGAACCCCCGACCTTTTGGTCCGTAGCCAAACGCTCTATCCAGCTGAGCTAAACGCACATTTCTTTGCGAATCACCTTCACAACAATGAACATTTTACTCTATGGATAAGCATTTGTCAATAGGATTTTTTAATTTTTTTATTTTTTAATCAGCTTTTTTAAGCATGGATTGTCTTCTTTATGCTTCCAGCAAAAAAGCCTTATAAGCCTTCATTGCTTCATACACATCTGCTTTGCTGGTAACCTCCCATGGCGCATGCATGCTTAAAACAGCAACGCCGCTGTCGATCACTTCCATTCCGTAGAGAGCAGCAATAAATGCAATGGTTCCGCCGCCTCCAATATCCACTTTACCAAGCTCGGGAGTTTGACAGTTAAATATTAAAAAAAGTACTTGCAGGTCGCATGAA
>CAMNTH010000019.1 GCA_946557785.1 uncultured Blautia sp.
CATAA
Source organism: uncultured Blautia sp. (assembly GCA_946557785.1). Classification (GTDB taxonomy): domain Bacteria; phylum Bacillota; class Clostridia; order Lachnospirales; family Lachnospiraceae; genus Blautia_A. Next base: position 6 of record CAMNTH010000019.1, read on the forward strand.
GTACTGGGGTTGCGAGGTGTTTTGCTCTACTCAACTGTCAAAAACAGGATAGTATAACACATTCATTCCCTTTCTTGCAAAAAATATAGTAGAATGTTAAAATAATTTACAACAATTTGTTTTACAAACCGTAATTTGGATTTGCTATACTTAGGAATAGAAAAAAAAGATATTAAAGAGATATTAGAGGTAAATGTTAATGAGTGAAAATCGCAGTCTGATCGGAAAAATAGAATGGGGTCGTATACTGGAAAAGCTGTCGCCCTATACCATCAAAAAAGGCCTTTTGTATTTCAAGCACTATGGGCCAAAGGAATTCTGGATTCGCCTTCATGAACGGTTTGAACCGGAGGAGGTTCCTTATGGTCCCTGGTATGAGGCATATGCCCCTAAGGAAGAAACGCTGCAAAAACAAAGAGAGCACACATTTGCATATGCGCCTCTTATTAGCATTGCAGTACCTGCATATAAGACGCCGCCTGTATTTCTGAGAGAAATGATCGGCTCCCTTCTTTCCCAGACTTATGCAAACTGGGAGCTTTGTATTGCCAACGGAAGCCCGCAGGATGAGGAAATGAGGCGGATACTGGATGAAAATGAAGCAAAGGATCAAAGGATACGTGTCGTAACCCTTAAAGAAAATCTGGGAATTGCAGAAAATACCAATGCAGCCCTTTCCATGGCGAGAGGGGAATTTGTGGGGCTTTTGGATCACGATGACCTTTTGGCGCCCAATGCCCTTTATGAAATTGTGTCAGCTCTTTCAAAGGATGAAACAATTGATGCTGTGTATACAGATGAGGATAAAGTGACCATGAACCTGGACGAGCATTTCCAGCCCCATTTGAAACCGGATTTTAATCTGGATCTTTTGCGCTCCAATAACTATATCTGCCATTTTTTTGCAGTCAGGCATTCTGTGATGGAAAAGGCGGGCGGTTTTCGTAAGGAGTTTGACGGTGCGCAGGATCATGATTTCATTTTCCGCTGTGTGGAAAACTCCCGGAAGGTAGGGCATATACCGGAAATCCTTTACCATTGGAGAACCCACAAGGCCTCTACTGCAGACAATCCTGCAAGCAAGATGTATGCTTATGAGGCAGGCAAGCGGGCTGTGGAATCCCATCTGGAGAGGGTGGGAACCAAAGGGAGGGTAAGCCATACGCCGGATTTCGGTTTCTTCCGTGTGCAGTATCCTGTCCAGGGGCATCCGAAGATATCCATCATTATCCCAAATAAGGATGAGAAGGAGACCCTTCAGACTTGTTTAAAATCTATCCGTGAAAAAACAGACTATGATAATTATGAAATTATCATCATTGAAAACAACAGTACGTCAGATGAAATTTTTCAATATTACAAAGAGCTTTCCAAGGATCCTTTAATCCGTCTCCTGCGCTGGAAAAAAGAGTTTAACTATTCTGCCATTAATAATTATGGTGTCCGGGCTGCCGATGGAGATTATGTGCTTTTTTTAAACAACGATGTGAAAGTTATTACAAAGGGCTGGCTGAAAGAAATGCTGGGTGTGTGCCAGCGAAGGGAAGTAGGGGCAGTGGGAGTGAAGCTGATTTATCCGGATAACACCATCCAGCATGCCGGATGCGTGGTGGGAATGGGCGGAATTGCAGGCCATATGTTTACAGATATGCCCTCAGGCAGAAGCGGCTACCTTCATAAGGCGTCTATCCTGCAGGATATGAGTGCTGTAACTGCTGCGTGCATGATGATGAAGAAATCTGTTTTTAAAGAAGCCGGCGGTTTTACAGAGGAGCTCGCTGTGGCATTTAATGATGTGGATCTTTGCCTGAAGGTAAATCAAGGCGGGCACCTGGTGGTTTATGATCCTTATGTGCAGCTTTATCATATGGAATCCAAATCCAGGGGGAAAGAGGACAGTAAGGATAAGGTAGTACGCTTTCAAGACGAGATTGAGTACATGCGCAGCCATTGGATCAAGATTCTGAAAGAGGGAGATCCCTATTATAATAAAAATCTCTCTCTGACAAAGTGGAATTATTCTCTGCGGCCTTTGCCGGGGATGGGAGAAAAGACGAGATAAGATAAGGAGAAGCAATGGAGGAAGTATCTGTCATAATTCCAAATTATAATGGAATTGCCTATCTGGACGGCGTATTAAGCACTCTTGAGAGGCAGACAATGAAAAAATACGAAGTAATTCTGGTAGACAATGGATCTACGGATGGGAGCAGCGCTTTTGTAACAGCCAATTATCCCTGGGTGCATCTGATAGAACTGCCGGAGAATTTTGGCTTTTGCAAAGCAGTAAATGAAGGGATCCGTGCGTCCCGTGCACCCTATGTCCTGCTTCTGAATAACGACACAGAGGTAGAGCCGGATTTTCTTGAGGAGATGGCAGCAGCACTTCACAGACATAAGAATGCTTTTTCCTGCGCAGCCAGAATGGTGCAGCTTCATGACAGGGATAAGCTGGACGATGCGGGCAATTATTATTGCGCATTGGGGTGGTCCTTTGCAAGGGGAAAAGGCAGAGATGTTCATAAATATGAAACAGAGGAACAGATATTTACAGCCTGCGGCGGCGCGGCCATCTATAGAAAGAAGATTTTTGAGAAGATTGGTTTATTTGATGAAGAACATTTTGCCTATCTGGAAGACACGGATGTGGGGTATAGGGCAAAGATTTTCGGTTATGAGAACTGGTACGCCCCAAAGGCAGTTGTCTATCATGTAGGCAGCGGAACCACTGGTTCCCGCTATAATCACTTTAAAACAAGGTATTCTTCCAGAAATAATATTTATCTGATTTACAAGAATATGCCCTTTCTTCAGATTATTTTGAACCTTCCGTTTCTTGCGGCAGGTTTTGGGGTAAAGCTTTTGTTTTTTGGAGCAAAGGGTATGGGACGGGAATACCTTGCAGGTACTAAAAATGGATTCCAGATTAGTCATAAGGGGAGAAAGGTTCCCTTTTCTCCGGCAAATCTGCCTAATTATTGCAGGATTCAGATAGAATTATGGGTAAACATTATCCGCAGGCTTGTGGTATAATCATCCAGGCAGTGCAGTATGGGCATGGATACGCTTTGGATTTACAGAAATTTTATAAAATAAAGAATAAGATATGGTTGCTTTTAAAAACTATCTATTATAATATAAGTGTTATGAAACAGATTGAGGTGGCAGACATTGATTAAAGACAATCAGAGAAACTTCAGTCGTCTTCATGTGCTGATAGATATCCTTGTAATTTGTATTTCTTATATTTCGGCATGGGCAATCCGTTTTGTGGGTCCTTTTGCTGCAAGTGCGGTGAGGGCCAGGAGTTTTGAACAGTATATGGCTCTGCTGATCGTGATGATTCCGTTGTATCTGCTTCTATATCAGGCATTTACGTTATATACTCCCATGCATATGCAGGGACGGCGGCTGGTGCTGTCCAATGTTGTTAAGGCAAATTCTCTGGGACTTTTGATCATTATAGCTGCTTTGTATGTGGTTGGTGAAAACAACCTGTCCCGTACCACCTTTTTTATATTTTATATCATTAATATCTGTTTTGAGTGGGCTGTGCGGATGCTGATCTTCATGATCCTTCGGGATATGCGAAAGCGCGGGCTGAACCAGAAACAGATGATACTGGTGGGATACAGCAGGGCTGCGGAGGAATATATTGACCGTATTCTTGAGAATCCTCAGTGGGGATATGTGATCAGGGGAATACTGGATGATAATGTGCCTGCGGGAACCACGTATAAGGGAATCAAGGTCATTGGAAGAATTGCCAACCTTTTGGTGATCCTTCCGGCAAACAGACTGGATGAAATTGCAATTACACTGGGCCTTAGTGAGTACTACCGCCTGGAAGAAATCGTAGCACTATGTGAGAAGTCTGGGGTACACACGAAGTTTATTCCTGATTATAATAAGATTATTCCCACGAAGCCGTATATAGAGGATATTCTGGGACTGCCGGTGATCAATATCCGGTATGTGCCTCTGAGCAATACCTTTAATGCGCTTATAAAACGCGTGATGGATATTTTCGGTTCCATTGCAGCGATTATTGTGTCGTCACCGGTGATGCTCTTTGTCTGCGTCCTGATCAAGCTGACCGCCCCTGGTCCGCTGATCTACAGGCAGGAGCGTGTAGGGCTTCATAATAAAACCTTCTGGATGTACAAATTCCGTTCCATGGAGGTTCAGCCGGAATCCCAGGAGAAAAAGTCGTGGACTGTAAAAAATGACCCCAGGGTAACACCTATTGGGAAATTTATGCGCCATACCAGTATTGATGAACTGCCGCAGCTGTTTAATATCCTAAAGGGAGATATGAGCCTGGTGGGGCCAAGACCTGAACGGCCATTTTTTGTAGAGAAGTTCAGGGAAGAGATTCCAAGGTATATGGTGAAGCACCAGGTCAGGCCCGGACTTACCGGATGGGCACAGGTGAACGGATACCGCGGGGACACTTCCATTCGTAAGAGAATAGACTGTGATCTTTATTATATTGAGAACTGGAGTATCGGGTTTGATATAAAAATATTATTTCTGACATTGTTTAAGGGCTTTATTAACAAGAATGCATATTAAAAGATAAGGGGAAGATTCATGTCAAAGCGAGGAAAGAAAAGAGTTCTGTTTATCCTTGAAATTATTGTTTTGCTTTTGTTTATCGGCGGGCTGTTTGTATATGGACAGATTACCTCCAGATTGGACAAGATAGAGCAGCCGGTTCTGGACGAAAAGAAGATTTTCGTGAATCCTGCAGTAAAAGAATCTGGAATGACCGGTTATACAACCTATGCGCTGTTCGGAATTGACAAACGGACAAAAAATGAAAATTATACGGGTGAAAACAGCGATACCATTATTATTGCCAGTGTAAACAATGACACTAAGGATGTAAAGCTGGTTTCTGTTTACAGGGATACGCTTTTGAATATTGGAAGTGATACTTATTCCAAAGCAAATGCAGCCTACGCTTACGGTGGTGCCGAACAGGCGATTTCCATGCTGAATACGAATCTCGACCTGGATATCCGGGATTACGCCACAGTTGATTTTAATGCGCTGACAGAAGCTGTTGATGCCTTAGGCGGTCTTGATATCCCTCTTTCCTATGCTGAGATAGAGCATATGAATAACTACTGTATTGAAGTTTCCGAGGAGACAGGCAAGAGCTATACTCCTGTGACAAAACCGGAGCCGGAGCCTGAAGACCTGGAGGCGATTGTTGATACATTTCATCTGAATGGAGTACAGGTAACTTCTTATTGCCGTATCAGATATACTGCAAGTATGGATATGGGACGTACAGAGCGCCAGAGGCGGGTTCTCCAGATGCTGATGGATAAGGCAAAACAGGCGGGGCTTACAAGTATTTTCGATCTGATGGATCAGATATTCCCTATGGTGACTACCTCCCTGAATAAGAATCAGATTCTGCAGATGCTTCCTGCTTTGATCGGATACAGCCTGAATGAAACGGCAGGTTTCCCTGCAAGCTATAAATTTGCTGATATCAATAAGCAAAGTGTTATTTTGCCCACTTCATTGATCAATAACGTACAGGAGCTTCATAGATTCCTTTACGGGGCAGACACACCTTATAATCCTTCCCAGGAGGTTGTTTCATACAGTAACCGGATTGATGAAATTGCATTAACAGGAGGAGAGGGAGCATCCATTACGGAGATTCCGGAAGCGCCGGCAGAGGAAGACCAGAGCTGGACAGACAGCAGCTATACAGATAATAGCTATACAGATACGGATTATAATGATTACAACGACTATAATGACTACACTGGAGACAACGAAGGAGATTACGGCGGCGGAGATTACACCGGAGACAATGGAGGAGATTACGGCGGCGGAGATTACACCGGAGACAACGGAGGGGATTACGGCGGCGGAGACTATAGCGGAGATGACGGAGGAGATTACGGCGGCGGAGACTATAGCGGAGATGACGGAGATTATCAGGGCGGCGCAGCGGATGATTCAGGCTTTGGTGACGGTGAAGTTTAGAAGAACACAGATATAAAAAAGATGATGGACCATCCCTGCAAAGAATGCGGGGATGGTTTTTCTGAGTAAAATGAATAGCATGTATGCAGAGTGCATACTGTGGAAAGGATAAATATGAAAGTAGACGTAATTATCCCTACCTACCGGCCGGGAATAGAATTTCGGAGCCTTCTTACAAGGCTTATGAAGCAGAGCTTTCCAATACACAGGATTCTGGTAATGAATACAGAGGAATGCTTCTGGAAAAAAGACTGGGAGGAGGAATTTCCGGTACTTGAAGTGCACCATCTGAAAAAGCAGGAGTTTGATCATGGCGGTACCAGAAGGAAGGCGGCAGAGCTTTCTGATGCGGAGATTATGGTTTTTATGACACAGGATGCTATGCCGAAGGACAGCCATCTGATTGAAAACCTGGCTGCTGCTGTGAAACAGGAAGGAGTGGGCGCTGCTTATGCAAGGCAGCTTCCTGCAGCAGACTGCAATTTTCTGGAGCGTTATACAAGAGAATTTAATTATCCGGAAGGAAATATGATAAAATCTGCAGAGAATCTGCCTGAGCAGGGAATCAAAACGTTCTTCTGTTCCAATGTCTGTGCTGCATATAAGAAGACAGTTTATGAAGAAATAGGCGGTTTTGCTGAAAAGACGATTTTTAATGAGGATATGATACTGGCAGGAAAGATGGTGCAGAATGGATATAAGATTGCTTATGCAGGAGACGCAAAAGTGATTCATTCACACAACTATTCTGCAAGGATGCAGTTTTGCAGAAATTTTGACCTTGGTGTATCCCAGGCAGAGCATCCGGAGATTTTTGGCGGTATCCATTCCGAAGGGGAAGGAATAAAAATGGTGAAGGGATGTATGTCCTATCTTTGCAGAAAGGGACGGTTATGGCTGATCCCGGTGCTGGTTATACAAAGCGGGGCAAAATATGCAGGATATCTTTGTGGGAAAAATTACCGTAAGCTTCCATTATTTTTGATTCATTTTTGCACTATGAATAAAGAGTACTGGAAATAATTTTTTCTGCTTATTATCACAATTTCAACACAATTCCCTGTTACACTGTGTTTATAATCCATGATTAGCGGAGAGTTTGTACTGACTAATCTGGCGGAGAATGTCCTGCAGTGGAACAGCAGCCGATATAAATGAAAGGGAGCATAGAGCATGAGTGATGAGATGAGATGGGGAGAACCCTTGGAACCTTCCGAAGAGGGAGAGACAGAGCCTCATGGAAGAACGGAAGAAGCAACAGAAATAACAGAACCAGGTAATGATATAGACGAAACGGAAGTAAGAGAAAATACAGACATGAGTGAAGATGGCACAGAGGCGGCAAAGAAAGCAGCTGAAGAATCCCGGGAACTGGAAGAACTGAAGGGCGCAGATATTCCATGGCTTGATCAGATCTCTGCAATGAACCGGAGAAGCAGCCAGAATAAGGAAGAACAGAAGAGTAAGATCTCATTTTCCAGGGAGGAGCCGCCAAGGCAGGAACAAGAGCCTCAGAGACAGCCAAATGAGCCTTTTGATCAGACTCAGGAGCCTCAAAGGCAGGGACAGGAACCGCCCAGGTATGCACACTATGAAGTTCATCAGAAGCGGCAGCCCCAGAATACGTCTCCTGCCCCGGAACCTAAGAAATCAGGAGGAAGCTTTCTTAGCAAGCTTTTGGTGACAGGTGTTCTTGCAGCCGTATTCGGGCTCGTGTCAGGTCTTGTTTTTCAGGGAATAAATCTGATGACAGGTAAGCACATGGGAACTGTTTCCAATACGATGTTAGGAACTACGGAGACGGTTCCTGAACAGGAGCTTGATGGACTGGATGCATCATCCCCTGAAGACTCCAAAATAAAAGGCCTGGTAGCCCAGAACGGAACGGTAGCCGGCGTTTCTCAGGCAGCGATGCCGTCAGTGGTTGCCATTACGTCTGTAAGTATTCAGGAGATCCCAAGCTTTTTCTCCTATTATGGATTTGGGTATGGCATGAAGGAGTACCCAAGCACAGGCAGCGGATCAGGGATCATTGTAGGAGAGAATGATGAAGAGCTTCTGATCGCTACGAATAATCATGTAGTTTCCGGTGCGACAACCTTAAGCGTATGCTTTATCGGCAATGACGTAGTTGGTGCAGAGGAAGAAACCCAGCGCCTTGCAAGCGGCGATGGGGATATAAATGTAGAAAATGCCGTGAATGCCAAGATCAAAGGAACAGATGCGGAAAATGACCTTGCTGTGGTTGCTGTTCTAAAATCTGATATTCCGGATGAAACCATGAAGGAAATAAAAATTGCACAGATAGGAAGCTCTGAGGATCTGGTAGTTGGAGAGCAGGTAGTTGCAATCGGAAATGCCCTGGGATATGGACAGTCTGTAACCTCCGGATGGATCAGTGCGCTGAACCGTACCGTTGCTATGGAGGACGGAAGCAATTCTGATCTGATCCAGACAGATGCGGCAATCAACCCCGGCAACAGCGGCGGTGCTCTTTTGAACATGCGGGGGGAATTGATTGGAATTAATTCCGCAAAATATGCAGCGAATGCAGTAGAAGGAATGGGTTATGCAATCCCCATATCCAAGGCGCAGCCCATATTGGAAGAATTAATGAACCGCAGAACAAGAGAAAAGGTTTCAGAAAATAAAGCAGCTTATCTCGGAGTTGATTTGCTGAATTTGTCTACAGAAGCAATCCAGATGTATAATATGCCTGGCGGTGCGTTCGTTGCAGGGGTTTACGCAGGAACTGCGGCAGAGAAAGCCGGAATGCAGAAAGGTGATATTATTGTGAAGCTGGACAGACAAAGTGTAAACAATAGAGAAGAGCTGATCGAAATGCTGACCTATTATGAAGCTGGCGAGGAAGTGGAAGTTATTGTGGCAAGAGCGGATAATGGCGAATATGTAGAAAAAAGTGTACAGGTGATTCTTGGCGCCAGGGAAGATTCCTGATAAAAGAATACCATGCAAAGGGTTCCCGGATAGGGAACCCTTTTGTCATAATATATTTTGTTTAAAAGATTATTTTACAAGATGCAACTGTGTGATATAATGAAAACATTGAATGAATTGTTTTTGGAAAGGAGTTCTTATGGCTGACGATTATGAAAATAGAGAGGAACTGATGGAAGAGGAGACAGAGGATAAGGATCAGGATGAATATGAGAATTTCTGTTTTCTTTGCCGCAGGCCTGAAAGCCAGGCTGGGAAGATGGTTGAGCTTCCAAATAATATACATATTTGCTCTCAGTGTATGCAGAAGAGCTTTGATACAATGAATGAGCAGATGAGCAGCGGAAAAATGAATTATATGGATCTTTTGAACATGCCGGGGATCAGCATGATTGATCTTAGCAATGTTAGGAATCCTGTACAGAAGCCTAAGAAAATAAAAAAGAAAAAAGAAGGGCAGAAACCTGCACTTGACCTGAAGAATATTCCGGCGCCTCATAAAATAAAGGCGACGCTTGATGAATACGTTATTGGACAGGAGTATGCCAAAAAGGTAATGTCCGTAGCCGTTTATAATCATTATAAGCGGGTTGCTACAGACACCATGGACGAGATTGATATTGAGAAGTCCAACATGCTGATGATCGGGCCTACCGGCTGCGGTAAGACGTATTTGGTAAAGACCCTTGCAAAGCTTCTGGATGTACCCCTTGCCATTGCAGACGCCACATCTTTGACAGAAGCAGGATATATCGGCGATGATATTGAAAGCGTGGTATCAAAGCTTCTGGCTGCAGCAGATAATGATGTGGAAAAGGCGGAACATGGGATTATTTTCATAGATGAGATTGATAAACTGGCTAAGAAGAAAAATACCAATCAGCGTGATGTCAGCGGAGAGGCGGTTCAGCAGGGCATGCTGAAGCTTCTGGAGGGCAGCGAGGTAGAGGTTCCGGTCGGCGCCAACAGTAAAAATGCCATGGTACCTCTGACAACGGTAAACACAAGAAATATTCTTTTTATCTGCGGAGGGGCTTTCCCGGATCTGGAGAACATTATTAAAGAGCGTTTGAATAAACAGGCATCCATTGGCTTTTACGCAGATCTGAAAGATAAATATGATAACGACCCTCATTTATTAGAAAAAGTTACTGTGGAGGATTTGCGCAGTTTTGGCATGATACCGGAATTTATCGGACGTCTTCCCATTATCTTTACGCTGAACAGTCTTACGGAGGATATGCTGGTAAAAATTCTGCGGGAGCCGAAGAATGCTATTTTGAAACAGTATCAGAAGCTTTTAGCACTGGATGAAGTGAAGCTGGAGTTCGACAATGATGCCCTGAAGGCTATTGCGGAAAAAGCAATGGAAAAGCAGACGGGAGCCAGGGCTCTCCGTGCGATCCTGGAAGAGTACATGCTGGATATTATGTATGAAATTCCCAAGGATGACAGTATTGGCCAGGTAATCATTACAGGAGATTATATACGCGGAACAGGCGGCCCCAGGATCCTTCTGCGTGGGCAGGAAATGACTTTATTGGAGGAATAGGAAAGGAGAATGAAATTATGGGAATGGAGTTTTTTGACGATCTGGGTGCTACATTATCAAAAACGGCAAAGGAATTTGGCGTGCGTGCAGAGTCTATTTATGAGACACAGAAGCTTCGCAGCAAAATTTCAGGAGAAGAGCGTGCCATCAGACAGTTGATGGCAGATCTGGGAAGAACTATTTACAGGGTTTATGCAAAAGACGGAGAGATGACAGATGAACAAAGAGAGCTGTGTGAGAAGATTGATCATCATATGGAACTGATCAGCCGCTGTAAAGCAGAGATGGCAGGAAAAAGGGGGAAAAGAATCTGCCCTTCCTGCAAGGAAACCTTGGATAATGCAGCTGCTTTTTGCCCGTACTGCGGCGCCGCATGTACGACCCCGGAACCGGAAGAGGAAGCAGGCGATGTGGCAGCGGAGACTGTTATAAACGACTCAGAGACAGCATATGACGAAGAAGTGGACGAGAATAGGCAGACGGCTGAAGATGGGGCGGCATCCCCGGAGGCAGAGGCGCCTGGGTTTTGCGGCAGGCAGGAACAGAAGGAAGAGGAACAGGAATAACACCTCACATTGGAAGAAGAGACCGGAAAGTATGAGAAAACATAGTAAGGGAATTTAGAAGGAGTGAAAATAATGAAGCTGAAGGAAGAGAGAAAAAATCGCCTCTTTTGGCTGAAAAAACTGATTGCTGCTGTTCTGGTTACAGCAGCAATTGTTTTAGGGTTGGAATATGGTGCTATGCCGGAAAAAGAGGTTTATGCAGCAGTAAAGAATACATCTGTTAAGAACCTTTCGGCAGGATCCGCTAAAAAAGATCCGATTATTTCGCTGACGGATAAAAGCGGAAGATATTTGACCAAAGTAAAAAATACCTGGTATTTGAAAGATAAAAACGGGAAAGCATTAACAGGAGTTCAGTATGTCAGAGTTGTGAAAACGCCGGAATTTCAGACGGGATATTATATGTTTGACAGCAGAGGCAGACTGATTCCGAAAACTGCAGTTTATTATTTCAAAAAACAGACGATTGGAAATGCTACTTTTAAAGGATATCATTGTACGAATTCAAAGGGACGATTTTTGTCCTCCCCCTATGGGCTGGCATCTCTCAAAAATCTGACCTGCAAAGAGAGTAGAGGGTGTTTCCATAGCATCAGGCTATTATTATTTTAACTCTGCTGGACAGCTTGTCACAGCGCCGGGCTTTCGAACGGTAAAGCAGAAGCTAGGCAGTAAGACACTTAACGGTGCCTATTGCTTTGGAGGAAAAAACGGTACTTTGGTTCAGAAGGCCGGATGGGTCACGCTGAAAAACAAACAGCATTATATTGCTTCTTCAGGAAAACAGGCGAGAAACTGTTGGAAATCAGGATATTACCTTTTGGCAGATGGTACGATTGCTAAGAATCAGCGTGTTCCAGATGGTTCCTATGTGGACTGCGACGGACGCAAATGTGCGAAGTCGGAAATGAAACTGAGCGCAATGAAGAAGCAGATTACTGCAATGACGAACAGCTATCCTGGCAACTGGTCTGTATATGTGAAAAATTTAAAAACAGGAGATATGGTGAATATAAATGAAAGGGCAATGTATCCTGCCAGTGTGATTAAGCCCTTTGTAATGGCCTCAACCTTTGAGCAGATTAAGAACAAAAAACTTTCTTATGATTCCAGGTTGAAAAATCTTCTGAAAGAGATGATCACAGTCAGCGATAATGAGGCTTATAATGAACTTGTACGGCTGAACAGTTCTTCCCACAGCTTTGTAAACGGTGCGTCAGTGGTGAACAGCTATCTGAAAAAGAACGGATTCAAAAAGACGGAGTGTCATTCCACACTGCATCCTTCTTCTTCCTATTTTACCAGTGACGGCGGTTCAAACAGATCTTCTGCTAAGGACTGCGGAGTTCTGCTGGAGAAAATTTATAAAGGTACCTGTGTATCTTCAAAATATTCAAAGGAGATGCTGAACCTTCTTCTTAGACAAACACGCAGATGGAAGATTCCGTCCGGACTTCCCGCAGGCACCAAGGTTGCAAATAAAACAGGGGAGACTTCATCATCACAGCACGATATGGCTATCGTATATGGCCCGAAAGCTACATATGTAATCAGTGCTTTTTCGGAAAATGCAGGTGAATACTATGGTGTCAATGGTATAAGAAATATATCCAGATATGTTTATAATTACTTGAACAAATAAAAGGAGGAGATGGATTAGGAATCAAAGGTTAATGCAAAATTAAGGCGTTGACATAAGCTCCAAGCAGATTCTTGGTCCTTGTAATACAAAGGGCGTTAAAGTGAGTGTGAAATAATGTAAATAAATACGGGAAGCCACAGTTATATGGGCTTCCCGTATTTATAAGCAAAAAAAAATGCAGGAGATGGGACTTGAACCCACACGATCTTGCGACCACAGGCACCTGAAGCCTGCGCGTCTGCCAATTCCGCCACTCCTGCATTTGTTATTCAATCGCTCTCTCGCGACTGCTTGATTATAATACCTTATCTTAGATGAAATGTCAATAGATTTTTTGAAAAAATTTCAATATTTTCAAAAAAAGATTTTTAAAGATTTTGTTGAAAAAGAGAAAGGCTTGTGATACAATTTTGAAGATTTAGGATAAAATAATGAGGAAGAAAACGATAGAAAGGGAGATTGTATGAAAGCATTTCTGATATTAGAAGACGGCCATGTTTTTACAGGAACAAGTATCGGGTCTGCCAGGGAAGTCATCAGCGAAATTGTCTTTAACACTTCGATGACCGGTTATCTGGAAGTAATGACTGACCCTTCCTATGCAGGGCAGGCGGTATGTATGACCTACCCCTTAATTGGTAACTATGGAATCTGTTATGATGATCAGGAGTCCATAAAGCCGTGGATCGATGGTTTTATTGTAAGAGAACTATCACGGATTCCCAGCAATTTCCGAAGCGTAGACACAATTCAGCACTTTCTAGCCAAACATGATATTCCTGGCATCGCAGGTATAGATACCAGAGCCCTTACCAAAATCCTCAGAGAAAAGGGCACAATGAATGGTATGATTACCGTCAATGAAAAATATGATTTAGAAACAATTATTCCCCGCTTAAAAGCATATACAACCGGCAAAGTAGTGGAAAAGGTTACCTGCCGTGAAAAACAGATTTTAAAAGGAAATGGACCCAAAGTAGCCCTGATGGATTTTGGCGCAAAAAGGAACATTGCCAGATCCTTAAATGAAAGAGGCTGTCAGGTAACGATTTACCCGGCGCTGACCACGGCAGAGGAGATTTTAAAGGATCAGCCTGACGGAATTATGCTGAGCAACGGCCCCGGAGACCCTAAGGAATGTACATCCATTATTCAGGAAATTAAGAAGCTTTATGACGCAGAGGTGCCTGTATTTGCCATTTGCCTTGGACATCAGCTTATGGCTCTGGCTGCAGGGGGCGATACTTACAAAATGAAATATGGCCATAGAGGGGGCAACCATCCGGTAAAGGATCTTGCCGCAGGAAGGGTTTACATTTCTTCCCAAAACCATGGTTATGTGGTGGATGCCAGAGCGCTGGAGGAGAAAAACATTGCAAAGCCTGCATTTGTCAATGTGAATGACGGTACCAATGAAGGAATGGAATATACAGGAAAGAGTATTTTTACTGTGCAGTTCCACCCGGAGGCATGTCCCGGACCGCAGGATTCAAGCTGCTTATTTGACAGATTTATGGAAATGATGGGAGGGAAGCACTAATGCCAAAGAATAAAGATATTCACAAAGTTCTGGTGATCGGTTCAGGCCCTATCATTATCGGACAGGCAGCAGAATTTGACTATGCGGGAACCCAGGCCTGCCGCTCCCTGAAAGAAGAGGGGATGGAGGTTGTGCTTTTAAACTCCAATCCTGCCACCATCATGACGGATAAAGACATTGCAGACCGTGTATATATTGAACCGCTGACAGCAGAAGTGGTAGAGCGGCTGATCCTTAAGGAAAAACCTGACAGCGTGCTTCCTACCCTGGGAGGGCAGGCGGGATTGAACCTTGCCATGGAACTGGATGAAAAGGGATTTTTCAAGGAACACAACGTACGGCTGATCGGCACTACTGCAGAGACGATCAAAAAAGCAGAAGACAGGCAGGAATTTAAAGATACCATGGAAAAGATCGGGGAGCCTGTTGCGGCTTCCAAAGTAGTTACTACGGTGGAAGACGGCCTTGCTTTTACCAATACCATTGGATATCCGGTTGTCCTTCGGCCTGCTTACACCCTGGGGGGAAGCGGCGGAGGCATTGCCCATAATGAATACGAACTTCGTGAAATCCTGGAGAACGGGCTTCGTCTTTCACGTGTGGGAGAGGTTTTGGTAGAGCGCTGTATTGCGGGATGGAAAGAAATTGAATATGAGGTCATGCGTGACGGAGCAGGAAACTGCATTACTGTCTGCAATATGGAGAATATTGACCCGGTAGGGGTTCATACAGGAGACTCCATTGTTGTTGCACCTTCCCAAACCCTGGGGGATAAGGAATACCAGATGCTGCGTACCTCTGCACTGAACATTATTACAGAGCTTGGAATCACCGGGGGATGTAATGTGCAGTATGCTTTGAATCCTGAGAGCTTTGAGTATTGTGTGATTGAGGTAAACCCCCGTGTAAGCCGTTCTTCTGCACTTGCAAGTAAGGCTACAGGCTATCCCATTGCAAAAGTTGCAGCCAAGATCGCCCTGGGTTATACGCTGGATGAAATCCCCAACGCCATTACAGGAAAAACCTACGCAAGCTTTGAACCTATGCTGGACTACTGCGTAGTCAAAATACCACGTCTTCCCTTTGATAAATTTATTACAGCCAAAAGAACCCTTACGACCCAGATGAAAGCCACAGGAGAGGTAATGAGTATCTGCCACAGCTTTGAGGGGGCGTTGATGAAAGCAATCCGTTCCCTGGAGCAGCATGTTGACAGCCTTCTGTCCTATGATTTTTCTCATTTGGATTCAGAGGAGCTTCTGGAAGAACTGATGATCGTAGACGACCGCAGGATCTGGAAAATAGCAGAAGCAATCCGAAGAGGGCTTTCCCAGGAAATGCTTTATGAGATTACCAAGATTGACCATTGGTTCATTGATAAGATCGCCATTCTGGTGGAAATGGAGCAGGCTCTTAAAAACCGGGAACTGACTTATGAAATGCTTTTGGAAGCGAAACGACTGGAATTCCCGGATAATGTCATTGCTGCCCTTTCCGGAAAAACAGAGACAGAAATAAAAGCCATGCGCAAGGAATATGGAATTACTGCGGCGTATAAAATGGTAGATACCTGTGCAGCAGAATTTGCTGCAGCCACGCCTTATTACTATTCTGTTTACGGAGACAGTGAAGCTGAAAACGAAGCAAAAGCTACGCCAAATAAGAAAAAGGTTCTGGTTTTGGGATCCGGCCCCATCCGTATCGGCCAGGGAATTGAGTTCGACTTTTGTTCGGTACACTGTACCTGGGCCTTTGCAAAAGAAGGCTATGAAACGATCATTATCAACAACAATCCGGAAACCGTGAGCACAGATTTTGATATTGCAGATAAGCTGTATTTTGAGCCGCTGACTCCGGAGGATGTGGAGAATATTGTCAATGTGGAGAAGCCGGACGGCGCTGTAGTGCAGTTTGGCGGACAGACTGCCATTAAGCTGACAGAAGCGCTGATGAAGATGGGAGTTAAAATCCTTGGAACCTCTGCAGAAAACGTGGATGCTGCAGAAGACAGGGAGCTTTTTGACCGCATATTGGAGCAGTGCCGCATCCCCCGGCCAAAGGGGCATACGGTATTTACAGCAGAAGAGGCGAAAAAAGCAGCCAACGAACTTGGTTATCCTGTTCTGGTACGTCCATCCTATGTCCTCGGGGGACAGGGAATGCGGATCGCAGTAAGCGATGAGGATGTGGAGGAGTATATCGGCATCATCAACCAGATTGCACAGGAGCATCCCATTTTGGTGGATAAGTACCTGATGGGTAAAGAAATTGAGGTGGATGCAGTCTGCGATGGAGAAGAGATTCTGATACCTGGCATTATGGAGCACATTGAGCGTGCAGGGATCCATTCAGGAGACAGCATTTCCGTATATCCGGCTCAGACCATCAGTGATGAGGCAAAAGCAACCATAGCGGAATATACCCGCCGTCTTGCACAAGCACTCCATGTGATCGGAATGATCAATATTCAGTTCATTGTGTGCAAGGATGAAGTATACGTAATCGAGGTAAATCCACGCTCCAGCCGTACAGTTCCCTATATCAGCAAAGTAACCGGAATTCCCATTATTCCGCTGGCAACCAAGGTTATTTTGGGCCATAAATTAAAGGATCAGGGATATGAGCCGGGACTCCAGCCGGAGGCAAAGCATATTGCAATTAAGATGCCGGTATTTTCCTTCGAAAAGATACGGGGGGCTGATATTAGCCTTGGGCCGGAGATGAAATCTACAGGAGAATGCCTTGGAATTGCAGAAAGCTTTAATGAAGCCCTTTATAAAGCTTTTTTGGGGGCAGGGATCCGTCTTCCAAAGCACAAAAACATGATCATCACAGTAAAAGAAGAAGATAAGGAAGACATCATTCCCATTGCCAAACGGTTTGAAGCTATTGGATACCGTATTTACGCCACAAGAGGAACCGCAAAAGTGCTCAAGGAGAATGGGATTAGGGTGATTCGAACCAATAAGCTGGAGCAGCCGGCGCCCAATCTGATGGATCTGATTCTGGGACATAAGATCGATGTGGTAATTGACACGCCGCCGCAGGGCGTGGAGCATCAGAAGGATGGTTTTATTATCCGAAGAAATGCCATTGAAACTGGTGTAAATGTACTGACTTCCCTGGATACGGCAGAGGCTCTTGTAACAAGCCTGGAAAATACGGATATCCACAATCTGACTCTCATTGATATTGCAGCTATTGTGAGCCGTTAAAAAAGAAACTTTAAAACAAAATAAAAAATACAAAGGCGAAGACTGCTGTTTTAATGGCATCTTCGCCTTTCTTATGGTATACTTACCAAAGAACAACTATGTTATGAAGGGAGAAATTATGGATATTTTAGAATTGATCAAAGTAATTGTCCTTGGGATTGTAGAAGGAATAACAGAGTGGCTTCCTATCAGTAGCACAGGGCATATGATTCTGGTGGATGAATTTATTAAGCTGAATGTCAGCGAGGAGTTTATGGAATTTTTCCTGGTAGTTATCCAGCTCGGAGCTATATTAGCTGTAGTGGTGCTTTATTGGAGCAAGCTTTGGCCGTTTTACATAAGGGAGATCCCTAAGAATAAGCAGAGAGCCATCGCACAGCAGCCTGCAGTATCTCGTGGGGTGCTGACCTTTGTAGAGCGGTTCTGTGATAAAGAAAAATGGATCCTTTGGTTTAAGATCGTGGTAGCCTGCCTTCCAACGATCATCATTGCATTGCCGTTTAATGATGTGATTGAAGAGAAATTCAACAACTATGTGGTGGTTGCCATTGCGCTGATTGTTTACGGCGTATTGTTTATTTTTATTGAAAATTATAATAAGAAGAGAAAACCGGTATGTACTTCATTGGAGTGCTTATCCTTCAAAACAGCTTTTCTGATCGGTGTATTCCAAGTGCTTGCAGTAGTTCCGGGAACCTCCCGCTCCGGCTCCACCATCATCGGAGGAATCCTGGTGGGAACTTCCCGTACGGTAGCTGCTGAATTTACCTTCTTCCTGGCAATTCCTGTTATGTTTGGCGCCAGTCTTCTGAAGCTTGCGAAATTCGGGTTTGCTTTTACTTCGGCAGAAGTGATTACTTTGGTGGTAGGAATGGCGGTAGCTTTTGTAGTGTCCATCCTTGCCATTAAATTTCTCATGAGCTACATTAAAAAGCATGATTTCAAAGCATTTGGCTGGTATCGGATCATACTGGGCATTCTGGTGCTGGGATACTTTATCGGAAAAACATTTCTGGGCTGATAAGCTGCAGAAAGTATATAAAATACATACAGAATACTGCTTGGCAGGAATTGGGGCCTGAAAGGCATAGAAAAAAGCGGAGGTATATGATTTATGGGAAAATATGTAATGGCATTGGATCAGGGTACAACAAGCTCCAGGTGCATCCTGTTTGACAAGAAGGGGACAATGTGCAGTGTGGCACAGAAGGAGTTTACACAGTTTTACCCAAAACCGGGCTGGGTGGAGCACGACCCTCATGAAATCTGGTCTTCTCAGATAGAGGTTGCCTTGGAGGCTATGAGAAAAATCAGTGCAGATGCAGGGGATATTGAAGCGATCGGAATCACCAATCAGAGGGAAACTGCCGTTGTATGGGATAAACGTACAGGAAATCCTATTTATCCGGCAATTGTGTGGCAGTGCCGCAGAACTGCAGGAATGATCGAGGAATTGAAGCAGGATGGCTTTACAGAGGTAATACGAAGGAAAACAGGCCTGATTCCGGATGCTTATTTTTCAGGGACAAAGATTAAATGGATCCTTGATTATGTGGAAGGGGCAAGGGAAGCGGCCGAAAGAGGAGAGCTCCTGTTCGGAACCGTAGATACCTGGCTGATCTGGAAAATGACCAAAGGCCAAGTACATGTAACAGATTACACCAATGCATCCAGAACCATGCTGTTTGATATTTATAATAAGAAGTGGGATGATGAGATTCTAAATAAGCTTCAGATTCCCAAATGCATGCTTCCGGAAGTGAAGCCCAGCAGCTGTATTTATGGATATACCCATGGAGAACTCTTTGGAGGAAGAATCCCTATTTCCGGTGCGGCAGGGGATCAGCAGTCAGCTCTTTTTGGACAGTGCTGCTTCCATGAAGGAGATGTTAAGAATACATATGGAACAGGCTGTTTTCTGCTGATGCATACTGGTGATCATGCGGTCGCATCCAGCCAGGGGCTTCTTACTACTATTGCAGTAAACCCGGATGGAACGCCGGGATATGCCCTTGAGGGAAGCGTATTCGTAGCAGGGGCTGCGATCCAGTGGCTGCGTGATGAAGTGAAGATTCTGGAGAGTGCGGCAGAATCTGAGAAATACTGTCTGTCTGTTCCTGATACCAGTGGAGTTTATGTGGTTCCTGCATTTACGGGGCTTGGGGCGCCATACTGGGATCAGTACGCAAGAGGAGCGATCCTGGGACTTACGAGAGGAGCGGGACGTGCCCACCTGATTCGTGCAACTGTAGAATCCCTGGCTTACCAGGTACTGGATCTGATCGCTGCCATGGAAAAGGATGCAGGTGTGAAGCTGAGTTCTCTTCGTGTAGACGGCGGCGCCAGCGCTAATAATTTCCTGATGCAGTTCCAGGCAGATCTTCTGGATGCCAAGGTAGTGCGCCCAAGCTGTATTGAGACAACAGCTCTTGGTGCCGCATATCTGGCCGGGCTTGCTACAGGCTTTTGGAAAAATGCGGATGAGATAAAGGAAAACTGGAAGAAGGAGAGAGTGTTTGCTCCTGTACTTGCACCGGAGCAGCGCCAAAAGCTTCTTAAAGGCTGGAAAAGGGCGGTACAGTGTACGTTTGCCTGGGCCAAAGAAGAGGAATAAAGAAATGCGAAGGGGCCGGAAGGCCCCTTGCTTGTTTTACAGAATATTTTTTTTGTTCTTAATATAGTCAGATACCATCATGGTCAGCTTAAAGGTAAGGGCATCCTCAAAGGTGCGGATGTCCAGTCCGAATTTCTTCTGCAGTTTTTCAAAACGGTAAACTAGAGTGTTTCTGTGAACATAAAGCTGCCGGGAAGTTTCTGATAGATTCAGGTTATTTTCGAAGAAGGTTCGGATGGTGATCAGAGTCTCTTCATCTATGGTATCCAGGGATTCCTCCTGGAAAATTTCCTCCATGAACATTTCGCATACGGAAAGGGGAAGCTGGTAGATCAGCCTTCCGATACCAAGGCGATTGTATCCGAAGACATTTTTTTCCGCATAAAAGATCTTTCCTACCTCCAGTGCCATGCGGGCTTCTTTGTATGCGCTGCTTAAATCCTTCAGGTCATTTGCGATATTGCTGTAGGCAACCCAGGCTGATGTCATGGCCTCTGTATTGAGCATGTCTACCAGCATAAAAGCAAGGCTGCGCAGGTCTTCATAATCGTCTGTAGACTGCAGCTCGCGTACAATAATGATGCCGGAATCGTCCATAGAAGTGATAAAGTCTCTGGAGCGTGCGGAAAAAATATTGCGGATGGTAGCCAGGGCATGTTCGTCGCTGGTCTTCTTTGTTTCTACAAGAAGGACTGCACGCCGGACTGAGGTTGCAATATGAAGCTTTTTGGCACGGTTAAAAGCATCTACCTCAGAATAGGTATCAAGAAGCAGATTCTGCATAAAGGTGTTTTTGTCATTCTTCTCGGCATAGGCAGTGAGGAGACTTATGATCTGGCATACAGCCAGCTCTCCGATGGTAGGAGCGGATTCTCCGCTTCCCCAGACGATCAGGAGGGAGGGGGCTTCCGGGTCATCCGGAAGCTTATACATACAGAGGCTGGAGTTGGCTTTGACTAAAGCTGTACTTTCCCGAAATTCCTGCAGAATATGGTCTGATGGAAGCCTTTTGTCACAGGTGGTTACATAAATATCATCGTTGGCATTTAACATACAGAAATCAAGATGGCTGATTTCCTTCCAGTCCGTGAGACACTTCTTCAGTATTTGCTGTATTGCCATGGAGCACTCCTTTCTTTAGAAAAAAGCCCCGGGGAGAAATTCCCCGGGGTTAAAAGATTTCAATAAATTAGTTGGTGATAACCAGCTCAGTTTCTTTGTCAAAGAAGTGAGATTTCTCCATATCAAAGTCAAATTTGATAGCATCACCGGTTTTAGCGGTTGTACGTGGGTCAACACGTGCTGTGATCTGAGTTCCGTTTACATCGAAATACAGGAATACTTCTGCACCGAGAAGCTCGTAAACCTTAACAACAGAAGACATAGATCCGTTTGCGGAATCTGTAACGTTCTCCGGACGGATACCAAGAACAACAGTTTTTCCAACATAGCCGCCATTTTTAAGAGCTTTTGCTTTGGAAGCCGGGATAACAACTTCATCAGAACCAATCTTAGCAACAAGGTTGCCGCCTTTTTCTGCGATCTGAGCATCCAGGAAGTTCATCTGCGGGGATCCCATGAATCCAGCTACGAACAGGTTGCCTGGTTTCTGGTACAGGTTCTGAGGTGTATCTACCTGCTGAACAACGCCGTCTTTCATAACTACGATTCTGGTACCAAGGGTCATAGCCTCTGTCTGGTCATGTGTTACGTAGATGATAGTAGCGCCCAGTCTCTGATGGATCTTGGAGATCTCAATACGCATCTGTACACGAAGTTTAGCATCCAGGTTGGAAAGAGGCTCATCCATAAGGAATACCTTAGGATTACGAACGATAGCACGTCCCATAGCGACACGCTGTCTCTGCCCGCCGGAAAGAGCCTTCGGTTTACGATCAAGAAGTTTTTCCAGGTCAAGGATTCTAGCTGCTTCACGAACTGCTTTGTCGATTTCATCCTTCGGAACTTTACGAAGTTTCAGACCGAATGCCATGTTATCATAAACGGTCATATGAGGATACAGAGCGTAGTTCTGGAATACCATTGCGATATCACGGTCTTTAGGCTCTACATCGTTCATAACCTTATCGCCGATTTTTAAGGTACCGCTGGAGATTTCTTCCAGTCCGGCTACCATACGAAGAGTAGTAGATTTTCCACATCCGGATGGTCCTACGAAAATGATAAATTCTTTGTCAGCGATTTCCAGGTTGAAGTCTTTAACAGCTTCGAAACCATTCGGGTATTTTTTGCAAATGTGCTGTAATGATAAGCTTGCCATGATTTTTCCTCCAATAAGTTAGTTGTGTTTGTAGTTTTTGCGTTTTTTAAACTGTACTTAGTATAACGAAAACTATAGTAAAGGGCTAGGGAAGAATCATACAAAGTTTTTGGATGTTTCTTGGCATATTGACGAAAAGGAATGCCCCCTTCGTCATTTGGTCAAAAAGACCCTAAAGGAAAACTAACGGCTGGGTGTAACTCTTTGCTCATTTACAAACATCCCCTGAAGAGGTTGGGCGTGGAATAGTTTCTGGAACCATTCACATTTGCAGAGGAAAAGATAGTAAATGTTAAGGCCGCAGTCATTGAGTGTTTCGAAATTCCCCTGGCCTTTGGATAGGATCAGGTCTGTATGATTAAGCAGGGTGCGGGCTTCTTCGCTGATGCCTGGAAGCCAGGTTCCGCCTACGCCGCTTCCGTTTCCAATAACTTTCGTAATGGAGGTTAAGCCCACTTCCCGGGCGTCTTCCATGGTAGCGTCATTGACCACCGGGAATCCCCGCACGATCACGGTAATAGAAAGCCTGGGATAAAGTTCCTTCAGGATTTTTACAGCCAGCTTATCAAGAACGATTTCACCGCAGTTGTCTGTAAGATATACCAGGGAAGATGCGGTTTCCAGATCTTTAAGAAAATGTCCATATTCCACAGGATCCAGAGGTTCTTTGTTCTCTGCTTCAATCAGGGAGATCACCGTGCTTTTATCTACATGGGAGAAGGCGGCAAAATCAATATAATTACCCATACGGGAATAGAGAAGGGCTGTTTCCAAAGGATCCGGGGATTTTCGGATATTTTCCTCAATTTCTTCCTCAAGATTCAGCATAAGCTGGTTGAATTCATGTTTGATTTCCGTATAATCTTCCGGCTGTTCTCCCCAGAATTCGGTATAAATCTTCTTAAGATCCACAGAAACATTGGGAGTGCAGTCCAAAGGGCCTGCATCAGCAATTCTGGCCATGACTTTTTTCATATATTGGGTCTTCTTGTCTGCATCCTGAAATTTACGGATATTTTTTTCCTGCTTGTTTACTGCACAGCACATGCAGAATGGGTTCATACGCATTTTTCTTTCCTCTTTTCAGTTAATTGATTTCAATTAATGGAGCAGCTTGCGGCTAACATGCTTAAAGGTAAAATAGAATAGGATACCCTTCGCTATGGAGGATAGGGTGAGAGCCCACCAGATTCCGTTTAACCCCATGCCTGCTTGGGCAAGGAGTATTGCAAGGGGAATTCTGGCTCCTGTGATCGTAATGCTGATGATACTGCACAGCTTGGTAAGGCCAAGACCTGAGAGAGCGCCAATGGTCATCATTTCAACGCACATAAAAGCTTCTCCGATACCAATAATAACCAGGTAGTTTACAGCAGTACCGATTACATCTTCCTCGTGGAAAAACAATTGGGCGATAGGCTCCGGAATCAAAATGAAAACGGCTGTTACCAGAAGCCCCCATATAGCAATGGTAAAAAAGGAAATACGGTAGCCTTTTCGGATTCGGTCGTGTTTGGCTGCACCGTAGTTCTGGGCCATGAAAGCATTCAGAGCTGATGCAAACCCTTCCGCCGTGTTCCAGGAGATGGATTCAATTTGTCCGCCCACTCTTTGGGTAGCAATGGCTCCGGGGCCGAAAGCAGATACCATCCTTGTAAGAACCATGGAAATCATGCAGTAAATACTTCCCTGAAGCGCAGTGGGAATCCCAATCCTGCAGATAGAGCGAAAAAAGTATCCCTCCGGTATAGAAAAAAGTCTGATCTTTCTCAGCAGGTTGTTCTCATTTTTCTTACGGAAGATTTCCAGGATCAAAACAGCAAGGACTAAAAACTGTGCGGTAACTGTTGCAACGGCAGCCCCTAAGACCTCAAGCCTTGGGAAAGGACCGATGCCCAGGATCAAAAGGGGATCCAGCGCCATGTTTGCGGCAAGACCTGTCAGGTTGGCTTTAAAGGGTGTTTTGGAATCTCCCTGGGCAGTGTAGAGCCCTGTCAGCGTATAGTTCAGGTAAGAAAAGATGATCAATCCGCAGGTAATCTTTAAATACTCCCGTGCATACTGCGTTGTAACAGCATCGGTCAGCTGAAAAAAGGATAACAGCGGCTCTGTAAAAATGAGGCATGCTGCAGCAAAGAGAATGCCAAACACAGCAGTAAGCTGAAGAGACGCCTCTGCATAATTTTTGGCTGCTTTTTGATCACCCCGGCCGCAGCATTGTGCAGCATTTACCTGTCCTCCCATGCGCGCCAGTGAAACAAGTCCCTGGGAAAGCCAGACGTACATGCCGCCTACCCCTACCCCAGCCACGGCCTTGGAACCCAGAGTGCCGATCCATGCCATATCTGTAATGTTGTACGCAGTCCCTAAAAAGGCTGACGCCATGATCGGAAGGGAAAGCTCTGTAAGCGTCCGGAGAATCGGGCCGCTTGTAAGATTTAGCGTTTGTTTATGATTCATGTTCTTTCTCATTTCTATATATAATATATTTCTGCATGCATTTCTATATATATTTTCCGAATGCCGTCTATTCGGCTCCATTCCGAAGCTTTGATTCCCTACGATAGGACAGGGGCGATGTACCGAACCGCCGTTTGAACAGCCGGTTGAAGTAGGTCTGGCTGGAAAATCCGGTTTTGTCTACAATATCTTTTAATTTCAGCGAGGTTGTCTCCATCAGCTCTGCCGCATATTTTAGACGCTCTTCATTAAGATAGTCGTTGAAATAGAATCCTGTTTGCTGGCGGAAGATATTTCCAAGGTAAGAGGGATTCATATCCAGCTGGGAAGCCAGTGCTTTTAAAGAAATCTCTTTATTGGAAAAATCGTGTACGGCCTGGATTACTGCATCCACGTAAGGATAGGTGTTGGTCTGGAATTCCCGCCGCTCATCAAGCACTTCATAGCATGTTTCTACAAAGGATTTCAGATAAGCTGCAAGGTTGTTGCAGTTCCAGGTATCGCAGAGCAGGTTTTTTAATTTCTCAAAAATTTTTGGTTCCATATTTTCGGATTCTGTTTGCTGAATTCCGTGATTCAGAACCGACAACTGAAATTCCATCCGTTGTTTGGAGGAAAGATTCGGTGTTAAAAGCCGGGACAGCTCTGCCCAGTAGTCCTCCATGGAAATTTTGGAAAAATTCTGCTCAATCGTCCTGGTTATCCCAGCGGGAAGAGGAGATATGCTTTCGCAGATATAGGATTCCATGGCTGTGTGGTGAAGAAACAGATAACGGTGGGCATTCCGATAGCTTTTCGTTACATCCTCATAGTTGTCCACTGTATGCCCCACTGATACAAAGAAGGGAAATGGCAAAAGAGGACGTACTAAAGCCAGGGAAGCTAAGAAACCTTCCATATCAGGTGTTGTTTCATGGCTGCTTAGGATGCAGACCAGGCGGTTGGAGGTTTCAAAGTAAAAATGGCTCTGGAAGTTCCCTATAAAGATAGAGAGCAGATAGTCAAACAGCCTGGCCATACCAGGAGCATCGGCCTGGGGAGCAGAAAAAAGCAAAACAGTATAATTAGGTAATTGTAAATTGATCCCCAAAAGCTCCGCACGAGTGAGGAAGTCGTCCTGTTCCAGAGAACCTTTCACCCAGTTCTCAATAAAAATGCTTCGGAAATTCAGCATGGATGAACCATAGGTGCTGGACAGCTCGGAGCGTTCTTTCAGATGCGTGGTGACGGAGCTGATGGATTCAGAAAGCTCATTGGGATCAAGAGGCTTGAGAAGGTAATTCTCAGCTCCGTTTCTAAGGGCTGTCCGTACATACTCAAAAGTGTCATAAGCAGAAAGAACCAGGATCGTTAAAAGAGGATTTGCTTCCTTGGCAAGCTTTATAAGCTCCAGGCCTGAAAGCTGTGGCATGGAAACATCAGTAATCAAAAGATCCACGGGATTGCATTGTATATAGGAAAGGACTTCAAGAGGGTTAGTGCTGCTGTATACGATCTCAAAGTTGGCACCTGCCCAGTCTATGGCTTCTTTTAAGCCCTCAATTACGAAGGGCTCATCGTCCGCAAGGACAGCCCTGTACATCATCTTGCGTTCTTTCATTTATAATCCCTCCCCCCAAGAACCAGCCTGTAGAAATTTGTATTTTTCATAGTTCCTATAGTAGAGTCAAATCAAAAAAAAGTCAAGAAATATAGAAAAAGTTCAAAAATGTTGAATGTTTACTATAGGAAAAGGCCAAAAGAATTTATATAATTTTTTTAACAAATACAGATGAGCCACAAAAGACTGAAAAATGTGTTAAAAAATTAGGAGGAAAAAGAAAAATGTCCGTGAAAAACAAATCGACAAAGTTCAAGGGGACGAACAAGACACTTGGACAGCAGATTTACGAATACCGCTGGATCTACCTGCTTGGCATTCCGGGATTTCTGATCATGCTGCTGATTTCTTATTTGCCCATGCGAAATCTGTTGATGGCATTCCAGAACTACAATCCCCATCTTGGGATACTGGGAAGTGAATGGGTTGGATTCGCTCAGTTCCAGAAACTGTTTCAGGATCCGAAGTTCTACAACATGCTGAAAAATACGCTGATCATCAGCGGCCTGTCCTTGCTTACCTTTCCGGCTCCGGTGTTTTTGGCTTTGCTTATGAATGAGGTAAGAAACAAAATGTTCAAGAAGTTCGTGCAGACATCTGTTTATCTGCCCCACTTTTTATCCTGGGCGATCGTAGCCAGTTTAACCTTTTTCCTGCTTTCTACAGAACAGGGATTTGTCAACAAACTGGCAGTCATGATGGGAAAAGATACCACGACTTATCTGTTCAGTTCAAAGTGGATTTATGTTATCAGGACGATTATACATTAATGAGAAGCCTGATGTTTGATTTTTCTGCTGATTCCAGTGTGAAGGAAATGTGGCAGGAATTTCTTT
This sequence comes from uncultured Blautia sp., assembly GCA_946557785.1. Lineage (GTDB taxonomy): Bacteria > Bacillota > Clostridia > Lachnospirales > Lachnospiraceae > Blautia_A. The sequence continues at coordinate 27,282 of CAMNTH010000019.1, forward strand.
ACGGTCCGGCTTACCTGGTATGCCCCATAACCAGGCCTATGGAGTACGGCCCGGAAAGTACCCCTCTTAATGAGAGTAAGGAGACCCAGATTTATCTTCCAAAGGGGACAGACTGGTATCACGAAGAGACGGATATATTCTATGAAGGGGGACAGGAGATATTCTGGACTTTTCACAGGAAGCCATTGAGGAGATTCTGTCTGCAAAATCCGGAATCACAAAAAATAAAGAAGAATTTGAACGCTATATCAGTGACATTCAGGCAATCCGTCTGATCTGCCAGGTTTACGCAAAGAAGATCAGCGCTGCTTGTAAGGTTCTGACTTATAAATATACTATGGATGAAGAATTTAGAGGGGATCTGACGCTTTTGGAAGCTGCCGGGAATGATTTGAAAGAAAGTCTGGAACTTTACAGAGAGCTTGCTGCATTGACAGATAAGACCTATCTTTATGCCAACAGTATGCAGACGCCTCAGAGAAAGATTCCTTTCCCAAATGGAGAGACATTCGTTCGCTGGATGCAGTGCCTGCCTATGTATGAAAAAGAATATGAAGCCTTTGAAGGTCATTTAGAAGAGATGAAACAGGGAATTTTCCCGAAAGAGGAAGAACCGGATGAAAGCGCAGAACCTTTAAAAGAAGGGAAATTCCGTCTGCTTTCCAAGAACTGTGAAACCTTCCGTGTGGAAAAGGGAGCCAGTGTCTTTAGTGATTACACCTCACCGATTCAGAACCTGATTCCTGAAATCACAGGGCTGACAGGAATCCGCTTCGGACTGGGGGAATCCATTCAGACTGGTGTAACGGTTAAGATAGAGCTGGAGGAAGATAGTATGGTGCTTTTGGGTTATATGAATTCATGACAAGGTAAGTTCCCTGCTTATAATGTCACCTTTTTCAGTGTTCTCCATATGATAGGGAGAAAGGGCTTTTTTCCGGCAAGGACTGTATCCGGGAAATTGTCTGGAACTCAATGATTCTATTATTCAGGAGGTTTCTATGAAAAAGAAATGGATCGCAGCGGTTTTGACCGCAGCACTGACGGCAGCTTCTTTGTCAACAGTTGTATCAGCACAGGAAAAGGAAGAACTGACCAAGGTAACCTTAAATGAGGTTGCACACTCGATTTTTTATGCGCCTCAGTATGTGGCTTATGAAGAGGGATACTTTGCAGAAGAGGGACTGGACCTGGAGATCGTAACAGGTTTTGGTGCAGACAAAGTAATGACGGCTGTTCTTTCGGGAGAAGCGCAGATTGGATTTATGGGAGCCGAGGCATCTATTTATGCGTATCAGGAAGGGGCAAATGACGCAGTAGTGAATTTTGCCCAGTTAACTCAGCGAGCAGGGAACTTCCTGGTTGCCAGGGAAGAAATGCCAGGGTTTACCTGGGAAGATTTGAAGGGGAAAAAAGTGCTTGGCGGTCGGAAAGGCGGTATGCCGGAGATGGTTTTTGAGTATATATTAAAGGAAAACGGCATTGATCCTTTGAAAGATCTGGAAATTGACCAGAGCATTGACTTTGGCTCTACAGCTGCGGCCTTTTCCGGCGGATTGGGAGATTTCAGCGTAGAATTTGAGCCGTCAGCCACAGCTTTGGAAAAAGAGGGAGCAGGATATGTGGTAGCTTCCCTTGGCGTAGATTCCGGTTATGTGCCTTATACTTCCTATAGCGCAAAAACCAGTTATATGGAAGAAAATCCGGAAGTAATACAGAAATTTACCAATGCCCTTCAAAAAGGAATGGAATATGTTCAGGAGCATACACCTGAGGAAATTGCAGAGGTGATTGCTCCGCAGTTCCCGGAAACGGATCTTGAAACCATTACCACGATTGTGAAGAGATACCATGAACAGGATACCTGGAAAGAGAACCTGGTATTTGAGAAAGAAAGCTTTGAGCTTCTGCAGGATATCCTGGAAAGCGCAGAGGAACTGAAGGAACGGACGGATTACGATAAACTGGTAACCATCGAATACGCAGAGAATGCCTTTAAAGAGATGAAATAATTTAAAAAGTCTGTGTGGGTATATAAAGAGCATCCACACAGGCTTTTTTGTATCATAGGAAAGTATTCCAGATTGTTCTGAATTCAATGAGGATTCCTGTGACACAAAAAATTGGGTATATTTAACAAAATATTAATTGTGATTTTGTAAAAGAAAAACAAAATCACAATAAGACAGCAGAAAATAGTTGCATATTATGTAGATATATGCTATTATACGAAAAGTTCGGAAACGTTACCGGTAACAATACCGGGAGCGTTTCCGGTACAAGTTGAGGAGGTTCAGAAACATGAAAAAACAGGTGAACTGGAGAAAGCAGGAGTTTGTCCCGAAACCGGCCATGGATAAGCAGATGTATGAGGTAAATTCCATCGAAGAATTTTCACATTCACAACTTTATACTGTGCAGTGTAATGGCGAGGAGCTTCCAGTGTATCATACAGAGTTTTTTGACTATGTGCTGCCGGTAGTGCACTATTGTGAGCATCTTCAGTTTCAGATTCAGATCCATGAAACATTTGAGAAACTGCAGATTCGTCCTTTGCATAAGAAGAAAGAGTTTCATCTGACAGGCAATGGTATAGAATTGTCTATGAATGAACCGGAGAAACTGATTATTGAGATTGATGATGATTTGCTTCGTCCTTTGTATCTGCTCTGTGCAGCCTATATGGAGAAGCCGGAAAGGGTAACCCATTATTTTGAAAAGGGACAGGTTTACAATGTGAATTTGCTGACACTTCACACAGATGATGTAGTTTACATAGAAGAAGGAAGTATTGTGTGCGGACGCATTGGCTCCAGAATGGCAGATCATGTGCAGATCCTGGGAAATGGAATTCTTTATGGAGGCGTATGGCATAATTGGGATGAGAATTCCGGTGAACAGATGCTTTGCCCTATTCTGGGAGACGATATTCATATTGAGGGAATCAGCATTGTAGATGGCGGTTCCTGGGGGATTGTACCCATTGCGTGTAAGAATGTGACAATTCGGAATGTCAATGTTATGTCAAAGGTTATTACAGGAGACGGGCTGGATATCGTAGGCTGTGAGGATGTGCTCGTGGAAAACTGTTTTATCCGGGCAAATGATGACTGCATTTCTATTAAGGGATGTGAAAATATGGATCCTTCCGGCTGCCGTGATACGAAAAGGGTGCATGTAAAAGACTGCCTGTTTTGGAATGCAGAGTTTGGCAATGCACTGGAAATCGGTTATGAGACAAGATGTGAGGAAATCTGTGATATTCGGTTTGAGAATTGTGACATTGTGCATTGCGAATATGAGGGGAATCAAAGCGGCGGTGTTCTGACGATTCATAATGCTGATCGGGCCTATGTTCATCATATATATTATGAAAACATTCGTATTGAGGATGCGCAGGAGAAGTTTGTGGATATCAAGACTTTAGATTCTAAGTATTCCACAGACAGCACCAGGGGAATGATTTCTAACATTTATTTTAAAAATATAGAAATTACCGGAGGAGTATTTCCGGTTTCCATTATACGAGGCTTTGAGATGAGGAACCAATTGTGCAGGCCAAAAGATTTCTATTATGACAACGTGGTTATCCTTGGCAAAAAGGTCATGAATAAAAGCGATATGCATATGGTTGTGGAATTGACAGACGATCTGCATTTTTGCTGAACACAAGGAAGAACTCAATTATTCAGTACAGGCTGAATTGAGCAATATATTTTAAGGAGGAATGTTTATGAAACGTAAAATGTTGGCAGCCGTATTGGCGGGGGCAATGACTCTGTGTGCGGGTGGAAGTCAGGCCGTATATGCGGAAGACAAAACAAAGGTTGAGATGACGGTATGGAGCGGTGAATGGGGTGATCAGCTGGATCGCATTATGGAAGGCTTTAACAGCACCCATGATGATGTAGAACTGAATATTACCATGCAGTCCGGAGATTATTCTGATTTCCTTGGAAATGCAGCAGCTACAAATGAATGGCCGGATATCTATATCCTGACACCATGGACACAGGTACAGACCTTTGCAGAAACCGGAAGAATTGCAGACCTGAGTGATATGGCATTTGTAGATAAGGTTTATCCTACAGCGTTAGAGGCTGGTATGTATGACGGCAAAGTATATGCTTATCCGGCAAACACAGAATACTTGGGTGTATTTTACAATAAAGCTATGTTTGCAGAAGCTGGGATTGAAAGTGTTCCTACTACCAGAGATGAATTTGCGGATGTATGTGCAAAGCTTGAGGAAGCAGGAATTGCTCCTATCGCTTCTAACTTTAAAGAATCCTGGACCTTGAAGCATCTGTTCAGTGTTATGATGTCTAATGTTGTACAGGATGATATGGCTGGTTTCCTGGAACAGTTAAATTCTGGCGAGGGTACTTTTGGCGTAGATGGAATTGAAGATGTATTTGCAGCTGCAGATATTATCAAGCAATATTCCGGAAACAACAGAATGGACTGCGATTCTACCTCCGGATTTAATGCGCTGGCAAATAGTGAAGCAGCAATGCTTCTGACCGGTGAATTTAGCCAGAATGTGGTTGGCGCTATGGACAACCCGCCTGACATTGGTTATTTCGCACTTCCTGTCAGCAATGATGCTGCAAGAAATAAAGCAGCTGTTGATGCAGGCATCGTATATGCGGTAAGTGCTGATACTGAGAATATGGATGCATGCAGAGAAGTAATTGACTATTTAAGTGATCCGGATGATGAAGACGGATACTTCCAAATTGTTTGCGGAAAAGCAGGAAATGCGCCGCCTGCAATGGCATGGAACGGCGGTGTTGAGTGTTCTTCCTCCAGCGACTATCAGGAATATGCAAATGGCGGAAATATCACTCCGTGGGTATATCAGCAGTATGTAAATGGATTTGACGTCATTTCCGGTGATATTTTCCAGGGCTATATGGCAGATGCTTATACCAGTAATCAGGTAATTGAGATGCTGGATGCAGCATATCTGGAGTATCTGGATCAGTAACTTGTAAAATTTTGTATGCTGATGATAATTCCCGGGTACATAGTCCCGGGAATTATACTATGTATCATAGGAAGGGATTTCAGATTGTTCTGAATTCAATGAGGATTCCTATGATACAAAAAAAAGATGCCGTAGGAAACCGTGAAGTAAGGGAGCGGAGAGATATGTCGATATTATATAAGAAAAACAGAAAGTTTTATCTTATGCTGATATTGCCGGCACTGGCAGTATATGCCCTGGCACTTTTGGTGCCGATGTTTGGAGGAACAATTCCCTATTCTTTTCTGAAGTGGAATCTGATGACTGGAAAAAAAGCTTTTATAGGGTTGGATAACTATATTAAGCTGTTCTCAGATACTGGCTTTTGGAAATCGTTTCTTTTTAATCTTGAGGTTGGAGTCTTTACGATTGTAGGAAGTAACATTCTTGGTTTTGTTCTGGCTTATTTCCTAAATGAAAATATTAAGGCAAAAGGCGTTATAAGGGCAATGTTTTTTATCCCTAATATTGTTAGTGCTGTACTTGTTTCTTTTATTTGGGTATTTATTTTTACCTGTGCTATGCCTGCCATTGGAGCTGCTATTGGGTGGGAAGGACTTGCCAATGTAAGCTGGTTTGGAACTCCGGGAATGGCGACGATCACGATCATTGTAGTATCTGTATGGCAGAATGTGGGATTTCTGATGATCATTTATACAGCTGGACTTCAGACAATACCAAAAGACGTTATGGAATCTGCACAGCTGGATGGCTGCAGCGGTTTAAAGAAGGTTTTGAAGATTGAACTCCCTCTTTTGATGCCGACGGTCACGATCAACCTGTTTGTTTCCATATCTGGTGCGTTTAAGATGTTTGATATTCCAAATGCCATGACGGCAGGAGGACCTTATGGCTCTACCATGCCTGTGGCTATGAATATTTACCAGGAAGCGTTTACTAAATATAATCTGGGGTATGGCTCTGCAAAATCAGTTGTACTATTTTTGACTGTTGCAGCTGTAACTTTGATTCAGCTGTACGTTACCCGCAAAAAGGAGGTTGAATACTAATGAAAAAGAAGATTTGGCTTCCTACGATTATTATGTTTCTTTTGGGAATAGTATTTTTAATGCCAATTCTGCTTTTGGTGATGAATGCATTTAAAACACACAATGATATGATACAGAATTTCTTATCCTTTCCTCATTATTTATATTTTGGAAACTTTACGGAAGCAATTGAAAGAATGAAGCTGTGGATGGTAGTAGGCAACTCTGCGCTTGTAACTGTGGGTACTATGCTTTTATGTACAGTTACTTCTTTTATGGGAGCGTATGGTATTTCACATATTGAAGGAAAATTTGGAAATATCATGTATCTGTTATTTACTCTTGGACAGATCGTGCCTTTCCATTCCATTATGATTGCACTGTCTGTACAGCTTACGAATATGAAATTGTTAAACAATCTATTGGTGCTGGTATGCCTGTATGCCGGATTCCACGGAGCATTTGGTGTATTTACTTATGTTGGATTTTTAAAATCCATTCCAAAGGAACTGGAAGAAGCGGCTGCTATTGATGGCTGCGGCGTATTCCGCTGTATGTGGCAGGTTATTTTTCCATTGGTGCGTTCTACGTCTGTGACACTTTTGGTGCTGTTCTTTTTGTGGACCTGGAATGACTTTTTGATGCCAAACTTATACATTTCTGACGGAGCAAAGAGAACGTTGACTGTAGCTATCTATATGTTTAAGAGCGCTTCCGGTTCAGAGTGGAATTTGATGCTCGCAGGATTGACAATTTCTATTATTCCGATAGTTATTATTTATATTGCTGCACAGAAATACATTACAAGCGGACTGACGGCCGGAGCTGTAAAAATGTAGGAGATAGAACCATGGATAATTTGAACTTGCAAAAGATCGAAGGGTATATTGTACAACAGGTAGCAGATGGCGTGTGGGCAATTGATGAATATGGGGTCGCCATTGTTTATCTTGTAGCAGGAACAGAAAAGGCGGCTCTTATTGACACGGGAGCAGGGCTTGGCAATCTGAAAAAGGTGGTTGAAACATTGACAGACCTGCCCTATTTTGTTCTGAATACCCATGGACACATAGACCATACAGGAGGAGACAGTGACTTTGAAAAGGCATATCTCAGTGAAGATGACTGGTTTATGGTAGACCAGAAGTATATTGCGTCCAGTTGGAGTGGATTTCTTGATAAGACGAAAAAGGAACCTGGGTTTTACGGGGCAGAATATATGAAGAAGGACTGGATTCCCGGCGAATTTGAGCGGCTTCCACTTAGAGATCACCAGATTTTTGATTTTGGAGGAAGGATGTTGGAGGTGCTGTGCGTGCCCGGGCATACTCCGGGAAGTGTGGTTTTCCTGGATCGGGCAAATAAGCTTTTGTTTGCAGGAGATAGTGTTGTTTCCACGCCAATTTTAATTTTTGACAAATATTCTACAAATGTTACAAGTTTCTGGAATGCACTTAAGGAATTGGATAAAGAAGATTTTGAACTGATTTTTCCCGGTCATTATAAACGCCCTATCGGGAAAAAGGTGCTCCATGACCTGATACACTGTGCAGAAATGATTATTAATGGCACTGCTCAGACAGAACCGGTGGATTTTAGCCATATGTCCGTGGAGCCAGCAGTGATTAGCCGGTATGGCAGTGCAAGCATTGCATATAATGAGAAGCATATTTGATAAAAAATAGAATAATCCGCATTGTTAAAAAATTTCGCCTGAAAAGGAATTGCCAGAATCAGACACATTGTATATAATTGCTTTGAATAGGTAGGAGTTTTGTCTGTATACTAATAAATACTTAGAGGTTGATTATGGAACAGGTTACGATTAAAGAAGTGGCAAAACTGTGCGGAGTCGGTATCAGCACAGTATCCCGGGCGATTAACAATCATCCTGATATAAATGAAGAAACTAAAAAGAAGATTATGGATACCATTAAGAAATATAATTATGTCCCGAATAACAGCGCCCGAAATCTGAAGCGGACGGATTCTCATACCATTGCGGTGTTAGTTAAGGAAATAAGCAATCCGTTTTGGGGAAAGGCGTTGGAAATTATCAGCCGTGAGGCGATGGAACGTAACTATTCTATTGTACTGCAGAATATACAGGATAATGAGAATGAGGTAGAGGTTGCGCTTCAGCTGGAAAAAGAAAAGAGACTGACTGGAATTGTATTCCTGGGTGGTATGTTTAATTATGATGTAGAGCGTTTACGGCAGCTTACGGTTCCGTTTGTGCTAAGCGGTTCCGGAAAGGAACTGCCGAATGTATCTGAAAAATGTGCGATCATTACATCAGACGGGGAAAAAGAAAGTTTTGCTATGGTGGACTATTTGTGCAGATGCGGGCATAAGCTCATAGCACTTCTGACAACTTCCGATGAGGCTGGACTTGGAAAGGTGCATTTGGAAGGCTACATCCGTGCGCTTGAGAAGAATGGTATTGCATATGACCGTAACCTTGTAGTTAAGATCGTAGGAAATGGCAGAACCTATACAGTTGAGAATGGGTATCAGGCTACAATGGAACTTTTGCAGTCTGGTCTGGATTTTACCTGTATTTATGCTATTTCAGATACGTTTGCCATTGGTGCATGTAGGGCTGTTTTTGATTCCGGAAAACGGGTGCCGGAGGACTACTCCATTGCAGGTTCTGACGGACTGGATATTGGGGAGTATTATAGGCCATCTATTACGACTACATTTAAGCACAGGGAAAAGATTGCAGAGGAAAGCATCAAGGCTTTGCTGGATATGGTTGAAGGAAAAGATGCGGAACGTGTCAGGATGTTTCAGGGAAAACTGGTAGAACGGGAGTCTACCAGACGTCTTGAAGAATGAAAAAAACAGGGCGCTGCAGGCAGGTTTTGTTACCTGCTTTGCGGGGCTCTTTTTGTTAGAGGAGGAATATAGTGCAGATTCAAAATCCAGTTTTACGAGGTTTTCATCCGGATCCGTCGCTGATCCGGGTAAAGCAGGACTATTATTTGGCGGTATCTACATTTGAGTGGTTTCCGGGAGTCAGAATTTACCATTCTGCAAATCTGGCTGACTGGAAATATTATTGTTCGCCTATAAGTAATATTTCGCAGGCAGATCTAAGGGGAACCGCGCCATCTGATGGAATATGGGCGCCCTGTCTCAGCTATGATGGCGATTATTTCTACTTGATCTATACGGTTTCTCACGGTTCAAGGGAATTCTGGACTATGGATATGGCAAATTATCTGATCCGCACGAAAGACCTTAAAGGTTTCTGGTCAGAGCCGGTTTATTTGAATTCAAGCGGTTTTGATCCGTCTCTTTTCCATGATGATAATGGCAGAAAATATCTGTTGAATATGGAGTGGGATTACCGGAAACAGAATGGAAAAGGCTCTTTTGCCGGAGTGCTGCTTCAGGAATATGATTCGGACGCAAAGTGCCTGATAGGAAAACCAAGGTGTATTTTTCGGGGGAGCGAGATTGGCCTGACCGAAGGACCGCATTTGTATAAGCGGGATGGGTTTTATTATCTGGTATGTGCGGAAGGCGGAACCGGCTGGTTTCATGCGGTGACTGCAGCAAGGAGCAGAAATCTGGAAGGTCCCTATGAAATTTGCCCGGAAAATCCAATTCTTACTTCCTGGAAAGGAAGTTTTGATGAGGAGCAAAGCCGGAAGGAACTTTTGAAGTATAGGTTTGATGAGGATCTGCTTCAAAAAGCCGGACATGCCAGTTTTGTGGAAACAGAGGATAACAGATGGTATATGGCACATTTATGTGCGCGTCCCATCTATGGAAAACCGTGCTGCCCTATGGGAAGAGAGACGGCAATTTTGGAACTGGAATGGAAAGAGGGATGGCCTGTTTTAAAAGGCGGCGGACGGATAGCAGAGAAGCTTGTGTCGATCCCGGATGTGCCGGATAGAGATGCCTTTGCCGGAGAACATAAGATATACTATTTCCGGGACGAAGACTTTTTAGAGGATTTTCAGACACTGCGGATTCCCTATGAGCAGACCGGGATGAGCATTTACCATCGGGAAGGATATTTGCGCATTTACGGTCAGGAGTCTATTTTTTCCAGGTATTATCAGGCGCTGATTGCCAGAAGGCAAACAGAACTTTGCTTCCGGGCGGAGGTCTGCTTTGAGTTTCATCCAGAGTCTTACCAGCATTGTGCAGGTCTTTGCTACCGCTATGATGAAAAGAATCAATTGTATGCCTTTGTTACATACGAGGAAAAATGGGAGAGAGAAGCGGCTTGTCTTTGGTCTGTTAAAAAGGGTGCTATAGAGCTTATGTTTATGGCACCTGTAGATACGGAGGAGCATTGCCTGGAAGTGCAGGTGAAAAATGATAAGGCGAGATTTTTTTATTTGGAGCAGGGATTAAGAAAGCCCATGGGGGAAGCGGTTTCTATAGAACATATGTCAGATGACCAGGCGAATGGCTTTACAGGCTGTTTTGTTGGAATGTGTGTTCAGGATCTGCGTTCAAGGGAAATATATGCGGATTTCAGGTCATTTCAGTATGACGGATTTCCGGATTTACAGGAAGGATGGACAGAAAGGGGAATTTATGAACTTTAGAGATGATTTTGTGTGGGGAGCGGCAGCTGACTCCTATCAGGTGGAAGGTGCACCATATGAGGATGGAAAAGGACTTAGTATATGGGACGTGTTTTGCAGGGAAAAAGGCCGTATTTATGAAGGACAGAATGGGGATACTGCCTGCGATGCTTATCACCGTTTGGATGAGGATGTTGTGGTCATGAAGGAGATGGGGATTAAGGCATACCGTTTTTCTGTAAGCTGGTCCAGGATACTGCCTGACGGAACCGGAAAAGTAGAAGAAAAGGGACTGCACTATTATGACAAGCTTGTAGATGCTCTTTTGGAGAATGGAATTGAACCATACATGACACTGTATCATTGGGATCTGCCTTATGCGCTGCATCAGAAGGGCGGCTGGCTGAATCCGGAATCTCCGGAATGGTTTTATGAATATGCAAAAGAAATCGCAGAGCATTTTTCTGACAGAGTGACCCATTTTTTTACTATTAATGAGATACAGTGTATCGCAGGGCTTGGCTATTATACAGGCGAGCATGCTCCTGGGCTTAAGATGGGACCATGTGATTTTTTTTCCGTTTGGCATCATGTGCTGAAGGCTCATGGAAGAGGCGTACAGGCTCTTCGGGAATTTTCGCGGCAGCCGGTACAGGTTGGCATGGCGCCGTGCGGGGCGCTTTATATGCCGGCGACAGACTCACCAGAGGATATTGCAGCTGCAGAAAGAGCCACGTTTTCCCCTGCGGATGATTCTGTGAATGCCTGTATTTGGGATGCGGCGATGTGCTGTGATCCGGTATATACAGGGCATTATCCAGAGGATGTGCTTGTGCGGTTTGGGCAGTATTTCCCTAAGATAACATCGGAGGATATGCGTCTGATTTCACAGCCGTTGGATTTTCATGGGCAGAATGTGTATAATGCAGTTGCCGTAAAAGCAGGTAAAAACGGAGAACCTGTGCGGGTGAAGCGCTATGATGGTTTCCCATCTACTGCGATTGGATGGCCGGTTACGCCGGAATGTATGTATTGGGCATCGAAGTTCTTGTATGAACGGTACCATAAACCTGTGTTTATCACAGAGAATGGAATGGCTTCCCATGATTGGGTTTCGACAGACGGGCAGGTTCATGACAGCAGCCGTGTGGATTTCATGCAAAGGTATCTGGGATGCCTTGCCAAGGCTGTACAGGATGGCACAGACGTGCGCGGGTATTTTGCCTGGTCACTGATGGATAACTTTGAGTGGGCGCTGGGGTATTCAGCCAGATTCGGCCTGACTTTCCTGGATTATAATACACAGAACCGCATTATAAAGGATTCTGGGAAATATTATAAAAAAGTGATTGAATCCAATGGGAGAATATTGAAAGATATCTGCTGGCGAAAATAAGGAGTCTGGCGGCAGATATACAAATTTTAATACAAATCTGTGTTTTTTTACATTGACATTGACGGATATTATATGACACTATAATGTCAGAAAATGAGAGGCATGGGAAAGGAGAAACAACTATGGCAAAGAAGAGAAGCTGCGGCGTGCTGCTGCCTGTGAGCAGCCTGCCGTCCAGATATGGAATCGGATGTTTTTCAAAAAGTGCATATGAATTTGTAGATGCCCTTAAGGAAGCAGGGCAGAGCTACTGGCAGATCTTGCCCCTTGGGCCTACCAGCTACGGGGACTCCCCTTATCAATCCTTCTCTACATTTGCAGGGAATCCCTACTTTATCAGCTTGGAAGATTTGACCCAGGAGGGAGTTCTTACAAAGAGGGAATGCGACAAGGTAGATTTTGGAGGGGATCCTTCCAATGTAGACTATGCGAAAATTTATGAGGGCAGAACCAGACTTCTTCGGAAAGCTTACGAGCGCAGCAACATTGCAGAGAACCCGGCATTCCGGAAATTTAAGGAGGAGCAGGGCTGGTGGCTTTCGGATTATGCCCTTTTTATGGCTGTAAAGGCTCGCTTTGGCGGCGCCGCCTGGAGCGAGTGGGCTGAAGACATCCGCCTTAGGTGGCAGAATGCCCTGGATTATTACAGGGAAGAATTATATTTTGATATTGAATTTTATGAATATGTGCAGTTCAAATTTTACGAGCAGTGGTCAAAGCTGAAAGCATATGCAAATGAGAGGGGAATTCGCATTATCGGTGATATTCCTATTTATGTGGCAATGGACAGTGCTGATACCTGGGCGAATCCGTGGCTCTTTAAGCTGGACGAGAAAAATCAGCCTATACAGGTGGCTGGCTGTCCTCCGGATGGATTTTCCGCTACAGGTCAGCTTTGGGGAAATCCTCTGTACAATTGGGAAGTGCACAGAAACTCCGACTTTGACTGGTGGACAAAACGAATCGCACACTGCTTTACCATGTATGACGTGGTGCGTATTGACCATTTCAGGGGATTTGACGAATATTATGCTATTCCTTTTGGGGATGAGACAGCAGAAAACGGTTGGTGGGAAAAAGGGCCGGGGATGGATCTTTTCAGGGCTATTCGCCGCCACCTTGGTGAAAAGGATATTATTGCAGAGGATCTGGGATATATGACAGATACGGTGAAGCGCCTTGTAGAGGAAAGCGGATATCCGAATATGAAGGTGATCGAATTTGCCTTTGACGAGCGTGATACTGGAAATGCAAGTGATTATTTGCCTCATAATTATCCGCGTAACTGTGTGGTTTATACAGGAACTCATGATAATGAAACACTGGCTTCCTGGTTTAAGGATATTACGGCTGATGAGCGGAAAATGGTGCGGGCGTATGTGAATAACCCAAAAGGAACGGAAGAAGAGGTATGCTGGGATATTATCTGCATGGCAATGCGCAGCGTAGCAGATCTGTGCATTATTCCTATGCAGGACTATCTTGGGTTGGATGATTCCGCCCGGATGAACCAGCCTTCTACTTTGGGAAAAAACTGGAAGTGGCGTCTCAAGAGAGGTCAATTTTCCAAGAAACTCCGCAAAGAGATGGCAGCCCTTGCTCTTCGATACGGAAGAATGTAATAGAAAAATAATTAAGAAGTTGTGGATCTTGGAATATAAAAGCAGCGGAATGATCATGGATTAGATGGTTGTTCCGCTGTTTTTATACAAAGCCTGCTTTTTTACTATGCGTTTATAAAATGTTTATATGAAAATTAAACTTTTAAATATTATTAAACTCTTGCGTGGAGAAAATATGGAAAAAGTACATAAAAAGTGAAAACTACTCCTGTGTAAAATGTGGAAACTGCAAAAAATGCTTGAAAAGAAGATAATCATATGTTATTGTAAATTCAACAAAAACAACGGATTTAAACAAAAAGATTAAAAGTTTAAATCAAAATTTTAGAGGAGGACGAACAATGATGTTTAAAAAGTTAATTGCAGCAGCCCTGACTGGAACAATGGTACTTGGTACAGCAGCGACCGTAAGTGCAGCAACAGAGGTAACCTTCTGGACTTTGAACACACGGCAGGAAGCAGTAGAACCTATTGTAGAGGCATTTAATGAAGCCAATGAGGATATTAAGGTAACGGCAGCTTTTTATGATACGGACGGAATCAAAGATGCCTGCAAGGTGGCTGCATCTTCTGACAGCCTTCCTCATATGTGGTTTAACTGGGGCGGGAGTCTTGGACAGTTCTATGTAGATAACGGAAAGACCTACGATCTGACAGATTATGCAAATGAAAACGGATGGCATGAGACATACAGCGCAGGTGCTTTGAATCTTTGTACTTTAGGCGGACAGCTTTGTGGATATCCTACCAGCTACAATGTGCTGGGAGTTTACTATAACAAACGGATTTTTGAGGAATGCGGAATAGAGATTCCAACAAGCTTTGAAGAATTTGAAGCTGCATGTGCTGCTTTAAAGGAAAACGGATATGTGCCTATGGCAGCCGCAGGTCTGAATGGATGGCATGTAATGAGATGGGTGGAGCTTCTGGTAGAACATTATGCAGGTACAGAACTTCATGACAAGATGAACAGCTTTGAAGAAAGCTGGAACAATGAAGCTGTGGTACAGGCCCTTGCAAAATATAAAGAGTGGGTAGATGCAGGCTACTTCCCGGATGGATTTTTAACTGCAGATCCTAACGATACCATTATGTCTTTCGGTTCCGGTGAATGTGCAATGGATCTTCAAGGACAGTGGTATGACGGACAGCTTCTCCAGAATGAGCTTGAAGTGTCAAACTACGGTGTATTTGCTTTCCCATCCACAGATTCCAGCAGAATGTCCGCATTTGCAGAGATGACCCAGTTTAATAAGAACCTTTCTGAGGAAGAACTGGATGCCTGCGTAAAATTCATGGAATATTATTACTGCGAAGAGAATGTGGCAGAATATGGTGCATACTATAACCTGCCGCTTCCAAAGGATGGTGCAAAGGCTCCGGAAGACCAGCTTAACGTAGATGGCATGATTGAAACCTCCAACACAAACGGAACCTTTACGATTACAGACCAGGCATTCCCAACAGAAGTTGCAGATGCTCTGTTTAATGCACAGGATGCCATTGCAAATGGAGAAATGACACCTGAAGAAGGAGCAGCGAATATCCAGACTGCAATTGAAGCTTATCAGGCAAAATGAGCAGAAGGATCAGATATTAAAGGGATTTAAGTACTTGGAGGGCAGGCCGGCAGTTGCCGGCCTGCCTGTTTCTAAAAAAGAGGAGGGCAAAGCAGAATGAAAAAAGGGAAGAAATCTAATTTTGGCGCTTATGCGTTTTTAATTCCGGCGGCAGTGATCTATCTTTCCGTAATTGTGGTTCCGGTCTTTTATTCTCTGTTTATTAGTTTGTTTAAATGGAACGGTGTTTCAGACAGAGAGTTTGTAGGTCTTGGAAACTATGTGAATTTATTTACAAATGATCCCACATTTCTTATTGCATTGAAAAATAACCTGATTTGGATCGTGCTGACGATTTGCGTAACCATGACGGTCTCTCTTGGATTTGCCGTTATCCTAAACAAGCAGTTCCGGGGACGTACTGTATTTCGTGCTTTTTTCTATTTTCCCTGCGTAATTGCCCCAATTGCAGTGGCTATTATCTGGAGATGGATCTACAATCCGAACATTGGATTTATCAATCAGTTTTTTAAGGCTTTTGGAATCAATTATAAGCAGACCTGGATCTCAGACCCGAAAGTTAGCCTTTATGCGATTTTTATTGCAGCACTGTGGCAGGGAATCGGACAGCCTATGATTCTTTTCCTGGCAGGTCTGCAGTCTGTTTCCCCGGATGTTCTGGAGGCAGCAACCATTGACGGTGCAGGATCGGTGCGGAAGTTTTTCAGCGTTACCTGCCCTTTGATGAAGGAAACCTTTGTTATGGTGATTGCTACGCTGATTGTTGCGGCAATGAAGGTTTATGATGTTGTTCAGGGTCTTACAGGCGGCGGCCCGAATAATTCTACACAGATGCTGGCAACGTATATGTATTCCCAGACCTTCCAGTACAATAATGTGGGAATGGGAACGGCCGTGGCCTGTGTCATGGTACTGATGATGATGGTTGTTATTGTGCCATACATATCCTTTACAGCAAAAGAAAAGTAGGAGGTGATGGGGATGAGCGGAAAAAGTAAAAAAATAACGAAAAAAGTTTTATTATATGTGCTTCTGGGAATCCTGGCTCTCATTTGGATCATTCCGATCTTTACGCTTGTGGCCACCTCCCTGAAACATAAAAAGGACTTTATGAGCGGACTGAGCTTGTTTCAGCTTCCTGCGGAAATTGCCTGGGATAATTTTTATAATGCAATTACCAAGGGCCGCCTGATTACCTATATGAAAAACGATTTGATCGTATCCTTTTTGAAAGTGCCTCTTGGAATTTTTGTGGGTTCTCTTGCTGCATTTTCCATGACCAGACTGAAGATCAAACACAGCACAGGGGTTTTCGTGTTTTTCCTCATTGGCATGATGCTTCCTATGCAGACAGCCCTTGTGCCCATTAATATGATCTACAGCAAGCTTGGGCTTTTGAACACTTACTTCGGCCTGTTTTATGTGTATATCGGCTTTGGCCTTTCTTATTGTATCCTGGTTATGCGGGGATTCATGAAGGGGATTCCGGGGGATATTGATGAGGCTGCATATATTGACGGATGTAATAAATGGCAGCTCTTCTATAAAATTATCTTTCCTATTGCAAAACCTGCTGTTGCAACGCTGTTTATTACAGACTTCCTTTCTACCTGGAATGAATACCTTCTTGCAAGCGTGATCATTAATGACAATGGGCTGAAAACAGTTCCGGTAGGTATTATGACATTTGTAGGAGAGCATGGAACAGATTATGGATATCTGTGCGCAGGAGTTCTTGTATCCGTGATTCCTGTTATGATTGTATATCTGGTATTCCAAAGATACTTTGTAGAAGGTATGGCTGGTGCTGTAAAATCCTGATCAATGTACCCAACTGCAAAAAAATATTGCCGGGAATATCCTGGCTACTATATAAAAAACAAGGAGCTTACATATGAGTACGTGCAAATATAACAAATCTGTAGAAAAATGGGGTGTCTTTGAAGCAGCTATGCCTGGAAAATCAGAAGGAAATCCATTTACTGACTACGGGATCTGCGGAAGTTTCCAGAGCAAAAATGAAAGTAAGACTGTGGACGGATTTTATGATGGAAATGGTACTTACAGGGTGCGTTTTATGCCGTCCTTTGAAGAGGAATATACTTTTTCTATAAAAGGAAGCTTTTCTGACGAAACTTTTGAGGGCAGCTTCAGCGTGACGCCACCTGCCTCCAATAATCATGGGCCTGTGAGGGTTTCCCATCAGTATCATCTGGCATATGAAGACGGAAAACCCTATTATTCAATTGGAACCACCTGCTATGTATGGGAACTGCAGGCAGAAGAGCTGCAGAAAAAAACACTGGAGACACTGGCGGACAGTGCATTTAATAAGATTCGTTTCTGCATTTTTCCTAAGCATTATGATTATAACCTGAGAGAGCCCATCAGCTATCCTTATGAAGGGACGCCTATGGATAGCTCCGTGCTGACAACAGAGAATTTCCTGGACTATGTGGGATGCCCAAAAGGAAATGACTTTGATTATAAACGCTTCCATGTAGAGCATTTTCAGCATATTGACAGGTGTATACAAAAACTGATGGAAATGGAGATCCAGGCGGACTTGATCGTGATGCATCCTTATGACCGCTGGGGCTTCAGCGAAATGAGCGCAGAATGTGATGACCTTTACTGGAAGTATTTGATTGCCAGAACCAGTGCTTTTCGGAATGTATGGTGGTCCCTTGCAAATGAATATGATCTTTTTCCAAAGAAGACTACAGAGGACTGGGAACGTTATGCGTCCATCATCTGTGAAAAGGATGTATACGGACATCTTCGTTCCATTCATAACTGCAGGCCGTTTTATGATCATTCCAGGCCCTGGGTAACACACTGCAGCATTCAGCGTCAGGATCTGTATAAAAGCGCAGAGCTTGTAAATGAATGGAGAGAACGCTACAAAAAGCCGGTGATCCTGGATGAGATTGCTTATGAAGGAAATATCCAGCATGGCTGGGGGAATATCAGCGGCCAGGAGATGACCAGAAGATTCTGGGAAGCTTACTGCCGGGGCGGATATCCTGGACATGGAGAAACCTTCTTGAATAAAGACAATATCCTTTGGTGGTCCCACGGCGGTGAACTCCATGGGGAAAGCCCGGAACGCTTTAAGTTTTTGAAACAGTTTATGGACGAGACTCCTGCGCCTGGCCTGCGCCCTATGGAAGGTCAGTGGGATGAGGTTGCAGCTACAGTGGATGAATTTCCGGCGAGCCGCAAATACTATATGTTTTATTATAGCTTTATGCGTCCGTCATTCAGGGAATATTATTTTGACGATGATACGGAGTATGAAGTAGAGGTGATTGATACCTGGAATATGACTGTTGAAAACAAAGGGAAATTTAAAGGAAAGTTTAAAATAGAACTGCCGGGTCGGGAATATATGGCTGTAAGAATCCGGGGAGAAGAATAGGGATCAAGTATGGAGGCTGCTGGGCTTTTGCGGGTTACAGCAGCCTTTTTATACATTGACAGTGTTTAGAAATAAGTTTAAACTATTCATAAAGTTTAATAAAAAAGAAGGCGGGTGATATACGTGAAGATAAAAGCCGTTGATATCGCAAGAAAACTGAATATTTCTAAAGCAACCGTTTCGCTGGCGCTGAATAATAAGCCGGGGGTCAGCGAGAAGACAAAAGAAAAGATTATGCGCTGTATTGCACAGATGGAGGGGGAGCTTTTGGAGGAAAAAGAGGAAAGGCCTGCCAGCAAAAAGATAATCAAGATTATTATTATGAACAATAACCTTGGCTTAATGACAGATTATGAACTGGATCTCTGGTCAGAAGTACTGGCTGTTTTTGATAAGGAGAGCAGAAGACTTGGATATACCCTGGGAGTTACCTATGTGGCGCCAAATCCCCAGGATGTGGAGCAGGTGATCCGTGATGCAAATGAGGAAAATGTTGCCGGGGTTATTTTAGACGCTACAGAGATGAGGCCGGAGCAGTTTGAGCCGTTTCGGGAAATCCGCAGGCCCATGGTGATCTATGATAATGATCTCAGCGAGGAATACCATTGCGTGGCCATTGATAATGTGGCGGCTTCCAGACAAACGGTAGATTATCTGGTGGCCAGAGGGTGCAGGGATATTAAATATCTGGCAAATACAACGGATATTTATAATTTTCAGCAAAGACGTGCAGGATATCGTGCAGGCCTTCGTAAGAACAGGCTGGAGCTTCGGGATGATTCAATTCTTCCGATTGGCGGAAGAATTGATAATGTCTATGAAAATATGAAAAGATATCTGGAAACCCATAGGCTTCCTGATGCTTTTCTTATGGAAAATTATCAGGTTTCTTTGGGGGTCCTGCATGCTCTTAGAGAAAAAGGATATGAGGTGCCAAAGGACGTTTCCCTTGTGGGGATTGATGAGCTTCCCAGTTATTTTACAGGGGATTTCCCTCTGACTACGGTAAAGATCGAGCATGAGGAGCGGGCAAAGGTGGTTATGATGTTTTTGGAGCAGGAAATGAAGGGCGTAATTTCCAGGAAATTTAAAGCTTATTCCAACTGTGAGCTCCTTCCTGGGAAAAGTGTCAGGTAGAGAAAAAATGCGGTGTACAGCAGCCGGAAAGTTTTTGAAACCGAGGGAAAGAAAAAGATAGACTTTCCTGTCTAAAAACTATATACTATATTCCATAGCACTTTTTTGAGTTCCAAAGATAAGGCTATTTCTGAAAAAATTAAATACGACTGGAGGAATGAACTATGAGTAATAAGTTGATTGATTTTGTCAACATTACTAAGTCCTACGGAACACAGACCGTTCTTGATGACCTGAATCTGTACATTCGAGAGAACGAGTTCCTGACCCTGCTGGGCCCGAGCGGCTGCGGCAAGACCACTACACTGCGCATCCTGGGAGGTTTTGAGAATCCGGATTCCGGACACGTGATTTTCGAAGGAAAGGATATCACCAATCTTCCGCCTAATAAGCGCCAGTTGAACACTGTTTTTCAGAAATATGCTCTTTTTACCCACATGACCATTGCAGAAAATATTGCATTTGGACTGAAAATAAGAAATAAGAGCAAGCAGTACATTTATGATAAAATTAAGTATGCCTTAAAGCTTGTGAATCTGGATGGCTTTGAGAACCGCATGCCAGATTCCTTAAGCGGCGGACAGCAGCAGAGGATTGCCATTGCCCGTGCCATTGTAAATGAGCCGAAGGTGCTCCTTTTGGATGAACCCCTTGGAGCGCTGGATCTGAAGATGCGCCAGGATATGCAGTATGAGCTGATCCGCTTAAAAAATGAGCTTGGCATTACCTTTATTTATGTGACCCATGATCAGGAGGAGGCCCTGACCATGTCAGATACGATCGTTGTCATGAACCAGGGATATATCCAGCAGATCGGGACTCCGGAGAAGATCTACAATGAGCCGGAGAATGCCTTTGTTGCAGATTTCATTGGAGAGAGTAATATTCTTCCGGGACTGATGCTGGAGGATAAGCTGGTGAAGATCCTAGGGGTTCCTTTCCCCTGCGTGGACGAAGGGTTTGGAAGGAACAAGCCGGTTGACGTGGTAATCCGTCCTGAGGATATCGACCTCTTAAAACCCGGTGAGGGAAGCATTGACGGCGTTGTGACGCATCTTATCTTTAAAGGTGTGCATTATGAAATGGAAGTTATGGCGAACAATTATGAATGGCTTGTACATAGTACGGATATGTTTCCTGTGGGAACGGAAGTAAGCATTCATGTGGATCCCTTTGACATCCAGATCATGAATAAGCCGGAATCTGAAGATGAGGAGGCGGTAAATATTGAAGAATAAACGTTACCTGGCAGGGCCGTACCTGTTCTGGTCTGTCTCCTTTGTGGTGATCCCCCTTCTGGTAATTGTTTATTATGCCTTTACTACCGATGAAGGAGGCTTTACATTTGCCAATCTGGGGCAGATTGTGACCCCGGAGAATTTAAAGGCACTTGGCATTTCCCTTTTGCTGTCTTTTTTCAGCACTGTGGTCTGCCTTTTGCTGGCTTACCCGCTGGCAATGATTTTAAGTGCCAGAAATATGAATCAGTCAAGCTTTATCGTGCTGATTTTTATTCTTCCCATGTGGATGAATTTCCTACTGCGTACCATGGCGTGGCAGACCCTTTTGGAAAAGACGGGTGTGATCAACAGTATTTTGGGATTCCTGCATCTGCCCTTGCTGGATATTATCAATACGCCTTATGCCATTATCCTGGGCATGGTGTATAACTTCCTGCCCTTTATGGTACTGCCGATTTATAATGTCCTTATCAAAATAGATAAGGACGTGGTGAATGCGGCCCGTGACCTGGGTGCCAATTCGGCGCAGACTTTTTTGAAGATTACCCTTCCTTTAAGTGTTCCAGGAGTGATCAGCGGGATTACAATGGTATTTGTGCCTGCGCTGACAACCTTCGTGATCTCAGATCTTTTGGGCGGCGGTAAGATACTGCTCATTGGAAATGTGATCGAGCAGTCCTTTAAACAAAACAGCAACTGGCATGTTGGCAGCAGCCTTTCTTTGCTTCTGATGGTGTTTATCATTGGGAGCATGGCCCTTGTGGCCAAATATGACACGGATGGGGAGGGCACTGTACTATGATCAGGAAATCTTTGCAGAAAATATACCTGGCGCTGATTTTTATCCTTCTTTATGCGCCCATCGTGACTTTGATGGTTTTGTCCTTTAATAATTCCAAAACAAGGGCAAAATGGGGAGGCTTTACGCTGAAATGGTACAGGCAGCTCTTCCAGAATGAACAGATCATGAGCGCACTTTATACAACGCTGATCATTTCCTTCTTTGCTGCAGGGATTGCTACAGTGATAGGTACGGCGGCGGCGATCGCCATCCAGGGAATGAAACAGAAATGGCGTACGCTGTATATGGGACTGACTAATATTCCCATGATGAACGCAGAAATCGTGATGGGTATTTCCCTCATGCTGCTGTTTATAGCCCTTCGCATGACGCTGGGATTCGGAACGATTTTGATCGCCCATATTACCTTTAATATACCCTATGTAATCTTAAGCGTTTCACCGAAGCTGAAACAAACCAGCAGGCATACCTTTGAGGCTGCCATGGATCTTGGGGCGTCTCCTCTTCAGGCGTTTTTTAAGGTGGTATTTCCAGATATCATGCCCGGCGTGCTCTCAGGATTCATGCTGGCGTTTACCATGTCCCTGGATGATTTTGTAATCACCCATTTTACCAAGGGACCTGGAATTGATACACTGTCAACCAAGATTTATACGGAAGTGCGCAAGGGAATCAAGCCGGAGATATATGCCCTGTCCACTATCCTGTTTGTATCTGTGCTTGTGCTGCTGCTTCTCATCAATTACGCTCCGGAAGAAAAGGAGGATGGGAAGACAAAACGCAAGAAAGTGAAACGTCCGTCAAAGGTAAAGATGGTAGTGGTACGGAGAGTGATTCCTGCAGTTCTTTGCCTTGTGGTATTTGGGGGAGGAATCTACTATGCAACCAGGAACCAGATGATGAATGGGGACAAGGTAATCGTGTACAACTGGGGGGAATATATTGACCCGGAAGTCATTACCATTTTTGAGGAAGAAACAGGAATCGACGTAATTTATGAGGAATTTGAGACAAACGAAATCCTGTATCCCAAGGTAAGTTCAGGTGCTATTGCCTATGACCTGGTTTGCCCAAGCGACTACATGATACAGCGGATGCTGGAAAACGGCCTTCTGGCAGAAATCGATTTTGAGAATGTTCCCAATGTGAAGTATATCGGTCAGCAGTACATGGAGCAGTCAAAGCAGTTTGACCCTGAAAATAAGTATTCTGTTCCGTATTGTTGGGGAACTGTGGGAATTCTTTATAATAAGACTATGGTGGAGGAGCCGGTGGACAGCTGGGGAATCCTTTGGGATGAGAAGTATAAAGATAGTATCCTGATGCAGGATTCTGTCCGGGATGCTTTTGCTGTGGCGCTCCGTTATCTGGGATATTCTCTCAATTCTGCGGACCTGGATGAACTGAATGAAGCTATGGAGCTTCTGATTCGGCAGAAACCTTTGGTGCAGGCATATGTGATTGATCAGGTGCGTGATAAGATGATCGGTAATGAGGCGGCTCTGGGCGTGATTTATTCAGGCGAAGCCATTTATACCCAGTGGGAAAATCCGGATTTGGAATACGTGATCCCAAAAGAGGGTACGAATATCTGGATCGATGCCTGGGTGATTCCAAAGAATGCGGAACATAAGGAGAATGCGGAAGCGTTCCTGGATTTCCTTTGCAGGCCGGATATTGCTCTGAAAAATTTTGAGTATATTACTTACTCCACTCCCAATACGGCAGCCCGTGAAATGATCGAGGATGAGCAGCTGCGTAACAGTAAGGTGGCTTTCCCGGATCTTGATAAGCTTCCGGAAATGGAAACCTTCCGGTATCTGGGAACAGAAGCTGACGGGGTTTATGGAGAGCTGTGGAATAAGGTGAAGTCTAAATAAAAATAGATATCAGGTTGTAAAAGATAGCCGTGTGCAGGACGGCTATCTTTTATGTGCAGAGTATAACAAGGGGATACGTGTACAGGTTATTAAGGCTTAGTCCCGCTGCCGTCCTGAAAGATAAATAGTAAAAATTGTCTGAATATTTCCAAACCCCTTGATTTTTTAATTCATTGTGTTAAAATAATCTCATGCAGATATAGTTCATTGGTAGAACACCAGCTTCCCAAGCTGGGGAGGCGGGTTCGATTCCCGTTATCTGCTTTTTTTAATACTTAAAATTCTGGTTTTGTACATAATTTGTTTTTGAAAAGAGGAGAATGCTTATGAAGATCGGATTTATCGGCTGCGGCAATATGGGTTCTGCTATGATTGGGGGGATTTTGAAAAAAAGGATTTTTCAAAAAGAAGAGATCATTGTATCCAATCTGACAGAAGAGGGTTCCAGAAGGAGCAGAGAAAAACTGGGGGTTATGACCACGCTGGATAATTGTGAAGTGGTGCGCAGGGCGAAGCTTGTGATTCTTGCGGTAAAACCCCAATATTATGAAGAAGTTCTAAATGAAGTAAAGGGCGAACTGACAGAAAAACACATGATCGTGGGAATCGCTCCTGGTAAAACCCTGGCGTGGCTGGAGGAAAAGTGCGGCACGCCGCTGAAGGCAGTACGCTTTATGCCAAATACGCCTGCCCTTGTTGGAGAGGGAATGACGGGCGTTTGCTTTAATGAAAGGGTAACAGATGAGGAGATTACACAGATCAGGGAAATTACAGATAGCTTTGGCCGTACGGAGATTGTTCCGGAACGTCTGATGGATGCAGTAGGCGCTGTCAGCGGCTGTTCGCCTGCCTTTGTATTTATGCTGGTAGAAGCCATGGCAGATGCTGCGGTAGCACTTGGAATGTCCAGAAAACAGGCGTATTCCTTTGGTGCGCAGGCAGTGCTTGGCAGTGCAAAAATGGTTCTGGAGACAGGACTGCATCCGGGTGAGCTAAAAGATATGGTAACGTCCCCTGCAGGTACCACCATTGAGGGAGTTCGGACCCTGGAAAAAGCAGGATTTCGAAGCGCAATGTTTGAAGCGCTGTTAGCTGCAGCAGAAAAAGGTAAAAAGTTGTAATAAAACAAATTCTTTAAAAAATAATTTGGGAGCAAATTGTGCTAAAGATAAGAATGTGCTAAACTGATTTCAGGAGAAGGAGGTTTGGCACATGCTTGTATTGGCAGAAAAAATGTTAATTTGGTCTATGAAGCTGGAGAAGAGCAGGTGGAAGGGGGGACGTCTGGCAGGAAGAATCCTGGGGATTTTTCCGGTGTATTATAGCTGCTGGCTGGAAAAACGATTGTTTAAAGGAAGCTGGAATCCGGGAGGTCGTTTAAGGAGACGAAGAAAAAGACGTCCCAGGTAATCAAATAATATAGGAAAGGTAATATCCCCGGCAGATCAGCCGGGAATTGAAGTTCCTTTGCTTAAATTGCTGTTATGGTATTTGGAAGAGTAGGTGACGTCTTCACCGAACCATTGCGGCGGTATATAGCTGTTGGCTGCTTCTTCTGACGGAAATTCCACTTCTGCCAGGAGAAGACCCTTATAGATTTCATGGAATACATCCAGTTCTATGGTAAGGCCGTCTTTTTCCGGGATAAGGTATCTGGTCTTGGAGATTACAATGCCGTCGGCTTTGGGTTTTAGATGCTCATAAGCTTCTTTTGTAAGGGGGAGATTATATTCCTCCCTGGTCAAAAGCCCTTTGGATTTATAAGTAAGATAGTATTCTTCATCCTGACGGCGGATGCGTACTACCGGGTCTGTGCAGAGATACCCCTGTTCGATCCTGTGGAAAGGGCAGGTTTCCAGAGCAGGAAGACTTTCCTTTTTTATTAGAAATTTTCTTTCGATTTCCATAGATTTCACCTCGTATAAAATATTTCCTGTTTATAGTATACCCATTTTATTGTAAAAAAGAAAGTGCAATGATATAATATGAACGAATTTAACAGCGCAAAGCGCAGAACAGATACAGGAGGTTATGATGAACAAAGTATATATTTTTTTTGCAGATGGTTTTGAAGACATTGAGGGCTTGACTGTAGTGGATCTTATGCGCAGGGCGCAGATGGATATCAAAACGGTTTCTATTAAAAATACCAGGGAGGTGCAGACTTCCCACGGAATTACGCTCTTTACAGACTGCTTGTTTGCAGAAACGGATTTTTCGGATGCGGACATGCTGGTTCTTCCGGGAGGAATGCCGGGCACCCGTTATCTGGGAGAATTTAAGCCGCTTACTGAGCTCCTCGCAAAGTTTTATAAAGAAGGTGGAAAGGTTGCTGCTATCTGTGCGGCGCCAAGTGTATTTGCACAGCTTGGATTCCTGGAAGGAAGAAAAGCCACATCCTATCCATCTTTTATGGATAAGCTGCAGGGCGCTGTTACAACGGAGGATTCTGTGGCTGTAGATGGAAATGTGACAACCAGCAGAGGCCTTGGAACAGCTGTGGATTTTTCACTTTCTTTGATTTCCCAGCTTGCAGGTGCAGAAAAAGCAAAAGAAATCGCAGAATCCATTGTGTATTTTCGATAAAACCTTGAGAAATGGGGCTTTTCCCGTGAAAAAACTCTGGCATTTTAGAAATGATTGTGCTATACTACCATAATGACTGTAATTGTATCTCTTATGCTGGGATACGGGTGCCTGCATAGTTCGGAGCAGGCGGGAAATAACCATAGATAATAATTAGAAGAAATAACCTGATAATTAAGGAGGAACAAGAAACATGAGTTTACAGGTGGAAAAACTGGAAAAGAACATGGCGAAACTGACAATTGAAGTTTCCGCTGAAGATTTGGACAAGGCAATGCAGAGCGCATACCAGAAAGCTAAAGGAAAAATTTCCATTCCTGGATTCCGTAAAGGAAAAGCTCCAAGAAAAATGATTGAACAGATGTATGGTAAAGGTATTTTTCTGGAAGACGCAGCTAACGCCCTGATTCCGGAACATTACGGCAAAGCGCTGGAAGAATGCGATCTTGAGATCGTTTCACAGCCGGAGATCGATGTAACACAGGCAGAGCCTGGTAAACCATTCATCTTTACAGCAGAAGTAGCGGTAAAACCGGAAGTAACTCTTGGTGAGTACAAAGGTGTAGAGGTTCCGAAGGCAGATGTAGAAGTAACTGACGAAGATGTTGACGCAGAACTTAAAAAAGAGCAGGAGAAGAATTCCAGAACAATCACTGTTGAAGACCGCGGAGCAGAGAATGGCGATATTACCACGATCGACTTCGAAGGATTTGTTGACGGTGTAGCATTTGAAGGGGGCAAGGGAA
This sequence comes from uncultured Blautia sp., assembly GCA_946557785.1. Taxonomy (GTDB): domain Bacteria; phylum Bacillota; class Clostridia; order Lachnospirales; family Lachnospiraceae; genus Blautia_A. The sequence continues at coordinate 54,264 of CAMNTH010000019.1, forward strand.
CAGACTACCCGCTGACACTTGGCTCCGGCTCCTTTATCCCAGGATTCGAAGATCAGATTGTCGGCGCTAAGACAGGTGATCATATAGAAGTAAACGTTACTTTCCCGGAAGAATACCAGGCAAAGGAACTTGCAGGAAAGGCTGCTGTATTCCAGTGTGATGTGAAGAAGATCGAAGCTAAGGAACTTCCGGAGCTGGATGATGAGTTTGCACAGGATGTATCCGAATTTGATACTCTTGCTGAATACAAGGAAGACGTTAAGAAGAACCTTGCAGAAAAGAAAGAAAAAGAAGCTCTTCGTGCAAAAGAAGACGCTGCAGTTGAAAAAGCAGTTGAAAATGCTGAGATGGAGATTCCGGATGCAATGGTTCGCACTCAGGCCCGTCAGATGGTAGAGGATTTCAGCAGAAGAATGCAGCAACAGGGTCTTACCATGGATCAGTACTTCCAGTACACAGGCCTTACACTGGATAAGATGATCGATGATACAAAGCCGCAGGCTCTTAAGAGAATCCAGACAAGACTTGTTCTTGAAAAGATTGCAGAAACAGAAGACATTCAGCCGACTGAGGAAGAAGTAGATGAAGAAATTACAAAGATGGCTGAAATGTACAAGATGGAAGCAGCTAAATTAAAAGAGATTTTCGGAGAAACCGAAATGAATCAGATGAAGAAGGATATGGCAGTACAGAAAGCTGTAACCTTGATTGCTGAGGCTGCAAAGGAAGTTTAATTTGATCTAAGCCAACGAATGGAGGCGTGAATATGAGTTTGGTACCTTATGTCATTGAACAGACGAGCAGGGGAGAAAGAAGTTACGACATTTATTCCAGACTTCTCAAGGACAGAATTATTTTTCTTGGTGAAGAGGTGAATGATGTAAGCGCAAGCATTATTGTGGCTCAGCTCCTTTTCCTGGAAGCAGAAGATCCGGGGAAGGATATCCAGCTTTACATCAACAGCCCGGGAGGTTCTGTAACGGCTGGTATGGCGATTTACGATACAATGAAATATATCAAGTGTGATGTTTCTACAATCTGCCTTGGAATGGCGGCCAGCATGGGGGCATTCCTTCTTGCAGGCGGTACGAAGGGAAAAAGATTTGCTCTTCCTCATTCCACGATTATGATTCATCAGCCTTCCGGCGGTGCCCAGGGGCAAGCAACAGAAATTCAGATCGTTGCAGATCATATTGCCCAGACTAAGAGAATCTTAAATGAAATTCTGGCTGAGAACACCGGTCAGCCATTCGAAGTTGTAGAAAAAGACACTGACAGAGACAATTATATGACCGCAGAGGAAGCGAAAGCTTATGGCTTGATTGACGGTGTTGTCATGCATAAATAGTGCTGATGTAAGGAACTGCTAAGTGCAGCAGACCTTGTGTAGGCTAAAGCAAAAGAAAAGACTCCTGAAAGCCAGGAGTCTTGTCTTGTATCATAGGAAGTTCTTTGGAAACAGGAATTTCTTTGAATAATAAAGAGACACTTATATTAGGACTCCCCGGAGGGGATTGGAAGAAAGGAAAAATAGAAAATCCATGGCAGATAAGATAAGAGAAGGAAAGATCAGATGTTCTTTTTGTCATAAAACAGAAGATCAGGTCCGAAAGCTGATTGCAGGTCCGGACGGTTCCTTTATTTGTGATGAATGTGTAGGAATCTGTGCAGAAATTCTGGAAGAAGAGTTTGGCATGTACGACCGCGAACCTGTTTATGATAATTTCGAGATCAATTTGCTGAAACCAGAAGAAATCCATGCAATTCTGGATGACTATGTGATAGGACAGGATGAAGCAAAAAAAGCTTTGTCCGTATCTGTATATAATCATTATAAGCGTGTGCTGGCCTCCAGGAATCTGGATGTGGAGCTTCAGAAGAGCAATATCCTGATGCTTGGGCCTACCGGCTGCGGTAAGACGCTTCTTGCCCAGACACTGGCAAGAATGCTGAATGTGCCATTTGCCATTGCAGATGCCACTACATTAACAGAAGCCGGATATGTTGGAGAGGACGTGGAGAATATACTGCTGAAGATCATTCAGGCAGCAGACTATGATATCGAACGTGCCCAGTACGGAATTATTTATATTGATGAAATTGATAAAATTACGCGGAAATCTGAAAATGCGTCCATCACCCGAGATGTATCAGGAGAGGGCGTACAGCAGGCTCTTTTGAAGATCCTGGAGGGAACGGTGGCAAATGTCCCGCCTCAGGGAGGAAGAAAGCATCCACATCAGGAATTTCTGCAGATTGATACTACAAATATCCTGTTTATTTGCGGAGGCGCTTTTGAAGGTATCGAAAAGATTATTGAAGCGCGAAAGGATACCAAGGCCATTGGTTTTGGGGCAGAGGTCGCAGTGAAGGAGGAACGGAATGTAGGAGAAGTTCTGAGGGAAGTAATGCCGGAGGACTTTATCAAATTTGGCCTGATTCCGGAGTTTATCGGACGTGTGCCTGTAGTAGTTTCACTGGATGCGCTGGATGAAAAGGCTTTGATCCGTATTTTAAGAGAGCCCAAGAATTCTCTTACCAGACAGTATCATAAGCTGTTTGAATTGGATGGAGTGGAACTGGATTTTGAGGATGAAGCACTTGAGGTAGTTGCGAAGAAATCTCTGGAGCGTAAGACAGGAGCCAGAGGTCTTCGTGCCATCATGGAGAATTCCCTGATGGATTTGATGTATAAGATTCCGTCCGACAATACCATCCGCAAATGTGTAATTACAAAAGAAGTCGTAGAAGGAACAGGGGAACCAGAAATTACCCATGGGGAAGCTCCTGTGCCCGCTTTGCCTGCTTCAGGCAGAAAGACAACCCGTTCCAGGAAAAAAGGAAAAACAGAAACGGCTTGACGAAGGGACTGAAGATAAATGACGAATCCGATTAGCATTTTGCCCTCTATTGCTTTGCGGGGGACAACCATACTGCCGGGAATGATCATTCATTTCGATGTGAGCAGGGATCGTTCCGTAAAAGCAATTGAAGAGGCCATGCTGCATGAACAGAAAATTTTTCTGATTACCCAGAGGGATCCGGAAGCAGAAAACCCCGGTCTTAAGGAATTGTACCAGATTGGAACTGTAGCGTATATTAAACAGGTAGTAAAACTTCCGGATAATCTCCTCCGTGTTCTTGTTGAAGGGCAAGACAGGGCAGAACTTCTGGAGCTTCAGCAGGAATTTCCATATTTAAAATGTAATGTTGCTGTGATTGAGCAGGAGGAAGAGAACAGCCTTTCATTTGCTGCAAAAGAAGCCATGTACAGGAACATCCGCCAGCTTTTTCAGCAGTATTGCATGGAGAGTGGGAAAATCAGTAAGGAACTGTCCGCACAGGTTTTGAAAATAGAAGATTTAAGAGAACTGATCAACCAGGTTGCTGTAAATCTTCCATTAGCTTATCAGGGAAGACAGAGAATTTTGGATGCAGTTACTTTGGAAGATCAGTATGCGGTTTTGGGGGCGATCCTCACAACCGAAATAGAAGTGGTTCATATCAGCAAAGAAATACAGAAAAAGCTTCAGAGACGGATTGACAAGAATCAGCGGGAATATATTCTCAGGGAGCAGATGAAATTGATCCGTGAAGAGCTGGGAGAAGACGGTTTGGCCGGAAATATAGGGGAATACCGTAAGCAGCTTGAGAAACTGGAAGCCAAGGATAAAATAAAAGAAAAAATCAGCAAAGAGATCGACCGCTTGAAGAGCATGAACAATAACATGGCAGAAGCGTCAGTACTTACAGGATATATTGAGACGCTTCTGGCACTGCCCTGGGATAAGAAGACCAAAGATTCGGATGATCTGAAGGCTGCGTGGAAGATTTTAGAAGAAGGTCATTACGGCCTTAAGGATGTGAAGGAGCGGATCATGGAATTTTTGTCCGTCCGGAAGCTTACTTCTAAGGGAAAAAGCCCGATTCTTTGCCTGGTAGGCCCTCCTGGAACAGGAAAAACTTCCATTGCACGTTCCGTTGCGGAAGCTTTGAATAAGAAATATGTGCGTATCTGTCTTGGCGGTGTTCGTGACGAGGCAGAAATCCGCGGACACAGAAAGACTTATGTGGGTGCTATGCCTGGCAGGATTACCGAGGCACTGAAGGAAGCTGGGGTCAGCAATCCTCTTATGCTGTTGGATGAAATTGATAAGACCAGCAGTGACCATAAGGGAGATACGGCATCTGCTCTTTTGGAGGTACTGGATCCGGAGCAGAACAGCCGCTTTAAAGACCATTATATAGAAATAGATCAGGATTTGTCAGAAGTGCTGTTTATTGCTACTGCCAATGATATTCAGGGGATTCCGAGGCCGCTCCTGGATCGTATGGAAGTGATCGAGATTTCCGGATATACGGAGAACGAGAAGGTTCATATTGCAAAGGAGCATTTGATACACAAACAAATGGAAACAAATGGCCTGAAAAAGGGTCAGCTTACCATTCAGAGCGCTGCCCTTAAAAAGATCATTAATCATTACACAAAAGAAGCTGGTGTGCGTAATCTGGAGCGCCGGATTGGCCGGATTTGCCGCAAAACAGCAAGAGAGATCCTGGAGAACGGAAAAGAAAAAGTAGTAGTTACAGGCAAAAACCTTCCGTCTTATATTGGGAAAGAACGATATAACTATCTCATGGCAAATAAGACGGCAGAGGTGGGTATAGCCCGGGGGCTTGCATGGACGCAGGCAGGAGGAGATACCCTTGAGATTGAGGTAAATGTAATGCCTGGAAAAGGTGAGATGCTTCTGACCGGACAGCTTGGGGATGTGATGAAGGAATCAGCCAGGGCGGGGATTACTTATATCCGTTCCGTAGCAGACAAATATCAGTTATCCCAGGAATTTTTCCAGGAGCATGATATTCACGTACATATCCCGGAGGGCGCTGTTCCCAAGGATGGACCGTCTGCGGGTATTACCATGGCGGCAGCCATGCTTTCGGCTGTGACAGGACGGGCTGTGAGGGCAGACCTTGCAATGACCGGTGAGATTACCTTAAGAGGCAGAGTTCTAGCTATCGGCGGATTAAAAGAAAAGCTTTTGGCAGCAAAATATGCGGGTATCAAACAGGTTCTTGTGCCTGGAGAGAACAAGCCTGATATTGAGGAAATGGATGGAGAGATTCTGGAAGGCTTGAAGGTTTCCTTTGTGGATAATATGAGCCAGGTGTGTGAAGAAGCTCTTCTGGGATAGCATTCTAAAAGACAGAGAGGAATTATATGGTTATTAAAAATGTTTCATTAGATATTGTATGCGGTGTTACGAGCAAGCTTCCGGATACAGGAAGAGCGGAAGTTGCTTTTGCAGGCAAATCCAATGTGGGGAAATCCTCCCTGATCAACGGGCTGATGAACCGCAAATCCCTGGCCAGAACAAGCTCTCAGCCGGGAAAAACGCAAACCATCAATTTTTATAATGTAAATGAATGCATGTATCTGGTAGACCTTCCGGGTTACGGATATGCAAAAATATCCCAGTCAGAAAAGGCAAAATGGGGCAAAATGATTGAAAGATATCTTCATACATCCAAAACCCTTAAGGCGGTTTTTCTTCTGGTGGATATCCGTCATGAGCCATCTGCCAATGATAAGCTGATGTATGACTGGGTTGTGCACAATGGCTATGAGCCGATTATCATAGCAACAAAGCTTGATAAGCTGAAACGCAGCCAGGTGCAGAAGAATTTGAAACTGATCAGAGAAGGGCTGAAGCTTCGTCCAAATGCCATTGTAATTCCGTTTTCTGCGCAGACTAAGCAGGGAAGAGATGAGATTTGGACGTTGATTGACGAGCTGACTGGTTTTGCATCGGCAGCTACCAAAGAGGCCGAATAAAGAGGAAATCACAAATATGGGAATTATCAAGGCATTCAAGCTGGGATTTGACTATCTCAAGTACGATGAAGACGGCAATGTGCAGGATACACAGCGTGCCGTCAATGATGTAAACCTGGACATTGAAGCCGGGGAATTTGTGGCTATCCTGGGGCATAATGGTTCCGGAAAATCCACCTTGGCAAAGCACCTGAATGCGCTGCTTCTGCCTACGGAAGGTACTTTGTGGATTGACGATACGGTAACCAGCCAGGAACCGGAATTGTGGAAGCTGCGTCAGAAAGCGGGCATGGTTTTTCAGAATCCGGATAACCAGATTATTGGAACGGTTGTGGAGGAGGATGTGGGGTTTGGCCCGGAAAATATGGGTGTTCCTACAGAAAAAATCTGGAAGCGTGTAGATGAAAGCCTTCAGAAAACCGGTATGACAGCATACCGCCACCATTCGCCTAATAAGCTGTCAGGAGGACAGAAACAGCGTGTAGCCATTGCGGGAGTAATGGCCATGCGTCCAAAATGTATTGTATTGGATGAACCTACAGCCATGCTGGATCCTAATGGACGCAGGGAGGTTCTGGAAGCTGTGAAGGAGCTGAACCGTCAGGAAAGCGTTACCGTGATTCTCATCACCCACTATATGGAGGAAGTGATCCATGCAGACAGGGTGTATGTAATGGATGGCGGAAGCATAGTAATGGAGGGAACCCCAAAGGAAATCTTTTCTAAGGTGGATACCCTGAAACACTATCGTCTTGATGTACCCCAGGTAACGCTGCTGGCCCATGAACTTCGGAAATCCGGTGTGGATATTCCGGAGGGAATACTGACTACGGAGGAATTGGTGAGTGCCCTATGTCAATAGAACTTAAGAATGTAATGTATACCTACAGCCCAGGTACTTCCTACGAGATCCATGCTTTGAAAGATATTGACCTGAATATTCCGGACGGACAGTTCATTGGTGTCATCGGACATACCGGAAGCGGAAAGTCCACACTGATCCAGCACTTGAATGCTCTGATCCGGCCTACTTCAGGAACGATTTTATATAATGGAGAAGATATCTGGGCTGATAAATATGACAGAAAAACCCTGCGGAGCGAAGTGGGGCTGGTATTCCAGTATCCTGAGCATCAGCTCTTTGAAAGCGATGTACTCTCCGATGTATGTTTTGGCCCTATGAATCAGGGGAAAACAAGGGAAGAAGCAGAAGCGGAAGCAAGGAAGGCTCTTTCACAGGTGGGATTTAAGGAAAAGAACTATGGAAAATCTCCCTTTGAATTGTCAGGTGGACAAAAAAAGAGAGTAGCGATTGCAGGAGTTCTTGCTATGAATCCAAAGATCCTGATTCTTGATGAACCGACAGCCGGACTTGATCCAAAGGGCAGGGATGATATCCTGGATCAGATTGCAGAGCTTCATGCTGCAAGAGGAATTACTATTATCCTGGTTTCTCACAGCATGGAGGATATTGCCAAATATGTAGAACGGTTAATTGTAATGAATCACGGAGAGACCGTATTTGATGATACGCCAAAGGCCGTGTTTTCCCACTACAAAGAGCTGGAGACAATGGGGCTTGCAGCACCGCAGATTACGTATATCATGCATGCTTTGAAGGAACATGGACTTGATGTGGATGCAGATGCAACTACAGTGGAGGAAGCAAAGCGGAGTATCCTTGCGGTTCTTAACGAAAACAAGTCCGCTCTTTTGAAGGCGGAAGGAGGATGCCTGGATGATTAGAGATATTACCCTTGGACAATACTATCCGGCTGATTCCATTCTCCACAGGCTGGATCCCAGAACTAAGCTTTCGGGGACGCTGGCATTCATTATTTCTGTGTTTCTCTTCCATACATTTCCGGGATATGCCGTAGCCACGGTTTTTCTGGCTGTTATGATTAAAATCTCCAAAGTTCCTGTGAAGTTTATTTTTAAAGGGCTGAAGGCGATTTTGATGATCCTGATGATCACGGTTGTGTTCAATATGGTGCTGACACCTGGACAAATCCTGTGGAAATGGGGATTCCTGAAGATAACACGTGAAGGCGTGGATCTGGCGGTTCGTATGGCTATACGTTTGATTTACCTGGTAATCGGCTCGTCCATTATGACTTTGACTACAACTCCGAATCAGCTTACAGATGGTCTTGAGAAGTCTTTGCGGCCCTTGAACAAAATTCATGTTCCGGTTCATGAGATTTCCATGATGATGTCTATTGCACTGCGCTTTATTCCCATCCTGCTGGAGGAAACCGATAAGATCATGAAAGCGCAGATTGCCAGGGGCGCTGCTTTTGAGAATGGAAATCTCATCCAGAAAGCGAAAAACATGATTCCTCTTCTTGTGCCTTTGTTTATTTCTGCCTTTCGCCGTGCCAACGACCTGGCTATGGCTATGGAGGCGCGCTGCTATCACGGAGGAGATCACCGTACCCAGATGAAACCGTTGAAATATGCGGCTAGAGATAGGATTGCTTATTGTATCCTGGCAGGATATCTGGCAATTGGGATTGCTTTTCGTGTAATGGGAATTTGAACAGGTGATTTGAATTTGATTGGGAGGAAAGGATGAAGCGGGTAGGACTTGTAGTGGCCTATGACGGCACCAATTACTGCGGCTGGCAGACGCAGCCAAACGGAGTAACCATCCAGGGAGTACTAAATGCAGCTTTGTCAGAGCTTCTTGGAGAAGAAATTGAAACCATCGGCGCAAGCCGTACGGATGCAGGAGTACATGCCATGGGAAACGTGGCGGTGTTTGATACGAACACCAGAATTCCAGGAGAAAAGATCTGCTATGCGCTGAACCAGAGGCTGCCGGAGGATATACGGATACAGCTTTCCGAGGAGGTTGAGCAGGATTTCCATCCCCGGTATTGTGACAGCGAAAAAACTTATGAATACCGTATCCTGAACAGGAAGTTTCCGGTGCCTACAGAGCGTCTGTATTCTTATTTTTATCATTATAAACTGGATGTGGACAAGATGCGGGAAGCCACTTCTTACCTTATAGGCAGGCACGATTTTGCCAGCTTCTGTGGGGCGAAGGCACAGGTAAAGACGACCATCCGCACCGTGACAGGAATTGATGTATGGAGGGAAGGAGACATTATTACCATTCGAGTGTCAGGGGAGGGATTTTTGTACAATATGGTAAGAATCATTGCAGGAACGCTTATTGAGGTAGGAAACGGCCAGTATCCCCCTGAGCGTGTACAGGAAATCCTAAAAGCCTGCGACCGTGAGTCAGCAGGGCCTACAGCACCTGCCCATGGGCTGACGCTGATGGGGATTACGTTTTTCGAGTAATCCTTCAAAAAACAGGCAGAAAATAGTGGAAAATCCTTGAAAAAGTTGTTGACAGAAGGATTCCAATATAATATAATTACTCAATGTGACGAAGTGCGAAAACTCCTGAGCCAAAGCCCCGGCGAAGGTGTTTTTATCAGCGGTTTCGGACATTTCCGCGATTGATTTTTTTGCACTGCGTACCAGAAATTATTTATTATTGCGGAGTGCCGCAGTTATACAAACAATCGTTGATAAATAACAGGAGGTAAAACCATGCAGACTTATATGGCTAATCCAGATAAAATCGAAAGAAAATGGTATGTAGTTGACGCAGAAGGCTGCACGCTGGGCCGTTTGGCATCTGGTGTAGCAAGCGTTTTAAGAGGAAAGAACAAACCTCAGTTTACACCGCACGTAGATACCGGTGATTATGTAATCGTAGTAAACGCTGACAAGATTAAAGTAACCGGTAAAAAGTTAGATCAGAAAGTCTACTATAATCATTCCGATTATGTTGGTGGAATGAAAGAAACCACATTAAAAGAGATGTTAGCAAAGAAACCGGAAAAGGTTATTGAATTGGCAGTGAAAGGCATGCTTCCGAAAGGACCTTTAGGAAGAACCATGTATAAGAAACTTTTCGTATATGCCGGACCTGAACATAAACATGAAGCTCAGAAACCGGAAGCTTTAACATTTTAATGAGGAGGTAGAAAACATTGGCTAGCGCAAAATTCTACGGAACAGGAAGAAGAAAAAAATCAGTCGCAAGAGTTTACCTGACCCCTGGTACTGGTAAAATCACTATCAATAAAAGAGACATTGACGAGTACTTCGGATTGGAGACACTGAAAGTAATCGTTCGTCAGCCATTAGCAGCTACAGAAACAGAAGGAAAATTTGATATTCTTGTAAATGTAAAGGGCGGCGGTTATACAGGACAGGCTGGAGCCATCAGACATGGTGTTGCAAGAGCTCTTCTGGAAGCAGATGCTGAATACAGACCAGTTCTGAAAGCAGCAGGATTCCTGACTCGTGACCCACGTATGAAAGAACGTAAGAAGTACGGCCTCAAGGCGGCTCGTCGCGCTCCGCAGTTCAGCAAGCGTTAAATTTTATCAAAATGGCTCA
>CAMNTH010000020.1 GCA_946557785.1 uncultured Blautia sp.
GTTATCCCCCTGTATGAGGCAGGTTACCCACGCGTTACTCACCCGTCCGCCACTAGGATACATCCTTCCGGTATGCAAGCACACCTTCCAAATGCATCCCCGTTCGACTTGCATGTGTTAAGCACGCCGCCAGCGTTCATCCTGAGCCAGGATCAAACTCTCTGATAAAGTTTGTTTCCACTCAAGATAACTTGCTAGCTATCTCTCGTTTTACTGTTTTTGAAGATTCTTCTTCGTTTTGAATGTGTAAAGAATTTTCGAGAATCGTATGTGTTTCACTGTTTAGTTATCAAGGTTTCTGTCTTGCGACAGCTCATTTATATTACCACAACTTTCCATCTTTGTCAACAACTTTTTTAAGTTTTTTAAGATATTTTGTTGTGTGTTTTTGTTGTTTTTAGCAACTCGTTTACTTTATCACATAACCGAATGCTTGTCAACAACTTTTTTAAGTTTTTTCAAACTTAAACGGAGAAGGAGGGATTTGAACCCTCGCGCCGCGTTAGCGACCTATACCCTTAGCAGGGGCACCTCTTCGGCCTCTTGAGTACTTCTCCACACTCCGAACTTAATGATTCCTTATTCAATTCGAATGCGCAGTTTTCACAACGCATTAGTTATTATAACGAAGAAAACCCGTCTTGTCAACGGGTTTTCTTCGTTTTTTATTTTTTTTTCAATTTTTCATCCCAACCACCATTTCGCTGGATTATCTCTTCAATTCGTTTCCGTACTTCCGCTGCTATTTCTACAGACTTCATATCTTTATACTCTTCATACAACATCGGCTCTAAAAAATGTACCTGTACTGTAAGCGGTTTTATAGAACCAGTATCAAAAGACTTATAAGAATCAATTAATGCCACAGGTATAATAGGACATTTTGCTTTTATGGCGGCCTTAAAGCTTCCTCCCTTGAATTCCTGCGGATGATTTCCGTTTTTGCTTCTGGTTCCTTCTGCAAAGATCAGATAATTTCTTCCTTCCTTTACTTCTTTTGTTACATTGATTATCACCTGCATAGACTGACGTATATCTTCCCTGTCTATGATGAATGCTTTCATACAGGCAAAAACCTGTTTCAGAAAAGGAACATCCGCCACTTCCTTCTTAGCTACTACAGAAAACGGATTTGGACATACTGCTATAATGGCCAATACATCATACATTCCCTGATGGTTTGGATAAAATATAAATCCATTCTCTTTTGGAATATTTTCTACTCCATGGGCGTCAATAATAAGATTGCCGCCCTTATTAGCACGTTTGTCAATATATTTCAAAAGAGCAAACCTTTGTTCTTCTGTATAATTGTCCACATGGGACGCATACCAGCAAAGCTTTATCCATCCATACGGAACAAACAAAAGATTCCGTAAAACCATCATAATAATTCTTTTCATTCTATTGTCCTCTGCATCCAGAACAGAATCAGCTTAATTTACTGGCAATCCTATCTTCATATCCCGGATTTTTCTTTATAAAGGTTTCGTATTCTTTAACATAATTCTTATAGGTATTGGTAGTCATAAATTTTGCGTAGTCTGCTGCCGCCTGTTTACTCATCTCATCTGTAATCTGGGAAGGAGGTAAAATATAATACTTTCCATCCTTTTTACTTGTCATATAAGTACTTATACAAGGATATGCCTGTCCATTTTCAAGCACCAGCTGATAATTGATATATACATACGTATATTTCTCATTCTGGAAGAGGATATCACAATCCAGAATTTCAATCTCTTTTGTATTATGGGCTTTGAAATACTGAATATTTGCGTTAATCTCCTGCTGCAGAGCCTGTTCTGTTTCTTTTTCTGCTCCATAGCAATCCCTGATCTTCTTTTCTTTTCCATTCCCATAAGCCTTGATCAACGATTTTACCACTCCTTCCGGAGCTTTATGACTTACGCCGCTGCAGCTTTTCATTCCAAATATAAACACCAGCAAAATCAGCAGAAGCGAAAATCCCATTATGATAAATCTTTTGTACTGTATTACCGTTTTCATTGCTGTTCTTTATCCCCTTTTTGCTCCTGCATCCTGCAATATCTCTTCTCTATCCCCGCTGTCAGCTTTCTCCTGGTTTTCCGGTTTTTCTTCCTTCTTTTCCCGTACCTTTGCAAAACTTGCTACTTTTATGCCGTCAGGCAGATTGATAAGCTTCACTCCGGATGTGATCCTGCCAAGAATGGAAATTTCGGAACAAGCAATACGGATAATAATTCCCTCTGTAGTAATGATCATAATCTCATTTTCTTCACTAACCGCTTTTGTTCCAATAACATTTCCTGTCTTCTCTGTGATCTTATAGCATTTTACACCTTTACCGCCACGATTCTGACAGGTAAATTCACCAATTGGTGTCCGTTTACCCATGCCATTTTCGGATACTACAAGAAGATAATCGCCCTGGGAATTCAATTGCATTCCCACAACTTCGTCTCCATCTTCCAAATTAATACCCCTTACACCCATGGAGACTCTTCCCGTAGTCCTTACATCAGACTCTTTAAAACGGATGCACTGTCCATCTTTTGTCACCAGCAGAATATCCTTCTTATCGTCTGTGGATTTTACTTCGATCAGTTCATCATCATCACGAAGCGATATCGCTGCAAGCCCTGTTTTCCTCACATTTGAGTATTCTAGAATAGGAGTCTTCTTTACCAGCCCCTTTCTTGTAGCCATCATGAGATATTTTCCCTGAACAAATTTATTGATGGGAATTACAGCAGTAATACGCTCTCCAGGCATTAACTGAAGAAGATTAATAATAGCGGTTCCTCTTGCCGTCCTTCCTGCTTCCGGTATTTCATAGGCTTTTAAACGATAAACCCGTCCCGTATTTGTAAAGAACATCAGAAAATGATGGGTAGTCGTCATCAAAAGTTCTTCAATAAAATCATCTTCAAGGGTCTGCATACCTTTAATTCCCCTGCCGCCCCTGTTCTGGCTTCTGAAATTATCCACAGTCATTCTTTTGATATACCCAAGCTTTGTCATGGTAATGACTGTATTTTCCCTTGGAATCATATCTTCTGTTGTTATATCAGAATCATCATAGCCAATGGAAGTTCTTCTGTCATCTCCGTACTTTTCAGAAATTTGCAGAATTTCCTCACGAATCACTCTAAGAAGAAGATTTCTGTCTGCCAGAATTGCAGTTAATTTACGGATTTTTTCCATTAATTCTGCAAACTCGGCTTCGAGTTTTTCCCTTTCCAAACCTGTCAGCGCACGCAGACGCATATCTACAATAGCCTGAGCCTGAACATCTGTAAATTCGAAACGATCGATCAATTCTTCTTTGGCTGCCTGTACATTTCTGGAATTGCGGATGATATGAATTACTTCGTCAATATTATCCAGTGCTTTTAACAAACCCTCTAAAATATGGGCACGTTCCTGGGCTTTATTTAAATCATATTTTGTCCTTCTGGTAACAACATCTTCCTGATGAGCCAAATAATATTTCAGCATATCAAGCAGATTCAGAACCTTCGGCTCAAGACTTCCGTTGGTAGATACCAAACACAGCATATTTACACCGAAAGTATCCTGAAGCTGTGTGTGTTTATAAAGCTGATTCAAAATAACATTTGCGTTTGCATCTTTACGCAGGTCAATACAGATCCGCATGCCTTCCCTGCTGGAATGGTCATTCAAATCTGTAATGCCGTCTATCTTTTTGTCACGGACAAGTTCCGCAATCTTTTCGATCAGACGGGCCTTGTTCACCAGGTACGGAAGCTCTGTAACAATAATCCGAGACTTGCCGTTTGCCAAAGTCTCTATATTTGTTACTGCACGGACACGGATCTTACCGCGGCCTGTACGATATGCCTCGTCAATCCCCCTGGTTCCCAGAATAGTAGCGCCTGTAGGAAAATCCGGACCTTTCACAACATCCAGGATTTCCTCGATGGCGGTATCTCTTTGTTCTTCTACAATATTATCAATAATCCTGACAACAGCCTGAATAACCTCACCAAGATTGTGCGGCGGAATATTCGTTGCCATGCCTACCGCAATACCGGAGGTACCGTTCACTAACAGATTGGGATATCTGGATGGAAGTACTACAGGTTCCCTCTCTGTTTCATCAAAGTTCGGCTGAAAATCAACTGTATTTTTATTAATATCAGCAAGCATTTCCATAGAAATTTTGCTGAGACGTGCTTCAGTGTATCGCATGGCAGCCGCACCATCGCCATCCACAGAACCAAAATTTCCGTGTCCGTCTACCAACGGATATCTGGTTGACCACTCCTGTGCCATATTTACCAGAGCTCCGTAAATAGAGCTGTCTCCATGAGGATGATATTTACCCATGGTATCACCAACAATACGGGCACATTTACGATGAGGCTTATCCGGTCCATTATTCAGCTCTATCATAGAATAGAGTACACGGCGCTGAACCGGTTTCAAACCATCTCTTACATCCGGCAGAGCACGTGAAGCGATTACGCTCATGGCATAGTCAATGTAAGATTTTTCCATGGTTTTTTTTAGATCCACCTCATGGACTTTATCAAAAATATTATCTTCCATTATGATTTCCCCTTATCCGGATCAGATATCCAAATTTTCTACAAATCTTGCATTTTCTTCTATAAACTCACGCCTTGGTTCTACCTTATCTCCCATTAAAGTAGTAAATGTGAGGTCAATTTCAGAAGATGCAGCCTCGTCCATGGTAACCTTCAAAAGAATCCTTCTTTCCGGATCCATTGTAGTCTCCCACAGCTGCTCTGCGTCCATCTCTCCAAGACCTTTATAACGCTGAATTTTGTTATTATTGTCACGTCCGATATCTTCCAATATCTTTCCAAGCTCAACGTCATCATAGGCATACCATATTTTTTTGTTTTTCTCAATCTTATAAAGCGGAGGCTGTGCCAGATAAACATATCCCTGCTTAATAAGCTCCGGCATAAAACGATACAAAAATGTTAACAGCAGCGTAGCAATATGAGCTCCGTCTACATCTGCATCCGTCATGATTATGATCTTATGGTAGCGGAGCTTGGTTATATCAAAGTCTTCATGGATCCCTGTTCCAAAGGCAGTTATCATGGCCTTGATTTCATTATTTCCGTAGATTCTGTCAAGCCTTGCCTTCTCCACATTCAAAATCTTTCCCCGTAAAGGAAGGATTGCCTGGGTGGCACGGTTTCTGGCTGTTTTTGCAGAACCTCCCGCAGAATCTCCCTCTACAATGTAAATCTCGCAATTTTCAGGGTTCCTGTCAGAACAGTCTGCAAGCTTCCCCGGCAGAGCCATACTGTCCAGGGCTGACTTTCTTCTTGTCAGATCTCGTGCCTTGCGGGCCGCCTCCCTGGCTCTCTGTGCAAGAAGGGATTTCTCAACGATTACCTTTGCAACTGTAGGATTCTGCTCCAGAAAGATTTCCAGCTGCCTGCTTACAACATTATCTACTGCACCTCTTGCCTCACTGTTTCCAAGCTTCTGCTTCGTCTGGCCTTCAAACTGAGGATCTTCAATCTTAACGCTCACAATGGCAGTAAGCCCCTCACGGATATCTTCTCCGCTTAGATTTGGCTCACTTTCCTTGAGCAGTTTATTTTTTCTTGCATAATCATTAAATGTTTTTGTAATGGCATTACGAAAACCAACGATATGGGTACCGCCCTCCGGCGTATTAATATTATTTACAAAACCATAGCAGTTCTCTGTATAAGAATCATTATGCTGCATGGCTACTTCTACGGAGACGCCGTCCTTCTGTCCTTCACAGTAAACGATTTCCGGATACAGCGCCTCCTTGCTTTTATTCAGATATGCGACAAATTCTCTGATACCGCCTTCATAGTGGAACGTTTTATCCCTTTCCATTCCCTCTCTGGTATCCTTCAGGCTTATTTTAAGTCTTTTGGTAAGAAATGCCATCTCACGCAGTCTCTGTTTCAAAATATCATAGTCATATATTGTTTCTTCAAAAATATCTTTATCCGGAAGAAAACATACCTGTGTTCCAGTCTTTTCCAGGTCACAGGTTCCAAAAACCTGAAGGGGATGCATGGTATGCCCCCGTTCGTATCTTTGCTTATATGTCTTGCCGTCTTTATATATAATAACCTCCAGCCACTCGGATAACGCATTTACGACAGACGCTCCAACTCCGTGAAGACCGCCGGATACCTTATATCCCCCTCCGCCGAATTTTCCGCCTGCATGGAGGATGGTAAATACAACTTCAACCGCTGGGATTCCCGCCTTATGGTTAATTCCAACCGGTATACCGCGGCCGTTATCAATAACAGTAATAGAATTATCCGGATTAATAATTACCTGGATTTCCGTACAAAAACCAGCCAGAGCTTCATCTACAGAATTGTCAACAATTTCGTAAACAAGATGATGAAGTCCGCGGCTGGATGTACTTCCAATATACATTCCCGGTCTTTTTCGTACGGCTTCCAACCCTTCCAGAATCTGAATCTGATCTGCGCCATACTCTGTATTCTCTACGCCCATGTGCTTCCTCCTGCTATTTTCTATATATTAAACAAAAATGTGTTTCGCACATTCTATCGTCATAAATATTCTCAATGAAGCGGACAACATATATTGCTGACCGCTATGTAGACATAATTATACCAATTTATTATAGCACAAAAGCTGCATCTTTTCCAGAAGATATGGGAATAAATTAAATTATTTTAAACTATTTTATTCATAACAGCTGCCGGTAAATATCTCTTTTCGTAACCCCTCTGTCCTTTGCAACCCTTTTCATTGCTTCCCTTCTGTCAATCCCCTGATTTTCATAAATCTCCATATGCTGCTCTATGGAGATTTCCTCCCAGGAAGCACGTTCCTCTTCTTCAATCTCTTTTCTGCTTCGTCCTTCAATTACAAGAACACACTCCCCAAGAGGTTTCTCCTTTTCATAATAGGAAATCAATTCCTGGATCGTTGTCTGAAAAGCAGTCTCATGCTTCTTTGTCAATTCCCTGCAAAGAGTCATTCTTCGATTGCCTAGCATCTCCTTTAATTCCTCCAATGTACGCACCAGTCTATGGGGTGCTTCATAAAGGATGATCGTCCTGGTTTCCCCTGCAAGCTCCCCAAGGATTGTCTTTCTCTCTTTCTTATCCATAGGCAGAAAGGCTTCAAAAGCAAAACGTCTGGTAGAAAGGCCTGACAATGTAAGCGCAGTAATACAAGCCGAAGGGCCTGGAAGAGACGTAACCTCAATTCCTGCTTCTATACACATCCTTGCAAGCTCCTCCCCCGGATCAGAAATCCCGGGAGTTCCTGCATCCGTAATAAGGGCAATATCCTGCCCTGTCATAAGTTTCTCAATGAGAACATATGCCTTCTCAATTTTGTTATACTCATGATAACTGGTCATAGGGGTCTTAATATCAAAATGATTCAAAAGCTTAATACTATTACGCGTATCCTCTGCTGCAATCAGATCCACTTCTTTCAGAGTCCGAAGCACCCTCAGGGTAATATCCTCCAGATTTCCAATAGGAGTTGCACATAAATATAATCTCCCGCTCATCATTTTTCCTCCTGCCTTATACCATGCCATAAATATCAAGGATTGATTTTGTATACACTCCCGGTTTCTCATAAACGATCAGCGGGCGCTCTACTGTAATTCTGGAATTTCCGCCTTTCAAAGCCTCGATTAGTACCATATTAGGTTCCCGGTCTATGTATGGATAAACAAGCTGCATTCTTTTTGGTTCCAGTTTGTATTTTGTAAGGACATTCATAATTTCTGTCAAACGGAAAGGCCTGTGCACCATATAAAAGCGCCCTCTGTCTGTCAAAACCCTGGATGCCGCCTTTACTACATCCTCCAGGGCACAAAGAACCTCATGACGCGCGATCGCCTTTGGCATATGAGGGTTTTTGATCCCATGGGTTCCTATCATATAAGGCGGATTACAGGTAACTACGTGAAAAGAGGCTGCACCAAAAATTTCAGCAGCCTCTTTTATATCGCCATTTACAATACTTACATCTGATTCCAGCCCGTTATAAGCAACGCTGCGCTTTGCCATTTCGGCACACTCTTCCTGAATCTCCAGACCTGTAAAATGTCTTCCTTCTGTTCTGGAACGAAGAAGAATGGGAATAATGCCAGTGCCGGTACCCATATCCAACACTGATTCGCCTTTCTTGATTCTGGCAAAGCCGGAAAGCAATACTGCATCCATTCCAAAACAAAATTTCTCCGGATCCTGTATTACATAAAATCCATTCTGCAGGTCATCCACTCTCTCATTTGGTTTCACCAGATCATTTTTCATTTAGTTTGGAGTCTCCTCCCTTATCTTCCAGATTTTTTAGTTCTTTCATTTCCTGTTCGGAAATTTTAATTTTTTTCTTCCTTGGGCGGAATTTCAGTTCATCCACAGAATATTCCTGGATTTCTTTTTCATCATTGATCTCTACGATCACCTTTACTCTCTGCCGAAGGACATTCACACTCTGCACAGCTCCCTGCAATCCTTCGGGAAGGGTAACTATGTCACCGATTCCGGGCAGTCTCTTATTCAGTTCTTCGTAAGTCTCCTGCTCATTTTTCAGACAGCACATCAATCTTCCGCAAACACCGGATATCTTGGTCTGATTCAGAGAAAGGTTCTGCTCTTTAGCCATTTTAATGGAAACAGGTGCAAACTCAGATAAATAGGTATGGCAGCAAAGACATCTTCCGCAGATGCCGATGCCTCCCAGAATCTTGGTTTCGTCCCGAACTCCAATCTGACGAAGCTCAATTCTGGTTTTAAAAATTGCTGCCAGATCCTTTACAAGCTGACGGAAATCAATTCTGCCGTCTGCTGTAAAGTAAAAGAGCACTTTATTATTATCAAATGTATATTCTGCATCTATCAGTTTCATTTCCAGCCCATGTTCCCGGATTTTTTTCTGACAGATTTTAAAAGCTTCTTTTTCTTTTTTGCGGTTCTGGGCTTCCTTTTCGTCATCCTCCTGAGTTGCTACCCGCAGCACTTCTTTTAAAGGATGAACAACTTCTTCTTCCGGGATTTCCTTGGGTGCAAGTACAACTTTTCCATATTCTACGCCACGGGCAGTCTCCACAATTACATGGTCTCCCGCCTTCATCCGATATCCCTTTGGATTAAAATAATAAATTTTCCCTACATTTCGGAATCTTATGCCTACTACTTTTGTCATTCTATTTCTCCCTGATGGTCAGGAACAGCAGCTCCAAAGCAAGCTCAAAGTTAACATTGGCACGGAGACGGACTTTTGTTTTTGTAATCGCCTCCAGGATTTTTTCCAAATTCTCATAAGAACGCTGGCTGGCCTGTTCCTTGATATAATTAATTTCCTGCTTAAATACCAAATTGTCAATTTCCCTGGTAGCCTTAAACATCAAAACGTCACGGAACCAAAACTGGAAAATATCCAGATAATCATTAATATTATGCTTCTCCTCAGAAAGCTTCTTAATTTCTTGTGCAAGCTCGTAAACCTCCATGGTATTAGCATACTTTAAAAGCTTCAAAGCATTCTGGGACATTCTTGAAAATTCTTCGGATGTAGCGGCTTCCTTTGCTTTGCCGATGCTTCCCTGTGCAAAAGATGCATCCACCTCAGCCTGATAATCCGGAACCTGCAGGTGCTCCATGAGATATTTTTTTACAAGATTGTCATCTACCACCTTCAAATCCAGGCTCACACAGCGCGACCGGATTGTTGGAAGAAGAGAATCCGCATTACTTGTAAGAAACATGATTACCGCATACTCCGGCGGCTCTTCAATGGTTTTTAGAAGAGCATTCTGTGCCTGGATCGTCAAAAGCTCCGCTTCCGGAATAATATATATCTTATGCGGGCTGCAGTAAGGCTTAATGGCTACATCGTGGATGACCTGTTCACGAACCTCATCAATAGATATCGTTCCTGTTTTCTCATGGGTTACCATAATGATATCGGGATGATTCTTACCAAGTGCCTTTTTACAGGAGTCACATTTCTGGCAAGGCTCAGTACCTCCATCTTCACACTGGAGGGTCATTGCAAATGTGGTTGCCAGGAGTTTTTTCCCTGAACCAAGTTCACCTTTAAAAATATATGAATGAGATACCTTACCCGTCTCCATGGCATTTTTTAAATGTCTTATTATATCTTCGTGTCCAATAATATTATTAAAACTAACCATTAAGAATCACCTCGCTTTGTTCTTGTGTAATTCTAAAAATACATTTTTATTATAACATAAAATTTTTTCTTATTGTACTGATTTTATATATTTTATGATTTCTTCTACACATACATCTAAATCAATATTGTCAAATCTTTTCTCTATGCCTGTACATGCAATATTCTCTTCTGAAAAATCTTCCTCATCTGCCAGAAACCTTCTGCAAAGCTCTGCGTATTTCGGATTCTTCTGCCCTTTTTCCCTTTCCAGTGCCCTAGTCAGCCGTTCTCCGTCTTCCACCTGAATATAAATAGGGACTACCCTTTCTGTCCCATAGTATTTTCTTATTTCAGCAAAAGACTCCAATGTACCTATACCCAGAAAATCCGATTTTTCCAGATCCACTTGTCCATCATCTGCTGTAAAATAAGCCCATTCACCATGCACTGTATTATATTTCCTTGACTCTATCAGCCGATTTTTTTTCTCAAACTCCTGAAGCTTTTCATCATCTGCAAAAAAGTATTCTTTTCCATCTTCCTCTCCTTCCCGGATCGGACGTGTCGTATAGATTATCAGCCTTTTAAGTCCTAATTGTTCTTCTGCTGCCAAACAGGAATAAATCCTATCCTTTCCTGCTGCACTTTTTCCCATAATGTAAAAGATTTTTCCCACAATTAATCTCCCACCACGCAAATGGTTTTGTTTGTATAGTCGCAAAGACCCTGCACATCCAGTCCCTGCTCCATGTATCTTCTCACATTCCTGACAAATTGTCCAGTAATCTGTTCACCTGGAACAAGAATAGGAATACCCGGCGGATAAAGATAAACAAATTCTGCTGAGATTTTTCCAATACTTTCTTCCAGAAGGCATTTCGTTACAGCTGATTCTATAGTCTCAAAAATTCCCATAATCTGCTTCATCTGCATATACGGGGAACTATCCAGAAATATATCTCTCTTTCTTTCATCTATTCTTTTTAACGTTTCCCGCCTGTCAATTTCTTCAATGGCATTGCACAGACGCTTCAGTCCCTCCCCGGTATCACCTACGGATGTAATTCCGGTTACATAATATTCCGATTCCATCTCCATTTCCAGATGAAATTCTTCCCTCAGAATTTCATGAAGCTTATGCCCTGTAAGTGAAGTTCCCTTTGTAAAAAAAAGAAGCTTTGATCTGTCAAAATCAAAAATCCCTGCATTACCGATCATATCAGCAGTCCCAAGCCGGATGTGCCTGCATTTCTCCAATCTTTCGCGGGCATTTTTCAAATTCGTCACAAAGCTTTGAAACATCCGCTGCCCGTCTCTTTCTAACTTATCAAAGCATGCATCTATACTTGCCATCAAAACATACGAAGGACTGCTGCTTTGATAAATCCCCATAAAACGCCGTATTACATCTCCTGACACCCTGTCGCTGCATCTATGAAGAACAGCAGTCTGGGTCATAGAGGGCAAGGTTTTATGAAGGCTCTGAACTACAATATCTGCACCTAGCTTTAGCGCAGAAACCGGAAAATAATTTGAAAAACAAAAATGCGCTCCATGAGCCTCGTCTACTATCAGCGGAATCCCATATTCTTTTGTAATTCTCGCAATTCCAGACACATCAGATACAATTCCGTCATAGGTAGGAGACGTAATCACTATCGCCTGAATATCCGGCTGTTCCTCAAGAAGGCGTTTTACTCTGCCAGGTGTAATTCCGCCGTTAATCTCCAATTCCCTCTCGATCTGGGGATAAATATAAACCGGCTTTAAATCCCTCAGATAAACAGCATGATAAACAGCTTTATGGCAGTTTCTCGCCATCAATATTTTGCCGCCTCTTTTCACACAGGCAGAAACAGCAGACAGCAATGCAGCCGTACTTCCGTTAATGCTAAAAAAGCATTCCAAAGATCCATACAGCTTTGCTCCGTTCTCCTGTGCCCTTTTTAAAATCCCCTTACAATGATGGAGATTATCAAATCCATAAATTTCTGTAATGTCTCTGTCAAAAGGAAAGTTCCCATCAACGGAAGATTCATTTCTCTTATGGCCAGGCATATGAAAGGGATAATAATCCGTTTGGCTGTAATTTTCCAATTCTTTATACAATCTATCCATAATTAATTATACCTTAAAGCGATATCCAACCCCCCATATTGTCTCAATATACTGGGGTTTTGCCGTATTAAATTCGACTTTCTCCCGAATTTTCTTAATATGCACAGTTACCGTAGCAATATCCCCTACAGACTCCATATCCCAAATCTGCCGGAAAAGCTCCTCCTTTGTAAATACCCTGTTTGGATTTTCCGCAAGGAATGTGAGAAGATCAAATTCTTTTGTGGTAAAAGTCTTCTCTTCATTATTAATCCAAACTCTGCGGGCAGTTTTGTCAATTTTGATTCCTCTGATCTCTACAATATTATTTTTGGCCGTATTAGAACCTACCAGACGGTTATAGCGATCCATATGAGCCTTTACCCGGGCAACCAGTTCGCTTGGGCTGAAAGGTTTTGTCATATAGTCATCTGCTCCAAGTCCAAGACCACGTATTTTATCAATATCGTCCTTTTTAGCCGATACCATGATAATGGGCGTGTTTTTTTCCTGACGTACCTGACGGCAGATGTCAAATCCATCTACTTCCGGAAGCATCAGATCCAGAATAATCAGGTCAAAATCCTCATTCAGAGCCTTCAAAAGCCCCTCGTCCCCTCTGTTTGCAATCTCTACATCAAAACCGGAAAGCTCCAGATAATCCTTTTCCAGATCTGCAATAGCCTCTTCATCTTCTACTATCAATATCTTACTCATTTAATTGGTACCTCCTGATATTTTCTAAGTACAAAGTACATAATTGTTCCGATTTCCTCACGGCTGGCAGCCCAAACCTTACCGCCATGATCCTCCAGAATCTTCCTCACAATAGAAAGTCCAATTCCGCTTCCTCCCTTTGAAGAATTTCTGGATACGTCTGTTCTGTAAAAACGTTCAAAAATATTTGTCAGATCCTTAGCTGCAATTCCTTTTCCATTATCCTCAATCTCCACCTGGATAAAATCTCCCACATCCTTTATCCGAAGCTGGATCACACCTTTTCTTTTATCCATATATTTTACAGCATTGCTGATAATATTATGGATCACACGTCTGATCTGCTCTCCATCTGCAATAACCAGCACATCCTTTTCAACATAATTGGCATAAAGAAGCTCGATTCCCCTGGTTTCCATCTCAAGTGCCAGTTCCTCTGCACAGTCACCGAAATAATCATTCACATTCAGCTTGCTGAAGGTATATGGAATGCGGTTCGTGTCAATCTTGGAATAGAATGTCAGTTCATTGATCAGGTGATCCATTTCATTTGTTTTATTATAAATGGTTTTTACATAACGATCCATCTTCTCCGGCGTATCTGCCACACCGTCCATGATTCCCTCAACATATCCCTTTACTGCTGTGATCGGGGTTTTCAGGTCATGGGAGATATTGCTGATAAGCTCTTTATTCTCTTTATCCAGGAGGATTTTTTCTTCTGCGGATTCTTTTAATCTCTTTCGCATTTCCTCAAAATCCTGAAAAAGCTCAGAAAATTCATCAGTACCTTCCACTTCCAGAACAAAATCCAGATTTCCTTCTTTAATATTCTGCGTAGCCTTTTTTAATTTTACAAGGGGAGCCGCGATGCTTCTGTATATCCAAAGTCCAATGGCAAGGGCTGTAAAAATTAAGATGACAAAGGCTGTAAACAGAAGATCCTTGGTCATGAGATGAATCCTCGCCTGGCTGTTGGCAGACTGTGAAATAGCAATATCATAAATTTCATTCTCTGTATCCACAAGGCCTGACTCCAGCTGTTTCTCCAGTTCACGTTCCTGACTTCGGGAATATCCATAAAGTGTGGCATAAAATAAAAGCAGAGGCACCATAATAATCATGGAAAATCCCACTATAATTCTGGTTTTTAGTTTCATACGTCTCTCCGTTCTATAGATTCCGCCCTATTTGTACGTTTTTTTCATTATATCATAAAGATTTTTTCCTATCTCTAAATTTTCTATAAAATCTCCCTGATGGAACACATTTCCTGGAGCATAAGAAAGACCCGAAGATAATTTCGGGTCTTTCAAAGGTTATCCACATTTCTTATAAATATTTCTTTAATTCATCCACTTTATCCAATTTTTCCCACGGAAGATCAATATCAGTACGGCCGAAATGTCCGTAAGCAGAGGTCTGCTTATAAATAGGTCTTCTCAGATCCAGCATTTTAATAATTCCTGCAGGACGAAGGTCAAAATTCTCTCTGATGATTTCCACAAGCTTTGCTTCAGAAAGCTTGCCTGTTCCAAATGTAGTTACATTAATGGATGTAGGCTGTGCAACGCCGATCGCATAGGAAAGCTGAATTTCACATTTATCAGCCAATCCTGCTGCCACCATATTCTTTGCAACATAACGCGCTGCATAAGCTGCAGAACGGTCAACCTTTGTACAGTCCTTTCCGGAAAAAGCGCCGCCGCCGTGACGTCCTGCACCGCCGTATGTGTCAACAATGATCTTACGGCCTGTAAGTCCGCTGTCTCCGTGAGGACCGCCGATAACAAAACGGCCTGTAGGGTTAATAAAATATTTTGTATTTTCGTCAACCATATCTGCAGGAATGATCGGGTCGAAAACGTATTTCTTAATGTCATCGTGAATCTGTTCCTGTGTTACATCCGGATCGTGCTGTGTAGAACAAACAACTGCGTCAAGACGAACCGGTTTTCCTTCTTCATTATACTCTACTGTTACCTGGGTCTTTCCGTCCGGTCTTAAATAGCTTAAAGTACCGTCCTTACGAACCTTGGTAAGCTGACGTGCAAGCTTGTGTGCCATATTGATGGCATAAGGCATATATTCTTCTGTTTCATTGGAAGCATATCCGAACATCATTCCCTGATCCCCTGCTCCAATGGCATCAATTTCATCCTCGCCCATTTTTGCTTCCAGCGCTTTGTCAACACCAAGGGCAATATCAACAGACTGTTCATCAATTGCTGTAATTACACCGCAGGTATCAGCATCAAAGCCGTACTTTCCACGGGTATATCCAATTTCACGAACAGTATCCCTGACGATCTTCTGAATATCAACGTATGCATTTGTGGTAATCTCCCCCATAACCAGCACAAGGCCTGTAGTTGTTGCTGTTTCGCAGGCAACACGGCTCATTGGATCCTGCTCCATAAGCGCATCCAAAATAGCATCGGAAATCGCATCGCACATTTTGTCAGGATGTCCTTCTGTTACTGATTCTGATGTAAATAAAATTTTTTCCATTATCTTTTCCTTTCTTTTGTCTAAAAAAACAGCCCGAATAATCGGACTGTTAGAATGCTATAACAATCCTCTTATTGTTCGATTACTCGCTCAGGTTGGCACCTTCCTTTCCTTTAAGGGGTTGCCGTGGCTTCACAGATCCTTTGTATCTCCACCACTCTGAATAAAAGGCTATTTTCTATGAAATTGTTGCAAAGCTTACAATATACTCATTTAAGCCTATTGTCAAGCTTATTTTTAAATATTTATTTATTAATTCACTACCTTCAGGCGGAATTTCTGGATTTCCTTTTCACTGGAAACCTTCTCGATCTCCGCACCAAGGCTTTTTAATTTCTGTTCGAAATTTTCATATCCTCTTTGGATATAAACAATATCATCCACGATTGTGATACCCTCTGCAGCAAGCCCTGCAATCACAAGTGCAGCTCCTGCACGAAGATCCGGTGCGCTTACTCTTGCACCTGTAAGTTTTACCACGCCGTCAATAATTGCAGAATTTCCCTCTACCTTAATGTTTGCACCCATGCGTGAAAGCTCGTCTGCATATTTAAAACGATTCTCAAAAATACTCTCTGTTACAATGCTGGTTCCCTCTGCCAAAGCCAAGGTAACTGCGATCTGTGGCTGCATATCCGTAGGATATCCAGGATATGGCAGAGTCTTAACATGAGTACGGTGAAGTCTCTTCGTAGCTCTTACCCGAACTGCATCATCAAATTCATCTACTTCACATCCGATTTCTTCCAGCTTCGCTGTGGTAGCTTCCAAATGCTTTGGAGTTACATTCTTAACAGTAACATCTCCTCCTGTGGCTGCAGCAGCGAACAGGAAAGTTCCTGCTTCGATCTGATCAGGAATAATAGAATACTCCGTACGATGAAGCTTCTCAACGCCTTTAATACGGATAACATCCGTACCGGCACCTTTAATATTGGCTCCCATACTGTTCAGGAAATTGGCAACATCCACTACATGGGGCTCTCTTGCCGCATTCTCAATAATGGTACGGCCCGGAGCCAAAGATGCCGCCATCATAATATTAATCGTAGCACCTACTGATACTACATCAAGGAAAATATGACTTCCATGAAGATTTTCAGCCTTTGCAACAATTGCTCCATGCAGAATATCCACCTTAGCGCCAAGGGCACGGAATCCCTTTAAGTGCTGGTCGATGGGACGGCTTCCTATATTGCAGCCTCCCGGCAGAGGAACCTCCGCATGTTTATACTTACCAAGAAGTGCTCCTAAAAGATAATAGGACGCACGGATTTTCTTTATATATTCATAATCCACACTTACGTCGCCAATGGTAGATCCGTTAATCTTAACTGTAGATCTGTTAATACGGTTAACCTGTGCACCAATTCCGGCTATTGCTTCCAATAAAACATTTGTGTCTCTTACATCGGGCAGATTTTCAATGAGGATCGTCTCATCCGTCATGATAGCTGCAGCGAGAATCGCAAGAGCCGCATTTTTGGCACCGCCGATCTCCACCTCTCCTACCAGGGGATTTCCTCCTCTGATTACATACTGTTCCATTAAAACACCTCTATAATTATTTTCACTCCGCAAGCCGAAGCGAACGCCATACAATCAAAAAACTTTACAAATAGATATTTTTCAATATTCGGTCTTTAATTATAGCACATATTTTCCATTTGTAAACTATTATTCTCGATTTCAGTTACAACGCTTCCGCTTCTTCTTTGTTATTACCTACAAGCCGATCCAAAATTGTCTGCAGACTTTCTTCCAGATCTTTCCCTTCTTCATCCAGCACAATGTCTGCATATTTCTCATAGAGCGGGACTCTCTCTTCATATAAATCCTTTAAAGTCTGTCCCTCTTTTAACAAAACGCCTCTCCCCTTCAAATTACCGAGACGCCTGGATAAAAGCTCCAGTGACAATTTAAGATAAACAACTGTTCCTATTGATTTCAGATGTTCCATTGCTTCTTCGCAGTATACCACGCTTCCTCCTGTGGAAATCACCGTATTCTGTGCTTCAATCGAAGCATTCACACGGTTTTCTATTGCTTTAAAGCCATCTGTTCCTTCTTCTTCGATAATCTTATACAAACGCCTATTTTCCTGCTTTTGTATGATAATATCCGTATCAAGGAATTGGTACCCTAAAACCTTGGCAAGAACAACCCCCAATGTACTTTTTCCCACACCCGGCATTCCGATCAATGTGATATTTTGGCCCATTTTAATCCTCCATGCCGTGTACTGGTAATCATTATAAAACTAATATACACCACTTTTTGCTTTATCATTCTAACACAAGTTGCTAAATCCTGCAATCCCAAACAGATTCTTCTATTTTTTTGACATTTTCTGTAATTTATTTTTAGGTGATTTCTTCCTTACACTGAATCCAAAAGTTCCTATTGCCTTCCCCATTCCGGAATACTCTCCGTGGGAATATACAATGGGCTTTGACAGCTTCAGATCAAATTTATTCTTTTCATCCATATAGGCTTCGTCAGCATGTACAGCAAGTACATCTGCCAGAAACATGTGATGGGATCCAAGTTCCTTCACCTCGCGGACCCGGCACTCAATAGAAACCGGCGCTTCTTTAATCATAGGAGACTTCACAAACCCTGCCTTTTCTCTGGTAAGTCCCGTTTCTTTAAATTTATCAACCTCACGTCCCGAACGCACTCCACAGTAATCTGCAGCAAAAGCCAGCTTTTCTGTTGTAAGATTGATAACAAACTCACCTGTACTGCGAATCATCTCATAAGAAAATCTTTCGGGACGTACGGAAATGGAAACCATAGGAGGATTGGTACAGACCGTTCCAACCCAGGCCACCGTAATAATATTATCATTTCCCTTGCCGTCAGTCACGCTGACCATAACCGCAGGAAGGGGATACAGCATATTTCCCGGCTTCCAGGTCTGCTTTGCCATACCTCTTCACCTCCGTTTATTTGAAATATTCATTTCCATCTCATAAATCCGCATTGCTTATCTGTGTAGCTTCCATCAAGGCAGGAATCAGCTGCTTCTTTCTGGATACAACCCCATTTAAATGGAACACCCCATCTTCCGGTTCCATTTTGAAGGCAATTTTAGCCATTTCCTCACTTCCTTCTCCGTAATAGAGAAGTTCCGTACTTCTTTCTATAATGCTCGTAAGCATAAAATATACAATGGATACGCCGTGACGGCCGCATTCGCTGACCATAAAGGGAACCAGCTTCTTCTTAATCCGTTTCAGTTCATCTTCATCCATAGAACTGATCTGTCCAACTCCGAAGGATACATCATCTTCTGCAATAAATTTCTTATAATCCTGATAAAAGATCTCCTCAGGTACTTTATCTTCCAGATTGCTCCCGGCCTTAAACATTTCTTTTGCAAATTTATCTATCTCAATATCTGCGATCAAGGCCAGGGCTCCTGCTGCCATTTTATCATGGAGTGTACATGTGGGCGAACGGAACATTAAGGTATCCGAGATAATGGCTGCACAAAGAAGTCCTGCTATCTTTGACGGAATCTCAAGCTTCTGTTCTCCATACATCTGGTACATAATGGTTCCGGTACATCCCACAGGCTGGTTCCGAAAGGAAACTGGCTGCATTGTTTCCAGGGAGCCCAACTTATGATGGTCAATGATCTCCAGTATTTCCGCTTTTTCAATATTGTCAACTGCCTGATCTTTTTCATTATGATCCACCAGTACAACACTTTTTTTATTCATATCCAGAAAATTACGCCTGGATATTGTCCCTACACATTTTCCCCGTTTGTTAATTACCGGAAATGCACGATGACGGTGTTTGATCATCACATCCTGAATATCATCTGTAAAATCTTCTGTACTGAAAGTAATCAGGTTTTCTTTTTTCATGATATGTCTTACAGGAATACTTTGGTTTATCAGCCTTGCAATTGTAAAAGTATCATATGGTGATTTTATAATGATAATATCCTTCTCATGGGCAAGGCTAATTACTTTTTCGGAAACATCAATATCCATTCCTACAATAATACAGCTTACATTCTGTTTAATAGCCTGAAGATGATCTTCTTCCCTGTCTCCCATGATGATCATATCATTCTCTTCGATGTATTGCTGCATCATATGAGGATTAGCCGTTGCTACAAGGACCTTTCCCTTAATGAAATATCCATGCTCATTTCCTTCTACAACAGCACCTTCAAGAGTTTCCGCAATTCTTTTATACTGGGTTCTTGCCCTGGACAAAAGATAGCTGTCTGTGGTGTCCATATATGTCTGGGCAATGTCCCCTATGGTAATGAGGCCCTCAAGATTTCCGCTTTTATCCCTGATAGGAAGAGTTACAATGGCGTTTTCGCGCATGATATCCCATGCATTTTTTAAAGAAATGCTTTCATCTGCATCAGGACTTATACGGATATCCATATCCTTCACCTGTGTGCCTATATTGCTTAGATATCCTGGAGGCTGCACTCCAAACCGGTTCAGTACATACTCTGTTTCCTCATTAATCTGTCCCGCTCTTTTGGGAATGTACTTTTGATCCTGGGTTGTGCGGTTTTTAATATCTGCATAAGCGATTGCTGAACAGATGGAATCTGTATCCGGATTTTTATGGCCAATTACAAAAATTTTCTTCTGGCTTCTCATTACCTTACCATCCCTTACATTAATTCAGTTTAATGTTTGCAAAAAGTGATCCCAAGGAAGTAGTTGCCTGTTCCTTTGCATCCGGAACTTCATAAACTTCCTCTTCGATTTCTTTTGCCATCATATCAGAGGCCTCTTTTATACTGAGGCTTATCTTGCCGTCTTTTATAGCAATAACCTTTACCTTTACTTTATCTCCTGCTGCAAGGACTTCTGATGGTTTCTTAATTCTCTTCTCACATATCTGAGAAATATGTACCAAACCGGAGAGTCCGTTTCCAAGGTTCACAAATGCACCGTATGTCTGCAGACTTTCTACGGTTCCCTCTGTCACAAATCCTACTTCCAGGTTGGAAACCTTGTTTTTCCGCTCTTCTTCTGCTTTTTCTCTTAAGATTTCTTTTGCAGAAAGAATCAAACGGTCTTTTTCTTTATCTACATCAAATACACGTACCTGGATTGGTTTGTTTAAATATTCTTCTGTATTCTCCACATAATTAAGTGCAAGCTTGGATGCAGGAATAAAACCGCGGACGTCTTCTACATAAGCTATCACGCCGCCGTTTACGATTCCCTTTACAACTACATTTAAAATTTCACCGGATTCTTTTAATTCTTTTAATTTATCCCATGCAATAACATCGGTTGCTTCTACCTTAGAAAGAAGTATATTTCCGTGCCCATCGTCTCTTCTTACAACAGTAGCTGAAATTTCATCTCCTACATGTACTTCTTCTTTTATGTTAAAACCAGGCTCTCTGCTGTAATCCTCTGCGGGAATAATACCCTCCGCATAATATTTCAGATCCAGAATCACTTCTTTTTCATCAACACTAATGACTGTTCCTGTAAGAATATCTCCTTCTTCAATTTTCTTAAAGGATGCCTCCAGCTCAGCCTCATAATCCTTCATTGTCTCAGACATAATAAAAACTCCTCCCTAACATTTTTAAATATTTATATCTTGCTCTCATTAAGTGTTCACATTATACCTTATTTTTTTGGTTCTAACAATAGATTGGGGGGACAATTTTTCTGTGGGGATGCAGGGATGATTTTTTCCCTAAAAACGAGGAGTGCCCCGGCAGTGGTTTACCGGGGCAATTATTATGAAAAAATTTATGTGTAATGAATGTCATTACAACGTCTTTCCTACGTTCTTTCGAACTGTTATTATCATAACAGGTATTTATGAATAAACTATGAACAAACAGTAAATAATTGCTTATTTGCACAAATTTTATTTTATTTTTATCCCATTTTTATAAATTTACTACATATATTTTTCCACTTTAACTTGGTACAGTTATGCATTTTGCATATTTTAAATTTTACTCAATAATATTTTTTGCAAAATCCATTAATTTTCCAAAGATACCTTTTACATCCTCCTTCTCAATACCAAGATCATCCAGCGTTTCATATACCTTTTTGATATCTTCTCTCAACTGCTCCTCATCAATATCCATATCCCTGAATTTCACTATAAGCTTTAAAAGTGTTTCCTGCTCGGTTTCTGAAATACTAATCTGAAAGTGTTCTGCTGCCTGGTCTATCACATCTGTGATCTCCTCATCAGAAATATCCTGTTCATCAATCAAATTCTTTGCATATATGACAATATCTGCAATCTGATCAGGATTTTCTAATAAGGAATCAATTACAGTATTTATGGCATTCTCTTCTGTTATTTCCTCTGCAAATACAGCAGCGGGTGATGTACATGTAAGAACTCCGGCTAAAATAAGTGCTCCTAATTTCTTTACTTTCATGTTTTAATTCCTCCATTTCTCCGAAAGTTAAATTACCAAAGCATCATACCACATCCCCAAAAACCTGTTGTAAAATTCATTATATATCCTGCTGATATCCGTTTTTATCCCATCATTCATAAATCTTTTGACATTCGTTCATTATTTTTTCATAAGTTAAACATGATTCTATCATAATTACAGGATATACTAACAACATAAAAATAATACAGCCAACATTATTTTTATAATTTTCTTTTTCATATGTTGATTGCTTATTACAGCAATCAACTCTCCTTCCTTTTTAAATAATAAATTTACAAAAAAGCATCCGACTAGCCACCGGATGCTTTTTTCCTGGTATCATATAAATATATTTGCAAGCTCTGCAAATTTTTCGAGAGTCAGTGCCTCGCCCCGGATATTTAAAGGAAGTCCGCATTTTTCAAGTGCACCTTCAATCTCCTCTTTAGAAAAATCCAACTCCTGGGAGTTTTTAAGACCATTGACTAAAGTTTTTCTTCTTTGGTTAAAAGAAGCACGGATCAGTCGGAACATAAGCTTCTCATCTTCCACTTGTACAGGGGGATGTTCATGTCTGGTCAGCCTGATTACTGCACTTCCAACCTTTGGCCTTGGCATAAAACAGTTTGGCGGAACATTGGCCACGATCTCCGGTTTTGCATAATACTGTACAGCCAGGGAGAGTGCACCATAATCCTTGGTTCCCGGCCCTACCTGCATTCGTTCTGCAACTTCCTTCTGCACCATAATGGTAATAGAATCAATGGGTACCTGATTTTCAAATAATCCCATAATAATAGGAGTTGTAATATAATAAGGCAGATTTGCCACAACCTTAATGGGTTTTCCGTTGTTCTTTTCAAAAGCAATCCTGCGGATATCAGTTTTTAGAATATCACCATGAATCACAGCAACATTATCCCACTCTTTTAAGGTATCTTTAAGAATTGGAATCAGTGCATCGTCAATTTCCACAGCCGTTACTTCTCTGGCAGCCTCCGCAAGATACTGGGTCATAGTTCCGATTCCCGGGCCAATCTCAAGAACAAAATCTTCCTTAGTAATTCCAGAAGCACATATTATTTTATCCAGTACATGGGTGTCTATCAAAAAATTTTGACCAAACCTCTTCTGGAAAACAAAATCATACTTTTGAAGAATCTCAATGGTATATTTCGGGTTTCCAAGATAAGGTCTGGTCATAATATCTACTTCCTTTATTTTAAGTATTATTAGCTGAAATCTTTTTCATACAGAATGATAAATCCATCATGATCTGTACGTTTCTTTGAAATGTTTCTCTGGAATTTACGCAAACCTGCCTGAGATTTGGAAATTGCATCATCCACCAGTTCTTTTACAGCACCAATGTTCATAGGCTCATCTGCCTTCTGGTTCACGCCGATCATGTCATATAATGCAAGCATTCCCATCTGGTCAATGGTATATCCGTTTTCTTTTGTATAAACTCTGGCAAAAGCAGCAAGCTCCTCATTGGTAAATACCGGAATATTGATCATTGACGTAAATTTCTTTGCAAGCTTTGGATACCGTGCAATAAATTTACGCATGCCGATCTTCTCATCTTCCACAATCACAGTCAATCCGTCTGTGCGGAATTCCATTGCTTTATCAAGCTGCTCCGCAGTTTCCTGGGTAAGCTGATTTGCATTTTCAATAACCAGAAAACCGCCTGAAAGTTTATTCACAATCCTGGTCATATCCTTGCCATTGATCTGCTCCGCAAAAACATAAGCGACCTTGGATGCTTCCAGATTCAATTCCTTACATATAGCAGGTATCAGGCTGGAGATCAATCTTGTCTTCCCAGTCTCTCTGCCGCCCATAACAATAATATTTCCTGTTCTTGAAGTCTTATCAGCAGCAGCCATCTGAACATCGCAAAGAGTATCCAGAAGCTGCTCCTTCATTCCAGGAACTCTTACGAAATATGTAAAAAGCTTTTTCTCATCATCTGTCAGTTCCCTTTCCCTGGGAACAATGTCGTAGGGACTTCTCTGATTCTTCGGCTGAATGGACTCAATAAACTGTTCCAGTTCCTCCTCTTCAGACAAAGGCTGGGATAACTTCTCTTCATCTTCTTCGGAAAAATCATCATCCAACTCAACAACAGGTTCCTCTTCCTTTTCTGCTGGAATTCCGAAAGTATTGTCCCTGAAAATATCTTCATGATTTCCAAGAACCTTTTTGATTTCTTCCTGGAAATTGAATATTTCCGTATTCATTCCATCCGGATGTTTTCTTTTTTCAGGTTTACTTTCTTCTTTCTTCACAGGACCGTTCAGGAATTCTGCTTCTGCCTCCTGGAGATCTTCCTCTGAAAGAAATTCCTCATCCTCCAGGGTAGGAATCTTTGAAGATTTTTCCGGAATATCCGAATTAACTTCCTCAAATTCATCTGAGTCTTCTGCTTCACCATCTTCTTCAAATTCATCTGAATCTTCTGCTTCTTCTGAATCATCAAAATCCTTTAATTCTTCTTCTAAAATCGATTCTTTCGTTACCACCGGCTCCTTAGGAATTTCAATTCCCTGGGCACTGGCTGCAGCGAGGATCGTATCCTCAAGATTGAAACTAAATTCATCTTTTTTTACATCATCTGCTAAAAGAACATCCCTATCCAAAACAGGAGCCTTTGGAATTTCATTTTCCTGAAGTTTTCCATTCTTCATGGACTTTGGAATCTTTAATTGAGGAATCTGCATAGTCTGAGAAAGATCCACCTTAGGCTCCTCCCGGGATTCCTGTACAGTTTCTTTTAACAAAGGCTGCTCTTCTTTTTCTTCAGGCTCAAGATCCGGAACATCCACATAATCAAGCTTCGAGGATATATCCCTGATCACTTCCTCAGGAATATGATGTTCTTTTTGATCATCCTCTTTCTCTTCAAATACATCCTCTGCTTCTCTTCTCTTTCCGCTGAAAATATCACGGATACCCTTGGATATCTTTTCCTGCAGGCTCTCCGCATTATTAATATCATTCTCATCCATACGGATGCTCTCTATCATTGGGGCTTCTTCTTCTAAAGGCGGAACGTCTTTTTTCGAGTAATCCAGCGGCTTTTCCTTTATTTCTGCGGCAGCGCTGCTTTCCTTCAAAGCCTTTACATCATCCGGTTTCATAAGATTCGGCACAAACTGCTTTTCATACAGTCCCCTCTCCTGTCCTGTAATAGAACCTATACGCAGCTTCAGATCCAGTGCCTTCATAACATATTTGCCCTCATTAAACCAGAGAACCATCTGATTGCAAAGCTCAGTACACTTCTCTTTTTCTCCGGCCTGATAATAAAGGCTTGCCAGCTCATAAGACCATCTTTCAGTAAACTCTTTTTCTTTGTATTCCTCCAAAATCTGAATTAATTCCTCAAGAGAAGCATTCCTTGCTTTATCAATCTTATACTTCAGGACGTATCTCATATTATCATTGGGAGCAACTTCCATATATTCCTCATAGAATTCCATTGCTTCCTCAATGTCTCCCATTTTCAGCGAAACTTCAATCAATCTGTAAAGAACATTTTTACCAATTGAAGATCTGTGATAGGCTAGGAGGAAAATCTCTTTACTTTCTTCGTAACGCTTATTGGCTGCATAAATTTCACCTACAGTGCATAATGTACGGACTTTTTTTACACGGCGCCAGTCAATACTGTCCACTACGTTCATAGCGCCCTTATAATCCTTATGCTCTACCAAAAGATTAATTTCTTCCAGTTTTATCCGAAATTCTTCTTTGTCCAATGTATTCACCAACTTTCCATAGATAGAGATAGTTTAACATAAGCACTAGTCCTTGTCAAAACTGTTTCTCATTATTATTTTTAAAGACTTCTCCTTTAACAACCTGAAAAACCTTATTTATCTGGAACTGATAATTAATAAAATCATCCAGCCCCGTACAGGTTATCATTGTCTGAATATCATGAATGCTGTCCAAAAGATATGTCTGTCTGTTGGAATCCAATTCTGAAAGAACATCATCCAGGAGCAGAATCGGTGTATCTTTTATTTTCTTTTTTACAAGGTAAATCTCCGAAAGCTTCAGTGAAAGAGCCGCTGTCCTTTGCTGTCCCTGGGAACCGTACTTCCGGATATCCACTCCATTTGACATAATGCAAAAATCATCCCTGTGGGGTCCTGCACAAGTCATCTTCATCCGAATATCCCTATCTCTGTTTTTTGCAAGTGTCTCTGCAAAAAGGCGGCTCTCACAGCTTGGCTCATAAATGACTTCCAGATGTTCAGTCCCTCCTGTAAGGTTTTTATGGATATCCGCAATAACAAGGTTTAATTCCTTTACAAAGTTACTTCGTTTCTCAATTACCTTACTTCCGTACTGAATCATCTGCATATCCCATACATCCATGGTATCCATAAGATTGGGCTGAATAATTAACTCTTTTAAAAGCTTATTTCTTTGATTTACAATATGATTGTACCCCGCCAGCTCCGTAAGATAAAGCTGATCAAGCTGGCAAAGTTCCAAATCCATAAAATGTCTTCTTTCCCCTGGGCCGCTTTTAATAATATTCAAATCCTCAGGTGAAAAAAACACAAGATTAACAATTCCAAACAATTCTCTTGCCTTACGGATAGGAAGCCCGTTGATGGCAACTCCCTTTGCCTTATTTTTTTTCAGATGCATGTCTATTCTATAAGATATATCATTCTTTACCACCTTCATCCTAATATGGGATTCTTCCTCTCCAAACCGGATTATTTCTTTATCCTTGCTTCCCTTATGTGATTTCGTTGTTCCGCAAAGATAGATTGCTTCCAGAATGTTTGTCTTCCCCTGGGCATTATCTCCGTAAAAAATATTCGTTGCTTTGTCAAACTTCAGTTCAAGGGAATCATAATTCCTAAAATTTTTTAACTGAATAGACTCAATATACATAGATCACCTGATGACTTTTATATCATTTTCCTTAAAAGAAATGATATCTCCTTCATAAACCTTTCTGCCGCGGCGTTCATCTGTTTCACCATTCACTTTCACAAGTCCATCCTGAATCACATACTTTGCTTCTACACCATCTTCTACAACTCCGGCCAGCTTTAAGGCTTGTCCCAGTTTAATAAAATCATCCTTAATTTTGATTTCCATCATAAAATCTCCTATCTTGCCTGGTTCTGATTAATATTTACGGGAAGAATCAGATACGTATAATTTTCTTCCTCATCTCTGATAAAGCACGGTGCCTTAGGATTTACCAGGTAAATGGCAATAGTTTCATCATCAATAACCTTTAACGCATCAATCAGGAATTTTGGATTAAATCCAATAAGGATATCCTTTCCTTCTTTTTCAATATCTATATCTTCATTCATAGAACCCATAGCTGAATCAATCTTCAATTCCATCCGGTTATCTGTAATGCTGATAATAATAGGTCTCTTATCTCCTTCTCTTACAAGAAGAGTGGCTCGGTCAATACAATTAAAAAATTCTTTTTTATTAATTGTAAGCCTTGTTTCATAATCACTGGAGAGCATCTGGTCAATTCGGAAATAATCTCCCTCGATCAGTCTGGAAACTACCACTGTCTGGTCAAATTCGAATAAAATATGGTTCCTGGTGAAAAAAATACTTACCATATCATCTACTTCTCCTGAAAGGATCTTACTGATTTCATTTAATGTCTTTCCAGGAACAACGATTTTTCTATCAGAATATTCTCTTTTCAAAGGCATTCTTCTAATAGAAATACGATGCCCATCCAGTGATACGATTTTAAGGCAGCTATCTTTGATCTCAAATAATTCACCAGTCATCAGACGATTGTTTTCGTTTACAGCAATGGAAAAAATCGTCTGACGTATCATTTCTTTCAACGTATACTGGGAAATAGTAAGTGCTTCTTCTCTTTCAATTATAGGAAGATAGGCAAAATCTTCACCGGATTTTCCGGGTATATTGAATTTTGCTTTTTCACAGGTAATAGTTGCAGTAAATTTGTCATCCGTTTTAATAGTAACATCATTGTCAGGAAGTCTTCTGATAATTTCATATAGAATTTTTGCATCAAGAGCGATCATACCCTTTTCTTCAATATGTCCTTCTACAACTGTTTCGATTCCAAGTTCCATATCGTTAGATGTAAATTTGATAAGATTTGTAGTAGCATCTATTAAAATACATTCTAATATAGGCATGGTCGTTTTTGAAGGAACAGCTTTTAATGAAATATTGACGCTTTTTAGTAAACTGTTTTTGGAACAAATAATTTTCATAGTGTGTATAACTCCCTTCCTGGTTAAAGTGGTTTTTTCATATATAAAAATTTAAAAGATATCCGCAGTCATCGCCGTAGGGGCTGTGAATTTGTGAAAAACTCATTCAAGGCCAGTATTATAAAGCATTTCGGCGTGGGATAACTCCGTGTAAAAGTTGTGGTTGAGGTTGTGAAAGAATTGTGTATAACCACATTCCCTGAAATTAAAGAAAAAGTTATACACATTAATTCACAATAAAGGCAATGCTTATACACTGCCTATGTGGATAAATATTTTATGTTTGTGGATTGATTTTTTTCTTTAAGATATCCACTGTATTTTTTAAATTGTCATTGGTTTCTATTTCTTTTTCAATTTTTTCGATACCATGCATAACAGTCGTATGGTCACGGTTTCCCAGGCTTTTTCCAATGGTTTTCAGGGAGGTATCAATCAGGTCTCTGCAAAGATACATGGCGATCTGTCTTGGAACCACCACTTTACTGTTGCGCTTATTACCGGATAAGTCGGCTGCGGATACGTTAAAGTGCTCGGCAACAACGGAAATGACATATTCCGGAGTAATAATTCTTTTTTTGTCAGGTGAAACAATATCCTTCAGGGCCTGTTCTGCAAGTTCCAGCGTAACTTCACGCTGTTCAAGTTTTGCAAATGCCATAACCTTATTAAAGGCTCCTTCCAGTTCACGGATATTGGATTTTATATTATTTGCAATATATTTGATAACTTCTTCATTAATATTATAGCCGTCCATTTCTTCTTTTTTATGGAGAATAGCCATTCTGGTTTCATAGTCAGGAAGGGTAATATCTGCAATCAAACCCCATTCGAACCTGGAACGGAAGCGTTCTTCCAGAATTTCCATATCTTTGGGAGGTTTATCAGAGGAAATAATAATTTGCTTTTTGGCACTGTGCAGACTGTTAAAGGTATGGAAAAATTCTTCCTGCGTAGATTCCTTTCCTATAATAAACTGAATATCATCGACAAGAAGAACGTCAATGTTTCTGTATTTTTCACGGAATTTGGTCATAGCTGTATTATTTCCGTTTCGGATTGTCTCAATCAGCTCATTCGTAAATTCTTCACTGGTAACATAGAGAACCTTGCTGTCCTGATTATTTTCTATAATATAGTGTGCAATAGAATGCATAAGGTGAGTTTTTCCAAGTCCTGCACCGCCGTAAATAAAAAGCGGATTATAGGTATCTCCAGGAGATTCGGCCACAGCAAGAGCAGCAGCCTGAGCAAATTTGTTATTGCTGCCTACGATGAATGTGTCAAATGTATATTTTGGATTCAGATGAGCTTCTTCATAGCGGGTGTCCTGTACATGACTATTATAAGAGGTTTCCTTTTGAGGAACTTCTTCAGGAAGAATGAATTTAATTTCACAGTCAGACATTCCGCAAACATCACAAATGGTTACCTGAAGAGGAAGCTTGTATTTTTTTGTGATAATATTAATTAAAACCATCTGTTCGGAAGGAACCAGAATTGTAACCAGATTCCCTTCTACCTGATAAACCTTCAGCGGCTTTAACCAGGTATTAAAAGCTACCTCGGCCACATCATATTCGGTTTTGACGATCTGCAGAATCTCGTCCCACTTTTCCATAACTTTATTCATTTTCATCATTTCTCCTGGTTAATTTAGCTTCTATATAATAAAGACCGTTTTCTATTTTGTGAATAGACATAAATATCCTTTTAATATATTATAATAAATCCTCTTTTTTCGCAATGCCTAACAACAAGAAATTTGTAGGTGTTTTTTGGCTTTTTTAAGGCGAGAAATGTGTGAAAGTGGGATGTGGATAATTGTGGATAAGTGGAAAGTAGTAATTATGTTGTCATAATAAAAAATAAAAGGAAAGTTATCCACAAATTATGGGGAAAAAAGAATCCACGTGTCGAAAAGGCATAAATAAAAGGTTTTTTAGTCAGGCTGTGCAAAAATAACAGGCAAAAAGTGGATTATTTAATATAAAAAATGAGAGTTATCCACAAGTTATCCACAAAATGTGTATAACTTTACGTAAACTGATTTTATCCACCATATTATCAAGAAATATTCCACAGGGGGCACGAAAAAGGAGGAGTTAGAAGATGGAAGAACATTTGGGATTTTTCAATTTTCCCTTGACGAATGCCTGGTTTATGAATATAATTGAAATGATGTTCTATGAAAAAAATTAATCAATGTATTAATAGATAAAGGAGGTGTTTCACCTATGAAAATGACATTTCAGCCAAAAAAGAGATCCAGAGCTAAAGTACACGGCTTCAGAGCACGTATGAGCACAAAAGGCGGCCGTAAAGTATTAGCTGCAAGAAGATTAAAAGGAAGAAAGAGATTATCAGCATAAGACCGCATTTATGTGGTCTTTTCTTCTATATTTCTTTTTGAAAAGAAGATAGGCGTCTTTTACCAAAGACAGGTAGAAGGAAGGGGGATTCGATGATTCATTCGGAGTCCTTAAAGAAAAATAAAGATTTTCAGCATGTATACAAGAATGGAACATCACAAGCAAATCGGTATCTGGTGATATATGTATTGAAAAATCAATACAGGAAGAATCGTCTGGGAATATCAGTAAGCAAAAAAGTAGGAAATAGTGTGGTTCGCCACAGAGTCACCAGGTTGATAAGAGAAAGCTATCGCTTAAATGAAATGAAATTCAAAAATGATTTGGATATTGTTGTGGTCGCCCGTCCATCAGCAAAGGAAATTACTTATAAAGAAGCAGAAAGTGCTCTTTTACATTTGGCAAGAAGGCATCACATCATAGGTGAAAAAAATGATGAAAAAATTTCTAATTAAAATGATACGTCTCTATCAAAAATATTTATCACCGATGAAGAGAACGAAATGTCCTTATATTCCCACATGTTCTCAATATGGATTAGAAGCAATCGAAAAATATGGCGCTATCAAGGGTGGTTTGCTTGCAGTCTGGAGAATCCTGCGGTGCAATCCATTTTCCCATGGAGGATACGATCCAGTGCCATAGAGAGACAGGAAACGGCAAAAAAATTTATTCTGCCGAAAAAGGTAAGATCCTGTCAGTTCAGGATTCTAGGAGGAATTGAACTTGGAAATGATTTTAGCTACAAAAACCGGAACGCCCATTATAGGTCAGGTGGCATCTTTGCTGGGATGGATCATGAACGGTATTTATATGGCTTTGGATGGATTATTCGGAATCCAGAATCTGGGTCTGTGTATTATTATTTTCAGTATTCTGATTTATGTCCTTATGACTCCGTTACAGATCAAACAGCAGAAGTTCTCTAAGCTGAGTGCAATTATGCAGCCGGAACTTCAGAAAGTCCAGAAGAAGTATCAGGGCAAAAAAGACCAGGATTCCATGATGAAAATGCAGGAAGAGACATCTGCGGTTTATCAGAAATATGGAGTTTCCCCTACAGGAAGCTGTGTTCAGCTTTTGATACAGATGCCTATTTTGTTGGCTTTGTGGCAGGTAATTCAGAATATTCCTGCTTATGTAGGCAGTGTAAAGAATATCTTTATAGGTGTTGCTGACAAGATTATTGCAGTAAACGGATATACAGATATTATCCAGAAATTTATTACAGAAAATAATATGGCAAGAGTCAGGCTGATCATGGAGAATGAAAAAGCGACCAGAGACTCTATTATTGACTTTTTGTATGCATTGTCCCCGTCCCAGTGGGACAGCGTTTCAAAAATGAGCCAGTTTTCCGGATTTTCAGATGCCATCGAAAAGACAGCAGATAAAATTTCCGGAATGCAGACTTTTGGTGTATTGAACATTGCAGAGCAGCCATGGAACTATATTCAGTCAGCATTGGCAGGCGGCGCTATTCTTTTGGCTGTTGCGGCAGTTGCGATCCCGATTTTATCCTGGGCTACGCAGATGCTTAATATTAAGCTGATGCCCCAGCCTGCGCAGCAGGATAATCAAAATAATGCAATGGCTGGTTCCATGAAGATGATGAACACAGTAATGCCTCTGATGTCAGCAGTATTTTGTTTTACATTTCCGGTTGGTCTTGGTATTTACTGGATCGCCAGTGCGGTAGTAAGAAGTATTCAGCAGTATATCATTAATCGCCATATGGATAGGATTGATGTTAACGAGCTTGTTAACGAGAATATGAAAAAGATGGAGAAGAAACGTGTAAAAGCCGGACTTCCTCCTCAAAAGATTACAAATCAGGCGCATCAGAATGTAAAGAACATTAACAAGATCGATAAAGGTCAGAGCGGAAATAATGATGCAAGAGCGAAAAGGGTGGAAGAATCTTACCAGAAGGCAGCTAATGCAAAGCCTGGAAGTATTACTGCAAAGGCAAATATGGTAAGAGATTACAATGAAAGAAACAAGAAGAAGCAGTAAGGAACGGAGGGGTAAATAATGGAGGATTTTATCCAGTTTTCAGCAAAAACAAAGAACGAAGCTATTACAAAGGCATGTATTGAGCTTGGTACTTCCAGTGATCAGTTGGAAATTCAGGTAATCACAGAAGGAAGCAGTGGATTTTTTGGAATCGGAAGCAAACCTGCTATAATAAAAGTCCGCAAAGCAGAATCCGTTTCTGAGGATGCAGAGATTGAAAAAATCGTTGAATCCGTAAAACTGGATTCCATTAAGGAAGAAAAGAAAAAAGAAACTCCAAGACCGGTACCAAAGCAAGAGCCTATAAAAGTATTTAAGGATTTAAAAGAAACATCACAGTCCAGGGAATTTAAAGAAAAACAGCAAAAGCCCCAGAGAGATAAAAATCAGAAGGATCGTCCAGCAAAAGAAAAACCTGTGAAAGAAACCAGGGAACCAAAGGAAAGAAACCAGAAGGAAAGACCTGTAAAGGAGAGACCAGCAAAGAATTCCAAGCCTGTAGAAATTATGACAGATCCTGCAGAGATCAAAGAGATTGAAGAACGCGCCGTTGTATTTCTCCGTGATGTTTTTGCATCCATGAATCTTGGTGAGGTAGAAATCACATCAAAGTATAATGCAACAGACGGATGTCTTGAAGTAGATTTTGAAGGCGAGGATATGGGAATCCTGATCGGTAAGAGAGGACAGACACTGGATTCTCTCCAGTATCTTACAAGTCTGGTAGTTAACAAAGGAAAAGTAAATTACATTCGTGTAAAGCTTGATACAGAAGACTACAGAAGACGCAGAAAAGAAACGCTGGAAAATCTTGCAAGAGGAATTGCCTACAAAGTAAAGAAAACCAGAAAACCTGTTGTATTGGAGCCGATGAATCCATATGAAAGAAGAATCATCCACTCT
Organism: uncultured Blautia sp.; assembly: GCA_946557785.1. GTDB lineage: Bacteria > Bacillota > Clostridia > Lachnospirales > Lachnospiraceae > Blautia_A. Next base: position 33,453 of record CAMNTH010000020.1, read on the forward strand.
GCTCTCCAGGGAAATAAGCTTGTAGAAACGGTAAGCGAGGGCGAAGAACCGTACCGTCATGTAGTGGTAAAATTAAAAAGATACTAGTATATAGTCTTTAAAAATGTTATTCTAGGTGAAAGCGTGAATAACACGTTAGGTACGTGTTCTTTTACCCGGAATAACATTTTTTATGTATTTAGGAGGATTTATGGAAAGGACAATCGCTGCAATTTCAACAGCTATGAGCGCATCCGGAATTGGAATTGTGCGTATCAGCGGAGAGGAAGCTATGGATGTCATATCCAGAATATACCGCTCTAAGGGAGGGGGAAAGGAAATTAAAAATGTGCCTACCCACACCATACATTACGGATATATTTATGACGGAGAAGAATTAGTAGATGAAGTTCTTGTAATGATTATGAAAGCTCCCCGCACCTTTACAGGAGAAGATACTGTGGAAATTGACTGCCATGGCGGTGTTTTTGCCATGAAGAAAGTTCTGGAAACGGTTCTGAAAAACGGTGCAAAAATAGCAGAACCAGGTGAATTTACAAAGAGGGCATTTCTGAACGGCAGGCTGGATCTGTCCCAGGCGGAAGCAGTTATTGATATAATCAATGCACAGAATGACTATGCCCTGAAAAGTTCCATGGAACAGCTCCGAGGTTCTGTTATGCGTACTGTAAAGGAAATAAGGAACGATTTAATTTACCATATTGCATATATAGAATCCGCACTGGATGATCCTGAACACATCAGTCTTGATGGATATCCACGGCAGCTTCTGGAAGTTGTGGAAAAAGAACATCAGGAAATCTGCAATCTGTTGAAAACTGCAGATGATGGAAAGATTATCCGGGAGGGAATTAAGACTGTAATAGTTGGTAAACCAAATGCAGGGAAATCATCTCTTTTGAATCTTCTGGTAGGAGAAAACAGAGCCATAGTTACAGATATTGCAGGAACCACCAGAGATATTCTGGAGGAATATATCAACCTTCATGGTGTTACTTTGAGAATGATAGATACTGCCGGAATCCGTGACACACAGGATATTGTAGAAAAGATAGGTGTGGAAAAAGCCAGAGAAATAGCAAAAGGTGCAGATTTAATTCTTTATGTAGCTGATTCATCCACACCCCTTGATGAAAATGATGAAGAAATAATCCAAATGCTTTCTGATAAAAAATCTATTGTATTGTATAATAAGACAGATTTAGCTTCCCAAGTGGATATAGAGACTTTGCAGAAAAGAACGGGACATACAGTCATACCCATTTCTGCAGTAGAAGAGACGGGAATCCGGGAACTGGAGGAAGAAATTAAAAATATGTTCTTTTCCGGAAATATATCATTTAATGATGAGGTTTATATTACCAATGCACGTCATAAAGAAGCGCTTGAAGAGGCGAAAGACAGCCTCATGCTGGTAAAAAACAGTATTGAGATGTCTATGCCTGAGGATTTTTTTTCCATTGATCTTATGAACGCATATGAAAGCCTTGGCCGGATCATAGGTGAGGCGGTAGGTGAAGATTTGGTAAATGAGATTTTCAGCAAATTCTGTATGGGGAAATAGTAGAATGGAGGATAAAATGAAACATCTGACAGAAGAGTATGATATTGCGGTAGTTGGTGCAGGCCATGCAGGGTGTGAGGCTGCTCTTGCGGGGGCAAGGCTGGGATTAAGAACCATTATGTTTACCGTAAGTGTAGACAGCATAGCCCTGATGCCCTGTAATCCCAATATAGGTGGAAGCTCCAAGGGACATCTTGTTAGAGAACTGGATGCCCTGGGGGGAGAAATGGGAAAAAACATAGATAAAACTTTTATTCAGTCAAAAATGCTGAATCAGTCCAAAGGTCCTGCGGTTCATTCTCTGCGTGCCCAGGCAGATAAGCAGGCCTACAGTACAGAAATGAGAAAGACTCTGGAAAATACAGAGAATCTTACCATTAAACAGGCAGAGGTGACAAAACTTCTTGCGGAAGATGGAAATATTACAGGAGTAAGGACCTATTCCGGTGCAGTTTATCATTGTAAAGCAGTGATTCTGTGTACAGGAACTTATTTAAAGGCACGGTGCATTTATGGTGATGTAAGCAATTATACAGGCCCAAATGGCCTTCAGGCAGCAAATTATCTGACGGATTCTTTAAAGGAGCTTGGAATTGAAATATTCCGTTTTAAAACAGGAACTCCTGCCAGAATAGCAGGAAATACCATTGATTATTCTAAAATGGAGGAGCAGTTCGGCGATGAGAGAATTGTTCCATTCTCCTTTTCCACAGATTCGGAGTTTGTGCAGATTGAGCAGAAATCCTGCTGGCTGACTTATACAAACGAAAAAACCCATGAAATCATCAGGGAAAATTTGGATCGTTCGCCGCTTTTTTCCGGTGCGATAGAGGGCACAGGTCCCCGTTATTGTCCCTCCATTGAGGACAAGGTAGTCCGTTTTTCTGATAAAAACCGTCATCAGGTATTTATTGAACCAGAGGGACTTTATACAAATGAAATGTATGTAGGTGGAATGTCAAGCTCCCTTCCGGAGGATGTTCAGGAAGCAATGTATCATTCTGTACCTGGTCTTGAGAATGCCAAAATTGTAAAAAATGCTTATGCCATTGAGTATGACTGCATTAATCCAAGACAGCTTTATCCTACGTTAGAATTTAAGAAAATCAAAGGTCTTTTCAGTGCAGGACAGTTTAACGGAAGCTCAGGCTACGAGGAAGCTGCGGCCCAGGGTCTGATTGCAGGCGTAAATGCAGCGCTAAAAATAAAAGGAAAAGAAATGCTCATTCTTGACCGCTCCGAGGCATATATAGGAGTTCTGATCGATGATCTGGTAACAAAGGAAAATCATGAGCCTTATAGGATGATGACAAGCCGTGCGGAGTACCGCCTGCTTTTAAGACAGGACAATGCAGATCTTAGACTTCGAAAAAAAGGCTTTGAAGCCGGTCTGATCGATGAAGAAACTTATAAGAAACTTTTAAAAAAAGAGGAGCAGATCAAGGTTGAGATCCATCGTATAGAGCATACAAATATTGGTGCTTCAAAGGAGGTTCAGGACTTTCTTACGAGGCATAACAGTACGCCTTTAAAGTCAGGAACCACCCTTGCAGAGCTGATCCGAAGGCCTGAATTATCTTATGAAATGACTGCGCCTATTGATCCGGACAGACCGAAGCTTCCCTGGGATGTACAGGAACAGGCTGATATTAATATCAAATATGATGGTTACATCCGTCGCCAGCTAAAGCAGGTAGAGCAGTTTAAAAAGATGGAAGCCAGGAAAATACCGGAAAATCTGGATTATGAAAAAGTAGGAAGCCTGCGAATTGAAGCACGCCAGAAGCTGGAGTCATACCGCCCGGTATCCATTGGGCAGGCATCCAGGATCTCCGGAGTATCACCTGCTGATATTTCGGTGCTTCTAGTATATTTGGAGCAGTATGGAAAGCTTTATAAGGCTGAGAAGAACGGGTAAACTAATGAAAACTCTGATGAAGATTAAGGAGTAAAATTGAAAAATGGCATATGATCTGACCGCATTAAAAAAAGGCTGTGAAAGCCTTAATATTCACCTTACAGAACTTCAGGAAAAGCAGTTCGTTGGCTTTTACGAGTATCTGATAGAAAAAAATAAGGTAATGAACCTGACAGGAATTACAGAGTTCCAGGAGGTGTTGGTAAAGCATTTCCTGGATAGCCTTGCATGTGTAAAAGCTGTCCCTATGGATTCTGTAAATAGGATTATGGATATTGGAACAGGTGCTGGATTTCCAGGAATCCCCTTGAAGATTGCATTTCCCCATCTGGAAGCCTGCTTGCTTGATTCCCTGAAGAAAAGAGTAGGGTTTCTGGAAGAATCCTTCAGAATGCTGAATCTGAAGAGCATAAGCGCAGTTCATGGAAGAGCAGAGGAATTTGCAAAAAACAAAGCATATAGAGAACAATATGATCTTTGTGTATCCAGGGCTGTCTCAAATTTAGCTACTTTAAGTGAATACTGCCTTCCTTATGTGAAAATCGGGGGGCTCTTTATCTCCTATAAATCCGGCAAGGTTCAGGCGGAGTCGGCACAGGCAGAAAAAGCAGTGAAAATCCTTGGAGGAAGGATAAAAGATATCCTGTATTTCCAGCTCCCTGATTCCGAAATCGACCGTTCTCTTGTGATAATTGAAAAAATAAAAGCAACCCCTGCAAGGTATCCGAGGAAGGCAGGAACCCCTTTAAAAGAACCATTATCTTAAAATATATCCAAGTATCATATTGTTTTTGCATCAAAATATGTTACTGTCAAGTAATTGCTGGCAGCTTTTTTGATACAGATTATATTTACGTTGTCGGAAGGAAAGCCTTGCAGCCGTCACCTCATCTTAGCCTTTCCTTCTGACAGCTGTTTACTAAAATATTCATAATGTTTTCCTACTTTTTTAACTGCATTTCTTCGCAGGATGATTTTCTTTAGGATTTTCTTACACGATATTTTCACACAATCATCACACACTTCTCACATATTAATCCTAATTTCATCACATCTTTTTCATAAACTTTAAGAAGCGGAATAAGGAAATTTTCTCTATTAATCCGTGAAGAAGCTTAAGGAGGAGAGTAAAGTGATCGAAGTAAAAAAACTGGTCAAAAAGTATGGTGATCATACAGCGGTTGACCACCTTTCTTTTCAAATTGAAAAGGGGAAAATTTATGGATTTCTGGGACCTAACGGAGCTGGAAAATCCACCACAATGAATATGATTACCGGATACATTGCATCTACAGAAGGCAGGTAATCATTGATGGACATGATATTTTGGAGGAACCGGAGGCAGCCAAGAAATGTATAGGTTATCTGCCGGAACAGCCGCCTCTTTATTTCGATATGACTGTTCTGGAATATTTGAAATTTGCGGCTGATCTGAAAAAAATCCCTAAAGATAAAAGAAGTTCCATGGTAGATGAAGTCATGGAAATGGTAAAAATAACAGAAATGAAGAACCGCCTTATAAAGAATTTGTCGAAAGGTTACAGGCAGAGAGTAGGGCTTGCACAGGCCATTCTTGGGTATCCTGAGGTGATTATTCTGGATGAGCCTACAGTTGGTCTGGATCCGAAACAGATTATAGAAATACGTTCTTTAATTATGGATCTGAAGAAAAAACATACCGTAATCTTAAGTTCACATATATTATCCGAAGTTAGCGCTATCTGTGATTATGTACTGATCATTTCCCATGGAAAACTGGTTGCAAGCGATACGCCGGATAACCTTGGGAAGTTGGCTGCAGGTTCTAATAGCCTTATCATGCAGGTGAAGGGTGATAAAGAACAAATCCAGTTAGGACTGGAATCCATAGAAGGGGTGAAGGAATTTTATATAGATGTGGATGAGGGAAGTGATGTGTGGAAAGTAACTGTAAATACAGAAGAGAATGTGGATATTCGGGAACAGGTATTTTATAAAATGGCCGAAAAAAACTGCCCGATTCTTGAAATGCAGTCTAAGAAAGTATCCCTGGAAGAGATATTCCTGGAATTAACGGAAGGGGAAAGAGTGCCAATGGAAGAGGAAAAAGAGCTTTTAGAAGAGAGTAATTTGAAAGAGGAAATTTTGGAACAGGGGGAAGAAAACCATGACGGCAATTTATAAAAGGGAATTAAAAAGCTATATGACTTCAATGATCGGCTATCTGTTTATCTTTTTTGTACTGATCTTAGCGGGAATCTATTTTTCCGCATATCAGCTTTCGGCAGCATATCCCAAATTTGAATATACATTAAGTTCGATGACATTTGTATTTCTGATTGGTATTCCGATTTTGACCATGAGGGTACTGGCGGAAGAACGGAAGCAGAAAACAGACCAGCTCCTTTTAACAGCACCGGTATCTGTTGGAGGGATTGTGTTAGGTAAATACCTGGCATTGGTAACGGTTTATGCAATTCCTATGGCAGTATTGTGTTTTTATCCATTGATCATGGTGAAATTCGGAGAAGTTTCTCTTTCATCCGCTTATACGGCTATCCTGGGATTTTTCCTTTTAGGATGCGCAAATCTGGCCATTGGAGTATTTATTTCTTCTATCACAGAAAGCCAGGTAATTGCCGCAGTTTTGACATTTGTAATTTTATTCGCCTTCTTTATGATGAATGGGATATCCTCCTTCTTTTCGGAATCATCTCTTTCTACCTGCATAACCTTTGGCCTTTTGATCTTAGCAATGGCACTGGTTTTGTATATCATGATAAAAAATGTAATTATTTCTGCGGCGGTGTGTGTGATCGGAGAAGGAATTCTGGCTGCTGTTTATGTGTTTCATTCCAGCTTCTTTGAAGGAGGAATTCAAAAGGTACTGGAGATATTTAACTTAAGCTCACATTTTGAGAATTTTTCAAAAAGCATATTGGATATTAATGGAATTATATATTTTCTATCAGTAATAGCAATATGTATATTCCTTACAGTACAGTCGATTACAAAGAGAAGATGGAATTAGAGAGGTGGGAAACATGAAAAAAGGAATATTTCAGAGAAAGCATGAAAAAAAAGAAAAAAGTTCAATAAAAGACTCTTTTAAAAGCATTAATAAGAAGTATTTGAAAAATGGAAGCTATAGTATGGGAATCAGTGCAGTATTTATTGTGATATTAGTGGTGGTCAATCTGATAGTGGGAGAAATTCCGTCAAAGTACACGGAATTGGACATAACAGACGAGCGATTATATAGTATCGGAAAAGAAACTAAGTCCTTCTTAAAGGACTTAAATAAAGATGTAACTATATACCAAATCGCGCAAAAAGATTCAGAAGATGAGACGGTAAGCAGCCTTTTGGAAAAATATGCAGATGAATCAAAGCATATAAAAGTTATAAAGAAGGATCCTGTAGTAAATCCAAAGTTTGTTACAGAGTATACCAATGATAATATCTCTTTTAATAGTTTGATCGTTACCTGCGGTGAAAGAAATAAAGTAGTTGATTATAACAATTTATATGAAACAAGTATTAATTATAATACTTATAGCTATAATACAACCGGATTTGACGGAGAAGGAACGATTACCAGTGCAATTGCCTATGTGACATCAGAAAATCTTCCGGTATTATATAATCTGGAAGGACATGGGGAAAAAGAACTGGATACAGTGATAAAAGAAGATATTGAAAAAGGGAATATTGAAATCAAAAGTCTGAATCTCTTTACAGAGGAGGGTGTTCCAAAGGATGCGGATTGTCTTCTTATTAATTCACCTTCAGCTGATATTTCTCAGGAAGAAAAGGACGCTTTATTAACATATCTTGAGAATGGCGGAAAAGCAATGATCTTTTCTGATTATACAGGCAAGGGAATGGAAAACTTTGATGCATTGCTTGAGAATTATGGTATTGGACGCACGGACGGGATTGTTTTCGAGGGAGATAGTTCTCATTATGCAATGCAGATACCATATTATCTGGTGCCTTCGGTAAATAATGCAGAAGCTGTTTCCGGTGCAGCTTCCAGCGGATATTATGTTCTGGCTCCTTATGCACAGGGTATTCAGAAATCAGAAGATATAAGGGATACCGTTACGATTGAGAGTCTATTATCTACATCAGACAGTGCCTATGCAAAATTCAATATGAATACAGATACGTTTGAAAAAAAAGAGGATGATATTGAAGGTCCATTTGATATTGGCGTAAGTATAACAGAAAATGTAGATGATGATAAAACAACGCAGATTATTTATTACTCAACTTCTTATTTAATGGATAGCCAGTCTAACCAGATGGTATCAGGAGGAAATGAAAAGCTTGTAATGGAATCATTGAATTGGATGTGCAGTTCTGATGAAAATACTGCAATTTCTATTCCATCAAAGAGTTTAGAGATTTCCTATTTAACGCTGACTGCGTATGATGCAAGCTTCTGGAAAATTTGCGTCATTGGAATAATACCTGGATGTTTCCTGGCTGTCGGCTTTATGATTTGGTTAAAGAGGAGAAAAGGATGATGAAAAAAAAGACTGTAAAATTAGTTTTAGGAATTATTCTTCTTGGAATCCTTACAGGCAGTTATTTTGGAGTAAAGTTCCGTGTTGCCAAATGGGAAGGACAGGAAGAAAAACAGGAAGAAGAAAAAACAAGTGTTTTTCATACGGAGACAGATAAAATTCAGTCATTAAAATTTATGGTTGATGAGAAAGAAATTATTTTTCGAAAGGACGGGGAAAACTGGATAAAAGAGGGTGAGGAGGACTTTCCGGTAAATCAGGATGTACTAGATGGAGCTGCCTCGTCCATATCTTCTGTAGATGCTCAGCGTGTATTAGAGCAGGCGGATGAGCTAATGGAATATGAATTGGATAATCCTCAGAATACGATAACAATTCATTTAAATACAGGAGAAAGTACTGTAATTCGGGTGGGAATGAAAAATAGCTCTACTGGTCAGTACTATATAAACAAGGATGAGGACAGAAACACGGTTTATGTTGTTGATGCAGCATCAATTACTCCGTTTATGGATAGTCTTTATGATTATGCACAAATGCAGACATTTCCTGCAGTAGATTCTACAACGATCTCGAAAATCGTTGTAAATCAAAGTGAAAAGGGATATGAGGCTGTCAAGGATGAGGATACAGGATTATGGACAATAGAAAGCGAAGGAAAGATCGAAAAAGGCGATTCTTCAAAACTTGGAAGTATGGTAAATTCCATTGGAAGCTTAGAATATGACAGCTTTGTGGATTATAACTGCACTGATAAAGGAAAATATGGATTAGAGAAACCGTATGCTATTGTAAAGATTAGTTGGGAAGAAACAATTGTGGCAGATAATGAAGAGGAGACGAAAGCAGAAGAGGCAAAAATGGAAGAAAAAGAGCTGGTATTTATGATAGGAAGTGAGGCTTCCTCTGATTCCAGATATATAATGGTTGATGACAACAAAGAGGTCTATACCATGACAAACGACCTGCTTTCCACAGTGATTGACAAGAATGTTTCTACGATGTGGGACATGACAGTAAATTATGTATCATTAAATGACCTGGAAAGTCTGTCTGTAAAATTATATGGAGAAGAAAAAGAAATAAATGTTTCACGTGAAACATTAGAGGAAAATGAAAGCTCTGAGAAAGATACAGAAGAAAATAATACAGGAAATAGTACAGACAATGATACAGTTTATGATTCTGCAGAAATAGAGGAAGTAACAAGATACTTATGTGATGGAAAAACTTTGGACAGTACAGATTTTTCCATATTTTATAATAAGCTGGTTAATATTACAGGTAATAGGAGAGTAACAGAGGAATATAATCCAGAAAATAAACCTGAAATGTCTGTAGTTTTCCACAAAACAACAAATGGTGAAAGTGTAAATGTGGATTTCTATAAATATGACGTCAATTATTATGCAGCAGTTGTGGATAAGAAAACTTATCTTTTCAATAAAATGACCTTCAAAGAGTTAAAGGAAGCTTATGAAAACATGTTCCTGGAGGAAGATGCGGAATAAAGATGCGAGATTCCTGATAGGAAACTAATAGAATTAAAAGGTAAAGGGAGTGCCATAAAAAAATTAGCACTCCCTTTTGAATATATGATATTGAATTGCATAAATTACAAAAATACCTTAACCTGCTCCATAAAAGCTTCTGAATTTTCGATATGTGGAAAATGCTTACTCTTCTTAATCACAACATGCTCAATCGCTGAATTGGAAGTATGATAACTTTCAATAATGGAATTTCCATTTGTTTCAGTTTCACCTTCTATGATAAGAATACTATGGTCAATAGCTTTCAACCCGTTATTTATATTGATGTTCATAAACTTAGAAGCATAGCTGCTATAAACAGCTTTTGCATAAGGCCCGCCAAGATGGGCGGCTTCATAAAATGCATCTGTCATATCCTCATCAATATGAAATGGATTATAAAACATATCCTCAATAAAACTGTTTACAATATTTTTACGTGAAACAACGATATGATAAACCAGGGTGCCAAAAACAGGTATTTCCAGCAAAAACTTTAAGAACTTGTCTTTCTCAGCAGGAGTTTGATTAAGCTTGGAGATACTGGGCGGATTTACCAATATAAGTTTATTAAAGATATTCTCTTCATTACGGCAGGCCATAATAGAGAAAGAACCGGAAAAACCGCTGGCAATTATATCTGTTTTTTCTCTAATGACGTTCTTAACAAAATCGCAAATCAACTGAGTATAAACAAAGTTGGTGTATGTCATTCCAGGCTTTTCAGATGAACCGCACCCAAGCAGATCAAGAGTATAGACAGTATGCTCCATAGCAAGATGTTTTTCAATTTTATGCCATTCATAACCGGAACAACCGGGAATAATATCATGAATAAGGAGAACTGGAGAACCTTTTCCACGTTTTGAATAATTTACTTTTCCAAAACGCCAGTTATAAGTGCTTTTTTGAAATTTGTCCAACATTTCTTTAAGAGATGCTGATGCGGCAATTACTTTATTTAATAAGTGAATAATTACTGTGGCAGAAGCAAATAATGCAGCACAGGTGAGCAGGCGGTTTTTGTTTTTCTTCATCGGATATGCCTCCCTATAAATAAGTGGAATATATATTGTCTATAAGTATTATACGCTATATTTGTTGTATTTACAACGGTTTTTCAAGTATGTTTTTCGAGGGATGCTGTCAGATAGTCGTTGGTAAATTTCTTCATGCAGATTATCTTTACGCTGTTAAAAGAGAGGACAAGATATGTGACATGCTGCGCTTTTTATTCTGCTCGTGCATTTTATCCTCTATTTGCGAAAACTTGCCTTCGGAGGGGACATTCGCTTGATGGCGGAAATTAGAACAAGTCTTATTACAAAAACCTTGCAATGGTCGCTTCATTTTTATTTTTCTTTCTGACAGTTATTTACTAAAATGTAGTCATTACAGCAGTTTCTTCCGCTTTCTCTTCCGAAAATATGGGACTTTTTAGCTTTTCTGTTACTTTATACAGCTTTGTGCAGTATCTTTTCGTCAGGATTTTTTCCGGACTCTTTGCCAGATTATTTCTGCCCTGTTTGCTTTGGTAAGTATAATTGTGTTTTACTTGTTTTTTAATTATACTCCAAATATGATTTTGCATTGACTCCATGTCTCTGTATTCTGGATCCTTCGGATATTCCGACAAGTCTAACTCTATACATTTTTAAATGCTAAAACAACTTATCAACAATTCAAACAATCCATCGTTTTTTTGATGCCAGTATTTCCATAACATCTTGTAGAGTCTTTTTATTATACGGTTTTTCTTTTACCGCTTTATTTTAATGAAATTAAAGTTGAAGACAAGTGCTTTTATTGTTTATCTTTTGCGCCAGGTGTTCTATCTGCATTGGAAATATGCCTTTTCAAATAGTACTGGGACTTCTTTTTATCCTAACCCTTGAATTACAATTTTATATGCTTATAGCTTTAATCTTTGCCAAGTCGTCTTACTGACTTTTTCTGCCGTCATCTTTAATTATTTTATAAATAGCTCTGTTATATGTTACGCTCTATATTCTGTTTTCATGGTGGTCTGCCCCAGGTCTTTATGGCTGGTTCCATAAATTTCTTCGTAAAGTTCTATCAATCTCACAGACCACTTATAAATATTTTCTCTAGTTTTTTAAATGTTGCTCCATTTTAGCCATGAATGGTTTTTATTATACAGATTCCATATGCTTTTTTGTCAATTATGCAATAAGATAAAACTGTATGACTGGGAAGTTGTATTTAGTGACTTGAATTCAGTTTTTGGCTTGAATACATAAAACCTACTGCCGTGTATAATCCTGGAAGAATTTGATTAAGCAAAGTAATTAGAGTTGATTGCAATGTATCCGTTTATTTATAGGCTAAGATATTACAGTTTAGGCCTTGTATTGATATGTCTGTTTAAATATTATAAATGTTATAAATGTTATGGTTTAAATAATTTAATTTGGATATTTCCTTTAAGTTTGTTCTGCAGATTTTAAACAGTACGAGGCAGATGAATGCAGTCACATGGTGAATAAGGCTTTACATAGACCAGTATTTTAATAGTTGACGTCGGCGCATATGTAAGGCCAAAGGGCGAGTTTGGGCAGAAGCCGGAACAAACCAGCCAACCCGTATGCGAAGGAGCAAAAAATAGCATGTGACCGCACAATTGTATTAGTCTAGAATTATTATCAAAAAACCAGCTGATTTTAGATTGATAAATATGATGAATAAATGCTATATATAGAGAAGTTTCACGTGAAACATTTTGTTACTGTAAGAAGATGGCAGTATATATTAAGTCTGACATGACTTGAATATAATATTCGTGATGCTTAAAATAGATAAATAATCTGCAAAGCTTCTAATATTTTAGATAAGTATTGAATATATATTTAGCCGTCTTTAACTAAATGTTATATCCTAATATTTCCAGAGTTAATTTGTTGTACCAAATCTTTTGATTTGGAATGATGACAATATTATTATTTTGATTAAGCTTAGGACTCTTTAGGGTAAAAATATAGAAATTCATCTTCAAATATCCAATTAAGCCTTTTACCATTTTGAGGTTCTATTGTACTCTGGTTTTAATGTTTAGGACAAAAGTTCTAAACTGTGATAAACTCATGTATTCAGCTTTTTAGACTCTAGTATTATATATAAAATATAATTTTATATACTTTTATGTGATGGAATGATATATGAATTAAAATATGTTTACTATTCCCTGATGAAATAAAAAAAATAAACAAAAAATATAGGAATAAAAAATTTTTTTTTATGTTTCACGTGAAACATTATGTGGCATACTAAAAATAAACGTGCTATAATAAAAATATCCTAAAGATAGGAGGCAAAAGATTGGGTAGAGTTATAGCAGTTGCAAATCAGAAAGGCGGAGTCGGCAAATCAACCACAGCAATAAATTTGTCAGCCTGTTTAGCAGAAAAAGGGAAAAAAGTTCTTACAATTGATATAGATCCTCAGGGAAATACAACCAGCGGCCTTGGGGTGGATAAAAACTCTGTGGAGACCACTCTTTATGAGATGTTACTGGGAGAAGCAGGTATTAAAGAAGTAATTATTAAAAACGTAATAGAAAATGTAGATTTGATTCCATCTAATGTCAATTTGTCCGGAGCGGAAATTGAACTGATTGGGGTGGATGAAAAAGAATACATTTTGAGAAATGCTATTGATAAAATAAGAAGAAAATATGACTATATTATTATGGATTGTCCGCCGTCTTTAAGTATGCTTACCATTAATGCATTGACAGCAGCGACATCAGTTCTTGTACCTATTCAATGTGAATATTACGCACTGGAGGGACTCTCCCAGCTGATACATACAATTGAGCTGGTACAGGATAGATTAAACAAAAAATTGAAAATTGAAGGCGTAGTATTTACCATGTATGATGCAAGAACAAATTTGTCTTTGCAGGTTGTAGAAAATGTGAAGGATAATTTGCAGCATAATATTTATAAAACAATTATTCCAAGAAATGTAAGATTAGCAGAGGCACCAAGCTATGGACAACCTATTACCATTTACGATTCCAAGTCTGCAGGGGCAGAGAGCTATAGGCTTTTGGCAGATGAAGTGATTAACAGGGAGGATGAATAATGGCAGCTAAAAAATCAGGACTTGGCAGAGGCCTTGATGCATTGTTTCCGGATAAATCGCCGCAGGAGAAGGTGAAAACAACAAAGACCCTGTCAGGAAAACCAGAAACAAAGGTTAAGAAGGATGAAATTTTACCGAAAAGTGCGGAGTTAATGGTGAAAATTTCAAAGGTTGAACCTAACAGACAGCAGCCGCGAAAACAGTTTAATGAAGATGCTCTTTTAGAACTTTCAGAGTCCATTAAACAGTATGGAATCCTTCAACCATTATTAGTGTCCGATAAGAAGGACTATTATGAAATTATAGCAGGAGAAAGGCGGTGGAGAGCAGCAAAGCTGGCTGGACTGAAAGAGGTTCCTGTTCTTGTAAAAGAATTTAATAACCAGGAAATTGTTGAAATTTCTCTTATTGAAAATATCCAGAGAGAAGACCTGAATCCTATTGAAGAAGCTATGGCTTACAGAAGGCTTTTGGAGGAGTTTCATTTAAAACAGGACGAGATTGCGGAAAGGGTTTCCAGAAGCAGAACTGCAGTTACAAATTCTATGCGGCTTTTGAAATTGGAGGAACGTGTACAGCAGATGCTGATTGATGATATGATTTCTGCCGGACATGCCAGAGCACTTCTTTCTATAACAGATGGAGATACCCAGTATAACCTGGCGATGAAAATCTTTGATGAAAAGTTAAGCGTCAGGGAAACAGAACGTCTCGTGAAAGCAGTTTTGGAGCCTCCTAAGAAGAAAGAATATATAAGCAATACTGCGGAAGATGCGATTTACGAGAGTCTGGAAGAAAAAATGAAGGGAATCATGGGAACAAGAGTATTTATTCACAGAAAGAAGAACAATAAAGGTAAGATTGAAATAGAATATTATTCTAAGGATGAACTGGAGCGTATTATTGACCTGTTTGAGTCAATTAGTTAAGGAGAGGCGTAAATGGATATGTTTTTTGAGAGCCTGGAAATGGATTCAGGAATTTTCATTGTCTTGTTGCTGCTCCTGGTGATTCTTCTAATCGTGCAGACAGTGAGAGGAAGTATGCGCCTTAGCCGCCTGGAGCGAAAATATAAAATGTTCATGAAGGGCAGTGATGCCCAGTCCCTGGAAAAGACTTTTGTAAGAAAATTTGCACAGATTGACCGTCTTTATGAAGCAAAAGAAGATCACGAACATTCCATTAATATATTAAAAAAGAATTTTGGTATGATCTTTAGTAAATATGGTGTAGAGAAGTATGATGCCTTTGATGATGTAGGCGGTAAACTTAGCTTTGCGCTTGCAATGCTGGATAAAGAAAACACAGGTCTGATTCTGAATGCGGTTCACAGTAAGGATAATTGCTTCCTTTACCTGAAAGAAATTGTGAAGGGGGAATCTTATGTAATGCTTAGCCAGGAAGAGGTAGAAGCATTGCGTAAGGCTGTGAATTTCGGTATTGAGGAAACGGAAGAGCCTGAGGAAAAATAAAACAATAAATTTTGCATATGCATTTAGGAGGAAATGAAATGTTAGACATTAAGTTTGTAAGAGAAAATCCGGAGGTTGTGAAGCAAAACATTCGGAATAAATTTCAGGATAATAAGCTGGAATTGGTTGATAAGGTTCTGGAACTGGATAAAGAAAACAGAGAGATTAAGCAGGAAGTAGAAGCATTAAGAGCAGAAAGAAATAAGATTTCCAAACAGATCGGCGCTTTAATGGGACAGGGAAAAAGGGAAGAAGCAGAGGAAGTTAAGAAACAGGTTGCTGCTTCCGGAAGCCGCATTGAGGAGCTTTCTGCCAAGGAAAAAGAAGTGGAAGAAGAACTCATGAAAACCATGATGGTAATTCCAAACATTATTGACCCGTCTGTTCCCATTGGTAAAGATGATAGTGAAAATGTAGAGGTAGAGAAGTTTGGAGAGCCGGTTGTACCGGATTTTGAAATCCCATATCATACAGAAATTATGGAATATTTTAATGGAATCGACCTGGACAGCGCCAGAAGAGTGGCTGGAAATGGATTTTACTATTTAATGGGAGATATTGCAAGGCTCCATTCTGCAGTTATTTCTTATGCACGAGATTTTATGATCAATAGAGGATTTACTTACTGCGTACCGCCATTTATGATCCGCAGCAATGTTGTAACCGGAGTTATGAGTTTTGCTGAAATGGATGCTATGATGTATAAAATTGAAGGGGAAGACCTGTATCTGATCGGAACCAGTGAGCATTCTATGATTGGTAAGTTTATTGACCAAATCATTCAGGAAGAGGAACTTCCGAAAACGCTCACCAGCTATTCACCATGCTTCCGTAAGGAAAAAGGAGCTCATGGATTGGAGGAGCGCGGTGTATATCGTATTCATCAGTTTGAAAAACAGGAAATGATCGTAGTTTGTAAACCGGAAGAAAGCCCAATGTGGTTTGATAAGCTGTGGCAGAATACGGTTGATCTTTTCCGTTCTCTTGATATTCCGGTTCGTACACTGGAATGCTGTTCCGGTGATTTGGCAGACCTTAAGGTGAAATCCGTTGACGTGGAAGCCTGGTCTCCGAGACAGAAGAAGTATTTTGAGGTTGGAAGCTGCTCAAACTTGGGTGATGCGCAGGCGAGAAGATTGAAAATACGTGTAAACACTAAAGATGGCAAAAAGTATCTGGCTCATACATTAAATAATACGGTAGTAGCTCCTCCGAGAATGCTGATTGCATTTTTAGAGAACAACCTGAATGCAGACGGTTCGGTAAGCATTCCAAAAGCTCTTCAGCCGTATATGGGCGGATTGACAAAGATCGAAAAAAAGACCCAGGCATAAGAGATTCGTAGGAGGTGTTCTTGTGCACAAATATTTAAAGGCAGTTGGTTTTTCCGAAATCAGGAAACGCAGTGAGATCGGCGATATAATCCGGGATGTGATAAACAATTATGATGAAAAGACAGCAGTGGAAAATCATCCGGAGGGTGTTTTCGTAGAGTTTTCCAAAAGTTATGGATGCGATTGCGGGATTACCGTTTGCGGGCAATACGATGAAGATAATAAGTTCCATGTGGAATATTATTTTCCGTTTTTCCGCGGCACTGGGATTACCACACAGGAACAGGTAGTAATTGAGCGTCATGCTGAAAAAGAATCCTTTGCAGGTGCGTGTGATGATTTGAGAATTGGAATCACTTTGATTTTTTATCTGCAGAATCCGGCAGAATATATGCTGGAGGAATATAAGGGAAGTATGGAATCGGGAAGTCATCCTGTTACTTTATCAGGTCTGGCTGCAGATGGGAAGATTCTTTTTCCTGTCCAGAAGGATAAAGAGGCTGTAAAAGTAGAAAAAGAGATGAACCAAAACAGAACAAATCTTATTGCTGCTGCGAGAAGCGGTGATGAAGAGGCAATGGAAAGTTTGACAATGGAGGATATGGACACATATTCCATGATATCTCAGCGTATTATGACAGATGATGTTTTTACCATTGTAGATTCCTATTTTATGCCCCATGGTATTGAGTGTGACCAGTACAATATTATGGGAGAAATACTGGATTTTATGATGTTTAAAAACATTATTACCGGTGAGGAAATCTGCCAAATGACAGTGGAGAGCAATGATATGCAGTTTGATGTGTGCATCAACAGGAAAGATCTTTTGGGGGAACCGGAGATTGGACGAAGATTTAAAGGTGTGATCTGGCTGCAGGGACAGATTCATTATTGATCAGGCAGGTGTGAAATAAGCTGCGTAACCGGTAATCCCGGCTGCGCAGCTTAAAAAAATGAATTTATAAAAATTTTTTAGAAAAAAGAATCTATGGCTTGTTTTTTGTGAAAGGATATAGTACAATAATCGTTGTGAAAAACGATATAGATATTTGATATAAAAAGCGTCTCCGAAGAAAGTGTTCCAACACTCGCCTTGGGAGGGCAAGGAAAATGTTGCGAGTTCCACAATTTCATAGCTTTTATAAATGTTTCCGTAGCTCAGTTGGATAGAGCGACCGCCTCCTAAGCGGTAGATGGTTCGAGTCTAAATTAGGAATATAATTTCATATTTTTTGTATAAGTCCACGTAGCTCAGCTGGATAGAGCACACGCCTCCTAAGCGTGGGGTCGGAGGTTCAAATCCTCTCGTGGACGCCAGCAAACAACGCTGTAAGCCTTTTTTCAAAGGTTTACAGCTTTTTTGATTCAGCCGTAATCCATAGACAAAACCATCTTCCTTTGATTGGAGGACTGTTGAATGTTTATGAGTTACGATGTATATTTTGCTAATTGGAAACGAACAAAAATCTGTGTCTTGCTAATAAAAACTGCCTCTCTGCTAATTTGAGATTTCAGACCACTTTTTGACCTGAGATCAGAGCTGCCAGGGTACTTGCAAGTTCTGGTGATTTTTGAAGCTGTTCAATCAACGCCGCTAAGTCTAAGGTCTGTGCCTGAGGCTGTTCCTGTGGAGGCGCTACATTCCTCAAATCAGGCTTTGCATAGAAAGCATTCTCAAATTTTTGTGCATTGATTTTGCGATCCTCGTCGAGAATGTGAGCATAAACTTTCGTAATCATATCTATTTCTGCATGTCCTGTATCGCCCTGTGTAGCCTTCAGATCGCCATGATTGAGTTTCAGCTTATAAGTTGTACTGGAATGTCTCAATGAGTGAAATACGACGTTGGGGAGTCCTGCTTTTTGTTTCAGTAGCGAAAACTCTTTCTCAATAATTCGATTCTCACAAGGGCGGCCATTCGGCAGCGCGACCACCAAATTAAAGTCCTGGTATTCATCACCGAGAAATCCTTTCAATTCTTCCTGTGACTTTTTCCACTCTCGAAGAATATAGGCCACTGTCTTAGGCAGCCAGACTTTACGGACACTGGAATCTGTCTTTGGCTTTTTCAGAATCAACCGGGTACTTGTATTCGGCATTAACGGAGTGAAGATATGATAGATGTCTTTTTCTCCTAAAGTCTCAATAGCTTGTTTGGATGCCCGTGTCAGCTCTGCTTCTATGTAGATATAGGCATTGTCAGTTGCTATATTTTCGTCCTCAATATGAACATTTTTCCAGGTCAGTCCAAGAATCTCTCCCATACGCAGAGAACACGCAAAAGCAAGGTTCATGGCAATATACAGTTTGCTGTCCGTGCATTGATCCAGCGCAAGACGAATCGTTTCGGCATCCCAAATGTCGCGCTTTTTATACTCGGTCTTTGGAAGAACCACATTGTCAAAGGGATTTTTCCCAATCAGTTCCCATCTTACCGCCTGCTTAAAAGCACAGCGAAGAAGTTTGATAATCTTTTCAATGGTCTGGTTGGTAACAAATTGTGTCCGGGCTTTCCGGTTCTTCCGGGAAACAGAGGGCGTCTTTTGAAGCGTTTGGATATACTTATCCACCACGCGAGTAGTAATGTCCTGAACTTCCATATCTCCGATAATCGGATTGATATAATTGGCTATCAGGGCTGTCTGGCCGTCATACATAGACACGCCCCATTTTTTCTCCCCATAGGTGGAAACGAAATCATACAGAAAATCCGATACTTTCTGATTATTCGGAGGAAGAAAGGTACCGTTGTTCTGCTGGTTCTCAACCTCCGCTTTCCGTTTCAGGGCCTCTTTATGGGTATGCCATGTTTCCCATTTTTGTTTCGTTTCTCCATTTTCATCAATATAGTTGTAAACAACGGAATAAGATTTCTTACGTTTGATAATAGATGCCATAGTCTCTTTCCTTTCTAAGTTAGAACGTCTGCTCGTCTAACCATTCGTCAAATGATTTTTTGGAAACTCGTATGGCATTACCAACCCGTACAATTTTGAAATGTCCCTCTTTTACCAGGCTGTAAGCAGAGGTGCGGCCAATATTCAGCATGGCAGCAATATCTTCCACTTTGTAAGTCCTTTGTTCGGGAGCACTTCTTTGCACACTGTTTGTTGCCTGGTTCATTTGTCCTCCTTTCCGCATCTAACAAAGACAGTGTGTGCGGATATGACTTCCTATCATTATTCTACCGCGCTATCTGTCACTTGTCTGCTGCTAATTGAAAAATTTACGATTTATCCATAGTTCAAATTTATATGTTGAATTATCAAAACCACATGAATAGGTCGGACCTACAGTATCTAAGACCACAGATCCGGCCCATTGTATCTAATTTCGATTTTGCTGCCGTATTTGCCACGCACCCCCGGCAAGCCCTGGTTTACCAAGATGGGGCTGTTACAGGCTGCGGATAGCGTCACCGCATCATAGCCCCACATGCGCCGCCGCTTTGCCAAAGCAAGCAGACGCCGCAGGAACTCTCCCCAAGTCTTTAGGGAGCCGTGAAGAAGTACCATTGTGATCTGTGCCGTCGTCGCGTCCGGCCTGCCACAGCCGGTTTCGTGGGTTGCGTTTATCGCTCGGACAGCCTGGATTCATCACCTCCTTAGGCTGCCTGTCGCCGCGCCGCCCCATCTGCCGCTCGGAACACAGAATGAAGTACCTGTAACAGCGTATATTCGGTTGTCAAGGAACAGGCGAGGGGCGTGGCAGTTATGACAGTTTTACAGTTGGGGAGGGGACCGGAGCTTGTGCTGTGCGGCCACACCCGTCAGGCTTGTCCCGCCGAATATGTCCCTCTATTATTCATTTCATTTTTGGGGGTCATTAGGATGGCTCATTTCAAAATTTCTCAAAAAACTTTTTCAAGTTTTTCAGACCACATGCGATAGAATGACGGACATTCCGTGGGTTCACACCTTCTGTTCTGGCAATCTCGGTCTGACTAATACCGAGAATATAATGAGCATAAATCCTTTCCCGTTGTTTGTCCGGTAACGTAGAAAGGGCATGGTAAAGAGCAGCATTATCCTCTTTTTGCTCCAAAATATCCAAAGGGGACAGGACGATTACCAATGCATCCCGCTCCACATTGGTATCATAGTCCAGCGAAAAATATGCCTTATGCCGGTATGTACGCAGGAAATTAGCAGCCTCATTTAATTTATATTCCCGAAGCAAATCAGCCACCTCGTCAGGCACTTCAATAACAGTATCTTTTGTATAAAACGGGTAATAATCCCGCAGATTGATTTCTTTCATGGGTAATTCCTCCAATTTCGATTTTTTGAGTTGATAGGCTAAATCGAAATCAGAGGGTGGAGAGCGACACCCCGGACTATCATCTGAAACAGAGACAGCAATAAGGTTTGTCTGTTTTGCAGATAAGAAAAGAGCGCATACCTGTTTTGTTACAGGTGCGCGCTTAATAGAACATTTTGCTAGTTGTTGGGAGAAGAGATAAAAATATGTCGATACAAAAAATGCCGCAGCTTTTTGAACTGCGGCACTAAAATATATTTGATTATATTGTTGGCGCTTTTGATGGAAGTATTGGACTTTTCTAATGTGCATGCCTGCCCCCATATCCGGAGGAGCATAAATAGATTAGTCACTATACTTGGATATATCCCCTCAATCTGTTACTTGGGGAATATTATACAGGGGCATATCCGCCTTTTATCGCCAGCCTTTCCCGGTAATGCCCTAAAAACACCCTAAATTTATCTGTTATATTCCGGCATCAAATTTATAACCGACACCTCGCACACTGATAACATATTCAGGTGCATCAGGTGTAGTTTGAAGTTTCTGACGAAGACGACTCAACAGATTATGGATTGTTTTCGGTGTGACATCAATATATTCTTCACCCCAAACATGGTAAGCTATGGTTTCAAAAGTTAAAACCCGTTTTCTGTTGATAATCAGTAAGTGGAGGGCATCGAATTCTTTAGCTGTTAATTCTATCTCCCGACTGCTGATACACACCGTTCTTTCCTCCAGACAAAAATACAGATCACCTTCTTGGATTTCTGTTAATGTTTTGGGTGAATCATACTGTAAATGGCGATTTTCAGAAACAGCACATAGGGGAGCCTTAGAAATATTACCCAGATTCTTCCTATTAAGGATATATTGCACCAAATCTTCCTTCTGCTCTGGATCAAGCAAAACAAACAGTTTTTCTCCAATTTGCCTGCCGGATTCAGATATGTCCAGTACGGCTAATTTCCCATGCTATCACCCCCGTTAGATAGAAAAAACAATGGATAAGATATGTATTACCCACTGGTTCCGATTGCCAGCAATCAATCCTATCTGCCGGTATCGTTTTGACAATATCTCTATTCACCAATATTTTGCTTTCGGTATTCAGCCGGCGTGATCATTATAATATCTCGAAACGCAGTAGAAAGTTTCCTCTGGTTCTCATACCCGACCTGATTGGCGATCTCCGCTATTGTCGCCTGTGTTTGGCGAAGCAGCACAGCGGCTTGTCTGATACGGCATTCTTTCATATAGGTTCCAATGGGTTTTCCTTAAATGCCCTTAAATGTATTTTTCAATGTTGCAGTATTGATAAGGAAATATTTTGAAAGCTGCTCAATCGCGGGTTGCTCCGGTAAATTGGAAACCAGCTTTTGATGAATCTTTTTTCTTATATCGCCCCATTTATTTTACTTCTGCCTTTTTATATATCAAATACAAGACCGGAACAATGACAAGACAAAGTACTACATATAACGGTATCAGAAACGTAAAGACTCCCATTACCTTTCCTCCGATCCCACACAGAAGAAATTCGTCATGGTATGTGCATATCCTCAGCAGCATATCCGGGAAAAATGATATAATACGTGTCAAAACTGTAATTCTTCCCAAAAACATCGGCGCACAGGATAATGCAAACGGAATTACCACTGCAATTACCGTGGAGCGTGTAACTGCCGATACTGTCATTGCCAAAAGTGTAATAAACATACTTCCAACATATCCGCCTATCGTAACAAAGAAATATTTTTGCAGATAAGTCCAATTATAAATACTCATCCAGTTGCTTTCTCCAAGCTGCACCGGGCAATTTGCGCCTCCAACACCCAGCGCCCCTAATATGATTATCGTGAAGAGAAGTATAGATGCCCAATATAAAACTGTAGTAATCAAAAATCCGGCACTGATTTTTGATAATACCGCCTTGTTTCTTCCCAGTTTACTTGAGAAGAAAATAGAATCCGCTTTCCATGAATATTCGTCAGAGAAAATGCCTGCTACAAGCGCCCCAAGGATCACAACTAATAATGTCATCAAAGTCGGAAGATACTGCGAATCCAAAAGCGCTTTCCATCCTTCTGCATATTCGTAGTAAAAAGGTGTCTTGAGGTTCTCCCACTGGCTGATCAGGAACTCTTTTTCTTTTTCCGAAAAGGTGTTCTTCACCTCTTCTCTGGAAAGATATTCTTTCAGACTATCTACCCTTATCTGATAAATTCCTGCCGCTTCCTCTGGCGATAAACTGTCCGCACGATAATAATCCCACTCATCAAATCCGGCAAATCCATTATTCAGCATCTCGTGAATATCCCTAAGACCCTGCTGCTTCACAAACGCTTCATCAAGATTCGGCGTCTCTGCAAGAATCTTTTGATTTTCCTCTATTACCTGCCATAATACGTCCTCAGTCAACTCGCCTTTCCATTCATTTTTTACGGACTTCAATTCTTTCGCAGCTGAAATCCCCCGGAGCACTTCTCCGCCTTCTGTCGTATACGTCACATCCCTAAGAGTAAGAAAACTTCCCACTAACAACGCTGCCGTCAGAACAAGAAGTACAATCTTATTCACCGGCTTTACAAGAATTTTTTTAATTTCAAAAATCAGCATTGCTGTCACCTGCCTTTTCTCCAAAATAGTACAAGAATAAATCTTCCAGATTTGCATCCACAAGTTCTGCATCCGCCATTGGCTTTTTCGCCGAGATAATCCGAAGTTCCACATCGTGGGCTTCTGACTTCATATTAGAAATCTTATATTTCTTCATGTACTTTTCCACTTCGCTTTTATTTACAAAGCACTTCCATACACCCTCTGTCATCGTTCCCAACAGTTCAGCCGCGGTACCGTTGTGAAGGATTTTTCCTTCTTTCATCAGCAATATTTCATTCGCAATGTACTCAACATCTGAGACAATATGCGTAGATAAGAGCACCAGCCGATTTTCAGCCAATTCGCTAATCAGATTTCGGAACCGGATACGCTCGTTTGGATCAAGTCCTGCTGTCGGCTCATCCAATATCAGTATTTTCGGATCATTCAACATTGCCTGTGCAATTCCTGCTCTCCGTAACATACCTCCGGATAATTGTTTCATTTTCTTCCTTGCCGCCTTTTGAAGTCCTACTCCCGCAATCAGTTCCCTGACTCTCTTTTTCGCCGCCGCCGGACGAATACCCTTGATGGATGCAATATACAGCAGATACTTTTCCACCGTAAAGTCCGGATAATATCCAAAATCCTGCGGAAGATACCCTAAGATTTCTCTGTATTTTCCGTCCATTTTTAAAATATCACGCCCATTGCAGGTAATCTTTCCGCTTGTAGGACGAAGTAACGTACAAAGCATACGCATAAGCGTTGTTTTCCCCGCACCATTTACACCCAGCAGACCATACACACCGCTTGTCATGGTAATGTTCAGATGGTCTACTGCCGTAAAGTGTCCAAATTCTTTTGTAAGATCTGCAATCTTAAGTTCCATCTTTACCTCCTGAATATCTTTTTTACTTTTTGATAAAATGGACAATTAACGCCACTATCGCTAATAACACCAATATCAGAACTGCTCCTGCTATTTTCCACATATTCACTCTCCTTTCTACCCTTAGTTTACACAAAAAAAGGACAGTTACCTCAACTGTCCTCGAAACAAAGGGTAACTGTCCCTGACCTGTTTTATTGATAAAAAAGCATTGCACTTATCGTAAACATTTTCTCACGATACTCATACTGTACCGTCCCCTGATATTTTTCTACTGCAGACAACACACTTCTCATTCCCCATCCGTGAAGGTTTCTATCTTTCTTAGAAGTGTGTAATTTCCCATTCCGAATATCCGGTGAAGCTATGCTACTGTTCCCAATTTTAATAATGATAAACTGATGAAGCCTCCTGATCGTCACTTGTATTTCCCGCGGTTCTCCTTCCGGCTGTTTCATACAGGCTTCGACAGCATTATCTAAAAGATTTGTAAGGATCGTGCAGAGGTCTACCGGATCAATCATACAATCCTTCGGATATTCCCCGTGAATTTTCATGTGGATACGATTATTCTCCGCTTTCTCCTGTTTTTGGCTTAAAATATAGTCGATTGCCTCAATCCCTGTGTAACGCTCATAGTCATATTTCATTCTATCTCCACTCAACTTTTCCAAATAGGCTTCTGCTTCTTCCACCTTATTTTCCCTTAAATAACTTTGCAACAATAAAAAATGATTTTTCATATCGTGATAAAGCTTCGCATTTGTTTCATAAGATTCTTTTGCAGCCGCATAATTCTTTTCCAATATGGTGTTCTGCTGAATCGTATAGGCTTTTTCCTTCTTTTCCTTCCGCATCTGCAGCCAGAGGTAGAGAACCATCATTGCAAAAATCAACATAATTCCCATGATAAGTTGAAACCCATTTAATTTAGCACTGTCTATTACTCCACTATGCAAAAACAAATAACAGTATCCCAGACTTCCAATACATACACAAATGATAGAGGTTGCAAAAGCTCCCCAAATCGGAATACTGCGCCTAATCCTTGTTATAACTGCATACGTTATCCCTGTAATGCCAAACACCGAACATTCCGCTGCTGAAATTACACCCACTCGCTCTAACCCAAATGTGGATGTCCAGTCCATTGGTATGCCTATCCAGATTGTAGTTCTAACTAAAAGCGCGCTCATACTCAGCAATAGGGCAGTATATCCTATTGTTATCATGAAAAGTTCAATTACTTTCCCCTTATAAAGAATGCAATTTCCTAATAGCAAAGCAAAAATCACATATAGACTGGTTATATAATTAGCCCGGAGGTCGAATAAATTCAGCAAAATAATTCCTGCCGCAATTAACCCTGCAATAAGCACCAAAAATAACCTATGATGTTTTTTGTCAAACTGTTTTTCCATAATCGCCTGCGTCCACACAAGACCACATAACATCTCATTGACACTTGCCAGCCATTCTATGAAAATAAACACTCCCGTCATATCTGTTTCCCCCAAAACGACAGCAGACTTTCTTTAAATTCTATCCAGTTTGTTTTATTGATCGTGACATTCTGCTGTTCCGGAAATAGTATTTTCCCTGTGTCCATACCAACCACATTTGCCAGATTGATAATACAGCCTCTATCTGCAAAATAAAAATATTCTTGACCTAATTCCTCAAAAACTTGTTTCAGTGGTTTACGGACTGATACCGTTCTTTCTCCTTCCAGATACAAAACGGAATACTTACCCTCTTTTAATATGTAAAAGATACTTCTATAAGGAATCTTTTCCAAATAGTTCTTGATCTCTATCATGTAGTATTCGTTCTTCTCTAAAGCATATAGCTTGTAGTAATCCTCCAACGCTAAAAACAATTTTTCATGGAGCATTGTTTTTTGAATATAACGAAACACCGAGTACTCATAAGCGGTAATTGCATATTCCAGATGGGATGTTATGAAAATAATTTTTGCAGAAGGTATCCTTTCACAGATTTCTTTTGCAAGCTCCATCCCATGAATTTCCGGCATCTCAATGTCCAAAAGAAACAGGTCGTAAACTACCCCGTCCTGCAGGTCGTACTGCAAGTTTTCACTAGACTGATAAGTGGTAATTTTATTATCTATACAATTTAGTCTGAAAAATCTTCCGGCGATTTCTTCTATGTCCACCAGTATTTTTTCATCGTCACATATAGCTACTCGTAACATTGGTACACCTCATTTGCACATTATCCTTTTCATTATACGGGTACTACTAGAATTTGTCGAGAGGTTCCTATCTCAAATAGGCGTCCTTAACGCGGCATTACTATTTGGGCAGTACACAAAGTTGATGTGATCTGAAAGAATCGTGAAGAACCTTGAAAAAGAACCATTTTCACATCTGCAAAATTCCATTTGAGAACATATAGACAAATACCCTCATATCCGAAGATACAAGGGTACTGCAAAATCATTATGCACAAAGATATTGTTTCATCTGTGCCTTTATCTTTTCTCTTGCAAGAGAAACAGATTTACCTACCGAAGAAGCGGCGCAATGTTCCATTCCCCCAATTTTACAAAGTTTGTAATCATATTCATAATGGAGCAGGAAACGCCGCTGCTGAGTTTTTGGCAGACTGGCAATCGCCTGTTGGAGCAGTTCAGAGCGTTCTGCCTCAATCATCAGTTCTTCAACGCTTTTTGGGATACAGCAGACGAAGAAAGAAATCGCAAAAACTGGATATGCTGCCCGATATTTTGAAAGAGCATGCTAAAACATCTGCTTGATACAGAAACGTAACAAGCAGAAACTCCCTTTTCAGATTGGTGTTGCCAAAAGCCGCTTCGTCAAACCGCGCATCAAAATATCCAAAGTGAACAATCCCCTGTTGATGGATGACTGTCCGATAAATCAGAATTTATTGAAATGTAATTCTCAAAAGACAAAAATCAAATCCTTGCCGTATGCTTTGCACAATTTCTGCATAGACAGGTTTTTCAAAAACAATCAAACATTTTTGTATACAGTTGATTATCTTTAATAAA
This sequence comes from uncultured Blautia sp., assembly GCA_946557785.1. Classification (GTDB taxonomy): domain Bacteria; phylum Bacillota; class Clostridia; order Lachnospirales; family Lachnospiraceae; genus Blautia_A. The sequence continues at coordinate 60,684 of CAMNTH010000020.1, forward strand.
CCAACCGGCACCATTTTTGTTCAGAGCATTGACAAATCTATGCAAATCCTTATCCAAAGAGAGATAGAGTTGT
>CAMNTH010000021.1 GCA_946557785.1 uncultured Blautia sp.
GCATAAGTACTGGGGTTGCGAGGTGTTTTGCTCTACTCAACTGTCAAAAACAGGAGTATAAAACCCTCTCCGGTGTCCGTCAAGTGACAGTCTCCGGGGAATCGTTTTAATGCTGCATCTCTTTTAATAGCTGGATCAAAAGCAGGCTGGTCAACGCAAAGCCATATACAATTAATAGCTGAAGCAGATTCAAGGTTTGCACTGCAAATATGGCCTGCATCTGTGAAATGGTAAGTACCGCAGTCAAAAGCACAGCTCCGCACAAAAAAGCCCACTGCATATATCTATTGCTGAAGAATTCTTTTGTAAAAAGAACAGGCTTCTTTCCTTTGCAGTTATAGCCATGAGCAAGTCTGGAAAGACACAGCGTACCAAAAGCAAAGGTACTTCCAAGCCTTGCGCCGCCCTGACTGTATCCCAAAAGAAACGCTCCAAGGGTAAGCAAGCCCATCACAGCCCCCTCTGCGCAGACACTCCCTAAAAAAGATTTCGTAAGAATGGACTCCTTTACTGAACGCGGCTTTTCCTTCATCACGGTATGCTTATGGGGTTCCAGCCCCAGGGCGATTGCCGGAAGGCTGTCTGTTACAAGATTAATAAACAGCAGATGAACAGGTGCAAAAGGTACCGGAAGGCCCATTAAGGACGCAAGCAGCACTGTTAAAATTCCCGCAAAATTACCGGAGAGCAAAAACTGAATAGAGCGTTTAATATTTGCATAAACATTCCTGCCATTTTCCACAGCCTTCACGATCGTAGCAAAATTATCATCCGTCAAAATCATAGACGAAGCATCCTTGGAAACCTCAGTTCCTGTAATCCCCATTGCAACGCCAATATCCGCCTGCTTCAGCGCAGGGGCGTCATTTACGCCGTCTCCTGTCATGGAAACTACATTTCCCTTCTCCTGCCATGCACGAACGATACGAATCTTATGCTCCGGAGAAACCCTGGCATATACTGAAATATGCTCCACAAAATCCTTCAGTTCCTCATCACTAAGACCGTCAATCTCTCCTCCCTCACATGCCTCTGACATATCCTCCAGAATACCGATTCGCTTTGCAATAGCCGATGCTGTCACTTTGTGATCCCCGGTAATCATTACCGGCCGGATACCTGCGCTTTTACACTCTGCAACAGCCCGGGCACTTTCCACCCTGGGCGGATCCATCATAGCGATCAACCCCAGAAAAACAAGGTCATTTTCATCATCCCAAACAAGCCCTTTTTCCCTGGCAAAGCCCTTATACCCCACTCCCAGAACACGAAGTCCTTTTTTTGAAAAATGCTCATTGGCTTCCTTTAGCATCTTCTTATCTTCCCAGGTAATTTCCCGCACTTCTCCACTCTTCTGAATATACTTTATACGATCCAGCATAACGTCCACGGCACCCTTTGTCACCATTGTACAGCCATCCTTCAGCATATGGAGCGTTGACATCATTTTGCGGTCACTGTCAAAGGGCAGCTCGCTGAGTCTTGGATAAGCAGACCTCACCCTATTTGCAGGAACTCCCTTTTTCTCCCCCAAATTAATCAGCGCAGTTTCCGTAGGATCACCGATTTCCTGACCATCCAGGTTGGTGGAATCATTGCAGAGAATACTCAGTCTCAGCATTTGCTTATGGAGAGGATTTTCCGGGTCAATCTTTTCTGCAGGAATATCTTCTCCATCCAGAAAATAATGCTCAACCGTCATTTTATTCTGCGTCAGTGTCCCTGTCTTATCGGAGCATATCACAGAAACACTTCCCAACCCTTCCACAGCCTGCAGCCTGCGGATAATGGCCCCTTCCTTTGCCATTTTCTGCGTACCAAAAGCCAATACAATGGTCACAATGGAGCTCAATGCCTCCGGAATCGCCGCAACTGCCAAAGCAACAGCAAACAAAAAGGCATCTGCTGCATTTCCTCCTCTCAAAACCTGCATTCCAAAAAGCAATCCGCACAATGCCAATATGATGATGGATAGTTTTTTTCCAAACTGATCCAGGCTTACCTGAAGGGGAGTCTTTTTTTCAGAAGTATTTTTCAAAAGCCCGGCAATTTTGCCCACCTCTGTCTCCATACCAATATTGGTCACCACATATACGCCCCGTCCGTAAGTAACAAAGCTTCCTGAATAGACCATGTTTTTCCGATCGCCCAAAGGCAGCTCTCCAGATAGGACACTGCTTACTTTTTCCACCCCAAGGCTCTCTCCTGTCAGAGCGCTTTCATCCATTTTCAAGCTTGCGCTTTCCAGGAGCCTTCCATCAGCAGGAACATAATCTCCCGCTTCCAGATGAACTTCATCACCAACTGTTACCTCACGGCTTGAAATTTCTGATACGGCACCGTTTCGAAGCACCTTGGCATTTGGTGCTGACAATTCTTTCAAACTGTTCAGGGAGCTCTCTGCTTTCTTTGTCTGGATCGTCCCCAAAACTGCATTCATGGTAATAACTGCCAAAATGACTGCCGCACTTTCCGCTTCACCTAAAAACAGAGAAACTACGGCAGCACAAATAAGGATAATTACTAAAAAATCCTGGAACTGTTCCAAAAAGATCCGAAAAAAAGTCTTCCTTTGTCCCTCTTCCAGTTCATTCATACCGTATTTCTTCTGATTTGCTTTGACCTGCTCTTCTGTCAATGGCAGCAGGCTTCCATTAATCTCCTTTTGAACTTCCCTTGCTTCCTGATTATAATACTTTTTCATAAAAACACCCTTTCTTTACAGTATTAATTTTATCATGTTTCTGCATACAGATTCTTTTTACGGCTGCAGTAAAAGTGTGTCTCCATTACTATGATACAAAAAAGCGAGACTTATACTGCATACCCATCAATATGCAATAAAAGTCTCGCTGTTTCATCACGATACGGACAGAAAAGATCTCCTCTTCGTCAATCGTAATCTTAACAGATCTCTGCTCCGGCAGGCATATCCTTTTCCGGAGTTACCAGGCCAAGATTACCCTCAGCATCCTCTGCGCAGAGGATCATGCCTTCGCTTACAATCCCCGCAAGCTTCGCAGGTTTTAAGTTTGTCAGAACCATAACCTTTTTGCCTACCATTTCTTCAGGGGAATAGCTGGATTTAATACCGGATACGATCTGGCGCACCTGGCTTCCTATCTTTACCTGAGAGCAAAGCAGCTTACGGGATTTCTTTACTGCCTCACAGGCAATGATCTCTCCAACCTGGAACTGCATTTTTTCAAAATCCTCAAAGGTAATTTCCGGCTTTCCTTCTATATCGATCACATTTTCCTTCTCTTCTTCCTGTTTTTCTTCTTTTGTTTCAACAGGAGGATGAAGCTGCGCAACCTTTTCCATAATCTCCTCTACTTTCAGGCGGGCAAATAAAATTTCCGGTGTTTCCGTTACTTTGTTTCCTGTGGGATACAGGCCAAAGGAAGACAACTCTTCCAGAGTTCTCTTTCCTGCATTTAACTGCGCAAGAATTTTTTCTGTGGTTTCCGGCATAAAGGATTCCAGAAGAGTTGCACCAATGCAGATTCCTTCTACCAGATTGTAGAGAACCGTTGCAAGACGATCCTGCTTTGCTTCATCCTTTGCCAGTGCCCAAGGCATTGTCTCATCAATATATTTGTTGCAGCGTTTGAACAAGGAGAATATCTCTGTCATAGCATCTGCCACACGGAGCTTTTCCATTTTGGCTGCTACTTTACCCGGTACTTCCAGAATGAAGGACTTCAGGTCATCATCAACTGGTTCTTCTGCTCCTTTATTCTCCACAATACCGCCAAAATACTTGTTGGACATGGAAATAGTACGGTTCACCAGGTTTCCGAGAGTGTTAGCCAGTTCGGAATTCAGACGTTCTACCATAAGTTCCCAGGTGATCACACCGTCATTTTCAAAAGGCATTTCATGGAGTACGAAGTAACGCACTGCATCTACACCAAAGAAATCCACCAGTTCATCTGCATAGAGCACATTTCCTTTGGACTTGCTCATTTTTCCATCGCCCTGAAGAAGCCACGGATGGCCAAATACCTGCTTTGGAAGAGGCAGATCCAGAGACATAAGGAAAATCGGCCAGTAAATCGTATGGAAACGGATGATGTCTTTTCCGATCAGGTGCAAATCTGCAGGCCAGTTTTTCCCAAACTGCTCCGTACTCTCACCGTCACAATCATAACCGATTCCGGTAATATAATTTGTCAGCGCATCAAGCCATACATATACTACATGATTCGGGTCAAAATCCACCGGAATTCCCCATTTAAAAGAGGTTCTTGATACACAAAGATCCTGAAGGCCCGGAAGCAGGAAGTTATTCATCATCTCATTCTTTCGGGATTCCGGCTGAATAAATTCCGGATGGGTGTTGATATGCTCAATCAGACGGTCTGCATATTTGCTCATTTTAAAGAAATAAGCTTCTTCCTTTGCCGGAATACAGGGACGTCCGCAGTCAGGGCATTTGCCGTCTACAAGCTGAGACTCCGTAAAGAAAGACTCACAGGGAGTACAGTACATTCCTTCATAATGTCCCTTGTAAATATCTCCCTTGGCATACATTTTCTTAAAAATCTTCTGTACCTGTTTCTCATGGTCAGTATCTGTAGTACGGATGAACTTGTCATAAGAGGTATTCATCAGATCCCAGATATCCTTAATCTTTCCTGCTACATTATCTACAAATTCCTTCGGTGTAATTCCTGCTTCCGCTGCTTTTTGCTCAATTTTCTGTCCATGCTCATCTGTTCCGGTCTGGAAAAAGACATCATAGCCCTGCTGTCTCTTATAACGGGCAATGGCATCTGCCAGAACAATCTCATAAGTATTTCCAATATGAGGTTTGCCGGATGTGTAGGCAATGGCAGTGGTAATATAATACTTCTGCTTTTCCATTGTTTCAATTCCTCCTTTAATAAAAAAAGTCTCCTCTGCTAAATTCAGAGAAGACGAGCAAAACCCGTGTTACCACTTCTGTTCATTCCTGCCTCACGGTTCGTGTATCGCTGCACCAGGAACCTTATCAGGTACGAATACTTCTGCAATTGCAAAAGTTCTTGATACCCTTCCGCTGTAACAGGCGGTCCTGTCGCAGCCTACTGTTCTTTCAGCTGCACCTCTCCGAAGCCATCTTCCATCTGCCCCATACACATCCCTCTCAGCCTGGGAATCAAAGTCTGCCGGACTTATCTGCTTTCCACCGGGGATTTCTCTGTAATGCGGTATGCACATGTACTCTCTTCTTCCACGAGTTTCTCATTTATGCAGGCTTTACCTGCGGTATGATGAAATAGTAGCATAATTTTCCTGGTTTGTAAACCCGCATTTTCTGTTTGCAGAAAAAACATTACGGACGCTGCCAGAAGAAACGACAGGCAGCTGTTTTTAGATTCCTGCCGCTATCTTACTGCTGGTACAAGCTAAACGAATACAGTTCATAGTGACAATAGCGAGGCTTCCTAAGCAGCGAGCATGCTTGCAGTGACAGCGGGTGCATGTCTGAGCCCGAAGGGCCAGCTCCCACAGGAGCCGGAAGGAATCAGCCGCATGCGAGAAGCAGAAAACGCATCGTGTCACAATAACTGTATTCGTTTAAGATTGTACCGTTGGAAAGAAAGAGATCAGATCCCTTTTAGGATAATCCAAACTCTGCCGCCAGCTTTTTAAATTCCGGAAGAGAATTCACAATAGTCTCATAGGAAACACAATATGCAAGCCTTACATATCCCGGACATGCAAAGGAGCTTCCTGGAACCATCAAAATATTATATTTCTTTCCTGCCTCGCAAAATTCCTTCTCATTAGCTACCGGAGATTTCACGAAAAGATAAAATGCTCCCTGGGGCTTAATGCACTCAAATCCGCATTCCTTCAGTCCATTGTACAATGCAGTACGGTTTTTGTCATAAGCTGCAACATCCACCTCTGCATCCACGCACTTCATAATAACCTTCTGCATAAGTGAAGGAGCATTAACGCTTCCCAAGATACGGTTGGCAATAGAAGCCGCTGTAATCACCGTTTCGCTGTCCTCAAGTTCATCGGGAATTACCACATATCCGATACGCTCACCCGGAAGGGACAAAGATTTGCTGTAAGAATAACCCACAATGGTATTCCCGTAATATTTTGTCAAAAACGGTACCTTTACGCCGTCATAAGCCAGCTCCCGATAAGGCTCATCGGAAATCAGATAAATTACGCTGCCAAATTCCTTCTGCTTCTTTTCAAGGATGGAAGCCAGTCTCTGAATCGTTTCCTCAGAATAAACTACACCTGTTGGATTATGAGGAGTATTTACGATCACCGCTCTTGTATTGGCAGTAATCTTCTCTTCCAGTTCCATAAGGTTCGGCTGGAAAGTCTCTGTATCCGGAGAAATCTCCACAAGCTTCCCGTCATAATTTCTGACATATGCACCATATTCCAGAAAATATGGCGCAAACACGATCACTTCCTCACCAGGATTCAGGATTGTTTTCAGAACCACGTTCAAACCGCTTGCAGCACCTACCGTCATAATCAGATTCTTTGCAGAAAAAGCAGTTCCGAAGCGGCGGTTCAGAGACTGAGCAATAGCACTGCGCACATCTTCAAATCCTGCATTGCTCATATATCCGTGAAGCTGCGTAGGCTCTTCTTCGTTTACAAGCTGGATAATCGCCTCTCTTACACAGTCCGGTGCCGGAACGCTGGGATTTCCAAGGCTGAAATCATATACTTTATCTGCACCATAAATGGCTCTAAGACGATTTCCTTCTTCAAACATCATGCGAATCGCTGAATTGTTCTGCACAAAAGGTTTCATTTTCTCTGAAATCATAGCTTTCACTCCTCTTATTTTCTCTTTCGTTTGCCAAAGGATATCCATCCCACAAGAGCCAGCATCAGAACTCCCACAAACATCCATGGAATCAGATACTTCATTCCCTTTGGACTGAACATATCATAATATCCTTTTAGGTAAATCACAGCAACTACAGCCGGAATTACCGCAAACATATAAATCCTGATTCCTTTCGGGAATTTCATTCCGGAGCCCGTATTCGCCTCTTTCAGGAATGAATCCCATCCCCATCCGTTTTTAGCAGCACAAAACAGCACAAAAACTACGGAGCCAAGGGGCAGGATATTATTGGAAACAATAAAATCCTCCAAATCCATGATATTGCTTCCCGGTCCCAGCGGCTGGAATCCTGACCAGATATTAAAGCCCAAAACCGCAGGCATAGACAGGAGAACCACAAGCACAATGTTCACGGTCACTGCCTTTTTTCTGCTCCATCCCCATAAATCCATGGCGAAGGACAAAATATTTTCGAATACGGCGATTACTGTGGATAAAGCCGCAAAGGACATAAACAGGAAGAACAGTGCGCCCCAGATCCTTCCCCCTGTCATCTGGTTAAATACATTTGGCAAAGTAATAAATACCAGCCCTGGACCTGCATCAGGCTCTACGCCAAAGGAAAAACATGCCGGAATAATGATCAGTCCAGCCATCAGCGCCACAAATGTATCCAGGATCAGAATATGAACGGATTCTCCGGCCAGCGTCCGTTCTTTTCCAAGGTAGCTTCCGAATATAGTCATGGCTCCGATCCCAAGGCTCAGTGTAAAAAACGCCTGTGACATAGCTCCAAAAGTTACGTTTCCAATCCCCACCTCTTTCATGTTATCCAGATTGGGTATCAGATAGAATTTCACACCTTCCATTGCACCGTCCAGCCTGACGGAATGTACAGCCAGAATGATGATCAGAACCAGAAGGCAGATCATCATCACTTTTGTAATACGCTCCACGCCTTTCTGCAGTCCCATAGAACAGATTCCAAAGGATAACAGAACTGCTGCCGCCATCCAAAAGGTCATGGTTCCAGGGGATGTCTGCAGGCTGCCGAAAAAGTCTCTCACCTGATCTGAGGATGCCCCTTCAAGCCGGCCAGCTGCCATAGCATAGCAATAATACATCATCCATCCGGCTACCATAGTATAGAACATCATCAGCATATAATTGCCGATCATTCCCATATAGCTGTAATTGTGGAAATTGGAGCCTTCCGGCTCCAATGTATGGAAAGCCTTGGCCGTACTCTGGCGGCTGGCGCGTCCTACGGCAAATTCACAAACCAGAATCGGCAGTCCAAGCACTATCAAAAATGCCAGGTAGATCAGGATAAATGCAGCGCCTCCGTTTTTCCCTGTCATATAGGGAAATTTCCATACGTTTCCGATTCCAATGGCACATCCTGCTGAAACTAAAATAAAACCAAGCCTTGAACCAAATTTTTCACGTTCTTTCAATACTCTCTTTCCCCTCTTCCGGCCTTTTTATTCAACGGCCTCTATACCAATTTTTAATGCCTTTTTATTTAACTCTAAAAACTGAGGTTTGATATTCGCCTTCAGAATCTCATCCCAGTTAATATGCTCCAGCCCCATGGCTTTAATGATCGTTCCCAAAAGGATGATATTGGCAGCCTTTACATTTCCCAGTTCTCCTGCAAGACGGGTTGCATCCACTACCTTTGCCTTAACATGCTTTTCAATTTCCTCCAGTACATCATCCGGATAAGTCTCTTCTCCTGTGATTACGGACATTGAAGGAATCTCTTCATTATTGACCACCAAGGTTCCATCTTCTTTCAGGTAGTCAAGGGCACGAAGAGCTTCCATCTTTTCAAAAGAAACCACAATATCTGCTTTTCCCTTTTCAATTACCGGAGACATTACCTTTTCTCCGTAGCGAACCTGTGAGGAAACGCTTCCCCCTCGCTGGGACATGCCGTGGATCTCGCTCATTTTTACATCATAGCCGGCTTCCATAAGGCCATTTGTCAAAATCTTGCTGGCAAGGATGGTTCCCTGACCGCCGACACCTACTAATAAAATGCTTTTTGTCATAGGATTAATCCTCCTTTACGATGGCATCTTTCGGGCAAACCTGTGTGCAGACATCACATCCCACACATTGAGCACGATTGATGGTAACCTTTTTCGCTGCTGCATCATAGGACATAGCCGGACATCCTGCCTTCAAGCAGAGCCTGCAGCCAATACACTTATCTGCATCTACCTTGTTTTTTGTTGCAAACAAATTATCAAACTCGTCCCTGTCTTCCTGGGAAAACTTCTTCAGCACACAGGGCCAGCGGGTAATGATAACGGACGGCTCGTCCAATGCAAGGCATTTATCCAATGTATCATCCACTTCCTTAAGATTATTGGGGTCGATGACATAAACATGCTTCACTCCAATGGCCTTTACCAGATCCTCAATCTTGATCAGGGTAGTTTCTTCTTCTTTTGCCGTATATCCGGTTCCAGGATTATTCTGATGCCCTGTCATACCTGTGATACGATTATCAAGGATAATATTGACGGTGTTGCTCTTATTATAAACCGTATTGATCAGGGAGTTGATTCCTGTATGGAAGAAAGTGGAGTCTCCAAGGACTGTTACTACTCTTCTGTTTAAGCCCTGCGCCTTAAAGGCCTTCTGTGCACCATGTCCAAGGCTGATGCTGGCTCCCATACATACGGTGGAATCCATGGCATTATATGGTTTTCCTGCTGCAAGGGTATAACAGCCGATATCTCCGCTGATCATAATATCCTTGCGCTTACCTAAACGGTAAAACAATCCTCTGTGTGGGCAGCCTGCACAGAAAGTCGGTGCACGGCCGATCAGCTTTGTTTTATCAAATTCCATCGTTTTATTTGCAGTTCCGGTTACACAGGCACGGATCACGTCCGGAGTCATTTCTCCATATGCAGGAAACAGCTCTTTTCCGATGCACTCGCAGCCCTGCTGCTTTACAAATTCTTCAATATACGGATCGTTTTCTTCCAGGACATACACTTTATCTACCTTGTAGCAGAAGTCCTTGATCAGATTGGCCGGCAGGGGATTGGTAAAGCCAAGTTTTAAATAAGAAGCATTGTCTCCAAATACCTCTTTTGCATAGTAGTAACATATACCGGATGCAATAATACCAACTTTGGTATCCCCCATCTCAACACGGTTAAAGGGACTTGTTTCACTGTAAGCAGCCAGTTTCTCCATACGTTCCTGAAGCTTTACCCGAAGATTTCTGGCGATTGCAGGAAGACATACATATTTACCTGGGTTCTTCTTCCATTCTTTTGGCTGAATCTCTGCTCTGTCTTTCAATTCCACAATAGATTTTGAATGGCAGACACGGGTTGTCATTCGGATAATGAAAGGAGTATCGTATTCTTCTCCAAGCTCATAAGCAGCTTTTACCATGTCAATGCATTCCTGGCTGTCAGAAGGCTCCATCATGGCAATTTTGGCTGCTTTGGCATAATTCCTGTTGTCCTGTTCATTTTGGGATGAAAACATACCTGGCTCATCTGCAGTTATGATTACATTTCCGCCGTTCACTCCCATATAAGCCCAGGTAAACATAGGATCTGCAGCCACATTCATTCCAACATGTTTCATAGATACCATGCTGCGTTCCCCTGCAACAGATGCTCCGATAGCAGATTCCATTGCAACCTTCTCATTGGGCGCCCATTCTGCATAAATTTCATTATATGTAGCAAGATTCTCAAGTATCTCTGTGCTGGGAGTTCCGGGATATGCGGATGCATAAGTAACTCCGGCTTCAAATGCGCCTCTGGCAATAGCCTCATCGCCAGTCATCAATTTCTTCATAAGTTACCTCCTCTTAGATTTACTAATACTTTATTGTAACTCCTTTAAGGGCTTTGTGTCAATGCAATTGTGCAGTAACAGCGTGACGTTAAAAAGCGGCGCCGCCCTTCCTGGCTGCGCCGTCTTATCTTATAAATCCTCTTTATTCTTTTACACTTAACCGAACCAGTGCCCTGTGAAGCTTGGCTTCTGCAATCTTGTATTCCCGGTCGCTAAGTCCGCCTTTGGAAAGAAGTGCTTCTGCACGCTTCTTCGCTTCAGACGCACGCTCCGCATCAATTTCTTCCTTCCATTCCCAGGTAGTTGCAAGCAGGCTGCACTCCCCGTCCATCATGGAAAGCATTCCTCCAATGCAGGCAGCCTCCCTCCTGGTGCCGTCCGCCATTACCACATGAGCCTCGCCCATTCCAAGAGCCGTACAGAAATTGCAATGTCCTGCAAGGATGGCCATGTCGCCTGTAATGCATCTGCATACAATACGCTCCACATCGCCTTCATACAAAAGACCGTCCGGTGTTCCGATTCGTAACGGAAATGTCCTCATAGACAGCCTCCTTTACAGATTCCTGGCTTTTTCAAAAACATCATCAATGGTTCCGGCAAACAGGAAGCAGCTTTCAGGAATGTCATCGCACTGGCCGTCAAGAATCATCTTAAAGCCGCGCAGTGTCTCTTTCAGAGGCACATACTGTCCTGCCATACCGGTAAACTGCTCTGCAACAGAAAAGCTCTGGGACAGGAAACGCTGTACCTTACGTGCACGGTTTACCGTCTGTTTATCTTCCTCAGAGAGCTCATCCATACCCATGATGGCAATAATATCCTGAAGCTCTTTGTAACGCTGCAGCACTCTCTGTACTGCACGTGCGATTTCATAATGCTCTGTGCCTACTACCTCCGGAGAAAGAATACGGCTGGTGGAGTCCAGCGGGTCTACAGCCGGATAAATTCCCTGGCTTGAAATATCACGGGACAATACCGTTGTAGCATCCAGATGGGTAAATGTTGTAGCAGGCGCCGGGTCCGTCAGGTCATCTGCGGGCACATAAACTGCCTGAACAGATGTAATTGAGCCTTTTCTGGTAGATGTGATACGCTCCTGAAGGGCACCCATCTCCGTTGCCAATGTAGGCTGGTAGCCTACTGCGGACGGCATACGTCCCAGCAGAGCGGAAACCTCAGAACCCGCCTGGGTAAAGCGGAAAATATTATCAATAAACAGAAGCACGTCCTGATTCTTCACATCACGGAAATATTCAGCCATGGTAAGACCGGAAAGTCCTACTCGCATACGTGCTCCCGGCGGCTCATTCATCTGGCCGTAAACCAGAGCAGTTTTGTCAATAACGCCGCTCTCCTTCATTTCATTATAAAGGTCATTTCCTTCACGGGTACGCTCTCCAACGCCAGTAAATACGGAAAGACCACCGTGAGCTGTTGCTACATTGTGGATCAGCTCCATGATCAGGACGGTTTTTCCTACACCAGCACCTCCGAACAAACCAATCTTACCGCCCTTAGCATACGGGCAGATAAGGTCAACAACCTTGATTCCTGTTTCCAGGATCTCTGTAGCCGGAGTCTGTTCCTCGTAAGGAGGTGCCTGGCGGTGTATTGCCCAGTGCTCCTTTACTTCCGGGGCGGGAAGGTTATCAACCGGGTCGCCCAGAAGGTTAAATACACGGCCCAGACATTCCTCTCCAACAGGAACCGCAATGGGTGCGCCGGTATCCACAGCCTTTGTTCCACGAACCAGACCATCTGTAGAATTCATGGCAATACAGCGTACTGTATTGTCACCGATCTGCTGAGCAACTTCGGCTGTCAGCTTTGCGCCATGATTATCAATTTCAATAGCATTGAGCAGTGCGGGCAGTTCATCGTGCGCAAAGCGGATGTCCAGAACAGGACCGGTGACCTGCACTACCTCGCCAATGTGTTTATCGCTCATTCTTCGAATCTCCTCTATCTTGATTAACGGACGAATGCCCCACAATTTTGCAGGGTTCCTTTGGGTGTTCGTCCTTATCGCTCTTTTACAGACCTTCTGCACCTCCGACAATCTCTGTGATTTCCTGCGTTATGCTGGCCTGACGCGCCCTGTTGTAATACAGGTTCAGCTTCTCGATCATTTCTTCCGCATTACTGGTAGCTGCCTCCATTGCAGTTCTTCTGGCAGCAAGCTCACTGGCCACTGCCTCACAAACACCGCCATAGACCAGACCGGCCAGATATTCCGGAACGATTGCGTCAAATACTTCCATACTGTTTGGCTCATAAACGATCAGATTACGGACAAGCCTCTTCTCATCTGACTCTTCCCTGGCCAGGTCGCTCAGAGGCAGCATAGAAAATACATCCGGCTGCTGCGACAGCATAGAAATGAATCTGGTATAACATAACTCAATGTGACCAAAACTTCCCTTTTTAAATTCCTGACACAGCAGATGAGATATTTCAAAGCAGTCTGCCACAGAAACATCTGCGATCTCCGCAAACTGTTCCGTAAGAATGGGAATGCCTTTGCGCCGGAAATATTCCACAGCTTTTTTGCCAATGGGAAGTACCACATACTCCTGTCCTGCACTGGCAGCTTCCAGGCATTTAAAAAGATTGGCATTATATCCCCCTGCCAGTCCTCTGTCTCCGGCAATCACCACATAACAGTATTTTTCGCTCACCGCTTCTTTGGCATAAACAGAAGAAAAATCCGTGTTTCCCTCTGCAATATCCTGAAGGGTTTCGTGAAGTGTCTGGAAATAAGGGCGGCATGTTTCTGCCCTTTCCTTGGCTTTACGCAGTTTGGAGGATGCCACAAGTTCCATTGCCTTGGTAATCTGCATGGTGCTTTGGACACTCTTAATGCGCAGTTTTACCGATTTCATGTTTGCAGCCATATTGCGCCCTCCTAATCACTCTATTTTTCAGGTCTTGTATTCAGAAAATTCTCTGTATAATGATCCAGTACCATTTTCAGCTTCTCTTCCGTATCTGCCTCCAGCTTGCCTGTAGTGCGGATCTCCTGCATCACAGCAGCACCTTCGGCATCCGTATCCAAATGGGTAAATAATCCGGACTCATAAAGGCGTACATCCTCTGCGTCAATCCCGGAAAGAACTCCCTTGGTAACCGCATAAAGAATCGCCACCTGTTTCTCTACAGGAACCGGCGCATTCTGGTTCTGTTTAAGAACCTCTACAATACGTGCACCCTGTTCCAGACGGGCTTTGGTATCAGCATCCAGGTCGGAGCCAAACTGAGCAAAGCTCTGCAGCTCACGGTACTGGGAATAGATCAGTTTCAAAGTACCGGCAACCTTCTTCATCGCCTTAATCTGTGCATTACCGCCAACACGTGATACAGAAATACCAGGGTTGACAGCCGGCATAATACCGGAATGGAAAAGCTCTGTCTCCAGAAATATCTGGCCATCCGTAATAGAAATTACGTTAGTAGGAATATATGCGGAAACATCGCCTGCCTGTGTCTCAATCACAGGAAGTGCGGTCAGGGAGCCGCCGCCATGGGCTTCATCCAGCTTGGCAGCACGCTCTAAAAGCCTGGAATGAAGATAGAAAACATCTCCCGGATACGCCTCACGTCCCGGCGGACGGCGGATCAGCAGGGAAAGTGCACGATAAGCCACTGCGTGCTTGCTTAAGTCATCATAAATGATCAGCACATGTTTTCCTTTGTACATAAAGTATTCGCCCATTGCACATCCGGAATATGGTGCAATGTACTGCAGCGGACTTGCTTCAGAAGCAGTTGCTGCTACAACAATGGTATAATCCATAGCACCGTTTCTGGCAAGAGTCTCTACCAGCGTTGCTACAGTAGAACGTTTCTGGCCGATTGCTACATAAATACAAATAACATCCTGGCCCTTCTGGTTAATGATCGTATCCACAGCCAAAGTGGTCTTACCAGTCTGGCGGTCGCCGATAATAAGCTCTCGCTGACCTCTTCCGATAGGTACCATGGAGTCGATAGCCTTGATACCTGTCTGCAGCGGCTCATGTACGGATTTTCTTTCACAAATTCCCGGCGCAGGGCTTTCAATTGCTCTGTATTCATCCGTTACGATGGGGCCTGCACCGTCAATGGGCTGGCCAAGTGCGTTTACAACACGCCCAATCATGGCCTCGCCTACCGGCACAGATACTACCTTACCGGTACGTTTTACGGTCTGTCCTTCACCGATGTTTTCATCGGAACCAAATAATACGATAGATACACTGTTTTCTTCCAGGTTCTGTGCCATGCCAAAGCTGCCGTCCTCAAACTCCAGCAGCTCGCCTGCCATACAGTTCACAAGCCCGCTGGCTCTGGCAATACCGTCGCCTACCATTAAAACCGTACCTGTTTCATTCTGCGCAATTGCATTGTCGTAGTATTTGATCTGGCTGCGGATGACCTTGGATATTTCTTCAGGTTTTAATTGCATGATTTCCTCCAGCAGCGCATTTACTGCGCGATTTATTAAGGTTCAGGGATGGATCCAAACATCCATCAGACAATGATTTCATTAAGTTTCCTGGAAATACCGGACAAACGGCTCTGCACCGTTCCGTCAAGCTGCTTTCCCTCTATTTCCACACGAAGACCTGCCACAACAGAAGCATCTTTTTTCTGTATGAGGGAAACCTTTTTGCCGCTTAATTTCTCAAGTCTGGCCGTCAGAGCCTCCATCTGGCTGTCACTTAACGTTACAGCACTGGTAACAACCGCCTCCGCAATATTGTGGTCCGCATTATAACGCCGTGTAAATTCTTCGCAGCAGCCTGCATAATCTCCTAACAGATTTCTTTCACACAGCAGTTTTATAAAGTTTACCAGATACCTTTCTGCCTGGTTTCCAAATGCATCCTCAATAAGCTTCGTTCTCTCCTCCTTGGGAATGGACGGTTCGCCCAGAAGCCTTAAATAATCCGGGGTATCCTTAAAAATTCCACGAATCTGTGTCATTTGCTCCATCACGGTATCTGTAAGCTGTTCTTCGGCAGCAAGATCGTAAAGGCTGCCGCCGTACAGTCTGGCAGTCTGTGTCATGATGCCTCACCTACATTCGAAATAAACTCGTCAATCAGTTTCGCATGGTCTTCCTCGCAGATTTCCCTCTCAATGACCTTGCCGGCGATCTCTACTGCCATGCCGCCGATCTCGTCCTTGATCTCATTAACTGCCTTTCTCTTCTCCTGAGCAATATCGCTTTCAGCCTTAGCCTTCATGGCTGCGGCCTGGTTAGAAGCCTCCAAAAGAAGCTGCTCGCTTTGAACAGCCGCTGTTTTCTGAGCTGTCATCACGATCTCATTTGCTTTATTCTTAGCTTCCAGCATATTCTGCTCGTATTCCGTCTTCATGGCAATGGCTTCATCCTTGGCCTTAACGGCATCCCGGATCTCAGCATCAGCCATGGCTCTGCGCTTTTCAAGCATTTCATTGATCGGCTTAAATAAAAAGCGCTTCACCAAATAAACCTGAAGAAAAAGGTTTCCAATCTGCGCAATGAAGGTCCATGGTACAATACCGACTAATTCCTGTACATCCATGTGTGTAACCTCCTGTTCTCTTCTCCTGCAGCCTGCGGTAACATACAGTCTCCTCCAATTCCTATGGAAGCTTTTTATCTGCCCTTCCCGCTGCTGCCAATATCTACCCTGAGTCCTTCTCAGATCATCATCCCAGGAAGTTCATGAACATACCAGGAGCTACGAAGATCAGAAGCAGACCTGTTACAAAACCATAAATACCAGTGGTCTCTGCGATCGCACATCCAAGAAGCATGGTAGATGTTACATCACCTTTGCATTCCGGCTGACGTCCGATAGCTTCCAGAGCCTTCGCAACTGCATTACCTTCACCAATACCAGGGCCGATACCAGCGATCAGAGAACAACCAGCGCCGATAGCGCAGCCTGCAAGTGCAATACCTTTAGCAAGTACTGTAAAATCCATAACAAAAATCCTCCTAATTATTTATCTACTTTATTTTTTCTTCTTTTTTGTAATGGGAATCATCCCTCTGCCGCATTGGCAATGTACATGGTCGTCAGCATACAGAAAATAAATGCCTGCATGAAGCCTGAGAACCAGTCAAAATAAACAGACAGAACTGCCGGAATACCAACATCAAGAATTGGAATCTGAGACAGCAGATCGCCCACTGCGCCTGGAATCAGTCCCAGCAGAGCCGAGCTGGCCACTGCCAGCGCTCCGTAAAGCAGCGCATTGATAACAACGCCGGAAAGAATATTTCCGAAGTGACGGCAGGCCATACTGATCGGTGTAGCCAGCTCCGACAAAATATTAAACGGTGTCAGCAGCGGAATCGGCTGTGTAAAGCCCTTCATATAGCCGCCAACGCCTCCTGCCTTAATCTTCTGATATGTGATCATGATAAAAACCACAACTGCCCAGGCTGCCTCTGTGGACAAATCCGCCGTAGGGCTTCGAAGACCAATCAGGCTTATAAGATTGGATACAACACTGGTTGCAAATAATGCCGCTACAAATGGAATAAAATAACGGAATTTCTCTCCCATGTTTCCAATAACAAAGCTATTTGCCTTCTCTACCAGGAGTTCTGCCACTGCCTGACGCTTCGAAATATTTTCCACCCTCAGGTCATGGGTCAGCCAGATGCAAATCCCTGTGATAAGAAGAATTACGATCCAGCTTACAACTATGGTCTCACTTACCTGCAGTTTCCCCAATATGGGAAAATCAAAAGGTATGGTAAAAAAGACCTTAGCCCCTGAAATATCTAAATCCATCTATGTTTCCACCTCCCATCCGAAGATTTTAGAAAATCTTTTATTTTGCGCCTCCCCCGCCGCATAAATATGCGGGAGCTGCTGTGATTTGCTGCACAAATTACACTGCAGCCAATAGGCGGGCCTAATGGCTCACCTATTTTTAATCCCCATTATCTTGATGCCAATGCCCGGAAAAAGAAGGGGTGCGATTCCGGCTGCAAACTGAAAGCAAGGCGCTACAATAGCGGCTATCACCCACAGCATCTGAAGCATCATACGCTGAGAGTAGCTTGCCTTCATCTTTGATCTGGCCAGATCTTCATCTGCCGCTGACGCAACCTTCTGTACCGTAAGTCCCATCAGGAAAAAATTCAGCACCGCAATGAAACCGCCGCAGATCCCTCCCAGGAACACCGTATAATCCAGCGGTACCTTACCCGGCATAGCCCCATGCAAAACCGCAAAAACAATCCACATCAGGATCACGCCGATAACCGTACTGGCTGCAACTCTCTTTGTTTCCTTTTTTACAGCCGGCTGGATATCATTCCAAAAACTGCTCATGTTTCTTCCTTTCTATCTTTCTGTTATCAAGAATGTCTGTTAAAGGATATCTTCTGTTTTTTCTTTTCTTTTTTCTGACGGGCAGTAATGGACAGGGAAAACTTATAAGCTACCATTCCGGAGCCGCCCATGCCGAAGAAAAAACCCAGAATATAGATCCAACCGCCCAGCCCCATATGGGAGGACAGCCACCAGCAGATACCAAGACAGACCAGAAGCGGGGTAATAAGAGAAAGTCCGAACTGTGTCAGCATTGTAATATTTTTCATAATATCTGCCCAGTTTTTCATCTTCACCGCTCCTCATCCTACCCATTTTTCAAAAAACTCCGCCAGACTAACAGCATAAACAAATTTTACCACATAGCATTCCAAAATACAATATCTTTGTACAAAATGTTGAAAATATCTTTACAGATTACTGTGAATTTTTGTTGATTTTGTCTCTTGCTTCTGGACTGCCATTCTTAGAATGGTTCAATCCCGCTTATTTTATACATCTGCTCTCAATAGGTAGTTTCCTGCGTATAAAGAAACCGGGCAGCATGAAACGATATGCCATCGCTCTGCTGCCCGCTGCTTCGCGGCTCATCTATTATCCTTGTCCACTTCACTGTACTAGTTATATATGTAATTGCTGTACTCCGGATCCTCCAGATTAGCTAGCTCAAGCCACACAGGCCTTAAAAGTATCTCTTTCTCGATCTCCACTTCTTTCTCTTCCGGAACTGTGGTCATAAGAGCCGTAAGGATCGTCTGATATCCCATCGTATAGGGATCCTGGGAAATAAGGCCGATCTCCTCTCCTGACTGGATCGCCTCCAATTGCCGGGACGTTCCATCTACACCGATCATGGCAACCCTGTCATTCTCCTCATTTTTCTCCATATCCAGGTACATATCCGCCACATCCGCATTGGTACAGAATACACCGTCCAGATTCGGATGTTTTTCCAAGGTCTCCATCATGGCCGCTTCCATGTCTTCCACCTGATCCTGATAAATAACTTCCACTACATCAATATCCGTATAACCGCCGACCATCTCCAAAAAACCTTCCACGCGGTTCTTCACGCTCTCCGTCTTCTCCTGTCCGGAAAAAACGGCTACCTTTCCCATTTTGCCGATTGCCCTTCCCAGACGATAGGCCGCCATTTTCCCAACCTGACGATTGTCTGTGGCGCGAAAAGCTCTGACAAGCTTCATATCAGTTACACTAGAGTCAAATATCACAACCGGAATTCCGTTCTCCATGGCAGCCTCCAATTGTGCCTGGCAGGATTCCATGTCCCCTATGGACAGGCAGAGAACATCAGGATTTTCCGCGATCACAGCATCAATAATATTAATGTGCTCTTCCACCTTCTGTTCATCATCCGGTCCTTCAAAGGTCATGGCAGCCTTATCATCTCCTTCAAAGCCATACGCCTCATTGACCTCCTCAACGGCTGCTTCCATTCCTGCACGAACTCTGTCCCAGAATTCACCATTGGTGCTCTTGCTCACCACAGCAATCCTTGCACCTGCCTGAATAGGAATCTCCCGGTCAATTTCCAAAAGGAGCTGCTCTGGTTCTGTCTCTTCGGCCGTTTCAGTCTCCTCTGGTTCCAACACCTCCGCTACAATAGGCGAAATAGCCTCTTCCACGACCTCCTTGCGGCATCCGGATAGTAACGCTGATACTGCCAAAATTCCCGCAGTGGCAACTGCTGCTTTTCTCATTCTTCTTTCTCCTCTTCCATCAAATAGAACTAATATCCGCATCAACAAGAATTTTCACTTTCTACATTATACACTTTTTACGGACTTCGTCCATAGATTTCATAATTTTTTCATTTTTTAATCCCAAATATCCCACTCTTTTCCTATTTCATAGGCTGTAGAAAATGCCAAAGGACCCAGAACCACTCCCCATGCCCCGTACATCACTACGCCAAGGTAAACGGAAGCGAGCACGGCAATGGGGGAAACTCCCAGTTTTTCTCCCAAAAGGCGAGGTTCCAAAAACTCTCTCAAGAGGCTGGTTATAATATCCAGAAGGACGCATCCTGCTGCAGTTCCTGCATTTCCCCGGATCAGAAAAATCACTGCGGCAGGATACAAAAACGTCCCCGTTCCAATTAAGGGCAATGCATCCATCCCTCCCAGGAGAATTCCAAGAATCAAAAAATAAGGGCTTTTCATGATCCAGAAGCCAGCCGCACACACTGCAGCTACCAAAGCCATAATGATCACCTGCGCCTTCAGATATGTGACCGTTGTCCTGGAAAGCCTCCGTACCACACGTCTGGTTCCCACAAGCCAGGAATAATCCCAGATCTTTTTCTGCATATTCTCCATATCTCCAATGATCAAAATTGCAGAAATAAAGGTTACAACTAAAGCAGACAACAACAAAAGAATATTTTTTGCACCGTGGAACAATGCTGTCAGGGTTCCCGGACTCAACGATGCCAGCATTTCTTCCTGCATGCCGCTGAATGTATTTAATAAATACACCCTGCTTCTTGCTGCCTCGATTCCTGATATGTCCTCGATCATTCCGCAGCACTGTTCCAAAAGGGAAACACACCACTCCTGCACCACCTGGTAATGGGAAACTGCAGTTTTCACCTGGGAAAGCACTTCCATAATCCCTATATAAAGAAGCAGTCCCACGGCAGCAAACAAAACCGTCAAAAGAAAGGCGCCTGTCACAGACTTCTTTATCCTCGTCTTTTTTTCTATTCTTTTTGCAAGAGGATACAGCCATCCTGCCATGATCCAAGCGGCTAAAAAAGGAAGCACCACAGGCAGAAGGTACCGGTATCCCAGATAAACCCCCAGTAAAATCCCTGCAATTGCCCCCCGTCTTTTCCATTCCATCAAAAAATCCCACCACACTTTTTTCCAGTTAGTATGGCAGGATTCTTTCTAATTATTCATCAAAAATCCCTGAAAAGCTTCTCCTCCGGGGACAACTTCAAATTTCATTTTTTCCCGATTCCCTGGATGGCTAAAACAAAGCCTGCAGGAACAAAGTCCTAAAGAAACTTCTCCGGTTTCCCCTGCATTATACTTTCTGTCCCCCAGAAGAGGCATGCCCGCATGAGCCATCTGTACACGAATCTGATGATGCCTGCCCGTATCCAGGCGGATGGAAATCAAATAACGTTTTCCGCTTAAAGTCCTCCCATCTTCCAATTCCTGCAAAACCTGATAAGAAAGCCTGGCTTCCTTACTTCCTTGTGTCCCTTTTGGCACCACAGACGAGGTATTCGCTCTGCCGTCCCTCTTTAAATAGTCTGTCAGGACATGTTCCTGTATATGCCAAAATACCGGCGCATCCCCTTCTGCAGACTCTGCCCTTTGGTTTTTCTTTAATAAATCCAAAGGAAGCTGTGATGTTACTGCAAGGTATCGCTTATCCGCTTCTCCTTGGGCAATCTGGCGGCTCAGTTCCCTGGCAGCAGACGATGTCTTGGCAAATACAACCGCCCCTTCCACTGGCTGATCCAGTCTGTGGATAACAGCCACATAAGGCACTCCTGCCTTTTCCTTCCCTGCAAGATAATTTCTCAGCGCACTCTCCATATCCATTATCCCAAATCTCGCACTTTGTACCGGAATTCCGGCCGGCTTATGGCATACGAGAAGATCCCTGTCCTCGTACAGAATTGTATTCTCAATCTTAAAATCACGCATAAAAAACACCCTCCTTACCTGGAGAGTATATCCTAAAAATCTTCTTCCCGCAATGCCTGGAAACAGAATGACGGTCACCATTTTTTACTTATTTTCAAAAATGATGACCGTCCTAAAATTCTTCGTTATTCAATTCTGTAATCCTCTTTATATTCTTTGATAGGTACTTTTCTCATTGGGTTTCTGTCCCAATAAATAATATTCAGTTTTTCATGTATCCTATATATCTACATATCCCTCATTATTTCCTGCTCATAACCGATATGATTTCACCATCATTCGATATACTTAGAAAGTTTATAGAATTTCGAATTATAATTTCACGGGTTATAATTCACTGTCCAAAAATAATATCTATTGTAAGAAGATATTCTTCTGATGCAAAGCTTCAATTCATATTCTAAAGATGCAATATGGATTTCAAAATACCATGCTTATCTGTCCTTAAAATACTTCAGATCTCTTCTTCTGAACGAATTTCTGAGATAAAAAATGATATTTATCTGAAGATGTTTCTTTACACAACTCCAAATATCTTTGTATCAGGCTCGTGATAGTTATTCAATATGAAAAATCGTTTCTATACCTCGGATACGTTTTTGTGTTTACCGGATGCTATTTTTATGATTTCCGGTTAAATCGTTCTTTTTCATCGTACTGTATCAGGTCTTTCTTGCAGGAAATACGATTCCTATCACTAACTCATATTGATTATGTTTAGGTTACTGTCCCATTGGAATCACCCTACCCTTTCTCTCTATTTCATCCCTTTCAAGTAACATTTATACTATGAATTGAATGATTTTCTTGTGTTTCTGTTGTTTTGTTTTGATGGATTTATAATACCACTTACACCTTATTTTGTCAATACATTTTTGATATTTTTTTGAATTAATCATTTTAAAATTATTTTTATTTTCATAAAACAGTGAATTATATAAATATTTTATTATTTTCTGATTATTTTAATAAAATATATATTAATCTCACAAAGAAAAAAGAGCAGCCGCAACCTGATCACAGGCTTGCCATGCTGCCCCTTCTTTATTAAGCATTCATATTAAGCATTATTCTTATTATTATAATTGATCAGGCATCCCTTCAGGATAATCTCCCGCTCATCATCCGTCAATTCGCCCAATGATACGGAAAACTCTTTTAAGCCATCCTCCTTAACCACATAGCCCTTAATAGCCTCAGCTTTTGTTTCCACTGCTTTTCGGATTTCAGGGAAGAACAGGTAATCGCCATTAGCAAAAGGAAGTTCTCCCTTTTCGATCAGGAATGGAAGCATTCCCCAGTTAATCAAGTTGGAGCGATAGCGCTTGGTTGCGTATTCATTGGCAATATTTGCCCAGCCGCCAAGAACCTTCTGGCAGGATGCAGCCTGCTCCCTTGCGGAACCATCTCCCGGTTTTACAGCAAAGATCGTACTTCCTACACCCAGGTTTCCTTCTCCTGCGCCAGGGAATCTGGTATTAATCACCTTCATCACAGATTTCAGCTCTTCCAGAGCTTCCAGAGGGCATCTTCCTTCCTGAATCGCCTGCTGCGCTTTCTGTACTTCCTTTGCACGTCCCACATATGCAGGATCCTTTCTGGAAAGGGTAAACTCCGCAAGTCCAAGAGGATTGGAACGATAGGAAGAAGTCTCTCCGGAAGGAATCAGCTCGTCCGTAGTTGTAACAGGATCATGGATTTCGGAAACCACCTTCAGAACCAGGTTTTCAGCTAAAGGAGCCATTTTCGGCCAATCCTTAATATTCGGGCCGAACTTAATCTCTACGGTTGGGTCTGCCACGCCTTTGCTGTCAAAAACACGGTTCTCATAAATTGTTTTGTCAAAGAAATATCTCTGATTGGTATAGGTACCTGTAAATTCCTCTGCGGAGGTCAAAAATCCCTTGTTTGCTGCTGTAGCGGCAATGGAACGGGCATCCATAAGAGCCACGGATGATATCTGGCCATTCTGGATCTTGGATCCTTCACGGTTAGGGAAATTCCTGGTTGTATGACGGATGCTGAAGGCATTGTTTGCCGGGGTATCCCCTGCTCCAAAGCATGGTCCGCAGAATGCAGTCTTCACAACTGCACCTGCACCAAGGAGGTCTGCTAAAACACCGTTCTTAGCAAGCTCCATATAAATCGGTGTACTTGCAGGGTATACACTTAAGGTAAATTCATCTGAACCGATATTTGCTCCCTTCAAAATGTCTGCTGCAGCACAGATGTTTTCAAAGCCGCCGCCTGCGCAGCCCGCAATAATTCCCTGTTCCACATAAAGCCTGCCGTCTACTACTTTATCTCTTAATGTATAAGGAATCTTGCCATCAAGACTTACCAAAGCCTTTTTCTCCACATCTGCAAGAATGTCATTCAGATTTGCCTTTAACTCGTCAATGGTATAGGTATTGCTTGGATGGAAAGGCATAGCGATCATTGGCTTAATTTCGCTAAGGTCAATTTCCACGCAGCCGTCGTAAAATGCAACGGCACCTGGCTTCAATGCCTTATAATCTTCGCTTCTGCCGTGGATTGCATAGAATTCTTCAATCCTATCATCTGTCTGCCAGATGGAAGACAGGCAGGTCGTTTCAGTTGTCATAACATCAACGCCGATCCGGAAATCAGCGCTTAAGGATGAAACGCCAGGCCCTACAAATTCCATAACCTTATTTTTTACATAGCCATTTGCAAATACCTCACCAATAATGGCAAGTGCAACGTCCTGGGGGCCAACGCCCGGACGTGGTTCGCCTTTCAGGTAAATGGCCACAACACCCGGCATATTAATATCATAGGTCTGAGAAAGAAGCTGTTTTACAAGCTCCGGTCCGCCCTCTCCCATAGCCATTGTTCCAAGGGCTCCATAGCGGGTATGGCTGTCAGAGCCAAGGATCATTTTTCCGCCGCCGGCAAGCATTTCCCGAGCATACTGGTGAATAACAGCCTGATGAGGGGGAACATAAACACCGCCGTATTTCTTTGCACAGGTCAGACCAAAAACATGGTCATCTTCATTAATGGTGCCTCCTACTGCACAAAGGGAGTTATGGCAGTTGGTCAGCACATAAGGTACAGGAAATTTCTCCAGGCCTGACGCACGGGCAGTCTGGATAATTCCTACAAAAGTAATATCGTGAGATGTCAGTTTATCAAATTTAATCTGAAGCTTCTCCATGTTTCCGGAAGTATTATGAGCTTCCAGAATTCCATAAGCAATCGTGTTCTTAGCCGCTTCCTCTTTGGTTACCTTAAGATCTGCGCAGGCTTCCTCCACGA
This sequence comes from uncultured Blautia sp., assembly GCA_946557785.1. Taxonomy (GTDB): domain Bacteria; phylum Bacillota; class Clostridia; order Lachnospirales; family Lachnospiraceae; genus Blautia_A. The sequence continues at coordinate 24,945 of CAMNTH010000021.1, forward strand.
TGCCGCAGCCATTCAAAAGATAAATACCACCATCGTATAATTTCATCATAAACTCCTCCATTCTGTAATACAAGGATTTTCCTGTTATCCTCAACAGCAGAACTTTGGAGTGAACTGTAGCAGGACAACAATATTGTACTCTATTATAGTAGGTTTTGAAAAATAACGCAACGAAAAATCATGATTGCTTTCGCAAAAATACCTGCAAAAAGTTCCCAAAGCGCTTCACTGCGAGCACCGAAAATAAACAATAACCGTTTACTTTGTTATGAAAATCAGCTATACTTGAAAGCAGTTCATCAAAATAATTCACACAGAAAAAGCAGAAATGGAGGTAAATCACCATGTTTCGTTTGTGGGGAAAAATCTGGAAAGACAATCATATGCTTCGGGATACGGTAATCTGCAATAATACCAGTGATACCCGTACTCATAAAATTTTTCATGCATTAGAACAGATCTGCTATGAATTTGACCTGGGCAATCCTATCTGGCTGGATTCCACCATTGCGGATTTTAAGCGCTGCTCTAAAACGCGTTTCCACCAGGACAATTTCATTGAGCAGATAGATTTTGACTACCTGGAAATCCAGGTAATTGAGGAAGATTAAATTTCCCATTCCTTTAAAAGCTTCTGCCGTTCTCTGTAATCCGGAAGCTCTTCCTCCACAACAGCCCAGAAAGCAGCAGAATGATTCATTTCTCTGCGGTGAGCAAGCTCATGAACAACCACATAATCCCGCACATTTTCAGGCAGCAGCATTAATTTCCAGTTGAAATTCAGATTGCCTTTGCTGCTGCAGCTTCCCCATCGGGTTTTCTGCCCGCGGATCGTAATCTTTCCATAATCTACACCCATCCTGCCGGCAAAGTAAGAAACCCTGCCAGGAATATCATTTGCGGCAGCCTCCATCCCGGCACGACGATCTTCCTCTGTAAAGAGCCGGCGTTTTTTAGCAGTCTCCATGACTTGGATTCTTGCCTTATGAATCCATTCTTCATTGTCTGAAACAAACTTTTCAATTTTACAGTCTGATAGCCGTTTCGGCGCACGTACAATAATCCGGCCATCCGGTTTTACCTGGATGGCCAAAGTTTTGCGTTCTGAACGGATCAATGTATAATCCTGCATTATTTCGTACCAAAAATACGGTCTCCTGCATCCCCAAGACCAGGACAGATATATGCATTTTCATTTAACTCCCTGTCCAGATGGCCAACATATATCTGCACATCCGGATGCATTTCATGAAGACGCTTCAGTCCTTCCGGAGCAGCAATGATAAACATACATTTAATATTTCTGCCCCCATGCTTTTTAATAAAGTCAACAGCCGACACAGCTGAACCGCCGGTCGCCAGCATAGGATCCACCATAACAGTAAGCCGTTCCTCAATAGGATCCGGCAATTTACAGTAGTACTCGTGAGGTTCATGTGTCTCCGGATCACGGTACAAGCCAATATGTCCGATCTTAGCAGATGGAACAAGAGTGGTAATACCATTTACCATACCAAGCCCCGCACGCAGTACAGGAACCACTGCCAGCTTCTTCCCTGCCAGCATAGGGGTCATGCATGTTTCAAGGGGAGTTTCCACCTCAACATCCTCCAGGGGAAGATCCCGCAAAGCTTCATATCCCATTAAAATAGCAATTTCCTCGATTAATTTCCGAAACTCATTGGTCCCTGTAGCCTTATTACGGATCAGGGAAATCTTATGCTGGATCAACGGATGATCCATAATAAATACATTCTCCATGCCTGGTACCTCCGTGGTTTTTATTCATTATAATGTATTGTGAGGAATTGGTAAAGACAGGTTTTCCATATTGGTAAAAATTTTAAATGTCAAATCTATATATTTTTCCCGCAGCCCATTTTCCGCTGCTGTTTCATCAAATACATCTCAGAGTCTGCCTGCTGTACCAAGGACTCCAGGTTTTCGTGACGTCCTTCATTCCACGCATGGCCCATACTGGCTTTCAGAACAACAGGAAATGTATATTTCCGGCTTTGCTCTGCCAAACACATTTCCATTTGAAGTTCCTTTTCCAGAATTTCCGTTTCGCTGCAAAAGCTTCCGATAATAAGGAATTCATCTCCTCCCATACGGACACGGATCTCATCATTGCCAAAGACTGTACGGATTGCCTCTGCTGCGATCTGGATTGCTTTATCTCCCAATGCATGCCCGTAGGTATCATTAATGTGTTTTAGATTATCCAGATCCAGGTAGATGAGATAAACTCTTCTATTTTGCTCCTGGAAGTATTTTGTTGCCTTTTCTCTGTAGCCGGAGCGATTGTAAAGTCCGGTAAGAGAATCTCGTACATAAAGTCTCTGTAGCTGACGGTTCATATTATTCAGGCTCATTCTCTGCCGGATGTTCTCCAGAGCCAGGGATATCGTCTCCATTAAAATTCTATGGTTAAGATTTGTCATTAATTTTTCATCATACCTTATGGCGCAGTAGCCAAATGAGCAGTTCATAAAATGCAGAGGAGAGAACATAAATACCTGAGGGTGTTCAACCTTCATCCATTCCTCTGGAATCAGGTATTCCATATGGGAAACCTCGCCCCTTGAGGTCTGGAACAAAAGCTGCATTTGTTCATCATATCCAACCTTTTTTTGGCGAAGCTCGCTCTCTTTAAATAACTGGTTCAAATAAACTGCGATTCCTGAAAGATGAAAAAGTTGGCTGCATTCCTCCAAATTCCTGGCCAGTTCCTCATCATCGCGGCTGCTGCATAGAAGCTGCCGCGCAACGCGCTGGCGGTTATTCATAAAATCCTCCCATTTCTTGCGCTTAAAAAGATAGATAAAATCCCGTCGGACGCCCATATCATCCTTCCGGCAGCCGCAGCTTTCATTCAGGCTGTAGGATTCTTCTGTATAGCATTTAGGGGAGTCTTCCCGCTCCTCGATCAATGCCAGCAATTTGTCCATACTGTTATATCCCAATTGTTCCCACTGCCTGTTTACACTGGTAACAGAAGGGGAAAAATGCTGCCCTTCATCAATATTGTCAAATCCTGTAATCTTAAAATCATTCGGAGCAAAATATCCGTCTTTTTCTGCTGCGACACAATATCCCATAGCCATTTCATCATTGCCGCAGATAACTGCATCCGGAAGGTGGAGATTCTGTGCCTTCCACTCCTCATATGCACGGATACCGTCTGCATATTCAAAGGTATAAAAACAAATCCTGTTTTCATCAATCTCCAGATTATGATCTTTCAGGCAATCACAAAAAGCCTGGTAGCGCTCCAGGCATTCCCTGTGGTTCTGAGGCCCTCCCACAAAATTAAACACCTTGCACCCATGAATTATGATCATATGCTCTACCAGCTTATAAACTGCTCTATAATTATTTATTCCAGCATAATAAATACCGGGAAATTCCTGCTCAATACTCAGGAACTTCTTGCCGTGTTCCTGATAAGGCTCCACAACCTCCTGAACAATTGGAATATTCCCCACGCTGCTGATGGCCACCAAAACACCGTCATAATCGTCCGGGTTCGGCAGCAGATAAATCTCACGTTCTTTTTTCTGATAATCAAAATTCTCTACAATGTCATATGCATTAAAGATATACAGATCCATTTTTTCACAGCCAATGCGGCGCTGAGCGCCTCTGACCAGCTTGCACATGTATTCATTGTTCCATGTACTGGAAAGCATTAAAATTTTTCTTTTCAATTTATCCTTACATGCAGATGCATGTTCCCCCATAATGTCTGTTTTCCAAAAACTTACTTATTTCTATTCTACTATGGATTATGATTCACGTCAATTAAGCGTTAGAATTTTTCAGCCTTGAACACTGGATTTTCTGACAGATCCCAGCTAAACAACACAGTTTCTTTCTTCTCCCCTTAAAAAGGCCTCTATATTTTTTACCACCTCGAAAAGGCATCGGGTGCGGGTTTCTACAGGAGCCCAGGCCATATGAGGCGTGATGATCAGCTTTCGGCTGTCCTTTATTTTTCCAAGGGGATTCGTCTCTTCCAAAGGTTCTGTCTTTAATACGTCAAGCCCTGCTGCTGCAATGAGGTTTTGAGTCAGAGCTGTATACAGGGCTTCCTGGTTTACAATGGGGCCTCTGGCTACATTGATGAGCACAGCCTCTTTTTTCATTTTACGGAATGCTTCCAGATTGAGAAGATTTTCTGTATGGGAATTCAAAGGTGCATGGATGGACAAAATATCCGCCTGCCCCAGCAAAGTATCAAAGCCGACCTGCTCCCATCCCTTTTCCTCAAAATGATACTCACTGCCGGATGCTGAATAGCAGATTACCCTGCATCCAAATACAGTGGCAATTTCCGCTACCTTCTGCCCAATAGCGCCCATACCAATGATTCCCCAGGTTTTCCCCCTTAATTCCAGGAAACGCTCCGGAAAACAGGAAAAAGAAGTCCCCCTCGTGTACTCCCCTGATTTAACAAAATCATCATAAAATCTCAGCTTCTCCCACAGGTATAACAATAGGGCAATGGTATGCTGCGCCACTGCATCTGTAGAATATCCGGCAACATTTCTGGCCTGGATTCCTCTGGATCTCAGATAGTCCTTATCCAGATTATTGGTGCCCGTTGCAGTCAGGCAGATCAGCTTCAGGTGTTTTGCCCCATCTAATGTCTTTTCGCACATGGGAAGTTTGTTCGCTACGATGATGTCCGCATCCTTTATCCGTTCCGGCATTTCCTCCGGTAAAGTCGCAGGATAGATCGTTACTTCCCCTAGATTATGAAAAGGGGTGAAGACCATGTCCTCACCCACACTTTTCCCTTCTAAAATTACGATATTCATGAAGGCCTTCTCTGCTTATTACAGTCTCTTAAGCAGTTCTTCTCTTTCCTTTTCATATCCCGGTTTGCCAAGAAGTGCGAACATGTTCTTCTTGTAGCTCTCAACGCCAGGCTGGTTAAATGGATTTACTCCAAGGAGATATCCGCTTACGCCACATGCAAACTCAAAGAAATAGAACAGCTGTCCCAGATAGAATTCATCCTGCTGGGGAATATCAATCTTCAGGTTCGGAACCTGTCCGTCTGTATGAGCCAGAATTGTTCCGTTCATTGCGCTCTTATTTACAAAATCTACGGTTTTCCCTGCCAGATAGTTCAATCCGTCAAGGTCTATGGGTTCTTCACCGATAATAAGCTCTGCACCGGATTTCTCCACATTCATAACTGTTTCAAACAGAATACGGTTTCCATCCTGAATGAACTGTCCCATGGAGTGAAGGTCTGTTGTCAAATCTACTGCTGCCGGGAAAATGCCTTTCTGATCCTTACCTTCGCTTTCGCCGTAAAGCTGCTTCCACCACTCATTAATGTAGTGCAGGCTTGGCTCATAGTTAGCCAGAACTTCTACAGTCTTGCCTTTACGGAGGAGGATATTGCGGACTGCCGCATATTTTACAGCATCGTTTTCTTCAAAGGAATTATTCAACGCCATTTCACGTCCGCTGGCAGCGCCTTCCATTAATTTGTCAATGTCTGCACCGCTGACTGCGATAGGAAGAAGTCCAACTGCAGTAAGCACAGAGAAACGTCCGCCTACATCATCCGGTACTACAAATTCTTCATAGCCCTCTTCATCTGCTACCTTCTTCAGTGCTCCGCGAGCCTTGTCAGTTGTTGCATAGATTCTCTTAGCTGCAGCTTCCTTGCCGTATTTCTTCTCCAGCATTTCTTTAAATACACGGAATGCGATAGCCGGCTCGGTTGTGGTCCCGGATTTGGAGATCATGTTAATAGAAAAGTCTCTGTCTCCGATCACGTCAGCCAGACCCTTAATATAGCTGCTGCTGATACTGTTTCCTACAAAATAGATTTCCGGTGTCTTGCGGATTTCTTTAGAAACATTATTATAAAAACCATGTCTTAAGAATTCAATTGCTGCTCTTGCGCCAAGGTAGGAACCGCCGATTCCAATCACGAGAAGTACTTCAGAATCCTCCTGGATTTTCTTCGCTGCTGCCTTGATGCGGTCAAACTCTTCCTTATCGTAATTAACCGGAAGGTCGATCCAGCCAAGGAAGTCATTTCCTGCTCCTGTCTTAGAAACCAGTGTTTCCTTAGCAGCTTGCGCAAGGCTCTTCATAGCTTCCACTTCATGGGCTGCGATAAAGCAGTCTGCCTTTGAATAATCAAATGTTACTTTGCTCATGGCTATCTCTCCTTTTTTTTATTTCAAATTTCCTATATGAAACCAGAAAAAATTACACTACATGAAGTTAGTATAACAAAAAAAGCCTGTTTTCACAAGCTATTGTACAAAAAAACTAGAAAATAAACCCGGATATACGAAACCCGGGCTTTCTATGTATCTTCCGCCTTGAAAGCCCGGGGCTATTTCATTTACTGCATAAATTCACGGATAATCTCCCTCATGATCTCTTCCTCTTCCTGGCTCAGCATTTTGCTGAAGTGACTGCCTGTCGCTGCTGTCTGGCGGATGCTGCTGGTAATTTTTTCAACCACTTCCTCCTGGAGCACAGGATCCATTTTCCTTGGCTCCGGAATCTCCTCCACCCAGGTACGGGCCTGCCCTACGTAATCTGCAAGGGAATTCATGATCAGCTCTTCTCTGTAAGTAAAATCTAATGCCTGCCGTAGAATCAAAAGACTGACCGGAACTGCAGTTCCCAGATAAAGATAACGAAGGGGCAATCCCTCTTCAAGTTCCAGAAACGTGGTCAGAAACAGAGACAGCCCCAGCAAAGCCGTGCTTAAAAGCGACGGGATCCATACCATCAGATTCATCCGGCGCAGAAGCCTGTCCCTTGTCTTCCACAAATTCAGCCATTTCTCTTTCAGGTTTTTGACACCGTTGTTTTTTCTTAATATTCTTCGGTAAGTAAGGTGCGTGGCCAGCATTATGATTGCTCCGATAGCCCCAAGGACCGCCATGCAGTAGAGCAATACCTGCAGGTGCATGATGTTTTCCAGCATATTTGCCTCCCTGAAAAATAAGATTTTGTTACGTCTTATTATAACGCCGCAGCACCTGCCGGGAAACAAAAATCGTTCGTCAAATTCTTACAACTCCTGCAATGCTTCTACTACTTTTTCAAATTTCATAAAGTGAGAAGCTTTTACCAGGATGGTATCTCCTTCTTTTACATAGGTATCCAGATGAGACAGGAGGCTTTCCCTGTCCGGTTCATAGATCACAGGAAGATCCGGATTTCCCTCCTTTGCCTTAGAGGCCATATGCCTGCTAAGATCCCCCACACAAATACATAGGTCAATGCTGCAGTTCGCTGCATGTGCCCCAACCTCTTGGTGAAGAGGAATCTCATTTTCTCCAAGCTCTCCCATATCACCCAGGATTGCAACCCGTCTGCCGCTGCCGTCCTTGAGGACATCCAAAGAGGCCTTCATGGACATTGGATTGGCATTATAGCAATCATCCACGATCAGGAACTTTTCGGTTTCTATCATCTTAAACCTGCCGCTGATGGCTTCCAGGCTTTCGATCCCTCGCTTGATCTCTTCATTAGAAAGTCCGTAGATCCTTCCCACTGCCGCAGCAGCAAGGGCATTATATACCATATGTATTCCAGGCACGGGAACCATTACCGAAAAAGTATCCTCATAGAGGTGAATCCGGCAGGCCATCCCTTTTAGTCCACGGCTTACAATTTCATCCGCATAAACGGGGTGCTTCTCATCCATGCCAAAGAAAACAGGACGTATGCTGCTGTATTCTTCTATTGTAGCTAATTTATCATCATCGCCATTAAGAATAATATTGCCATTAGGCTTTACAAAAGGAAATACCTCTGTTTTTGCCTTCAGTACCCCATCTCTGTCACCCAGATTTTCTAAATGGCAGATGCCGATGTTGGTGATCACACAGGTATCCGGCTTTGCTATTTTTGCAAGTCTGGTCATTTCTCCAAAAAAACTGATGCCCATCTCCAAAACAGCGATCTCATCCTCTTCCCTCAGGCGGAAGACCGTAAGGGGAAGACCGATCTCATTATTGAAATTTCCAGCGGTTTTTAATGTACGATATTTCTCCTTCAGTACGGACGCAATCACTTCCTTGGTACTGGTTTTCCCTACGCTTCCGGTAATTCCCACCACTGGGATATGAAGCTGCTCCAGATAAAATTCTGCAATATCCTTCATGGCCTGAAGAGTTGATTCCACATGGATATAGGCAAAATCCGCATTTTCAAGAGGCTTTTCTGATAAAGTTACAAGGGCTCCCTTTTTCATAACATCCGGGATAAATTTATGGGCGTCCACCCGCTCCCCTGCTATAGGGATAAATAAACACCCCTCCTCCACTTTGCGGCTGTCTGTGGTAATGGAAGTTACTTCCTGATGCAGCAGCCCTTCCCTGCCGAAGTACCGGCCGCCGCAAACCTGCGTCAGATTTTCCAACGTGAGATTTTTCATGATTTATTCCAGTCCTTATTCTTCATATTTCTTCAAAGATATTCTGATCAGTTCCTCACAAAGACTTGGATAGTCAATCCCAAGAACTGCTGCTTCCTGGGGAATCAGGCTGGTAGGCGTCATTCCCGGAAGGGTATTTGCCTCCAGGCAGTACATTTTGTGGTCTTCTGTCATCATAAAATCCAGCCGTGCATAGCTCTGAAGCCCAAGGGCATGATAGCCTTTTACTGCGTATTCCTGCATCTCCTGTGTCAATTCCTTAGAAATAGGCGCAGGGCAGGTCTCCTTAGTTGCTCCCGGCTTATATTTGTTTTCATAGTCATAAAAACCTTCGCAGGGAACAATTTCTACAATCGGATAAGCCACTCCATCCACTACAGCCACTGTATATTCTGTTCCGTTCACAAATTCTTCCACAACTACTTCATTTTCATATGTAAAAGCCTGATCCAGGGCACTTTCATACTGTTCCGTATCATGGACGATATAAACGCCGATGCTGGAGCCGCCGCAGCAGGTTTTCACCACTACGGGAAACTCCAGTCCCAAATCCTTAAGGCAATTGGTACGTTCCTTCTTCTCCATGGTCGTGCCTTTTGGGGTAGGAACATGGTGCATACGGAAAATTTCTTTTGTAATGCCCTTATCCATAGCCATTGCACTGCTTAAGTAGCCTGTGCCTGTATATTTGATCCCCATCAGGTCAAAAGCCGCCTGAACCTTTCCATCCTCTCCATTGGCTCCGTGAAGCCCCAGAAAGACAATATCTGCCTGACTGCAAAGCGAAAGGACATTGGGTCCGAAAAAGCATCTTCTGCTCTTCTTCATTTCAGGGATTTTTGCATTGAAGCTCTTTATGTATGCTGCTGCCTGCTCTATATCATAACTTTCCGGGAAGGGATCTTTAAAATCTGCGGATTCCACGCCGCAGAAAATGTCCACCAGGATCGCCCGATGCCCTTTTTTGCGAAGCGCTGTACAGATCCCTGTTCCTGATACAATGGAAACATCCCTTTCTGTACTGGTTCCCCCTGCTAAAACAACAATATTCATGTTCCTCATCTCCTTTTTTTGCATTCCTACGAAATCAAAAAATGCCATGAGATTAATATACCACAACCGGGCACCCCACATCAACATTCTCATAAATTATCTGTACCTTGTCATATGGGGTATTAACACAGCCATGGGATCCTTCCCAGAGATAAATGCTGCCTCCAAACTGCGTTCTCCAGGAAGCATCATGAATTCCCACATTTCCGCAGAAAGGCATCCAGAAGGTTACATTTGTCTCATAGTCTTCTCCTGTAAGAACCGCAGGAGACTGCATGGCGTCCAGGGCAAAACAGCCTGTGGGCGTATCCATCCCCGGAATATTAGGATTTCCCGTTACTACCGGCGTATCTACCAGGGGATATCCGTCTTTGTAAAATACCATTCTCTGGTTAACCAGGTCAATTTCAATATAAGTATAGCCAATGTCATTGGATGTGCGGCTCCATCCCTCATAAGCGTATATAGGTTCCCGCACCTGAGTTTCGCCGTTTTTGATGGCAGAGATCAGCCCTTCTGTTTCCTTTTCCTGATTAATCACCCATCCATAGTCTCCGCCTGTGATGGTGATATCCCTGCCGTCATAGGTCTGAAATGTCCTGGTGTTTCCAAAGGTATCATATTTATATGCCAGTTCATACACGTAGGCAGCCACCTTTTCTCTGTCAAGGGTGCACTCCCCATCTTTGATCACCAAAAAATCTTTGATCACAGAGCGGTCTACCCGTTCTGTCCGGTCTGCAAAATCATATGTAATAATCACATCCGTAAGCCGGTTCGCCTGCTCACACTGTCTGATAAGAGCCTCATCATCCCGGTAAATCTTTGGCTTTTTATAGCAGTTTTCTTCTTCAAGATTAACAGAAGGCCTGCTGGTAACCATGGCATGGGCAATGATTTCCTGCACTTTGTCCTCGTCAAGCTGGGTTCCTGTTTTTTCCGCAACAATCTCAAAGGTGCTCCCATTATCTGCAATGTATGCATCGGAAGGCGGTGTGCCATTCTGCATGCATTTCAGTTTTTTTACAGCCTCATAAAGCTTGCTTGTGTCGTATGACGTGGAGGACGCCAGTTCATATGTCCGCTTCTGCCCAAAAGCCAAAAACCATTTAAATCGGTCCTGCTGCTTAATGACACGTTCTACGCTGCCATCCGGCGAATAGGTAAGTCCCACCTGCTGTGCAGTAATTCCTTCCTGCCCATTTCCATAGGTTTCTACAGCCAATGCATAGGATTCTGCTTTTTGTGCCAGCAGTGCTTCCGTCTCCTTTGCAGTCATATAAGAACAGTTAAAGCCGTTCACCTGCGAACCAGGCAAAAAATGCTTGGTAAAATAATTTACGCCTACAAAGTAAGCGGCCATTGTCAGTAACACCAATACAAAGATAAGAAAGATTACAAGTTTCCTCCCTGCACTCATTTTTGCCTTTTCTTCAGTCATGGGAACCCCCTTGTCTAAAAATTATATTATTCAGCCAGAAGCTTTTCCACACTTATCAGTTTTACACAAAGCACAAATATCTTTGCAGCCTGCTCCAATTCACCTATCGTCGGGTAAGTAGGCGCAATACGAATATTGGAATCTTTCGGGTCTTTGCCATATGGATAGGTTGCACCTGCACCGGTCATAACTACCCCTGCTTCTTTTGCCTTAGATACAATTGCTTTTGCACAGCCTTCCATGGATTCAAAAGAAATAAAGTAGCCGCCGTGAGGTTTGGTCCATTCTCCGATTCCAAGTCCCCCAAGCTCTTTCTCCAGCGTCTCCAGTACCATTTCAAATTTCGGACGGATCAGATCCGCATGTTTTCTCATATGGGTATGAAGGCCGTCCAGGTCTTTAAAGAATTTTACATGGCGAAGCTGGTTTAATTTATCATGGCCGATGGTCTGTATAGTCATATATTTCCGGAAATCTTCCAGGTTTGCCTTGGATGCCGCTACCGCAGCAATACCGGATCCCGGGAAACTTACTTTTGATGTAGAAGTAAATTTGTATACAATGTCAGGGTTTCCTGCCTTTACACATTCTCCCAGTATTTCCACCAGAAAGTCCTGATTCTCATCATACAGATGATGGATACTGTATGCGTTATCCCAGTAAATACGGAAGTCCGGCGCAGCAGGCCTGAGACGGGCAAAACGCTCTACCGTCTCCTTAGAGTAGGTGTAGCCCTGCGGGTTAGAGTATTTTGGCACGCACCAGATGCCTTTAATGGAATCATCTTCACTTACCAGCTTTTCTACCATATCCATATCCGGACCTTCCGGAGACATAGGGACGTTGATCATTTCGATTCCGAAAAATTCAGTGATCTTAAAATGCCGGTCATAGCCTGGTACAGGACAGAGAAATTTTACTTTATCAAGCTTGCACCATGGAGTGTTTCCCATAACGCCATGGGTCATGGAACGGGCAATAGAATCGAACATTACGTTAAGGCTGGAATTGCCGTATATAATGATATGGTCAGGGTCTACCTCGGACATTGCTCCCAGAAGGCGTTTTGCTTCCGGAATTCCGTCGATTACACCATAGTTCCTGCAGTCTACCCCTGTTTCGCATTTTAATTCGGCTCCGTCTGCAAGAACCTGCATCATCCCCATGGAAATGTCAAGCTGGTCAGCGCCTGGTTTTCCTCTGGACATGTCAAGGGACAATCCTTTGGCTTTTGTGGATTCAAATTCCCGGGTAAGCTGCTGCTGCAAAGAAACCAGTTCTTCTCTGGTCATTTCTGTGTATCTTTTCATAAGTTTCCTCCTCGTATTGCTGTGATATAGCGTTGTCGTATTGTTATAGTTTATTTAGGGTCTGTATATCTTATTCATTTTAGTATGGTGAAATCGTGGTTGTCAAGTGTTTTAGTGAATTAAAGCGAGAAGGGAATGGGGATATGCAAAAGAAGGCCGCGGGTGCCGGGGAGGGCAATGAAAAATCCGTATGGTTTGTGGGAACGGCCAGTGGTATTTTGGGTTCATTTATGATATATTGGTGGTATTATTCGGAAAACAACAAAGATATGAGGGAAGTAAGTATGTTTACTAATCAAGAGATCTTAAAGATTGCAGTTAATCAGTCTGCATTGGATATCAACTGCAGGGAAGAAGATTTTTTTAAGGAAGAAAATGTGGTCGTTCGCTCTGAAGCTGGCAGGTTTGCCAGGAAATATTATAAGGAACCTATAGCTTGTAATCTTGTTTCTTATGGAAATAACGTGGTGGCTTCGGTTAAGGATGAGTATAAGGATATTGTTGAGGAGTATATTAGTAAGTTTCAATTTTTCCATTGTTTTGAAACACCTAATATGCATTGGCTTGAAAGCAGATTAAAGCAATATGGGCAGAGTGTTTGTTTCATGGCCGAGTATTTTTTACCTGATGTAAGAAGAATCGAAGGTTTATCCTGTGACTATGAGATCAGAATTTTAACTCAGAAGGATTTTTCTGATTTATATTTGCCGGAATGGGGAAATGCCTTGTGTGAAGACAGAAAGGAACTGGATGTTCTTGGAGTTGGAGCATATGACGGAGGGCAGTTGGTGGGATTGGCCGGATGCTCTGCTGATTGTGAAACTATGTGGCAGATTGGAGTGGATGTACTGCCTGCCTATCGAAAAAAGGGGATTGCCGCAGCTCTTACCAGTAATTTGGCAATGGAGGTTCTGAAAAGAGATCTTGTTCCTTTTTACTGCTGTGCATGGTCAAATATTCGCTCTGCAAAAAATGCAATTAAAAGCGGTTTCTCCCCTGCCTGGGTTGAGATGACCGCAAAGCCGACTGAATTGGTTGAGGAAATGAATAAACTTAGAGTATAATTATCATTGGCTCTTGTCCTTCCTGCTGACAGCATAAAGCTAATCTGTATGAAAAAAAGCTGCCAGCGATTACTTGACAGTAATGTGAATAAAGAATGTGGTTTTTTCGTGTTGACACTAAATTGAATCGTTGCTAAAATAAAATTACTTATCTGGGAATACTCTATACCATTCGGGCACTATTTCCCCATATGAGAATAATAAAAATATGGCGGAAAAGGGCATAGTCCGAGAAGGGTCTCCCACAGGCTTCATAATATATGATTGTTTTACTCAATGATATCAGAACCAAAAGATTTAGAGAGGAACCATACGAATATGTGGATTGCCAATGGATGGAAAGAATATGAAGTAATTGATACTTCCTGCGGGGAGAAGCTGGAGCGATGGGGAGATTTTCTTCTGGTAAGACCAGATCCCCAGGTTATTTGGGATACTCCCAAGAAGGAAAGAGGATGGAAAAAAATGAACGGTCATTATCACCGCAGCAAAAAGGGCGGCGGTGAATGGGAATTTTTTGATCTCCCTGAGCAGTGGGATATTCACTATAAAAATCTGACATTTCATTTGAAACCTTTTAGTTTCAAACACACCGGGCTTTTTCCGGAGCAGGCAGTTAACTGGGACTGGTTTGGAGATAAGATCCGCAATGCAGGGCGTCCTGTTAAGGTTCTGAATCTGTTTGCTTATACAGGCGGCGCTACTTTGGCGGCGGCGGCGGCCGGAGCAGCGGTCACACATGTGGATGCTTCCAAGGGCATGGTTTCCTGGGCCAAAGAAAATGCGGCAGCATCCGGTCTTGATGATGCTCCTATCCGCTGGCTGGTAGATGATTGTGTTAAATTTGTAGAACGGGAAATCCGCCGGGGAAACCGTTATGATGCGATCATCATGGATCCGCCGTCCTACGGCCGGGGTCCTAAAGGAGAGATCTGGAAAATCGAGGATGCAATCCATCCTCTGATCAAATTGTGTACCCGTATTTTAAGTGAACAGCCATTATTTTTCCTGATCAATTCTTATACTACCGGACTTGCACCGGCCGTTTTGACTTATATGCTGGCTACAGAGATGAAGCAGTTCCACGGAAAAGTTGACTCTCAGGAAATCGGCCTTCCTGTGTCCTCCAACGGGCTTGTTCTGCCCTGCGGTGCTTCCGGACGCTGGGAGTCAATTTAGTCAAATCGATGCCGGACCTAAAAGGTCCGGCATTATAAATAATTCATGGCTTTTTATCTAAACGAAAACTCCCTCCAATCCAGGCTTCCCTCTCCTTCATAAACCATATACAAGGAATGACAGCCTTGTGTTGGATTGATCTTTATGGAAATGTCTTCCCATTTGCCCGGATATAGCCTTATTGGCGCCGTTCCTATTTCTGTTCCTCGAATACCTGTAAGCCATTCTTTGGTTCCTCCATCTATGAAGACACGAAACGTACCCAAAGCCTTTCCCCGTATCCGAAGGCGCATTTCCTTTTCTTTCCCGGTAAACAGGAAATACTTATATCCAATGTTTGTACCATCCTGAATATTGGATACATAGCCGTCACCATCTTCATATACATACGGGATCAGGCTTTTGTCCGCTTCCCTGTTTATATCAATATGTACAGCACCTTTGCAGGAAACCAGATTACAGCAAATACCACTGTTATAAGTTTCCTCTGCAGGCAAAGGTCTTCCATAAAGTCCCGAAGAGGTAATCTCCACCTGGGAAATGCTCCCATCCTCCTGAATCTGGATCCTTTCTGCACACGCCTGTCTGCAGCACCAGTTCCCTTCTGTATGGCGATGATAAAAAACATACCACTGTCCCTGAATGCAGAGAATACTTCCATGGGTATTTCCGGTATAGGCTGTCCGCTGGCTTTCGTTTCTGCCATGCAGGCCTATATCTCCATTAGATACAATTGTTCCGCCATAAACGAAATCCCTATCCGGATAATCACTGACTGCATAACATAATTCATGGCTTAAAATACTGGAATAAATGAAATAGTATTTCTCATTTACTTTTCGGATGGAGGATGCCTCATAAAATTCGTGGCCTTCAAATCCGGTTCCTTTTGAGGTTTTCCATGAAGGGATCAGGTATTTCAATTCCCCCTTCACGGTGATCATGTCGGATTCCAGCTCACACACTACGCTGCCCTCCTCATTCATACCAGAAGCATCTGTTGAGTCAGGCACTTTCATGCAGAATCCAAAGTATAAATAAACCTTTTCGTTTTCTACCAGCACACCCGGATCAAAGGGAGATGGTTCCGTTAGGATCTTTCTGCTTCCATCCTGATTCTTCCACCCTACCATGCCATAAAACTCATATTTTCCGTTGGGCGTATCGCAAACCGCCACAGAGATCTGAGACATGGAATCCAGTGCGTAATAAAGATAATATCTTCCGTCCGGGCCCTGTACCACATCCGGTGCAAACATGCATTTCTTCCCGTCCGGGTTATAAGGATCCTGCTCTTTTTTATAAATAACGCCGTCATACCGCCAGTCGCAAAGATTCTCTGCAGGCGCAGACCAGCATACATAATCTTCTGAGCAAAAATAAGTTCCGTGGCGGCTGTCATGGGAACCGTAAAGATAAACCCGGCCATCGAATAATCTGGGTTCCCCGTCTGGAACATGTTCGTGAAGCGGCAAAAATGGATTCATTCCCTTCATAATTATCCCTCCCCTGATTTCCAGTGAATCAATTGACAAAAAGGCCTGCTAGCTTTTTAAGACTCTCATAAGCATATCAGCCATACCTACAGAATATCCGCTGGCAGCAAATAATCCAATGGCCGAGCCGTCTGTAACTACAAGAAGAGGCAGCTTGTCAGGAGCCACATACATCCTTCTTGCTGTCATTTCCAGATCTTTTCCAAAAGTATCGTAATAAACATTTACATCCGGCAGTACGTTTCTGCATTTTGAAAGGGTAGGGTCGCTTAAATCCTCAGAATTCTTTACAATGAACAGAAGCTGATCCTGGCATGGGATAAATTCCTTCTGCATTTCCATCAATTCATTCAGAATATGTTCCGTAGGTTCTTTGCTGACTTCCAGCCAGAAAAGAATCTTTCTTCCCTTTTCCGTCAGTTCTCCCACCGAATGCGCCTGTCCCGCCTCATCCATAAGGTCATAGTCCGGAATGGTATGGGGCTGCAGCATATCTGCCAGGCATGCTTCTCTCATTTCAAGGGAAATCTCTTTCCGTTCGCCCTTTGTAAGGTGAAAATCATAATATTTGCCAAAAATATTTCCGGTTGGCAGGCGGTTGGCAGTCAAAAGCCTGTACTCTCCTGATTCCAAATTTAACTCCAGGCTTCCCTGTTCCATAGAGATATCCCAAAGGGCAAGGGAATGATAGCCATCTTCTTCAAGCTTTGCAATAGACCAGTTCTGGAAATAGTTCCAGACCGTATCCCCGCCGCCTGTCAGTACCAGGTATGCGTCTTTTTCACATTCCTCCAAAACTCTTACAAAAACCCCGTTTTTCCAGTATTCCATAGAACCGTCTACTTTATTGATCCTTGCAGGAATTCCCAGGGTTCTTGCAATTGATACAAATAGCACACGCCTTGAAGACATTGACGCATAGCCAAGCTTTAGGGCAGCGGAAGGTACCGTATAAATTGTGCGGCGTTCTCGCTCAGGTCTGGATTTCATATTCGTCTCTATCCAATTCCAGATTTCTTTTGGATTTTCCTTAAATGCCTGTTTCTGGGGGCTGCTAAAGTATTCCAAGATAGTACGGCGCCATGCTGTCAGCACCTCAAACTCTATTCTTGGGTTCCATACATAATGAAGGAATACTTCTTCCGGATACTGATCTTTGTATACCAGAGCATCCTTATAATGCTCCATAAGTACTTCCGGGTTTCCGTCCTGCCTGTCCTTTTCAGATAATACAGACATGTATTTTTCTGCTTCTTCCGGATTGTCCCCAAGGAAAGCGTCCATCCATGCCGGCCGGAATGCTTCTGTTTTCTTTTTACGCATTCCGGATGCTTCTGCAAAACGTCGGGTATTCTCAGCTTCCTGCTCTTTGGTTACAACACGGGGGTTTTTCACGCAGTCCATAGGCGCCGTCATGTCAAAATCCACCCATGCCTCTTCTGCCTTTTCGTCTCCTAATACGCAGCAGCAAGTATCCTGTGTATTGGTATTGATAAAGCATTCTCCAAATTCACCCTCATAGGCAGCAAAAATATGCAGACTTCCAAACCCTGTCTCAAGCTCTGCGCTTCCGTCCTCTCCTGTTACCCGTTCTGCAACAGGGGAAAATTCAGAATAGTTAAGAACCTCTGCCTTTATTTTAGCGCCCTCTACAGGACTGCCGTCCAAATCCTCTACACGAATGGTGATCTTTTTGGTATTGGCATATCTTGCAAGCTGGTTCCTGATCACTGCAATATCCTCCGTACGCTCGGCAGATGCATCATCGCCTGCATAAAAGCTGCGTGAATGTACCATCATGGCACGGGAAGATGCATTGGTGAACCATCCCTTATCCAAAACCGCCTCCGGCTCACAGGCTCCCAGATAATGCCACTCTCCATCGCACCATACTTCAACCCAGGCATGATTATCATCGCAATGAGCCCATCTTGGCACATAAACCTGTCTGGCCGGAATTCCAACGCTTCGAAGTGCATTTACCCCAAATACGGACTCCTCTCCGCAGCGCCCGAAGCCTTTCAGGTAAGAATCCCATGCAGAGCTTGTACGGTCATCTGTAGATTGGTAAGTCATTTCCTCTGCACACCAGTAATTTACCTCCAATGCCGCCTGTTCCATGGACATCCCCTTTATCCGGTCTGATAGTTTTTCACAGAACACCTTACGGCAGGGCTTGATATCTTCTTCATTAATACGATAAAACAAAACATCTCCCAGGAAGATATCCTCCGGCATTTCCCTGCAGTAAGGAAAGCTGTTCCAAAGATAAACTCCATGCTGCGCAAATTCAAGATACACAGAAAAAGAATAATTGTACACATCACTATAAGGCATATTTGCATAGTAGAATTTCATCACAAGAGCCGTGTCCTCGTCCAGGGTGCTCAGCTTTTTTTGAATGCCCTCGGCAGCTTCAGGCAGGTTTCTGCAAAATTCCTCAAAATCCTGTATGATCCCGGCTCTGCTTTTCTCCAAAAACATTGTCGCTTCCTCCTTCTTTTAACTCCATTTTATAATTTTGTCGTGTCTCTTATTACTTTCTAATTTTTGTTAATATAACTGCACACCTGCTGATTCCAGCGTACTAATCGCAGCCGGATCGGGAGCCTCATCTGTAACAATCCCTTCAATATCATCAAAATGAGCAAATTTATAAGAATCATTAAAGTAAAATTTATCCTTCTCCATAACCAGATAGCTATGCCTGCTGCTGGCAATGGCGGCCTTCTTAGTAAGCCCGTCCTCCACCCCAAAAGTAGTTACGGACATATCCGTCATATCCAGCCCGCAGGTACCGATAAATGCCCTGTCAAAACTGTATTGCTTAATGACCTCTATGGCAGCGGAACCCATAAATCCATTTACTGTGCGGTACATAATCCCCCCTGTCCCTACAGCCGTGATCACAGGAGATGCAGCCAGCGCCTGAAGGATGTCGATCATATTGCTCACAACCACCAGACGCCTTCCGGATTCCGCCAACAACTTTGCAAGCTTAATGTTACTGGTGGAAATATCCAGAAAAATAGTCTCGTTATCTTTAATGAGGTCAAATGCTTTTTTAGCTATAATGTCTTTTTTTTCTACATTCACACTTCTGCGGTCAATCACATCCCTGTCCAAAGGATAATCGCCGGATAAAATGGCGCCTCCATAGGTTCGCTTCAGATGGCCGCCCTTCTCCAATGTCTTGAGATCCTTGCGGATACAGTCATCTGTAACATGGAACTCTTCGCTTAAAGAATGTACTTTCACCTTTCCATATTCTCTTAATTTCTGCAGGATTGCTTCCTGTCTTTCTTCCGTAAACATGCATATCGCCTCCAATTACAATGCATTCCCTTTCAAAGCATTCCTTTGTCTAATTAACTGAAGCCTATCATATAATCTTTCCTTTGTCAACTTGGCATTATTGTTTTGAATTAATTTTTATTATTCTATATTTTTTCTGCTTATTTTTCACCAATTTTTTTCAGAAAAACATGTGAAATTAGCACAAAAATATTTCAATTCTATATTTCTTCTTGTACAACTTGATTATCTGTATTATAATAAGCCGCATAAGACCCATCTTGTTTCAAGAGGGCAAATAAAATGCGGAAAGGAAGATTTTATGAAGAAAATCACAGCAATTTTACTCACTGGCATAATGATGTTCAGTCTTGCAGCTACCGCCAATGCAAGTTCGAAGACTGACGGAAAAGACATGGAAGCCAAAGCCCCGGACAATGATATGGTTGTAGCCTTGCAGGCTGACGCCACCCATTTGGATCCCCATGTATCCAGCAACGGTTATTCCAACACCATTACTAACTCAATGTACGAAACCTTATTAACATTTAATGAAAATTCAGAAGTTGTTCCCCTCCTTGCAAAAGACTGGAGTGTTTCTGATGACGGCTTAAGCTATACCTTCAATTTGAATGAAGGAATTACTTTCCATGACGGAGAAGCATTCAATGCAGAATCCGTTGTCGCCGTTTATGAGCGCGGTCTTGCAGATGAGAGCTTAACCCTGCAGAGAACAATCTCCGCATGGGAAAGCGTAACAGCAGATGATGAATACGTTGTTACTATTAAACTGAAAGAGCCTAACAATACTTTCATTAACAAAATTACACAGTTCCGTATTGTAAGCAAAGCTGCTATGGATCAGGGCAAGGATTACCTGGCTAAGAATTCTGCAGGCACAGGGCCTTTCATTTTGGAAGACCGCGTTGACGGCGGTTATACAAAGTTAGTCCGCAATGAAAATTACTGGCAGGACGGACCTACTGTTGACAGCTTAACCTTCCAGGTAGTTCCTGAAGACGGAGCTCGTATTGCTATGCTCCAGACAGGAGAAGCTGACATTATCATGCCGCTTCCGGCTATGGACGTAGAAAGAATCCAGGATGATCCTACTATCATTATTGATAACAACCCAAGTATTACATACAGATATGTTACCTTGAATACAGAAATGGAGCTTCCTGACGGAAGAAAACCGTTTGCAGACAAGAGAGTCCGCCAGGCATTAAACTACGCTTTTGACAGCGAAGCTTATGCAAAGGTTGTTTTCAGCGGATATGCCGTTGAACCTACTTCCATCTACTCCCAGAATATTATGTATTTCTCCCCGCAGACTCCATACAAACCTGACATTGAAAAAGCAAAATCTTTGATGGCAGAGGCTGGATTTGAGGATGGATTTGATGTTTCTATCATCGTTGACAACACCTCAATCGAAATGAAAGGTGCTGAATTTGTAAAACAGCAGCTTGCACAGATTAATGTAAACGTAGAATTGCTTGCTAATGAGTCTACTGCAAATGCAGAGCTTACAAGTGCCCCATTGGAAGAAACTACCGTTCAGATGTGGTATGTAAACTGGGGATCCGGTTCTTACGAGGCCGACGGTTCCATGAGAAGCATACTTCACGGCGAAAAATTCCCTCCAAGCGGTTACAACACTGCTTTTTGGAATAATGAAGAGTTCAATACACTTCTGGATGACGCCCTGAAGATGACTGATACTGATGAAATAGCAGACGCTTATGCAAAAGCACAGGCAATTGCATGGGAAGAGTGTCCTTGGATCTTCTTAGGCAATGACAACGCACTGAATGCATATAAGAGCTATGTAACCGGTATCTCATACAAACCGGCCGGCGAAATTGTTTTCACAACTATTGGTTTAAATTTATAAGAAGAACTCAAAACACTGTTGGTTAAACCAAATGCAAAAAAGGGGTGTTGAATTACACCCCTTTTTCTTTGACGGAGGTATTGTATGAGTCGCTATTTTATAAAACGTTTATTGCAGATCATTCCATTAATGTTAATCATTTCAATTTTCGTTTTTTTCTTCATTCATATGATTCCCGGTGACCCTGCAAAAACCCTGGCGGGCGTAGAGGCGTCCGTAGAAGAGGTGGAAGCTATCCGGGAAGAATTCGGTTTGAACAAGCCGATTATTGTTCAGTATTTTGATTATATGAAGAATCTCTTACACGGAGATATGGGACGGAGCTTAAAGTCAAATCTCCCTGTAACGGAAATGATCGCATCCCGTATGCAGTATACTTTACGGTTGGTGTTTGCCGGCATTCTGTGGGCGCCGGTGTTAGGTATCTTTATTGGTGTTATATGTGCAATCTATCGAGGGAGGGCCCTGGATCATGCCGGTATGCTTTTCGCCATTACAGGCCTTTCTGCCCCGGGATTCTGGCTGGGTCTGATGGGTATTGAAATTTTCGCAGTACGTTTAGGATGGCTGCCTTCTGCAGGACTTGACACCTGGAAAGGATACGTCCTCCCATCCCTGGTAATGGGTACCGGTATAATGGCTGTTTTGGCCAGGTATTCCCGTTCTTCCATGCTGGAAACCTTAAGAGAGGATTATGTACGTACCGCAAGAGCAAAAGGGCAGAAAGAATTCATTGTAATGTTCTCTCACGCATTTAAAAACTCCCTGATTCAGGTCGTTACCATTCTTGGTCTGCAAATCGGCGGTTTGTTATCCGGTTCCGTGATCACAGAAACAATCTTTTCCATCCCGGGAATGGGAAGACTTCTGATAGACTCCATATTCTACAGGGATTATCCGGTTATTCAAGGTCTGCTTATGATATTTGCGCTTCAGTATGTATTGATCAATCTGATCGTTGACATGCTTTACGGCGTAATCAATCCAAAGATCCGCTATGACTGATCAGGAAGGAGGATATTATGTCAAATACACCAAAAGAACAAGAAAAAAGTAATCTCAGCTTTGAAGAGAATTATATTGATGAAAATATCATTGCAGACAAAAGCAGCCGAACTAAAGAATTTATCAAGAAATTTATGAAAAGAAAGACTGCTGTTGCAGGTCTTGCTGTCATTGTAATACTGGTTATTATTGCAATCATCGGGGAATACATTGCTCCCTATGATCCAGCCGCATATGATTATGATAATATGCTGGCAGGTCCCAGTGCTGCTCACTGGTTTGGCACAGACCACTATGGACGTGATATTTTCAGCCGTATCCTTGCAGGTACACGCCTGACACTGGGCGTATCGCTTTCCTCTGTTATTGTGGGCGCAGCCCTGGGAACAGTTCTTGGGCTTCTGGCCGGATATTACGGCGGTGTCATTGAAATGTTGGTTATGCGCTCTTCTGACGTTTTATTCAGTTTTCCGGACATCCTTCTTGCCATTGCAATCGTAGCAATCCTGGGGCCTGGAATCATCAACGTATTTATTGCTGTTATGGTGTTTACAGTTCCAAGCTTTGCCCGTATCATGCGCAGTTCTACCCTCGCAGTAAAAAGCTCCCTTTATGTAGAAGTAGCGCAAAGTCTTGGCTGCAAGGACGGACGGCTGTTATTCGTGCATATCTTCCCTGGTACGATTCAGTCTCTGATTGTAAACTTTACCATGAGAATCGGTTCTGCAATCATGGCAGCATCCTCCTTAAGCTTTCTGGGCTTCGGCGCTAACGTAACCGACCCTGAATGGGGAGCAATGCTTTCACAGAGCAGAAGTTACTTAAACGTAGCACCGCACATGGTTTATCTGCCTGGTTTGGTTATTTTTATTACTGTACTTGCGTTTAACCTTTTTGGTGATGGTTTAAGAGATACTCTTGACCCTAAGATCAAATAACAGATGAATTTGAAAGGAGTATGAGTATGTCGGAAAAATTACTTAAAGTAAAGGATTTGCGCACTGAATTCTTCTCAAGCAAAAAAAGCAGCGTTGTTGCAGTGGACGAAGTAAGCTTCGAGCTTGAAAAAGGAGAAATTGTCGGACTTGTCGGCGAATCCGGCTGTGGCAAAAGCGTAACCTCTTTATCCATTATGCAGCTTCTAAAGGACACCCCGGGAAGGGTTACCAAGGGTGAGGTTATTTTTGAAGGTAAAAACCTGCTGACAGCCAGCAAAAAAGAGATTCTGAATATCCGCGGCGGAAGCATGAGCATGATCTTCCAGGAGCCCATGAGCAGCCTCAACCCTTCCATGCGCATTGACAGGCAAATGATAGAGGGTATTTGCCTGCACACCAGTCTCTCAAAAGCAGAAGCCCGGGAACGGGCTGCCAAGATCCTTACACAGGTAGGTATACCTGATCCGCAGCGTGTATTGAAGAACTATCCTCATCAGCTTTCCGGCGGAATGAGCCAGCGTGTTATGATCGCTATGGCCATGAGCTGCAATCCGCAGCTTCTCATTGCGGATGAGCCCACGACAGCTTTGGACGTTACAATCCAGGCACAGATACTGGAGCTGATGAAAAAAATCCAAAAGGAACAGGGAATGAGTATTCTTCTGATCACTCATGACCTGGGCGTTGTAGCTGAAATGTGTTCTCGCGTTATTGTTATGTACGCTGGCAAAATCGTGGAAGAAGCACCAGTTGAAATCCTGTTTGGGAATCCGACCCACCCCTATACCCAGGGTCTGATCGCATCTGTCCCGAAGCTTGGTTCCGGAGTCAAGGTTCTGCCAAGCATTCCTGGCAGCGTTCCTGATTTATCCTCCATGCCAACCGGATGCAGATTTGCCCCAAGATGCAAATATGCATCAGAAAAATGCAGGCAGCAGGAACCTGAACTGGTTGCAGTAAACGATAAGCAGAAATGCAGATGCTGGCTGAAGCAATAAGGAAAAGGGGTAAATAATATGGAAAAAATTCTTTCATTAAAAAACGTATCAAAAACTTTTCCTGTAGGCAAAACACTGTTGGGAAAACCTGATAAATTTGTTCATGCAGTTAATAACGTAAGCTTTGACGTATATCAAGGAGAAACCTTTTCTATCGTTGGCGAATCCGGATGCGGAAAGAGTACCACAGGCCGGCTGATCAATCATCTGCTGGCTCCAGATAGCGGTGAAATCCACTTTATGGGAAAAGAAATCACCAAATTGACTCAGGATGAAATGCGCCCAATGAGAAAAGATATGCAGATGATTTTCCAGGATCCTGCGGGAAGCCTGAATCCCCGTATGCGTGTGGAAGATTTGATTGCAGAACCGCTTTTAATCCATACAAATATGAACAAAGCCGAAAGAATGAACGTGGTAAACGAGCTTCTTGGGATTGTTGGCCTTAGTTCCAAACACGCAAAGCGCTATCCTCACGAATTTTCCGGAGGACAAAAGCAGCGTATCGGCATTGCAAGAGCACTGACCGTGAATCCCAAGCTAATTATTGCAGATGAGCCCATTTCTGCATTAGATGTATCCATTCAGGCTCAGGTACTAAACCTCCTGCATAATCTGCAGGAAAAATTCTCCCTGACGTATGTGTTTATTTCTCATGACCTTTCGGTTGTAGAAATGATTTCTGACCGAATTGCAGTTATGTACCTTGGTTTTGTGGTAGAAACGGCGCCTAAGGAATTGTTGTATCAAAACTCCCTGCACCCCTATACCAAGGCCCTGCTCTCCGCAGTGCCGATTCCTGATCCAGGTCATCACAAAGAGAGGATTATTCTGGAAGGTGATATTCCAAGTACGATCGATCTTCCCAAAGGCTGTCCTTTCGCAGCGAGATGCAGAGCATGCAAACCAGAGTGTTTGGAGCAAAGGCCTGTTACCAGAGAAGTAGAACCCGGTCATTTTGTCTCATGTCATTTATATAAATAATTGGATAGGCTTCTTTGAAGCTCCATTGATTCATGTGCAAAACTGCCCGGCAGGATATTAAACCTGCCGGGCGGCTCATAAAATTTAATTATTTCTGGGTTGTATAGCCAAAGAAGAAGTATCCAAGAGGAGTATAGTACATTCCCTCAATATTTTCATCCATCATATATTTCTGTGTGTAGAAATAAATCGGAGCCAATACGTTGTCCTGTTCCATTAGGATATCTTCTGCTTCGTGGAATGCTTTCATTCGCTCTTCCTGTACGGAAGTTGCTTTTGCTTCGTCAATCTTAGCATCGTAGTCCGGGTTGGAGTACTGTGCATCATTGTTTCCGCCGTCTGTATACCACATATCCAGGAATGAACATGGGTCATTGTAGTCTGCGATCCATCCGTTACGGGAAATCTGATAGTTACCTTCTTTTCTGTTTTCAAGGAATACGTTCCAGTCCTGGTTGTTCAATGTAACTGTAACACCAAGCTGTTCCTGCCACATATTCTGAAGAGCCTCACCAATCTTCTTGTGATTATCATTTGTGTTGTATAAGTATTCTACTGTCGGGAAGCCTTTTCCGTCCGGATATCCTGCCTCTGCAAGGAGAGCACGTGCTTCTTCACAGTTTTTCTCATAATCTTCCTCTGCAACGCTGTAGTAATCGCCGCCTACTGTACGGAAATCATCGCTTCCCGGGCCTTCTGCATCATAAACACCAGCCGGTACATATCCGGTTGCCGGAAGCTCACCGGACTGAGAAACATTTTCAGTAATATAGTTACGGTCAATAACCAGAGAGAATGCTTTACGGATTCTTGCATCAGAGAAGATTTCGTCTTCTGTATTAAAGCATGCATAGTAGGTTCCGATATAGTCTACAATATTCAGTTCACCTGATGCCAGATAATTCGGAAGCTCATCTGTAGGAAGGCTTTCGATGAAATCCAGCTCGCCGCTGTTATAAGCTGCCAGGATTGCATTGTCATCATCTAACAAAGTAAATTTGATGGTGTCCGGTCCAAGATTGTCATAGTCATAGTAATTTTCATTCTTTTCTGCTGTAATAGACGCATTGTGTGTCCACTCCTGCATCTTGTATGGTCCGTTGCCGATATAGGTTGCTACATCATAGGTCCACTCTTCATTGCCTTCTGTCATATCCTGACGTACAGGGAAGGTAGAAGGGAATGCCATAATCTCTTCAAAATACGGGCAGTCATAGGAAAGAACTACTTCCAAAGTCTTATCGTCAATTGCTTTTACAGCAAGTGTATCCGGGTCTGCTTCTCCGGAAGCAACCTCTGCATAGCCTTTTACCATGTCGATCATATAGCAGTAATCAGCAGCAGTATCCGGATTTGCCAAACGCTTCCAGCTATATTCAAAGTCTCCTGCTGTTACATCTTTGCCATCAGACCATTTGATTCCGTCACGCATTTTAAATGTGTAAGTAACGGTACCGTCCTCATTTACAACCTTTTCCCAGGATTCTGCCTGTCCAGGTGCGGTAACTGCATTTCCTTCTCCGTCATCAACCCATTTTACAAGACCTTCGAACATATGGTTGATCATAATAGCGCCATCAACAGCAGAGTTCAAAGCCGGGTCAATGCTCTGGGGTTCAGACGCAAGGCAGACTGCAAGGTTATAGCCGTCAGCAGCTTCGCTTTCTTCAGCCAGTACAGTTGTCGCTGCACCAAATGTCATGCTTGCCATCATAGCCGCAGACAGTGTGAGGGACACCATTTTCTTTGTTTTTCTCATGATTACATCCTCCTTTTATTTTACGCTGTTTTGCGTTTATATTGTAAAGCTCTCTAAGAGCTTAATACCATAATATGAGCTTACTTATTTATCCAGCAAATGACATGCTGCCCAATGTCCTGGCTCATGCTCCTTAAATACCGGGGTCTCCTGGCTACAGCGAGGCGCTGCATAGGGACATCTGGTATGGAAGCGGCATCCGCTTGGGGGATTCATAGGGCTTGGCACATCCCCTTCCAGAATAATCCTCTGGCGTGTGCGGCTAAGCTGCGGATCCGGTACAGGCACTGCCGAAAGCAATGTCTGGGTATACGGGTGGATGGGATGCCTGTTCAGTTCATAGCTCTCTCCCAGTTCCACAAGGGAACCCAGATACATAACGCCGATCCTGTTGGAAATATGGCGCACTACAGACAGGTCATGTGCAATAAACAAATACGTAAGCCCCATCTCTGCCTGCATATCCTCCAGCATATTCACCACCTGGGACTGAATAGATACGTCCAGGGCGGAAATAGGCTCGTCGCATACAATGAATTCCGGTTTTACCGCAAGGGCACGGGCAATTCCCACACGCTGCTGCTGTCCGCCGGAAAACTCATGAGGATACCGGTTTGCATGTTCGGTATTAAGGCCTACCCGTCCAAGAAGCTCTTTGATCATGTCTGCCCTATCCTTCTTGCTTTCCGCAAGCTTATGGATATCAATGGCTTCTCCGATGATTTCGCCCACTGTCATTCGGGGATCCAAGGATGCAGATGGATCCTGGAAAATGATTTGCATCTTTCTGCGATAGGGAAGCATTTTTACAGCCTTAACCTTACCCAGCGGCTTTCCGTCCGGTCCAAGAGGATTTTCATAAATAGGCTGCCCGTCATATATGATCGAGCCTCCCGTTGGCTCATGAAGCCTGAGAATTGTTCTTCCAAGGGTTGTCTTTCCGCATCCGGACTCTCCTACCAGACCCAGGGTCTCTCCTTTTTTGATAAAAAAGGAAACGTCCTGCACGGCCTGGACTCCAGGCCCTTTCACACCCTTCACCGGGAAATATTTTCTTAGTTTATTTATTTCAAGGAGATTTTTCTCTTCTTTTGCCATCTTACTTTTCCTCCCCTTTTATCTGATCCTGTACGCAAAGCCAGCATGCAGAACGATGGTTCTCTCCCACTTCTACATAGGGAGGCATTTTTTTCAGACAGATTTTCATGCAGCTCTCGCAGCGGGGTGCAAAAGGACATCCCTCCGGCGGATTCAGCATATCCACCGGGGTTCCCTCTATAGGAATCAAGCGCTCATAGCTCTGGGCATCCACACGGGGCATGGAACGCAAAAGTCCTTTTGTATAGGGATGCGTCGGCTTATAAAAGATATCGTCTACAGGTCCCTGCTCTACTATTTTTCCCGCATACATAACCGATACTTTATCACAGATATCGGCTACAACACCAAGGTTGTGTGTAATAAAGATAATTCCCATTCCTGTCTTCTTCTGAAGATCCTTCATCAAGTCCAGGATCTGAGCCTGGATGGTTACGTCCAAAGCAGTGGTGGGTTCATCTGCGATCAAAAGCTTGGGGTGGCAGATCAGTCCCATAGCGATCATAACCCTCTGACGCATACCGCCTGAAAACTCATGTGGATACTGCTTCATACGTTTTTCCACATTATTGATTCCTACCATTTCCATCATTTCCATGGCACGCTTCTCTGCATCTGCTTTGCTGATTTTCTTATCATGGGCACGAAGAGCTTCTACCAGCTGATTACCAATGGTATATACCGGATTCAGACAGGTCATGGGGTTCTGGAAGATCATGGAAACCTTACTGCCGCGGAAGGCTGTCATCTCATTTGGAGAAAATGCAAGGACATCCTCTCCCTCAAAGGTAATGGAGCCTCCGATCACCTTTCCGGGAGACTGCAAAAGCCCCATAATAGAGTAAGCTTCCTGGCTCTTTCCGGAACCTGACTCTCCTACTACCCCCATGACTTCTCCGTAATTCAAATCATATGATATTCCGCCTACCGCTTTTACCTCTCCGGCCGGAGTGAAGAAGGAGACTCTAAGATCTTTCACTTCTAATAATTTTGTATTATTCTTCTGTTCAGACATTTTATGTACCCCCTTCCTTTTACTTTTTCAGCTTTGGATCCAAAGCATCTCTCAGGCCGTCACCAAACAGGTTAAAGGCCAGAATCATGATACTAAGAACAATTGCCGGTATGATGAGACGATAGGTATAAGTATACATACCGCTCAGAGCATCAGTCGCCATAGAACCAAGGCTTGGCAGCGGAGCGGATACGCCCACGCCAAGGTAGGACAAAAAGGATTCCAGGAAAATAGCAGACGGAATCTGAAGGCAGGTGGTAACTACAATCTGTCCGATACAGTTAGGAAGCAGATGGCGGCGGATAATACGGCCTCCTGATGCTCCCAGTGCCCTGGCTGCAGTTACATATTCCTGCTGCTTTAACTGAAGCACCTGTCCGCGGATAATACGGCTCATGGTAACCCAATACAGCATACCAAATGCAATAAACAAAGAAATCAGGTTCGGACCAAGTACAGATACAAAAGACTTAATCGGCCCGCCTCCTCCCGAATTCACATATTCCGTTAAAATCGGCTTCATTGCCGTTGCGATCAAAAGAACTACCAGCATTTCCGGAACCGCATAAATCAGCTCTACGATACGCTGCATAACTGCATCTACCCTACCGCCGCAATAGCCGGAAATGGATCCGTACAACGCACCGATCACCAATACGAGAAGTGCTGCAAATACACCTACAGACATGGATACCCGGGCACCGAACATAACGCGAACCAGAATATCACGTCCATACATATCCGTACCGAAAATATGAGGGAATACCTTTTCCCCTTCAGCTTTTCTCTCAAGCTCCGCCCTGGAATAGCCGAAGATATGTTTCTTAATTCCAAGTTCTTTGCGAAGTGCTTCAGGATCCACTTCTTCTGCGTTATCGGACGCCTTTTTCGCAGCAACCTTTGCCTGCGCTCTTAACACAGCCTCGTCCTTTTTGGTAAATTTCTCTCCTTTGGCTTCTGCTTCCGCCTTTGCCTGCTCGATTAATTCCGCTACATCCACGGTTCCGCTGTCGGATCTGGCTGCGATTTCCTCGTCCAAACGTTTCTGATCTTCTAAAGTATAATGATAGGGGAACAGATTCTCTGCCCCTGAATTAAACTGCTCATAACCATAGGGAACCACCAGCGGGCCTACAAAAGCAAACAAAAACAGGAAAATGATCACACCAAGGGCAACCATTGCCACAATATTCTTTTTCAGTCTGCGCCATGCATCCTTCCAGTAGGATACGCTCTGGCGATCCTGGATAAAATCATCCTTCTCCTGTTTGGAAGCAGGGCTGAAATCGTCCTCTGTTAAATCTGTCAGTAAGGACTCTATATCCGGCTGAAGGCTGACAGGGCAGCGCTTCATCTTTTTCTCTTCTGCCACGGTCATTCTCCTCCTTTCGTCAGGCTGATTCGCGGATCTGCCACTTTATACAGGATATCCACTACCAGGTTCATCAGAATGATAAAGCTGGCGATAAAAATCGTGGTACCCATAATGACCGGATAGTCACGGTTCTGAATGGACTGCACCATATAACGTCCAAGACCCGGGATGGAGAAAACGCTCTCAACAACAAAGCCTCCGCAAAGAGTAAATGCCACCTGCGGTCCCAGATATGTAATAACCGGAATCAGAGCATTTCTAAGGGCATGCTTAAAGATGATCTTTTTATTTTTCAGGCCTTTTGCCCGGGCTGTCTTAATGTATTCCTGGTTCAGGGAATCCAGCATGGCAGAGCGCGTCTGACGGGCTGTATAACACATGGGATAAAATCCCAGTGAGAAACAGGGCAGCACATAAGACCGCCACCCAAGGGACGCATCAAAAATCGTTGGAAAAAATTTAAATGTCGCCATACCGCCTGCAAAGACAACAAGCAAAGCAGATGCCACTACAAAGCTGGGCATGGAAATGCCGACAGTACAGACAACTCTTAAAATACTATCCGTAAGCTTCCCCCGCTTAAAGGCCGCAAGACAGCCCAGCGGAACTCCTACCAGTACTGCCCAGAGAAGCGCAAGGGCTCCTACCTTTGCAGAAATGGGGAACATCTCAATAATAATACTGGAAACCGCACGGTTCTTCTGCATTTTTAAAGATACGCCAAAATCACCGTGAAGAAGGTTTTGAAGATATTTCATTAACTGAACCGGAACGGGTTGATCCAGTCCGTATTTTGCATTTAATGCCGCCAGAGTTGTCTCTGAGGGTGTCTTTTCACTAAGCCAGGGGCTTCCCGGCACTGCATTCATCAGAAGGAATGTTACACACGCCACAAGTAAGATCGTGAGCAGCGCCATTCCCAATCTTTTTAGAAAATATTTACCCATTTTTATCCCATCCTAATTTTATTTCTCCTGGTTTTCTACTTTATCAATTATTTTGTCAGGCAATGCACCAGGCTCTATTCATATGCCTGAGCTTAAAATCACAGCTGCCGTTTCTTCATCGGCAGTACCAGATATCTGCCTCGCCTCCTTATCTTAAGAATCCACCTCAAAAAAGTATACCAAAAAATCCTATGGATTTTGTTTGACATGCTTAGGCTCTTAAACAATATTCGGATTATATCATATAATTGCTTTTTAAGCAACTACCAAGTTTTTCGTAAAAAGACATCTGTTTCCTATATAAAGAAAGGGGCTATCGCGACAGCCCCTTTCTTTATACGAATCTTTTGCGTTAGGAATACCGCATCATGGCCCATTTCGCCACCGAAAATACAGTGTACTCCGGTATATTTTAAGCAGAGATTGCGGAACGCCGTTTATACTTGGTCTTTCTTTGCAGCTGCAAGCCACTGTTCCCTTGTCATTATATTTGTATGTCTGATTCCACCCTCATTCAATAATGGTACTGGTACCTCATTACAAGTATGATAATAAACAAGTCCTGCGTTTGGACCTATATCAGGATCTTTTGCGTATTCATACAAGCTTTGGGCATGATTTACCAAAGCTACTCAGGAACCAATCCATTTTTAGGCTCGCTGGTTTCCAAATTACTTAAATAATAATCAAAATCATCGTAGCTGTTTTTGAAGATAGCCCATGGTGAACGATTCACTTCATGAGTATCGTTATATTCTTTCCATTCTTTGAGCATCTCAATGATTTGCTCTTTATATTCGTAACTTCCTTTTATCAGTTTAATCTGCATGAGAATCACCTCTCCAATTTAAATTGATGTACATTTACTCAATAAGAAAATTATGTTGTTTCACTTTATCCATAATAATACACAAACCAACATCATTGTAAAATAAAAAGCAAGCCATTCGATCAGGCAGACCTTTTGATGCGATTATGGAATACAATAACTTCCTATACATTTCTACCGCTGATACAAAGGCAGTATATAAACAACTTTCTGAACACAATAAAATACAGATAATCGCACTTAAAGACGGTACAAGAGATTAGATAAGGGTAAGTGGAGTTGCAACCGAATGCTACGACTAAGCCATTAAACAAAAGATGTTAGAAGCATGCCCTGTGTTGTCAAAACATTATTCTTCCGCCAATGCTCCACATTTCAATCGTAAATGGTAAATAGTCCATCTCTACACTCTTGAGTTCATTTTTGCGATAATAGTGTAAACATTTGTGAAATTCGTGTTGCACGATTTTCAC
>CAMNTH010000022.1 GCA_946557785.1 uncultured Blautia sp.
TTTAAAGTGCGGTGGAATTTAACTCTGCACTGGAATTTAACTTTTCAAGTCAGCTTGGAATTTCACCTGTATTTCCTCTCCAGTTTCATACAACGCAAGCATTTCTATACAATTGGATTCTCTGTCTGCAGGCATATCAAGAATAAGCTCCCTGCCCTCCCGATGCCAGGAGCATTCTCTTCCATTTAATCGTACCGATAGAATCTGTATCCCGCCTGTTCCCATAATCCAAAAACCAGGTCGGCTGCATGAAGCAGTTTCTTCCTTTTGGTAATGAATCCGAAGTTTTGTTTTTTCTGATGCTTTCTCCGGATGACCCTTATAAAAAGTGAGTACAGGAGCCTGCGTTGCAGTTAACTCTGACGTTATTGCCGGCTCCGGCATAACGGTTAGTGACGAAGTTATGGTTGGGGTTGGGGTTACGGTTGGTACCGGAGTTACGGCTTGAGTTGGGGTTACGGTTGGTACCGGAGTTACGGCTTGAGTTGGGGTTACGGTTGGTACCGGAGTTACGGCTTGAACCGGCATTACAGTTGGGATCGGTATATCACTCTGAGGATTATTTTGCCCATCATCCCATCCACCGTCCCAATGGAATTCCCCAAATTCCTCATTCTCCTGTCCATTGCCCGTAGTATTCCATTCTGAAAAAACATCCCAGGAGCCTTCCTCATGATAATCACTTTCTGCGGATTCATCTTCCCATTCAAGAGGAATCTCTCCCTCTCCTACAGATACATCAAATCCTCCCATTTCCATACCTACGGCATCAATTGCATAAGGAATCGTTCCCACCATCAGAAAAAGCAAAAACTTCCTGCCTCTTTTCATAGTTTCCCTCCCCTATTCTTTCCATCCATATTTTCATCGTCTCTTCGTCCGGTTCCTCCATTATTCCTTGCCCCTTCACCTGGCAGAACCGCTTCCAAAGATAGCGGCTTTGTTCCTTCTGCCCCATTCTGCATAAAAACAATCCATATTGGCCATACCCTTCTCCAAATGTTCTGTCATACAAAAGAAGCTGCTCATAATAAACTGCAGCATGTTCCTCCTCACCCTGAAGCTCTCCGTTAAGTGCCAGCAATAGAAGGAGTTTTCTTTGGGATTCCTGGTCATGATATTCCTTTAGAAGCCCTTGCAGTTTCGCTTCTGCAGCATTGCAGATCTGCTTGCGCTTCCCTGTATTTTCCTCAAGGAAATCCTCATCATAATAATTCTGTGTGATTTTTGTCATGGATGACTCCAGAGTCTGCCCCACGGGTAAAAAGGCATAAGTCCAGACAGCGGCCAAAAGCAGTACTCCCCCAAGGAGTATGCCGATAAGCGAGCCTTTTCTTTCATGAATCCGACACTTTTTCGAAATAGACTCCAGACTCTTTTTCACCGCATTTATATTGGGGCAGCGGTGGGATTCCTCACGCCTTATGCAGCGCATAAGCAGTATTCCAAACTGTGGATTTTTAATTGTAAAGAATATCTTGTTTTTTCCGCACAGAGTATACAAAGTTTTCCCCAAAGCATAAATGTCGCTTACTTGCGTCACCCTGCCTGAAAGCTGCTCCGGTGCTGCATATCCTATGGTTCCCTGGCATATTCTCGTCACATCTCCATAGTCAAACACAGCACTTCCAAGGTCTACCAGATATAGTCTTCCCCCCTCTGTCAGCATCAGGTTATCTGGTTTCAGATCTCCATAATATACCGCAGGCTTACGTGTGTGGAGATATTCCAGCACATCTGCGGTATCTATTCCAATTTTCACGATTTCATTCAGAGAAAAGCTTCTCCCTTCCGAGAGCCACGCTCCCAATGACTTTCCCCGGATAAATTCCATTACAAGATAACAAAACTCTCCAGACTCTGTGTAATCGGTCATTTTCGGCAGGGAGGGGTGCTCCAGAATACGCATAAGCTTTGCTTCTCGCTTCCGCTCCAAAGGAAGCTCCTTTACAGCCCAGATTGCCCCAAGCTCCAGATCCCTTGCAAGATAAAGGCGTCCCTGACCTCCTTTGCCAATCTGCTCCAGAATACAGTATCGCCCTTTTAAAATAGTTCCGGTCAGGCTAATCCTGCTCACCTCATTTCTATATTCAATTATAAATGACGCTCTCATTGGAAAAAGAGAAATTTGAAAATCCTCTGGAAATCCTCCTCCCGGAAGTCTGAGATTAAGAATGGAATACATCTGCAGTTTTCCCTGCAGATAGTAGGGATGTAAAATACATTATAGCGCAATATGTTCCAAAAAGCAAGTCTGATAAATAATAAATCACGGCAGATCTTATGTAACAGTTTCCCCTATGACAAACTGCTGCCATTCTGCCGTGATTCATGATCCCTTTACATACGGTCCGGAGCCGAGAAGCCCAAAAGCTCAATGCTGGTTTCCAGAACCTTTTTGGTAAGTCCAAGGAGTTTAATAAAGGATTCCTTCTGCTCCTTATTTTCCTCGCTTAAAATCTTTGTTTCATGATAGAAGCTGTTAAATGCATTAGATACTTCGTAAATATATGCGCAGATCTTATGAGGCGCCTTTTCTTCAAAAGCACTCTCTACCGTTGCGCCAAATCCTGTAAGCTGCAGCATCAGGCTCTTTTCGCTTCCATTTACTGCAGAAAGGATTCTGCCCTCTTCCGGATTTCCGCCCTCTTCCAGGTAACGGTTCAAAATAGACTTGATACGGACAATGGTATAGAGAATATATGGCCCTGTATTTCCCTCAAAGGAAGTGAAGCGATCCACATCAAAAACGTAGTCCTTGGTAGCCTGGTTGGACAAATCACCATATTTAATAGCAGAAAGACCTACGATCTTTGCAGTTTCATCTGCATCCTTATCCTTGACGCTTCTATTCTCTACAATCTTACGGTACATCTCCTCTGTAATATCTGCAATGAGATTTTCCAGGCGCATGACTCCGCCTTCCCTTGTTTTAAAAGGCTTGCCGTCCTTGCCATTCATAGTTCCGAATCCAAGGAAGGAGAATTTCAGGTCATCCTTTACAAGCCCGGTCTTTCTTGCGCAGCGGAATACCTGGATAAAATGAAGCTCCTGACGTTTATCCACTACATACAAGATCTCATCCGGGTCAAACAGCTTCACACGCTCTACAATGGTAGCCAGGTCTGTTGTGGTATAAAGAGAAGCGCCATCGGATTTCAGCAGCATACAAGGAGGAATCTCCTTAGTATCCTGTTCTTCCTTTACATCAACTACTAGAGCGCCCTGATCCTCATAGGCAAAACCCTGATCCTTCATCATATTCACCATATCCGGAATATATGGCTGCGCATCCGACTCTTTTTTCCATAAATCAAAGGAAACGTTCAGATTATCATAGTTTCTCTTCAAATCCGTTACGGACACCTGCATAATATGGTTCCAAAGAGCCATGTAGCCTCTGTTTCCCTGCTGAAGGAGATGGGTGGCCTCCAGTGCTTCATTTCGGTAAGCTTCGTCAGACTTTGACTTGCCGCTTGCACAGGGATAGATTTCCTCAAGCTCGCTGATAGTAAACGGAGCCTCCTTGGGATATTCTCCTGTAAAGCTTTCATCAAAGTATACAAGCTCCGGCTTCCTGTGGCGGAGCTCCGTAATGATCAGGCCCATCTGCAGTCCCCAGTCACCCAGATGCACGTCTCCGATCATCTTATGGCCTACATACCTGCCGATCCTCTTAATGCTCTCTCCAATGATGGCAGATCGCAGATGTCCCACATGAAGAGGCTTGGCCACATTTGGTCCGCCATAGTCAATAATAATGGTTTTCGGCGTTTCTGCTGCAGTTACTGACAATTTTTCATCTGCAGACATCTCTTCCAGATAATCTGCCAGAAGTTCTTCTTTTACTTTCAGGTTGATAAAACCCGGCTTTACAACCTCTGTCATAGAAAACATACTGTTTTCCCCAAGGCATGCCACAACATCGTCTGCAATCATAAAAGGTGCTTTTTTATATGCCTTAGCTCCCGCCATGGCTCCATTACACTGAAATTCACATAAATCCGGGCGGTTAGAAGCCGTAACCTTTCCATAAGCCGGATCATATCCTGCTTTTTCAAATGCTGCACAAAGCTCCTGTGCCATTTGTTCCATCAGTTTCTTCATGTTCTTATTACTCCTCGTTATTTATTCACATATGCTTTTTTGATTTATCAAACTGTCACTTTTTTCGCACAGGCAATGGCAAGGGCTCCATCCCCAATGTGGCAGGCAACACTTAAAGACAAAGGATCCATCTGGATTTCATAGCCTGGAAACACCTCCTGCACCTCCTGCTTAAACTCCTCTGCCTCATCCTTTGCTCCTGTATACGCGATCTGAAGGCACATTTCCCCGCTCTGCACATATTTGGCAAAACGACCCTCCAAATCTTCCTTCATCGCTTTGAGCATCACTCGTTTCGCCTGCTTCTTGCCCCGGACCTTTGAATAAGCGTCCAGCTTCTCTCCCTGGATCTGAAGCACCGGCTTTAAGTTCAGAACCGTCCCGATAGCAGCGGCAGCCGGCGTGATCCTTCCGCCCCGTTTTAAGTATTTCAATGTTTCCAGGGTAATGTAAACACTGGATTCTAATTTCTCATCCTCCAGAATTTTTTTGATTTCCCAAGCACTCCTGCCTGCTTTGGAAAGTGCGATAGCATCCAGGACTGATTGTCTCTGGGTCACGGAAATCCTCTGGTTATCTACCACCTGCACCTTGCCGTCATAGTCCCTGGCAAGTGCCATTGCAGTTTCACAGGAAGCACTAAGCCCGCTGGACATAGGGATATGGACGATTTCGTCATAGTCTTTTAAAAGACTGTCCCATAAGCCGCACACCTCTCCCGGATTGGGCTGTGAGGTAGAAATAGGTTCATCCCGGGTCAGGCGCTTATAAAATTCTTCCTGAGAAAGGGTGATTCCCTCCAGGTACATCATCTCATTAATATAAAAAGGCATCGGGATAACGGAGATTCCCAGTGCTCTTCCCTGATCCTGCGTGATACCGCTATTGCTGTCTGTCACAATGGCAATTTTTCCCATAATCTCATTCTCCTTAACTCTATCTTGTAGGTTTTCATTTCCATATTTATCATTTTAGCAGTCTGGCCTTCCTGAAATAATTACCAGCCTTTTTGTAGTGTAACACATTTTGCCCGGTATCTCAATTGAAAATATAAAAGTGATATGTTATAATTTTTTAAATGAAGTTGTATATTTTTATCACGGGAGGGATTTAGCTTATGTCCTATATTACAGAAAATTACAAGCTTGCAGCCAAAACCCTGACAAAGGCTTTTGCAAAGCATGGAATGGAAGTCTGCTACTGCAACACAGCCAACGAAGCCAGGGATCAGATACTTTCCATGATTCCCGAAGGCTCCAGCGTTACCTGGGGCGGCAGTGAATCCATGGCTGAAGCAGGAGTTTTTGAGGCAGTTCGCCAGGGAAATTATGAATTTATTGACCGAAAGTCTGCTTCCACACCGGAAGAAGCCCGTGCATTATACGGCAGGATTGTTTGTGCGGATTATTTTCTCACCAGTACAAATGCTTTTACCAAAGACGGCATGCTGGTTAATATTGACGGCGCCGCAAATCGGGTGGCCTGTATTGCCCACGGACCTGCACATGTCATTGTCCTGGTAAGCATGGATAAAATGTGCGCCACCATAGAGGATGCAGTCAGCCGTATCCGTACCCTGGCTTCACCGCCCAATGCACTTCGCGTTGGAGCAAAAACACCTTGCACCAAAACAGGCGTATGCGGCGACTGCTTAAGTCCTGACTGCATCTGCTGCCAGATTCTTGTAACCCGTTATTCCAGGGTTCCCGGAAGAATCAAGATAGTACTGTGCGGAGAAAAACTTGGTTTCTAACTATAGGCGCATAACCCCAAAAGGAAGGCCATCCGGCCTTCCTTTCACATATCTATCTTCTTTTTTATCTTTTCTTTTTCCCCATTCTCATAAGCACCAAATAAAAAACTGTCCCCAGGATTCCAAGTAAGATCGTTCGTATGGCTTCATAAAGCATTTCCAGTTCTCCTGCCGTTCTGGAGACCATAAAAAAGCAGCGTAATTTTTCCCGTTCCTCTCCCATTCGTCTGGACCAAAAATTAAAGTCTGACCATTTTCCAGGCAGCCAATCTGCAGATAAATGAATATTTTGCAAAATCCCATAAGCAGACATCAGGAAAAAGAGGAAACAGACACCTGCCCACAGGATTCTTTCTGTTCGGTCTTTTGCCCTTTTTTTCTGCTTTATACCATAAATCAACAATTCCAGAAATAGCAGGAAAGGAAGAAGCCATACTGCCCCACAGGCTGCTGCCTTCAAAGCCGTGGCTGCCGCCTGCTCTCCCCTTAATCCATACCGCATCAAAAATTGGTCCGCCATAGCCGTCTTATTCCCCTTGGGGCAGCTATAAAAGGCCCTGGAAAATCCCACTTCCTCGTCCTTTGGGTGAATCAGAACCAATCTCTGCTTCCAGTCCATAACCTTACGTACTGCATAAGCTTTTTCCTGAATATGCAATTCTCGTCCCAGAACATTAGTGCTTCCAAACAACTCCTGTGCTGTTTCCCGGTCTATGATGCAGCCATCCCGGTCATGATCAGAAAAGCCACGGATACGTCGGTCAAAAAGAGACGCTTCTCCAAGGATACCTGCAAGGTGCACCCTGGTGCTTCTTAAATAGACAGGCTCCTTTGCGCTTACCAGACCTCCATCCCAGTAGAAGCAAAGCTGTTCGCTTCCTTCTTTCTCCTCCTGGCTGCTTAATATGCTGCGGACTTCTCTATCTTTTGGGATATGATCCGAAAACACAATGGCTACTGCCTCGCCTTCCTCTATCCTTCCATAGGACTGCATACATCCAAAATAGCAAGCTGCTGTCAGGATCCAGCCAATAGCCCAAAACACCTCCAACGAGCCGAGCCTTTTCTTCCTTATTTTCATGATTCCTCCAGCCTTACCCGGCTGCCCTCCTCTACGGAACGATCTGCTTCTATCACCACCTGCTGGCTGCCAGACAGACTCCCATCTGCAAGGGCAGCATAGCTTTCATTTTTATCCTCTACCGTCACGCTTACTTTGCGAAGCACCAAAACCTCACCCAAAACCGTATCCTGGGTATCCACCACAAATACGTATTCCTTCCCTGTTTCTCCGTATAAAGCGCTTAAAGGGATACAGGAAGCAAAAGGTCCTGCATCCTTCATAATGGTCACATCTGCAGATTCTCCAATACTCAGTGTCTTCTCCGGAATCGCAATGGATAAAATTCTTCGATTCTGATCCGTTTCGTCTTCACGTATAGACTGGATACGTGCATTTTCAATTTCCACACCGCTGACACCTTTTACATATGCGCTTCCTCCCACTTCCACATACTTTACATCCTCCTTGGAAATGGGAACGCTCATCAAAAGATCTCCGGACAGATCATAAAGAACCATTGCTGCGTCCCCGCCGGTAACTCCTCCCGTCACCACGGAAACGGTCTTGATCACCCCATCTTTTGGAGCCAGAATCTTTCCGTTTTTCTTCAGCAGCCGCTGAAGTTCTTCCAGTTCCTTCTCCTTCACCTTAATCTGTCTTTGCACATTTTGAAGGCTTCCGTCAGCCGGAGTATTCTGCGATGCCTCCGACACACCTCTTCTGGCCTCCATCAGAGCCTGATCTTTTGCCATAATAGCCTGATTTAAGGCTTCTTGCTTTGCACGAACATCATCAAGAAGAGCCTGCTCCTGACCGCTTGTATCCGCCTCGCTTGTAAATCCCTGGTTCCTATAATACTCATCCAGCCTCTGCCTTGCCAGGTTCAATGCATCCTGGGCGCTGGAAATATTATAGTTGCCGCTGTTGGCAGCAGTGTTATAATTTTGTTCTGCGAAAAAAACATCCATGGATTTTTTTTCGCTGTTTATGCTTTGGGCGCTTTTCAGATCCCGTTCCTGAAGCTTTAATTCCTCCAATTCTCCCTTTTCCTTTTCAATACTTTCTTCCATAATATTTCTAGCCAGGGTAAAAAGCACATCCCCCTTTTTTATGACCTGCCCTTCCCTGGCCAGA
This sequence comes from uncultured Blautia sp., assembly GCA_946557785.1. Taxonomy (GTDB): domain Bacteria; phylum Bacillota; class Clostridia; order Lachnospirales; family Lachnospiraceae; genus Blautia_A. The sequence continues at coordinate 8,058 of CAMNTH010000022.1, forward strand.
ATCTGCTCTACCCTCTGCCCTTCTCTGGCAAAAACAGCAGTTTCCCGGATGCCCTCAACTTTGCCGCTGCCTGAAACTCTGTGGGAGATTACATAGTTCTGTACGGATTTCACCCGAACCTTGGCCGTATTCACAGAATCTGCAGCTCTGGATGCCACAGTAAACAAAAGCATTGCGCAAAAGAAAAATCCAAGCCATTTGATAAATTTTTGTCGTTTCATCTTTTTTACTCCTTCACTGCTGTAGAAATAATCCCCTGCTCCAGATAATCTTGTCCTGCCAAAAACACCATCAAAGCAGGAAACAGCACAACTGCCGATGCTGCAAACGCCCCACCCGCCTGCTTCATGTCAATAGATGGCAAAAACAAAGACAGGGGCCACAGCTCCTTTGTTTTCAAAAACGCCATAGGCTGTTCCAAAAGGTTCCAGTATTCCAAAAAGCCAAGCACCATTGCAGAGATGATTCCTGGAGATCCAAGGGGAATTCCTATTTTCCAGAAGATTATCCATTCTCCTGCCCCGTCTAAACGGGCAGACTCCATAAGCGCCTCCGGAAGCCCCTCAAAAAAACGGTATATAATAAATACCGGAAATGTGGAAAATACGGCAGGCAGTATAATTCCTGCCAATGTATCAAGAAGCCCCAGCCTGTCAAGCATCAGGTAATTGCTCAGCATCATCACCTGAAAGGGCATCATCATCAATGCAATGTATATGGTAAAAACCGCTTTCCTGCCTGGAAAGGAAAACCGTGCAAGCCCCCAGGCTGCCGGAACCCCCACCAGAAGCTGCCCTGCCAGCACTCCCCCTGTTATCTTTACAGAATTCCACAGCATCACAAAGAATCCGGGGGTGTCTACCAAAAGCTCCACGTAAGATTTTAAAGTAGGATACTGGGGAAACAGCTTCCACGACACATAGCCCTTCCGCCCTGACAGGGCAGGCCCTAAAAGCTCTTTAACCTCTGTACTTCCCATCAGGGAGCCTGCAGCCACAAAAAGAATGGGAAATACACAGATCAAAGCCAGCAGCCATAAAACTGCGGACCATAATTTTTTCATAAGTTACGCCTCCTTTGCCCACGCCCTCTGCAAAGCCAGGATCAGCAGCATAATCACAGCCCCGGTTACCACGGCTGCCGCTGCCATTTTGTCTATAGAAAGATCACGGTACCAGTTATTAAAAAGGTGCTGCAAAAGATACATATCCTGCTGGGGATAATCCCCCGCCACCAGGTACGCTTCCCGAAAGACCTTAAATCCATTTAGAAGAGAAAGCACCACAATAGTAAACAGAGACCCCATCAGATTCGGCATGGTAATTTTCCAGAAACACATCCATTCCCCTGCCCCATCTACCCTGGCAGCTTCATAAAGGGAAGCGGAAATCCCGGATATTCCTGCAACCCAAAGCACTACATCATATCCAAGATTTCTCCAGATATAGCTGATGATCAATACCCAGAAGGATGCTTCTGTGTTCATCCAATCCACCCCTTCCACAGAAAACAGGGAAAGAAAATGGTTCAAAAGTCCCTGGCTGTGAAACAGCAGCTTCCAAATAAGGACAACAGAAGCTACGGGGATGGCCATTGGAAGAAGAAAAAGGCTTTTTTTCAATTGGAGATACTTCTGCTCTCTTGTAAGAAGCACTGACACCAGCAGCGACAACGTAACCAGAATGGGGATGCAGACGCCAAAGAAACGCAGGGTATTTCCTGCTGCCAGGCGAAAAGCCTGATTTTCAAAAATTGTTCTAAAATTGTGAAATCCCATGAATTCTCCGCTGACAGCGCTGAAAAAGGATCTTTTGATCACGTCCAGATAGGGGATGATCCAGAACAAACATACACCTGCAGCGCTTGGCAGAAGAAACATCAGGGCTTTCAAAGCTTCCTTGCGTTTTCTCATAGCTTCCTCCATTGATTGCTTTTTTCTATCAAAAGAATATCATAGGAATCTCTAAAGTTTCTCTAAGGTTTCGGAAAAACTGAAATTCATAAAATCTTTAGTTTTTTTTCTTCAGACCTATGATATAATGGGAAAATAAATTTTAACAGAAGGAAGGATCGCTGCTTTGAAGATTTTGCTGATCGAAGATGATAAAGACTTATGTGAGACTCTAAAATACAGACTGGAAAAAGAGGATTATCATGTGGATGTATGCCATGATGGGGAGGAGGGCCTGTATTATATGGAAGAAAAACTTCATGACCTTATTATCCTGGATCGGATGCTCCCCTCCATGGATGGAACCGCAGTTCTTATAAGGGCACGTGAGCGGCATGTTGCCACGCCTGTGATCTTTCTCACTGCCCTTGGAGAACTGCAGGATAAGATTGCCGGATTAAACTGCGGCGCTGATGATTATATGGTAAAACCATTTGCATTCGAAGAACTATTAGCACGCATCCGATGCCTTATGCGCCGTCCCGGAAAATGGGAAAGCACTTCCAACCTGACTATAGGTGATATCACCTATGAACCTGAAACCAAACGTCTTTTTAGCGGTGCAAAAGAATGCACTCTTTCCAGGCGTGAAGGAGATCTTCTGGAGGTATTCCTGCGCAATCCAGGCCAGACTCTTACAAGGGCAGTCCTCATCAACCGCGTCTGGGGGCTGGACAGTGATGTAGAGGAAGGAAACCTGGATAATTATATCCACTTTCTCCGTCGCCGCTTGAAGGCTGTGGGAAGCACACTGACACTAAAAACAGTGCGCGGAATCGGATATCAGATATAATCTCTGTTGGTTTTTATTCTGAAAGGTAGAGATTTACTTCCTGGACTGCCGCTTTCACCGCTTCATCCAAAGAACATTCATCCCTTAAGTATCTTGCTCCCGCATCCCTCACAGCGGACAGAATAAATTCATTTGCCTTAGAGGGTTTCTCAAGACTCTTTGCAATGGATAGAAATTCTTCTGTATATGCTTCTGTCTGCTGCCTGCATTCAAATGTTTCTTCCGGTCTGCTTCCGTCCGAATAGGAATGAGAGCTTACCCAGAGAACTTCATCTTCTTCTCCCTTTTTCCAGTAGTCCGGATTTTCAAACACTGCTTTGTTTACAGGAATTCCGCCTGACTGTCCCACTTCCTGTCCTTCCTTGCTGAAGAGGAATTCCACAAACTTTTCTGCGGCCTCCTTCTCCCTTGCTTTGGAACTGATTCCAATGGTCTGGATCGGAATAAAGCAGTTTTCCTCCTGACCGTTCCACAGTTTTGCTTTAATGGAATCATCATATTTTTCTGAAGAATAGATATTTGCCATTTCCCCGGTAGAATAAAGTCTGCCTAAGCTTAGGATAAACTGTCCGTTTATCACCTCACTTGCACTGATGCCATACTGCATTTCCACCCGATCATAAAAATAATAAATCTGCTCTTCCCCCAGGGCATCTTCTATCATTTCTCTGGTAGGCTGATACATCCTGTATGCCTGGGCAAGATATTCCCTAAGGGCTTCCTCATTAATGATTCCCTCTTCCGTGATCCATGCACCCGCACTTACATCTGCAAGATCTGTTAATAAAAGCTCCGGCGAATATACCTGAGACATAGGCATCCGGTTTAATAGTTCATACTCACTTTGATGCGCTTCCACAAGATCTGCAAGGGATGCAAGATCCGTAATCTTTTCCAGATCCTCCTTGTGTCCTGCCATAACAGGAACTGCAAATTTCACCGGCATGGAATAAATACTTCCGTCTTCTTCTTTGTAAGGATTTAGAATGTTCTCCAATATCCCATCTGTCTCCTGTGCCTTTGCGAGGATGCTGCTTAAGTCCGCAAGCATTCCCTTTTCCACATAGGTATCCTCCGGAATACCGTCTAAAACAAGAATATCCGGTCCTTTTCCTGCCATGATTTCCGTATTTAAGGTCTTTAATGCATCTGTAGTGGTTACTCCATCCTCCCCTGTCATACCGGTTTCCAGATTTAAATAAACATCAGGATATTTCTTCTGGAAGATTGCAGCAGCCTGCTGCATAAACCTATTTTCCCTTAAAGAATATACTGTCAGTTCCGTGTCAGGCACTGCAGCCACATCTTTAGAATATTCATACCGCAAGATTCTGGCAGCTTCGCTTCCGCTGCTGTAATCTGAAACTACCAGATAAAACCTGCCCTGGCTGTCCTTTGCCATATCAAGAAAAGCTATGTCCGGAGAATTCAGGGAGTTCAGATTTCCATCCGCAATCTGTTCTACAACGCTTCCGCCGAAAGCATATCTGTAAATTCCTCTGCTGTCCGCAAAAAATAAGCTGTCCTTCTCATCGCCTGCCAGAAACAGGGCAGTATAGCTGCTTGTTACATTTCTCGCCAGATTCACTTCATTTTCTGCAAACAGCTTGGTAAAAGCAGTCTCATCTTCTATGGGTTTTCCTGTATCAATATCATAGTAGTGAATGCCTCCATCTGCCACTGCCAGAAGATAATGATCCACCAGCCCCATATACTCTGCTCCTTTGCCTTCTTCATATTTGGCCTTTATATGGTCGTCTTCCAGACTCACTTCTGCAATTTCTGTTAACGTTCTGAGCAAAATAGTATTCCTGTCTGTAAATTCACAATCCCATATAAAGAATCCATCCCCAAGAGCTTCCAGGTTCATTTCTCTTGCATTACCTTTCCCATCTATAAAATAATAGCGGCTGAAAAAATCCTCCTCCCCTTCCTGGAAATAAGCCCTTGCAAAAATCCCTCCGTCCTTTGCCGGCTTCATCAGATCAAAGGTAACTGTTTCCGGAGCAAGGCTTAAGAGTCCGTGAATAGAAACAGGTTCTCCCCAGGTGTCTCCATTATCACTGGAATCTGCATACATTGCCTGGTAATCAGAATTCTGGTAACAAAAGCGTAAAGTTCCATCCTCCAAAAATTCCATCCCACAGGCCCGATCACACCCTTCCGGAAGATTCACATCAGACTCCAGATACCTGCCCATGGCTTTTTCTTCCCCCTGGTTTTCTGTTCCTTCTTCTTTTACATAGCTTCCTTCTTCTTTTTCATCCCCACATCCTGCAAGGGACAAAATACTGCCTGCCCAAAGGCTTGCCGCAGCTGTCATCATAACTCCTCTTTTCAGATTTCTGTATCGTTTCATTGGATTACCTCCGTTTTTCTTGATTTTCCCTTATGATAACAGCACAATCTCTAAAGTTTCTCTAAAAGCCAAAAAATTTAGAGAATCTTTCCAGAATCTTGTGTTATGATAGAACTATCAAATAAAGGAGATTTTTTTATGTTTCGAAAGCTTCATATACAAATGACCGTTTTTTGTACCATGATCACAGGTATCATTCTCATTATCATGACTCTTGCCTGTCTGTTCATAGCGGAATCCGGCACCCGAAAAAACAGCTATTCCGCTTTTTCCACAAATGCTTCATCCTGTCTGATCTACCTGGAAGGAGGCAATGTTCTTTCCCATACATGGAGGCTTCAGGCATGCAAAACTTACGGAGTGCAAATGGAAATCCGGGACCATGGAGATCCCCTATTCTTTGATAAACTACATCCCTCTGAAATTAACGAATCAATATTTACCCAGGCAGCGGATATCTCCAGGGAAGACTACGCCCTTGACCTTAAGGGTACTTCTTCCATTACCAGAAATGTTCTCTTTCAAATGAAGGATTACTATGTCTGTACTGCATTAATTCCCAGAGAATCCGGAGTTTTAAGTATGATCCTTTTATATCCTCTGGATTCTTTGAACCGGCAGATTATGACCCAGCGCCTGTCATTTAGCATTGCTGTTCTCATTGCTGTTTTTGCATTGGCTGTGTTTTCATGGTTCTTTACTAAGCGCATCATACGCCCTCTGAAAAAAAGCCGTAAACAGCAGACCGAATTTATTGCTTCCGCATCCCATGAACTGCGCTCTCCCCTTTCAGTGATTCAGTCCAGTATTTCCGCCATGGAAAAAGCACCCGGTCAGGATAGAGCACGTTTCATTGCCATTATCCAAAAGGAAAGCCGCCGTATGGGACGCCTCATCAGCGACATGCTTTCCCTTGCCAATGCAGATAACCATTCCTGGAAGATCACAGCCGCTCCCTGTGAGCTGGATACCCTTCTTTTGGAGACATATGAAAAGTATGAACCATTGGCCCGCATGAAGCATCTTCATCTGGATGTGACCCTTCCGGAAGAATCTTTATCACCCTGCCTGTGCGACGAATCAAGAATCTCCCAGGTTCTGCAGATTCTTCTTGACAATGCATTAAGCTATGTTCCGCAAGAAGGCTTTATACACTTAAGTTTATCCCTGGCTGAAAAAAATTATGTTCTTAGGGTTTCCGACAATGGTCCCGGCATTCCTGACAAAGATAAGGAATCCGTTTTTCTTCGCTTCTACCGGGCGGATTCTTCCAGAAATGACAAAGAGCATTTCGGTCTGGGGCTTTGTATTGCAAAAGAAATTATAGATCTTCATAAAGGAACCATCGAAATCAAGGATGTTCACGGAGGCGGTGCATGTTTTCACATCTGTCTTCCCAGGTAAATTAGATCCTCAGCATCCCCTAAAAAATACCTGCCTCCTGGTTTTTTTCCAGACAGCAGGTACTTTATTTAACATATTTTAATTTATTTACTTTCCAGTTCTTTCGGTAAGTCTATACAAAGATTATGGTCTTTCCTTCTTCCCTTACCATTTCCGCAGCCCTGTTCCAGGAAGCAGCGCAGGTATAATCACTGCTTCCCCTGACTGATACAGTAATTTTATTCCCTTCCCGAATTGCTTCTGCAAACATCACTTTATTTCCTCTGGTATCAGGAATAAAGATGCTGCTTCTTGCTCCGTCATCGAATTCCGTAAGAAGAAGGGTCACTCCTTTTGTATAATCGTAATCCGGTTTATCCTTACAACTTCCAAGAGGAAGAATGGTATTTCCAGGAACAAGGAGAGGCATGCTGTGATAATCAAACTTCCCTATCTGCCATCCGGGTCCTTCCAGAGTTTCCTCTGTCATCAGGTTATACCATTTGCCCTTAGGGAGATAATATTCCACCTGACCTGTTTCTGAAAAAACAGGTGCGGCAAGCAAGCTATCCCCAAGCATATACTGCATATCCAAAGGCAGGCAGCTCCTATCCTGCGGAAATTCCATGAACATAGGCCTAAGAAGGGGCAGACCTTTCTCATGGCTTTCCACTGCAAGCCTGTATAAATAAGGCATCAGCCGGCATTTCCATTCTGTCATCTCTTTGAGCACCGTACATGCTTCCTCATCAAACAGCCACGGAACCCTATAGGAAGAAGAACCATGCAGCCTGCTGTGGGAGCTTAACAGTCCAAACTGGCACCATCTCTTATAAATATCCGCTGTTGCAGTCTGTTCAAAGCCGCTGATATCATGGCTCCAGAAACCAAATCCGCAGCACGCCAGGGAAAGGCCTCCCCGTAGGGTTTCTGCCATTGAGGAATAGGTTGCAGAACAGTCCCCGCCCCAATGTGCTGGAAACTTCTGTCCCCCTGTCACTGCTGAACGGGCAAAGAGCACGGCATTGCCTGCACCCTTCTCTCTCTCCAGAAGGGCAAATACACACTGATTATAAAGATATGTATAGTAATTGTGCATATCTACACTGTCTGAACCATCAAACCATTGAATGTCCCGCACAGGAACCCTCTCTCCAAAATCTGTTTTAAAGCAGTCCACGCCCATATCCAAAAGGGCTTTCAGCTTCCCTTCATACCAGGCTGCCGCATCGGGATTGGTAAAGTCCACCAAAGCCATTCCAGGCTGCCAAAGATCTGTCTGCCACACAGAGCCATCCCTTTTCTTTACCAGATAGCCTGCCTCTTTTCCTTCCTTAAACAGGCAGGACTTCTGCCCAATATAAGGATTGATCCAGACACAGATCTTAAGTCCTCTGTCATGATAACGTTTCAGCATTCCCTCCGGGTCTGGGAATGTGTTGGGATCCCATATAAAATCGCACCACTGGTAAGCCTGCATCCAATAACAGTCAAAATGGAATACATGAAGAGGGATTCCCCGATCAGCCATTCCCTGGATAAAGCTGCTTGTTGTCTCCTCATCATAATTGGTGGTAAAGGAAGTGGTAAGCCATAATCCAAAGGACCATGCAGGCGGAAGAGCCGGTCTTCCAAACAATGCAGTATACAATTCAATGGTTCCTTTGGGCGTTCCTCCTGCTATCAGATAATAGCCAAGGCTTTCTCCCGGAATAGAAAACTGTACCTGCTCCACCTTTTCGCTGGCAATTTCAAATGCCACATCCCCCATGGAATCCACAAGAATTCCATAACCTCTGTTTGTCAAATAGAAGGGAATATTTTTGTATGTCTGCTCACTGGCCGTACCGCCGTCCTCATTCCAGATTTCCACACTTTGTCCGTTTTTTACAAAAGGTGTAAAACGTTCTCCAAGACCATAGACATATTCTCCGGGTTCCAGGCCAAGCTGCTCCACCATATAATTGATTCCTGTTTCCTGATTGGACATATAGGCCATATTCCGATAGCCTGTACTTGTCAGATACCGGTCACTATCATAATAGGAAATCCTCCAGTCACCAGGCTTTTTGCTGATCACCGCCCGAAGTCTTCCTGTCTCATAAATAATAGAATCTTCCTCGTCCCTTATTTTTATTTCCGGAGAAAAATCTTCTGCATGTCCATAGATCCGCTTCTCATTGGTTCCTTCAAAATGATCCTCCCTAACATGAAGTACATTTTCCATGGGACTATAAAGACGGATGGTAAGCATTCCCACATTCAGGCAGTCTCCTCTTCCTCTAATATGGGTTCCCACGGCAAAAACAGTCAGTTCCCTGCCATGCACTTCATGCCCTGCATATTCTACTGCATAAAGGGGAGTGATTTCTTTTTTCATAAGCCAGAATCCATTTGTAAATTTCATGGCCTTCCTCCTTCAAAATATTTTTTATTTCCATTATATGGTATGAGTCATATGCTCTTCAAGCACCGAATCTAAAAGCATAGACATCAAAAGCCCATAGAGCCCGGGAAGCACCAGGATTACTGCAGGATTTAAAAGAAGCAGCACATAAGAGCCTCCGGTAAGCAGGATTATCAACATAGTTCTTGGCAGATGACGGAAGGTCAAATAAAATGAAAGCTTTAATATCCATCCCAAAGGCATGTCAAACCTGGAAAGCGCAGGAAAGGCATACCCTGCTGCCCCAATCATAAGAAGCGCACTAAAGAGATACAGCATTTGTCCAAACAGCCCCAAAAGCCCATAGAGCCTTTCCCGGACAATCCCGTAATTTAGAAGCAGCAAAAAGACTGCCCCTGAAAAGATCATCCATAAAGGAATAGATGCTTTCAGGTTCCTCTTATAGGAATTCCAGAACTTTGTGCTTACCGTACCAATATCCTGTTTTACAGATCCGGATACCGCCCCATACAAAGCAGCGCAGGAAGCTCCTATCGTTACAACAGGAATGCATCCCAAAATCCAGAATATGCTCACCGCAATGAGATCAAAAATCTTCCCTGTATAATAATAAAAACCAGACCCTGTCTCAAATATTCCTTTTCCTGATGATGATTTCTGCATCAAAAGGCCTCCCTTCTGCTTATGTTATTTTCAGCCTTCTACTGGCAATTCATAACCGTTTCTTGTAAACAGCGGAATCTGATGAAGAGGTGCGTCAATGGTAAGCCACCGTCCGCCCTCATATTCCTCCTTCGTCCATGCATTTCTCCAGGTACTTCCATTAGGAAGATACAGGCACACTTTTGTTGCACCTGCGTCCGTCACTGGTTTTACAAGCACGTCCGGTCCAAACATGTACTGTGTTTCCGTTTCCCAGCAGATTTCATCCTCAGGGAAATCATAAAACATCGGCCGCATAACAGGGGTACCCTTTTCATGGGCTTTTTGCATCTGTTTCGCAACATAGGGACGGATATTTTCTCTTAAGCGCAAGTAGGAAGAAAGAATTTCATAAACCTCTTCCGTGTAGCTCCACACTTCATTTGGCGCTCCCGATACGCAGGCAGCTCCCCCTGTTGTTCCGTACTGTGGCTGCAGCGGCCAACGATACCCATGAAGACGCATAACCGGGCAGAAACAGCCGTATTCAAACCAGCGTACCAATAATTCATGGAAATTGGGATCTGCGACGTTTGCGCCGAAAAATCCGCCGATATCTGTGGTCCACCAGGGAATACCTGCAATTCCCATATTTAGTCCTGCCGCAACCTGATTCTTCATGCTTGGGAAAGAAGATTTAATGTCTCCTGACCACACCAATGCCCCGTACTTCTGAGAGCCTGCCCAAGCACAGCGCAGAAGATTAATGATATTCTCCTGTCCCTCTTTCTGCATTCCGTCAAAAAAGGTTTTTGCATACATGACAGGGTAGATATTTCCCACCTGTACATCCGGTCCTAAATGATACCGATAATTTTCGAAATCATACACCGTATATTCCGGCTCTGCCTCATCCAGCCAGAAAACCCTGATCCCCTTATCATAGTAATTCTGTTTTGCCTTCTGCCATACATATTCCCGTGCCTCCGGATTGGTTGCATCATAATGGAGGGTATTTCCCTGGAAATCCATAGAAATGGGATAACCGGATTCTACACGGATCAGAAGCCCCTTGCCCTTCATTTCCCGGAAGTTTTCACTGCGGTAGTCCACTGTAGGCCAAATGGATACCATTAATTCAATTCCCATCTCTTTCAGCTCTGCGATCATTGCATCCGGATCTGGCCAGTATACAGGGTCAAACTTCCATTCTCCCTGGCAGGGCCAGTGGAAAAAGTCAACTACAATTACAGATATAGGAAGATTGCGGCGCTTATATTCCCTTGCCACCTCCAAAAGCTCTTCCTGGGTCTGGTAGCGAAGCTTGCACTGCCAAAAACCCATCGCATAATCCGGCATCATAGGAACCTTGCCTGTAGCATTGGCATAAGCCTCTTCAATTTCAGCCGGCGTATCTCCTGCCGTGATCCAGTAATCCAGCTTCTTTGTAGAAAAAGCTTCCCATGTGGTAATATTTTTTCCAAAATTCACCCTTCCGATAGCAGGATTGTTCCATAAGAATCCATATCCAAGACTGGAAAGTACAAAGGGAACGCTTGCCTGGGAATTTCTGTGCGCCAGTTCCAGATCAGCTCCCTTTACATCAAGATAAGGCTGCTGATACTGTCCCATTCCATAAAGCTTTTCCTTGGGAGCAGAAATAAAACGCATGGACAGACGATAATCACCGCCAATAATCGGCTTAAACTCCCTGGCCTCTACCTCAAGGGAACTACAGGTACTGCCGAACATGTCTTTACGGTTACGCAGATATTCTTCCAGAAGAACCTCCCCTTTTTCATTAAAAAAGGTCAGTTTTCCAATCAGGTTGATCTCTGCCCTGATCTTTCCATTTGTAATGGAACCTCCGTCCTCCCTTGTTTCAATTTCAGGTGTACATATTTCTTCAGGTGTTAAAAGAGCCCAATCCTCTTTAGGCATTTCCGCCTGTTTTGTAGAACGGACTCTTAAGCTGTTCCTTCCCCATGGCTCGATCACAAGCCATTCTGCTTCATAGCGATAGCAAAGGGCATTTCCCCTCTGTCCAAAATAACCGAACACTTCCTTAATTTCATCCTGAAATGCCATACAAACCTCCCAATTTTCTAAAATTTTATAACTGCATTGTACTTAAAATCCCAGCCTTCCGTCAATCCTTAACCGCACCTGCAACAAGACCTCCCACAATATATTTCTGCAGGAATATAAACAGCAGGATAACAGGAAGAACCAGAATCGTTCCGTATGCCATAATACAATTCCATTTTGTTCCATATGCATTCTGGAATTTATAAATATTCGCGGTCAAAGGACGCATGGCCTCGCCTACATTAAATGTCATGGAGTAGACCAGGTCGTTCCATCCGTTCAGAAAGGAAATTACAATAATGGTGATAATACCTGTCTTTACCGCAGGAATCATAACAGAAATAAATGCCCGCACAGAACCGCATCCGTCAAGCCTTGCCGCCTCATCCAGAGAAATGGGAACGCTCTTAAAATATGGCCTCAGCGTAATGATCGCAAAAGGAATAGACGCTGCCGCAATAGCTACCGGTGCAGTGAAATGGGTTCCAAGGAAGCCCATCTTGCTGAAGATCAGATACATAGGCGTTAGGGTCAAGGACGCAGGCAGCATCTGGGCAACCAAAAAGGTTAAAAGGAATATGCTGCCTCCCCGTACCCTATAGCGCCCCATTCCGTAAGCAGCCGGTATTCCCAGGACCAAGGTAATGCCCATGGTAATAAATCCGTTGATAAAGCTGTTTCTTAAAGAAAGCAAAAACGTCTTATCCTGAAGATTTACAAGCCATGGCTCAAAAGTGAATTCCCTTGGATAATAGGTCAGGATCTTTCCAAAGGTTTCTGCATCCGATTTAAAGGAGATCTGTATCATCCAGTAAACGGGAAACAGGAAAAAGACTGCCAGAACAACAGCAATCACAGAATTCCTGATATCTCTTCGTACTTCCTTTTGTCCAACGTTTTCTTTCATGATCAATCATCCTCCTTCGACAGCAATCTCAGATAGAACAGACCCACTATGAACAAACAGACAAACAATACCATTGCCACCGCAGAACCCTTGGAGAATTCATACTGGGTAAATGACAGCATATAAGAATAGGTTCCCAGCACATCCGTGGAATTCAGCGGTCCGCCTGCAGTCATAATATACATCAGGTCAAATGCACGGAATGTATAAATAAATCCAAGCATAAGCACTGACAGCATAGAACCTTTCATCAGAGGAATGGTAATGTGCAAAAACCTCTGTCCCCAGTTTGCTCCGTCAATGGAGGCACTTTCATATACCTCCGGAGAAATGCTGGACAAACCAGAAATCAGAAGAAGCATATTGAAGGGGATTCCTACCCAGCAGTTCATAATAATTACCGCAATCAGCGCAGTTGACGTATTTACCAGCCATTCCGGACCGGAAACCCCAAATTTTCCAAGAAGATTATTGACCAATCCTGCATTAGAAAAAATGTTTTTCCCCAAAAGACCGGTTACGGACATTGGAATCATGTAGCTTACCAAAAGAAGCCCCCTGACTGGTCCTGAAAGACGGAACTTCTGATAAAAAAACATTGCCAGAGCAAATCCGATGGTAAACTGAAATACAAGACAGGCAATGGTAAAAATGAATGTATTTTTCAGAACCAGCACAAATGTATCATTCTGGAATAAATCTATATAATTCTGAAAGCCTACAAAAATGGCGCCTCCTTTTGTCAGATTCTTTACATTTACATTTTTAAAGCTTAAGACAATATTATAGATCAGGGGATATCCAAGCACCAGAAGCATATAAATGAATGCCGGAATAATAAAACAGTAAGCCTCCCGGCTTTTTCTTGCAGCCATAGATAATGATCTTTTTCTCAAAATACCGCTCCTCCTTTTCGTTTATATACCGTTTCTTTTAAAAAATAGCTGCCAGCAAACCTGCATGGCAGCCATTTCCTTATAAAACTTATGGAAGAGGTGTTTCTTCTACAATCGGTGTGATCTTTTCCATTGCTGCAGCAAGTGCATCTGCAGGAGCTGTTCCGTCTACAAATACGGACTGGGACGCTGTATAAACCGCCTCTGAAATCGTCGGCCATTCTGCATGAGGTCCCCGTGCCTGTGCGAAGTTCATCTCGTCTACAAATACCTGAAAGCCTTCCTGCTCATAAGTATAATCTGCTGTTGCATCCTGACGGGTCGGGATCTTTCCTGCGGTCACTGCCCATTCGCCCTCTTTCTCTTTTGAGCAGAGCCATTTCAGGAAGTCAACGCAGCCTTCTATATTTTCCGCACCGGAACATATGCCAAAGTTTTCTCCGCCGATGGTGGATGTGGAGGTTCCTGCGTCCCCTGTGGGAAGCATGCAGAATTCATATTTGAATGCATCGCCAATAGTATCCGTCTGTGCCAGATGCCAGGTTCCAACCTCTGCCAATGCAGCCTTTCCTGCTGCAAACTGATTGAATGCATCTGCCTGTGTCCAGTTTACACACTCTTTGCTCATGTATCCGTTTGCAACGAAATCGCCTAAAACAGTCAAACCATTAATTGCTGACTCTGCAGTAAGGTTGTCTACATTCACTGACTCTCCGTTCAGCTCTGAGCGCAGCCACGGAAGAAGCTGGAAGGTTCCTTCCTCCGTGGAGATACAGCACATTGCAAAGCCGTATACATCATTGTCTGCATTGGTAGTAGCTGCCACCATTTCTTTAAATTCATCCAGACTTGCAGGAACATGATCGTAGCCGGCTTCAGCCAGAACATCCATGTTACATGCCAGTGCAAGACAGTTGGTATTCTGAGGCAGGCCGTAAAGCTTACCTTCTGAATCCATACAAGAGCTTAATGGTCCCTCATAGAACTGGTCAAGCTCGCCCCATTCTTCAAGCTGGGAAGTAATATCTTCAAAAACTCCAAGGGAAATATATGAAGCCATATCCGGAGAATCCACCATACCAATATCCGGAAGTTCCCCTGAAAGTGCGCCGATAGTGTACTGATTCATCAGCTCTTCTCTGGAAACATAGGTACAGTTAATGTGAATGTCACTCTGCAGGGAATTGTATTCGTCAACCCATTCCACAATCGCCTGTGCATCTGCGGATGCGTCGAAATAGTGCCACAAGGTTACTTCTGTAGGGCTTCCTTCCGCATAAACCGGCATTGCGGAAACCATCAGCGACATTGCTGCAATTCCTGTTGTCAATAATCTTTTTTTCATCATATTTCCTCCTTTTCCCTCTTGGCTTTGTAAGATAATTGTACCTTTTGCATAATTATCTTGCTGCTTTCCGTTTCTTTGTAGGTATATTTTACCATTTTTTTCAAAATGGAAAAACCTATTATTTTACGAAAAACAGAGAAGATTATAGGATAAAATTTTAAGATTTGGAAATTATTTTAAGATTTAATTAAATTTTTCACAATTCTGAATATATTCTGCAGGTGTCTTTCCTGTCACTTCCCGGAAAACCTTGTTAAAATATTTGGCATCGGAAAACCCCACTGCATAGGGAACCTCCTTTTTGGTGCATTCCCCTGTACAATACAGTCTCTCCGCCTGTTCAATCCTATAGTTCCGGAGAAATGCCGAAAAGTTTTCTCCTATATTTTTGTTAAATAAATAACTGAAGTATTCCGGGCTTAATCCAAGGTCTCCTGCAAGATTTTTCTGGTTGATCTTTCCTGTATAGCCTGATTGGATCACATCCAGCGCCCGCAGGATAATGGGATGGGCATCCGGATACTTTTCTCTTAAACTCCACTGCTCCTGTACAGAGTAAACCTGCTTTTTAGCAAGACGCACTTCAATTTTTTTTAGAATCTTCGTGATTTCTTCCCTTGTAGGAGGCTTCAAAAGATAGCCTGCAACTTCAAGGGCAATGGATTCCTGTGCAAACTGGAAATCCGCATAGGCTGACACCACCACAAATTCCACAGAAACAGACTTGGAACGCACAGAACGAATCAGGGAAAGACCGTCCAGGAAGGGCATTTTTATATCCACAAATACCAGATCCGGTTTTAACTGCACAATCATGTCCAGGGCAGCCTGTCCGTTTGAAGCAGATGCGATCACCTCATAGTCTCCCTCAATGCTTGCAATCAGCCTTTCCATCCCCTGCCGGGTCCTCTGCTCGTCCTCTGCTATGATAATTTTCATAAAGTCTCTCCCATCCTTTCTATAACCGCTTCCTCCTGGTTTTCCTGAAGGGGCAGCCAGAAGGTAAAACAGGTTCCTTCCCCTTTCACTGTTTCCAGTGTAATAGATAGCTCTTCCCCATAATACATGCGAAGGCGCGTAACTGCATTTTGTACTCCAATACCGCAGCCGTTCAGTTCCAATACATGAGGCCTGGATAGCATTTTTTGAATCAGATCCGCAAGCTTTGGCTCCATTCCGCAGCCATTGTCACGAATGCTGATCTTAAAACGTTTCCCATCAGGGTTTCCTTTGATTTCAATGATTCCGCCTCTCTCCCTGCCCTCAAAACCATGAAGAATGGAATTTTCCACAAAAGGCTGCAGGAATAATTTGCAGGAAGGCCACTCACTGTATTCCTCCGGAAATTCAATTTTATAGTCAAACACCTCCATCAGCCGGAATTTCTGAAGATAAAGATACTCCTCCACCCACTTAATCTCCTGTCCCAAGGTAATGGATACATACCCTTTGGAAAAAGAATAGGACAGCATATTTGACATCTTTTTCAGTAAAGTAGCCACCTCATCATTTCCAGCCTCTATGGCATTATAGCAAACGGCCGTAAGGGTATTGCAGAGAAAATGGGCATTGATCTGGGCTTCAAGTGCTTCCCGTTCCGCCCTGTCCTTCTGTTTGATGGACAGCGTCTTTTCTCTGTACTGACGGTTGATTTCCTCCTGCTGCTGGTGAAGTGAATCCAGCATCACATTGTAATCCTGTGCAAGCTGCCAGATTTCATGCGAACCCTTAATCTCAATTTTTTTCCTATGACTTCCAAGTCGGATATCCTTCATCGCCTCCCGAATATGTCCCACAGGCTTTAGTATCTTCCGGATAGAAAACTGCCATATGATTCCGCAGATAGACAGTAAGAGCAAATATACCAGAATCCCCTGCCCGTACATCTGATCCACACGCTCATGCATTCCTTCAATGTCAATCATAATATGTGCCGTCCAGCCAAAGTATTCAAGTTCCTTCGTTAGATCCTCATTTCCCCGGAGCAGCTTCTGATATGATTCCACCTTCATCCCTTCATATTGCTTATCCTCATGATATATGATCGTCCCATCACTGCTGGCAATATATCCCCCAAAGGTATTATCTGTCACTATGGAATCCAACCGGAAGGTCACTGCCGCAACATCCGTCACTTTATTTAAATTGGAGCTTCCCCCAACCAAAGGCAGTACAAGATGGAAAAGCCTGACTCCGGGCATACTTGCATGTGAAGAAGGTTCCTGACTTACACAGTACTTAATAGGGTGAGAATTCTTCAGGATCTCTTCTGTATTTTCATAAAGAGCATTCAGAATATCCAGGCTATCCCCGATCCAGATATTGGAATATCCCCCTCCCTGCCAGAAACGCCCGTATTCCTGCAGCAGGCCGTCTTCGTTTACAATCGTCACTGCCGCAATATTATTAGAGTAATGGGTCATTAGACTTAGCTGCTCTTTCAGCATAAGCCGTTTCCTCCCTACATCCCCCTTCAGCGTTTTCACCATATCTACCGTGTTTCTAAGAGTAGAATCTACCGCTATGGAACAGCCTGCTTCCACAACGTCCTGAAGAGTGTTATTGATATTGGCAGCAGAAGCATTCAGCACAGATCTTTCCGTACGATCCGTCTCCTCCAAAAGATAAGCCAGATATTGGGTTTTCACATAAAACTGCAGGATCAGCATTGCTGTCAGAAGCAGAACAATTACGGAAAACGTCACCGGAACCCCAATGTGTGTCCTGGTATATTCCCTGACATTCCCATAGATATTTTTGACTACTCTCTTCATATCCGCCCCCTGAAATGTTCAGAATTTTTATATTTTTTATTATAGTATAGCGAATACAGCCCTGATTTTCAACTGCACATGTACAAAGAACAAAACGGGAGATACTCCCCTTGTGCAGTATCTCCCTTGCTGATGTCATTATCATTAATTCAGTTCTGTCATTTCTTAAGAATCAGATATATTTAGATCCCATATATATAACCACTATCTTTTCTTCTGCACCTTATTCGCTGCGCAGCGCATCAATAGGATTCAGGTTAGAAGCCTTTACAGAAGGCAGCAATCCAAAGATAACACCGATCAGCATAGAAAACATCACAGAGCCGATAATTGCAGGAATGCTGATGGCCGTGGGCGAACCGGACAGCCGGGAAACCACCTTGGAAAGGGCGATACCCAATGCCACGCCGATCAGGCCGCCAATACTGGTAAGCACTGCTGCCTCTGTAAGGAACTGGAACAGTATGGTTTTCTTCCTTGCACCAATGGCCTTTTTCAAACCGATTTCCTTTGTTCGCTCTGTAACAGAAACCAGCATAATGTTCATAACACCGATGCCGCCTACCAGAAGAGAAATGCTGGCGATCCAGATCAGCTGCTGATTTGTGCTCTCACTGAGCTTCTGGAGATTCTTCACACGTTCCATAACATCATCCGCACGGTATTCATATTTATTACCGCTCTCCTCCGAACCTGAGCCTGTGCTTAAATACTGATTCAGAACCTTGGCAGCCGCATTTCCCGCAGTACTCATGTTATCCGTTGAATTTGCACGGATAATGGCATTTTCAGGTTCATCAAATTTAAATACCATAGGCCAGCATCTGGAAGGAATCATTACCGTTCCCATGACAGTCTGATAATACTCAAAAAACTGGCTGACGTTCTCTATGTTAGGAAGATAGTCTTCATTCTGCTGAACCACCCCAACCACGGTAAATGGCTCTGACCCAACTTCTATAATCTTTCCTACCGGATCTTCACCTGAAAAAAGGGTTTCTGCAGCGCTCCTGTCTACAAGAGCCACTTTATGAAGCTCATCATAGTCTTTCTGGACAAAACCTCTGCCAGACTGTACCCGATAACCACAGGTATCAAGAAAGTTCAGGTCTATCCCATTAATTTTTCCGCCGTTAAAGCTGATATTCTGGTAGTATACGCTTCCGGAATAAGTTCTTCCATAGAAAAAAGTCGCATTTTCTACGGAATCCAGTTCCAGCACCTCTTCCTTCTGTTCTGGGGTAAGGAGCGGGGGCGTACCTCCTCCCATACCATAATCCATATCATAGGTTGAATCTCCATAATAAAGGCTGATGTTCACCGTATTATTGCCTGATCCAATCAGGTCCTCTTTAATCTGCTCACTGGTTCCTTTGATGGTAGAAACAATGGCAATGATGGAGGCAATTCCGATAATGATTCCCAGCATGGTTAAAAAGGAACGCATTTTATGGGACCAGATCCCCTGAAAAGATAATCTTATATTTTCAATCATATCATCTGCCTCCTTTAATACCCATACAGCTCATCCAATGTTCCCTCTCTTGTCTTAACGCCCTCCTGGGCAGACTTTGCATAAGGAAATGCGATTTTATCTTCCTTAGCAAGACCGCCTTTAACCAAAACGCTATAGCCTCCATTTACATTGCCTCCTACAGTAAGAAGCTGTTTTTTCAGAACGCCGTTATCATCTTTATACACATAGCTCTTTCCATTTTCGGACAATACAAAGGCTTTCTCCAATACAAAGCTTCCTTTTACTGCACTTTCATTCTTCAAAGTAATCTGCAGCCAGTCGGACTCTGAAAGTTTTATCTTATCATCTGTTACCACGGCACTGAAGGTATAATAAGAAACATTGGGATTTCCGTCCCCATAGCCATAATGCTGGGAAGAAGCAGGATAATCGGAAACATCCACCACCTCTGCTTCAAAGTTTCCTTTTTCGTAACTGCTGCAGTTTAAAAGGCTTCCCTCTTTCACTTCATCCAGAAGAAGCTCGCTGACGGTTCCTTTTACATAGTAGCCATCTTTACTTTTCACAACAATAAATGCGTTTCCGGAAGATGTGCCTGTCAGCGGGTCTCCCACATAGGCAACTACTCCGTCAAGCTTACTGTAAATAATCTTTTTCTGCACCTTTTTCTCAAGTTTGGAAATGTTAATATCGCTTTCCTGGATATCCAGCTTCAAACTTGCAATCTGGTTCTGTTTCTGCTTAATTGCATCCTTTCTGGAAAGGACAAGATCTCCTCCGCCAGGATCTCCTCCCATTCCGGGATCATCCGGGATTTCCGGTTCCTCCGGTCCATACTTATCCGCCTCATCTACTGTAAAATCCACCTCAGCCAATCCATTCGCCGGACTTCCAAGGACAGCGCCATTCAACAGATAATATCCGATGCAGGATTCCTTACGGTCTTCAAAATTCGTAATGGTATCCCTTTCGTGGAATTCAATCTGATACCAGTAGGGGGTATCGCTCTCTACTCTGGTTCCGTCTTTGCTAAAGCCAGCCATTCGATTCAGGAATTCCCCGGTTACAGTAACCTTTCCTGTTGCCGCACTGCAAAGAAAGACAAAGGGCTCCAACTCACTTCCCCTGCCTGTATACGGAATAGATTCTCCGTCAAGTTTCTGATAAAACATAGGACTGCCGTCATGAAATCCTGAGTTATCCTCTATAGGATAGGGATTTAGATAATCCACATCTTCATCCAAAGCAGGAGTGGGGGTTGGAGTTGATTTTGGCGGATCATTTTCACCGGAAATAAATCCTCCGTCAGAACCAGTCCCTTCTCCGGAACTAAATTCGCTCCCAGAGGTTCCCGAAGCTCCATTTCCTTCGGCTCCGCTTATATCTTTGTCCATGCTTCCTTCTATATCCGTATCTTGGGCAGTCTGCATATTCTCCATATCCATGGTCTCGGAATCCGTAAACATATCCCCCATAGCGGCAGCCAGAAGAACCGGGCTTACAGCTGCGGCCAGATAATTCTCCCTCCATACAGCTGCGGAAGCTTCATCATCCTCCCTGGTACTGCTAAGCCTATCCTGATCATCAATGGGAAGCGTATCGTCTTCCTCTACAATGGGTCCTCCATGCTGCAGGCTGTAAAGCCGTTTTTCTGCTTTTTTGAGATCCAGTTCCTGCTGCTGCTTTTTCAGCTTCGCAATATTCAGTTCCATTTCCACAAGAGTCATGTCAAATGTAATCAGGGTATCGCCTTGTTTTACAGAATCGCCCTGCTGTACAGGAACATCCTGCACCACCATATCCTTATCTACATATATGCTCTGGGAAACATTGGTGGTAACATTTCCGTCCAAATATGTATTCTGGCTATAAAAATCACCGGCAATGCTTCCTACATCTACTACCAACACTTCGGCCTCATTGGATTTCTTAATATATCTGGCGCCTCCGGCACCGGCGCCAACTACAAGCGCAGTCACTACCACACCGGCAATTACTTTTTTTGTCCGGTTCATGGCTTCACCTCTTTCTCCTTCAGTTCACCATCCCGTATCATTACAACACGCTTCGCATGGGCCGCGATCTCCGGATCATGGGTGATCATCAGAACTGATACGCCCTCGTCATTCAAGGCTTTAAAAAGCTCCATCACCTGTGCTCCGGACTTACTGTCCAAAGCACCGGTAGGTTCATCGGCCAAAAGCAGCTTAGGGCTATTCACAATTGCCCTGGCAATGGCCACACGCTGCATCTGGCCTCCGGAAAGCTGATTCGGCCGGAAATCCACACGGTCGGAAAGCCCCACACGCTCCAAAGCCTTTAATGCCTTAGCTCTTCGCTCCTTTTTCGGCACCCTGGCATAATTCAGGGGCATTTCCACATTGGAAAGTGCGCTCTGTCTGGGAAGCAGATGGAAGCTCTGGAATACAAATCCAATCTTATGAAGACGAATATCAGACATCTCATTCTCAGAGCAGTTCTGCATATCCATTCCATCCAGCTTAAAGCTTCCTTCTGTTGCCTTATCCAGGCATCCTATAATATTCATCAGCGTGGATTTTCCGGAACCGGACGGCCCCATGATAGCCACATACTCTCCCTCTTCCATGGAAAAATTCACATCCTTCAATACAGGAACCGTTATTTTTCCCTGCTGATAATTCTTATAAATCCCTTTTAGTTCCAGAATCATCCTAAATCCTCCGCATTATCTACCAGAACGTCTTCCTCGTATGCCTCTTCTCCGGACTCATTAAATTCATCAACAGGCACCATATCATCAAAGGAAACCTCACCCGGATCCATGATTACATCTTCACCTTGATATTCCCCTTCCATGATAACCCCCTCTTCTGTATACTCCCCGGGATCCTCACTCATGTCAGTGCTTTCCATCTCTTCTACAGATGGCATATCCTCTCCCGTATATTCCGTCTCACTGTATTCCGGAAGCTCCATATTCTCAAGGGCAGTCTCGCTGGTGGTGGTAGACATTCCTTCTTCCAGGTTCTCCTGAGGGTATGCGATCCAGTCCTTTAAAGACAATCCATCCACAATCTCATATTCACCCAAATTTTCATCATATTTTCCAAGAATTACATTCCGCTTCTCCAACTTCTCCTTATCATTAGCTACCCATACATAAGGATCCTCCGTGTCCAGACCTGCAATATAAAATTCATTCAGCCACAAGCCATCCTTTTTATCTTCCTGTCCGTCATCTCTCTCTATATAAACATGCTGTCCAAGCATCAGGCCTTCAGAAGAATCCAGCGCAACATAAAAGGGATATGTACTGGACGTTGTCTGACCATCTCCTGTATCCATCATGCCAAACATGCTATTGTTATTCCCTGCAACCGCATTCTCCCGATCCACAGCCCCAAGCATTCCGCGCCAAACCTGGCTGTCATCTAAACGGGAACGCACGATCATGGGAGTCCCTTCAATAAGGGTCTGGGCTTCCATCTCATTTACCTGGCCTTTAACACGGTAGGCTCCTGTACTCAGGATGGTGATAAAAGCATTGCTTTCTCCATCGGAATTCCCCATATAGGCATCATAACCTTCTTCCATAATATCTCCGTCCTCTGTAGACATCTTGGAAGTGTCGATTTTCTGGATCACCCCGTCAATCTCGCTTCTAACCTCTGTATTTCCGGTAGCATTCTGCAGCTTCTGGATCTCTGCTTCCTTACTCTTCTGGTCATATTCATTTTTCTTCAGATTCATCTTATTTGTTTCAATCTCAATAGTATAGGAAAGCTGGTTATCCTTTTTGGCCTGTTTCTTTTCCTTTTCCAGCGTAGCTATCTGGTCTTTTAGGCTTAACGCCTCGTTCTTCAGTCTGTCCAGATCAAGCTTCGCCTGCTGCAGATCTTCCTGTATACTGCTTAAATCATATTCAAACAGAAGCTGCCCCTTGGTTACTTCCTGGCCAGCTTTTACATTTACAGCCTTCACCTTACGGCCGCCTTCAATATTTACCTCTACAGTCTCCTGCGGTTCCACCACCCCGGCATATCGGTTGCTAACTCCGGATACAGCCCCTGTAATAGTGCCGACTGTTGATACATAAACAGCCGGTGCGCCGGATACGCCTGCTGTTTCGCCACTGTAATAATGCCACGCATAACCGCCGGCCCCGACAGCCACTGCCAAAATCACTCCAACGACTATAAAACCTTTCTTCATTGCTGCCTCCAATCGCGCTAAACTATAAGCATCTTTTTCACTGCCTTATTATAGCATATCATAGCAGATTACGAGTAAAAAGAAAAGTACTCTAAGGAAACAGTTCACTTTTCACAAAAAATTCATCCTTTTTTTATAAAATCCGTATAATTTCAAGCCATTTTTGACTTTTCATGAAATATCTGGTAAAATGATTTGGAATAATTTGGAAAGGAAAGGACCCGTATGAAGCTAGCAAAACGTCTGCTGCCTCTTCTTTTGTTTATCCTGGCCCTCACCGGACTGGGCTGTTCCCACCTGGATAAAACAAATGTAGAATCAGCAATCACAAATGAACTGGATTTGCTCAAAAAACTGGATTCAGAAACGGCACAAAAGTATATTTCCTACAAAGAACTATTTCCTGACGCCACAGAAGAAACAGAACTTTCTTCCGAAATACAAGAAGTATTTTCTCTCTTCTTCCAAAATTTTGATTACAAAATTTTGGATATTGACGTCGACAAAAATGCCAAAACAGCAACTGCCTCTATCCGTCTTTCTACCATAGACGCCAGCTCTCTTACAAAGGACTATGCAAAGGCGCAGCTGGAAACAGAAATCCTGGCAGCCGCTTCCTCAGGCTCCCAAAGCACAGAAGAATCCATTGTCTCTCTGGAAGAACGCTATCTTATTCTCAATAAGCTTCTGAAAGAAAACAAGTACGATGCCATAGAAAACAATTGCACCATACAGTTGAGAAACACAAGCGATGATGGAGAGTTTTGGGTAATTAAACGGACTCATTCCCTGGAGAATGACCTGGTCGGCGGTCTTATGACTTATCTGTCCGACAGCGACACGCTGTCCCCTCAGGATACCCTTGATATCTATCTAAAAACCCTGAAAAGCATGGATACGACCCAAATGAGCAACTATCTTGGAATAGAAGATATTCTAAATGCTTCTGATCCCGCCAAAAGCGCACTGGCCGCCGCCCTTGTGGAGCAGGTACATAAAAATTTCAACTACGAAGTAAAAGAAAGCACTGCCAAAGGTTATACTGCAACCGTAGAAACAGAGGTAACCACCTTTGACAGTGATGCCATTCTGGAACAATATCAAAAAGAGCTGGAGGAATATCTGGCATCCCCTTCGGCTGTGATTGACGGTTCAGAAAAGCGCTACGAAAAATCCTATGAGCTTCTTTTAAAAAATATTAATGAAAACGACGCAGTCACCACAGCATCCGCTACATTTCTGCTGGTGAATGATGGGGTGTCCTGGAAGCTTGCAGATAATAATCATGATCTTGGAAATGCCATTTTCGGCACACTTGCCACCTCTCCTGTAGAGGACTCTGATTATGAGGAATACTCCTTAGACGAATAAATAAAAAGTCCGAAGAAGACAATGACCAAATCCCGGCCTTGTCCGCTTCGGACTTTTTTATAACATAAATTTATTCATTTTCTTCTTCTGCAGCTGCCAGTGACAGCTCTTCCAGCTGATCAGAGCTTACATGGCTTGGAGACTCTGTCATGAGACAGGAAGCATCCTTCACCTTCGGAAATGCGATCACATCCCTGATGGTATCCGCTTTTGCCATGAGCATTACAAGGCGGTCCAGACCGTAAGCCAGTCCTGCATGAGGCGGAACACCATACTTAAAGGCATTCAGCAGGAAACCGAACTGTTCATAAGCAGCTTCCTTGGTAAAGCCAAGCTTCTCGAACATTTTTTCCTGAATATCATTCTGGTGGATCCTAACGCTTCCGCCGCCAATCTCATTGCCATTAAGCACAATATCATAAGCCTTTGCACGAACCTTCCCCGGATCCGTATCCAGAAGAGACAGGTCCTCATCCATCAGCATGGTAAACGGATGGTGCATCGCAGTAAAGCGTTTCTCCTCTTCATTCCACTCCAAAAGCGGGAATTCCGTTACCCATACAAAGCGATATTCATTTTTATCCAGAAGCTCCATCTGCTTTGCAAGCTCCAGACGAAGTGCCCCAAGAACATCATAAACAACCTTATTCCTGTCTGCTGCAAAGAGAAGCAGATCTCCCGGCTTTCCCTCCATAGCCTGTACCAGAGCGTCCATCTCTTCTTCTTTCATAAATTTTGTAAAAGAAGACTTTCTGGTGCCGTCCTGTGAAATGGCAATGTATGCAAGGCCTTTGGCTCCGTAACCCTTGGCAAATTCTACCAGCTTGTCAATTTTTTTACGAGGCATTGCTCCCTGGCCTTCTGCATTAATGCCGCGAACGCTTCCTCCGCTTTCCAGCGCACCTTTAAATACGGCAAATTCACAGTCTTTCACTGTTTCGCTTACATCATGAAGCTCCATGCCAAAGCGCATGTCCGGTTTATCGGATCCAAAACGATCCATAGCTTCCTGCCAGGTGATTCTCTCAATCGGGAGCTTCACATCCACATCCAGCACTTCTTTGAAAATATATGCAAGATACCTTTCATTTACATCAATCACATCATCTACATCTACAAAGGAAAGCTCCATATCGATCTGCGTAAATTCAGGCTGACGGTCAGCCCTTAAATCCTCGTCACGGAAGCATCTTGCGATCTGGATATACCTGTCATAACCTGAGCACATCAAAAGCTGCTTGTAAAGCTGGGGAGACTGGGGCAGACCATAGAAACATCCCGGGTGTACACGGGACGGAACAAGATAATCTCTTGCACCTTCCGGAGTGCTCTTTCCAAGCATAGGAGTTTCAATTTCCAGAAATCCTTCTTTTGCAAAAAATGCCCTGGTAAGCATTGCCACCTGGCTCTTCATCATCATCTTTCTCTGAAGATCCGGTCTTCTCAAATCCAAATAGCGATATTTTAATCGAATCTCATCCTTAGTCTTACTATTTTCTTCAATGGGAAATGGAGGAACTTCGGATTCAGCCAGTACACGGAGACTCTTTGCGCGAAGCTCAATCTCTCCTGTTGCCAGATTTTCATTTACTGCACCGCCGCGCTTTTCCACAACACCTGTAACCGCAATCACAAATTCACTTCTTAATTTCCCTGCTTTTTCAAAACCAGCTTCATCAATGCTGCCGTTTTCAAAAATAAGCTGCATAATCCCGGAACGGTCTCGAAGATCCACAAAGATAATCCCGCCTTTGTTACGAGCCTTCTGCACCCATCCCATCAAAGTTACTTCACTGCCTGTCATTTCCGTAGTTACTTCTGCACAGCGGCAGGTTCTGTGCAGTCCTTGCATACTTTCTGCCATGATCTTCTCCTCTTTTCCTGCTGCAGCACTTTTTAGGCTGCAGGCACTTGCTTTCCCTGACTGGGATATTATACTCTGTCTCTGAAAAATTCCACAAACTCCGTATAACCTTCTGCAGTCATCTGATCCTTCTGGAATTTTTTATTTTTCTTCATTATCGAAATATTCACCTGTGTTCCATTTCTGCGCTCTTCCTCAGCCAGCTTCAGAATACCCAGAAGCTTCTTTGCCGGCATATTTTTTTCTATCAGATATGCTTTTTTGCCATTGGCGGCAGGTACTTCATATCCCCGCTCCAAAAGCAGCATTACAATACGTTCAAATCCAATGGAAAATCCGCATGCACTGGTAGAATTTCCTGTAAATTTCCCTATCATCTCGTCATAGCGTCCGCCGCCTCCCACAGAACCGCCGAATTCGTCCATCGCAATCTCAAAGATCGGTCCTGTATAATAAGACATCCCCCGCACAAGCGTAGGATCGAATGAAATCTTAAAATCTGCCGTTTTTACGGCATCTACTGTAGAGATAAT
This sequence comes from uncultured Blautia sp., assembly GCA_946557785.1. Lineage (GTDB taxonomy): Bacteria > Bacillota > Clostridia > Lachnospirales > Lachnospiraceae > Blautia_A. The sequence continues at coordinate 35,045 of CAMNTH010000022.1, forward strand.
CGTTTCCAGATCTTCCGCTACCCTTGGATCCATTACATCCTTCAGTTTTTCTCTGCAGTAACGAACCCCCTCAACATCTGAAGTGATTTCTGCAAACATACTAAGATAAGTATCAATACTCTCTTTTGCAAAGCCCTCTTCTTCCAGCTCCCTTGCAACCCCTTCCAGTCCGATTTTATCCATTTTATCTAAAATGATGAATACGGTATCAAAGCTCTCTTCCGGGAAGCCGCTGTATTGTGCCATCGCCTTTAAAATTTTACGGTCATTGATGCGGATGGTAAAATTGTGGAAATCCAGCTTGCCAAGAAGTGTTGTGGTGGCAAGCACCAGCTCGATCTCCGCAAGATAGGTTGGCTCACCCAGAATATCAATATCGCACTGCATAAACTGGCGGAAACGTCCTCTCTGGGGACGGTCTGCCCTCCATACGTTACCCATCTGCAATGCCTTAAAAGGAGAAGGAAGCTCATTGGCATTGTTGGAATAATATCTGGAAAGAGGAACCGTCAGATCATAACGAAGTCCTGAATCCACCAGGTCTGACTCACACTTTGCCTCCTCCAGTTTCAGCTTTTCGCCCCTTTTTAAAATCTTAAAGATCAGCTTTTCATTTTCGCCGCCCTGCTTGCTTGAGAGATTCTCAATGTGTTCTACACAGGGCGTCTCAATTGCACAGAAGCCAAATGTTTTGTAAGTTTCCCGAATCATATTCATCACATAATTGCGGATTTCCATCTCCTTTGGCAAAATATCCTTCATGCCGGTTACCGGCTTTTTCTTTAATGCCATATAAACCTCCTCGTATTCATTATGTATTGTGTACTACCTTTTGAAAGGCAATAAATACATTCATATCAAAATTCTTAACTTCATCAATCATCAGTTCCATGACTGTCTCTCTCTCAAAAGCCTTCCTATAAGGCCGGTCTGAGCTAAGAGCTGAAAAAACATCACAAACCCGAAGAATCCTGGCACCAATGGGAATTTCCTCCCCTGCCTTATTGGAAGGATAGCCGCTTCCGTCATAGTTTTCATGATGATAGAGAATGCTTTCCAGGGTAAAGTCAGAATATCCCTGGTTCTTTAGTTCCTCATAGCCAAGAGTTGGATGCATACGGACAAATTTCAATTCCTCAATCACAAGAGGATCATTTTCCTGTCCGTTGATATATCCCATCAGCTTCAATTTCCCAATATCATGGAGCATTCCTGCAACTGCAAGCTCATAACAAAGATGATGATCAAGCCCCATTTCCGATGCAACTGCATACGCCAGGTTGCTTACTGCTTTTCCATGATTCAGTTCTGAAGACAGATCAAATTCCAGAATCCTCTCAGGGGTATTTGAAGTTCTCTTATACGCCGCTCCCAAAGAGTACACCTCCCGTTACTTACAGCCAGGTTTCAATACCTGAACGTTTTCTTTCAATCATTTCGTCGATCCGGGCAATGTAGGTGCTGACGTCCTTCACATTTTCCACCCTCTCGATCCTTTTTCCATGGTCAAACACCAGCTTGGAAGAACCGCCTGCTCCAAGAGCAATAATCGGCTGCTTTTCCTCCATTATCAGTATATTGTAAATTCCCGCTTTGTCAACCTTTGCGTAGCCTACATTTTCGAAGTTTCCCTTCATATTTTTTTGTCTGTACAAATAGTAGGGTTCCATTCCCATTTTGTATGCGGCCGTCATGGTCATATCCATAATTTCCTGATTATTCTCAAATGTCATTTCCTGATACTGATCCCGGAACATGTTCAGGCGCGCAGCACGCTTCACTGCAAGGGAGTGCACTGTGAGGCTATCCGGACCAAGAGCCTCAACCTCATTTAAAGTATTCTCTACCATGGTGATATCTTCTCCCGGAAGACCTACGATCAAATCCATGTTGATATTGCCGTATCCCCATTCCCTAGCAAGGCAAAAGGCATTTTTTGTCTCCTCCACAGTATGCCGCCGACCAATAATATCCAGTGTTATCTGGTTCATGGTCTGTGGATTCACGGAAATGCGGCTTACAGGAAATTCCCTCATTGCAAGGAGTTTTTCCTTTGTAATGCTGTCCGGGCGCCCTGCTTCCACAGTAAACTCTTCCACCCCATCATAGCCAAAGCACTCTCCTGTCTCGTGGAGGAGACGCCTTAACTGTTCCGGGCTAAGGGTGGTGGGCGTACCGCCCCCGATATATACGGTATCCAGCTTCCTGCCTTTCATCATAGAGGAAACCGCTTTAATTTCCCTGCAAAGAGCATCTAAATAGAGGTCTGTCTTTGCCTGCCACTGTTTCAGAGGGTAGGAACTAAAAGAACAGTAAAGGCAGATACTTGGGCAAAAGGGAATTCCAATGTAAAGGCTGTATCCCTTTTCATAATCAATATTTTTTAAGATTTCTCTTTCTCTATTGGCAATGGTAATGGCCAGAGCCGCCTTTTTAGGGCTTACCAGGTAACGTTCCCGCATTTCCTTTGCCACTTCCGTGTTCTTCATTCCGGACTCGATCATTCCCATGGCAAGTTTGGCAGGGCGGATCCCTGTCAGATTACCCCAGGGGAGGGTTTTTTCTGTCATCTTTACAAGAACCTGGTAAAGTGCATATTTAATGCTGTCCTTGTTTTGCTTACGAAGCTCCATTTCTTCCTCTGTCCGTTTTCCGGTACTTCTAACGGAGCATTCTTGTGTCTTTTCATTTTGTTCCTGCAAAGAAACAAGGGCATCCTTGGACTGCCCTTTTATGATGCTTGCCTGGCACACACCTTTGTGCTCTTCATTTTTAAATTTAATCTGACAGTCTTCCCCTGATCTTTCAATCCGGAACACAGTTCCGCATTTCTCTTCCTCTTCTTCATAAGAAATGCAGAACTCTGCTTCCGGGTAAAAAGCTTTGATCAATTCATAAATATCATGTTCAAATTCTCTGTCTAAAAACAGAATCTGGATCTTACACAAATGGATTATACCTCTTTTCATAACCTATGGTCGTAGATGCGTCATGTCCGGGAAATACCTCTGTTTCCTCAGGAAGACAGTCTACCAGTTTATGAAGGCTTCGAACAATTTCTGCAGTACTTCCTCCCGGAAAATCCGTTCTTCCCACAGAACCGTAAAAAAGGGTGTCACCGCTAAAGAGCATGCCTTCTTCTTTGAGATAATAACAGCAGCTTCCCTTAGTATGCCCAGGGGTATGGAGCATCTGAACGGAAAATCCGGCTGCTTCAAATCTCTCCAGGTCTTCCAGCCAAGCGTCCGCTTTTATGGAGCATCCCCCACCATAGCATCCTGACATATTCATGGACGGTTCCTTAAGCATCTGCTCTTCACTACGGCAGGCATATACCGGAATCCCATAGCGGGCTTTCACCTCTTCTACAGCCATGATATGGTCAAAATGTCCGTGTGTCAAAAGGATGCCCACCGGCTTCCCGCCCATGGAAGATACCTTCTCTTCAATCTTCTTCCCTTCGGAAGCCGGATCCACAATAAGTATTTCTCCTGTTTCTTTGTTCTTTAAAAAATAGCAGTTAGTATAAACACTGCCCAGGATACATTTCTGCAATTCTAACTTTGCCATAGATACTCCTTTTCAGCCTTTGGTACGTTCTACATCAATCACACTCTCCACCTGGCGGACTTTTTCAAAAAGGGTCTGCAGTTCTTCCTTGCTCTTCACTTCAAAGCTCATGGAAATCGTTGCCTTCTCCTGCTTATTCGTCCGGCTGTTTATGCTCCTTACATCAATTTTGCGCTCTGTGAAGATTTTAGACAGGTCTACCATAAGGCCTGTACGGTTGTTGGCATAGACTTGAATCTCTACCATGTATTTCTCAGCTTTTGTCTCTGCCTGCTGCCACTCTGCTTCAATAAGACGGGTTCTGTCAATTTCTGTCATACTCAGCACATTCACACAATCCGTACGGTGAATAGTTATGCCCCTTCCCCTTGTTACAAAGCCCACGATCTCATCCCCGGGAATGGGACTGCAGCATTTGGAAAAGCGAACAGCTACATCATGGATACCCTTTACCACAATGCCGCTCTTGCTCTTTGCAATATGAAGCTTTTCCTGGTTTTCGTTCACAGCCTCCATAACCTGCTCATCTGTAAGGTTCTTCTTGTTCTCCTTCTCATAGGCTTCCATCAGCTTGTTGAAAACCTGGCCTTCCTTCAGGCCGCCATGGCCGATCGCCGCCAGCACGGATTCCCAATCACGGAATCCGTACTTTCCCATAACAGCTTCCAGATACTGGTTCTTGGTATATGTGCTGATCTTGTAGCCCTTGCTCTTGGCATACTGAGCCAGCATATCCTTGCCTTTTAAAATATTGTCTTCCTTCAGCTCTTTTTTAAACCATTGATTGATCTTATTTTTTGCCTGGGTGCTCTTTACCACCTTCAGCCAGTCACGGCTGGGACCCTGGGAATTCTGCGAAGTAATAATCTCAATCCTGTCGCCGTTTTTAATCTGATATTCAATGGGTACCAGCTTTCCGTTGACTCTGGCCCCCACCATCCTGTTTCCTACGGCGCTGTGCACGCAATAGGCAAAGTCTATGGGCGTGGATCCGTTAGGGAGGGTTTTCACATCGCCCTGGGGAGTGAAACAGTAAACGCTGTCTGCAAACAAATCCAAGTCGTTTTTCAAAAGACTCATAAACTCTCTGTTGTCAGACATATCCTTCTGCCATTCCAGGATCTGGCGAAGCCAGTTCAGTTTTTCTTCCTCGCTCTTTCCCACAGGAGCCTTTCCATCTGAGGACTCCTTATACTTCCAATGGGCCGCAATACCGTACTCTGCAGTCTTATGCATCTCAAAGGTACGGATCTGGATCTCAAAAGGCTGCCCGTTAGGCCCGATCAGCGTAGTATGGAGGGACTGATACATATTAGGCTTGGGCATTGCAATATAGTCCTTAAACCTTCCGGGTATGGGCGTATACATTTCATGGATAACGCCTAAAGCCGCATAGCAGTCCTTCACTGTATCCACCAAAATGCGCACAGCAAATAAATCATAAATCTGGTCAATGGTCTTATCCTGATTCACCATCTTTTTATAGATACTGAAGAAGTGCTTCACTCTGCCGTCAACCTGGGCACGGACGCCTCCATCCTCCATATGCTTCTTTACCTGCTGTACAATGCTGTTTACGAACTGCTCCCGCACGCTTTTCCGTAGAGCCACTTTTTCCACCAGGTCGTAATAAACTTCCGGCTTTAAGTATTTCAGGGAAAGGTCATCCAGTTCAATCTTAATCTTGGAAATACCAAGCCGCTGTGCAATGGGGGCATAGATGTCCATAGTCTCCCTTGCCTTTTCCTGCTGCTTCTCCGGACGCATATATTTCAGGGTACGCATATTGTGAAGCCGGTCAGCAAGCTTGATCAGAATTACGCGGATGTCCTTCGCCATGGCAAGGAACATCTTTCTTAAATTCTCAGCCTGTACCTCTACTTTATCTGCGGAATAGGAAAGCTGTCCCAGCTTGGTCACGCCATCTACAAGGAGCGCTACCTCTGACCCGAATTCCTTTTCCACTTCTTCATAGGTCATCCATGTATCTTCCACTGCATCATGAAGCAGGCCTGCTACGATCGTTTCCTTGTCCAATTCCAAATCCGCCAGAATAATGGCTACGCAAAGAGGATGAATAATATACGGTTCTCCCGATTTTCTTTTCTGATCCTTATGTGCTTCACTGGCAGCCTCATATGCTTTCTGTATCATGGAAATATCCGTAGAAGGATGATATTTTTTTACACCGGTGATCAATTCATTATATAATACCTCCGGGCTTGTAAAGTCACTCATCTGTTTGACTGCTGCATCTGCCTTTTTTACATATTCCAGTTTTGCCTGTTCCAGTCTCTGCCGGACCTGCTCCTGCTCAGCATTTTGTTTTTTGTCTGCCATACTCTCTTTCACCTGCCTGTTACAATTTTATCGTTACAGTTCCCCCCACATACGCTTCTGCAAAAAATCTTTTATTTTCCCTCATAACAAATTACGGATTTTACATCATAGTCTGCTAATTTCTCACGTCCCTTAAGTCCTGCCAGCTCCATAAGGAATACAATCTTCACAACCTCTCCGCCCAATTCTTCTACCATCTTCGCAGCAGCCTCAATGGTTCCGCCTGTAGCGATCAGATCATCGATGATCGCAACCTTCTGTCCTGGCCGGATAGAGTCCCTATGCATTTCGATGGTTGCTGTGCCATATTCCAGATCATAGGTCCTGGAAATCGTGTCGCAGGGAAGCTTGCCCTTCTTGCGCACAAGAACGAATGGTTTGTGGAGATTATAGGCAATCGGCATACCAAAGATAAAGCCTCTGGATTCTGTTCCAATAATTACATCTACATCTACATCTTTCAAAAAATCCTGCATGGAGTCAATTGCAAGCTTCAGGCCATCGGCATCCTGCAAAATACTTGTCACATCACGAAAAATAATTCCCGGTTCCGGAAAATCCGGAATGCTTCTTACATATTCTTCAATTTTCTTCATCTTGTTCCTACACTCCTTACACTGTACTTTTGGAAAAATATTCGTTATAAGTATAGCACCTTTCTTTTTCAGAATCAATGAAAACTGACATCCCTCGATAAAATCCGGCAATTCAATATTACTGTTCACTTTGCTCTCAGAAGCATCCCATCTGCACACCATCTTCAGCAATAATTTCGAATAACCGCCTGTATTCTTTCCCGTCCCTGGTAGGAATTGATCTCCGGATAATAAGTGACTGAAATCGTCTTTTTCTCCTCTGCAAAGGCCTTAAATTCCTCTGCTTCTCCAAAGTAAACGGCCTCGCTCACATTCCCCCCTTCATCCATAAGCTGCATTTTGGCTACATTACGATTCTTTCCCAAAATCCGCATACTTAAAACACGAAGTCCCTTTTGTGCAAATAAAGGCTTGTGATTCCCCTTTCCAAAGGGTTCAAGAAGGGATATCTGATCGATCAGGTTCTTATTCACATAGGATAATGGCATGGGAACATCAATGACGATCTTGGGTGTCAGATCTTCCTCTGTAAGGGTGCAGTTATCATTTAATCGTCTTCGGAAAAGCTCTACGTTTTCTTCCTTTAAAGAAAGCCCTGCAGCCATAGGATGCCCCCCGAACTTTTCCAAAAGATCTTGGCACTTTACCAGTTCCTCATACATGGAATAGTTTTCTATGGAACGTCCGCTTCCCTTGACCCCATTCTCACTTCTGGTGAGGATAAAAGCAGGTTTATTATACTTTTCCCGAATCCTTCCTGCAATAATGCCCGCAAGGCTTTCATGACAGTCTGGAAGATAAAGAACAAGCACCCTGTCCCGTCCCATTTCCGTAGTCTCTATCATTTCTACAGCCTGCTCCTTCCCCTCTTCCGTAAGGGCCTTGCGGCTCTGGTTCAAGGCTGTCAGATCTCCTGCCAGGGCTGCTGCCCTTTGGGCATTCTCAACCTGAAATAATGCAAGAGAACGTGCTGCCGTATCCAGACGTCCACTGGCGTTGATGCATGGCCCAAGCACAAATCCCACATGGTATGCAGATATCTCTCCGCCCTCCAGGGAGTTCGCCTGTATCAGGGCACGAAGACCATAATTCGTTGTTTTGGAAAGGCGTTTCAAACCTTCCTTTACAATGATCCTGTTTTCACCCTGGAGATCCATTACATCCCCCACTGTGGCAATGGCCGCAAATTCCAGAAATTTTAGAATCTCGTTTTTATGAAGCCCTGCTCTTTCATACAAAGCCCATATAAGTTTCCATGCAACTACAGCGCCGCAGATATTTTTGGACGGGTAAGGACAATCCGTCTGCTTGGGATTGATTATCGCATCCCCCCAGGGGATCTTAAAGTTCCTTCCCTCACTGGTATCTTCATATGGAATCTCATGATGGTCTGTGACGATCACCGTCATCCCGAGTTCTTTTGCAAGGGCAATCTCCTCCATGGCCGAAATACCGTTGTCGCATGTCACAATGGTATCCACCCCATCCTCCTGTGCCCTTAAAATCAATTGTTTGTGCATTCCATAACCGTCCGTGATCCGGTCCGGTATGTAAGTATCCGCATTGGCGCCCAGTCTCTCCATTCCTTTGATCAAAATATAGGTCGAAGTAACACCATCTATGTCATAGTCGCCTATAATCCTTATTTTTTTCTTATCCTGAATCTTTTCCCACAGAATCCCCACTGCTTTTTCCATATCCTTTAAAAGCCAGGGCGACGGCAATTCCTCCAGATTCCCATAAAGATAGGTGCGGATATTCTCCATTCCCTCTACATCCCGGTTCCGAATGAGGCGGGCTATTACAGGATCAATTCCAAAGGTATTGCCAATCTTCTTAAAATCCGCCCGTTTCGCAGTTACTACCCATTTCTCCATATTTCATATTTTCCTCTTAATCTTCCTCTCATTTATATAAAATGTCCCGAGGCAGGCTTCTCCTGTCCCGGGACATTCTATTTAAGCATTTGCTTTTCTTTATTACTGCTCAGATTTGTTTTCCCCGTTCTGAGCTTCCTGGGCTGCAAGACGTTCTGCAACTCTCTTACGATTTTTCTTTTTCGGGTGAGCCGGATCGCGCTTCACGGTTTCAGAAGCACCGGATTTCTTTACCGGTTTCGCTGGGGCACATATTTTAGCTGCTGACGCTGCTATTTCTGCCGGCTTTACCCCGCCCGGAAACTTCTTCTTAAATACAAGCCACAGCGCTCCTGTAACACATACAGAAGAATAACCGCCGCAGACAATACCAACCATGAGAGGAGCTGCAAATTCGCGAATAGAAGATACGCCCATAATATACAGAACCGCAACCATGATAAATGTGGTAAAGGAAGTATAAATACTTCTTGTAAGAGTTTCTGTAATACTGTTGTTTACAATCTCTTCCAAATTCTCTGTACGGCCGTGGAGGTTTTCACGGATACGGTCAAAAATAACAATTGTTGCATTAATGGAATAACCTACAATTGTCAGCATACATGCAATAAAGGTATTACCTACGGATACTCTTGCAACTGCATAGAAGGTAAGCACTACCAATACGTCATGAAGAAGTGCAAGAACTGCACTGCCTGCAAAACGAATATCCTTAAAGCGGAACCAGATGTAAAGGAGCATGCAGATCGTTGCTACGATCACAGCCACCACTGCATCTTTTCTCATTTCAGAGCTTACGGTAGCCGAAATATTCTCTGCGGAAATCAGGCTTTCATCTACACCGAACTTGTCAACCAATGCCTGGTTCAGTTCCTGGCGTTCATCCAGGGACAGAGAACGTGTCTTGATCATTACCTGATTTGTTCCTACCACCTTAGTAGGCTGCACGTTTTTGTCTCCTGTAACATCTTCTACAAGGGGCGTAACTTCTGAATCAATCTGTTTAATATCCATTTCCTCATTGAAAGTTACATTTGTAGTCGTACCGCCGGAAAATTCCAGGCTGTAATTTAAGGCTTTCCCCTCTCCTCTGCCATGGAGCAGCATGGCAATCGGACCGCACACAATGAAAATAACGGAGAGAATAAAGAATATCCTGCGTTTCCCAACAAAATCAATAGCTGCTCTTTTTGCTGTTTTTCCGTAGAATTTCTCATCACGGATTCCCACTGCATACATTGCATTCACCAGAAGTCTTGATACTACCAGTGAGGTAAACATGGAAATTACGATACCCATAGCCAGCGTATAAGCAAAACCCTTTACTGTACCGGAACCAAGCCACATCAGCACAAGGGCTGCGATCAGCGTGGTAATGTTTCCGTCAAAGATTGCAGAAAATGCTTTCTTAAAGCCGCTCTTAATTGCGTTTCTTACGGACAATCCTGCTGCAATTTCTTCCCGGATACGGGCATAAATAATGACATTGGCATCTACAGCCATACCAATACCCAAAATAATACCTGCAATACCCGGAAGCGTAAGAGTAATGTCAAAGGCATTTAAGGATACCAGCATGACCGCCGTATAAAGGATCAGGGCAATACCTGCAACCAAGCCCGGAATACGATATGCCAGGATCATGAACAGGATGACAATGGCAAGTCCAATGGCTGCAGCTTTTATACTGGTTTCAATTGCTTCTTCACCCAGCTGTGCTGCTACCACGCTGGAACGGAGTTCCTCCAGCTCCAGGCTCAAAGAACCGATACGGATATAGGAAGCAAGGTTCTGCGCCTCTTCTACGCTTACCATTCCGTCGATCCGAGCCTCTCCGCCCGTGATGGCAGATTTCACGTTCGGTGCGCTTTTGATTTCGTTATCATAAACAATCGCAATGGGCTTTCCAATATTTGCTTCTGTTACTTCTGCAAATTTTTTTGCGCCCTCATCGGTAAGTGTCAGGTTGACTGCATATTCTCTTGCATTCGTTGTCTGAGCCTGAAATGCGCCGCCTATTGCGTCTGCAACATCGCTTCCTTCCAGAACAACGGAACCGGACTCAATGATTTCCTCCAGGCTTCTGCTGAATACGTATCCGCTTTCACTCTCGCCATAGGTAAAGTTCTGATTTCCATCTTCATCTGTCTGAACGATGAAATATAAGGAACCTGGCTGTCCAAGTTCCTCCAGGATCGCATTGGCATCTGTTACGCCAGGAATTTCTACGTTAATGCGGTTATCACCTTCCTGGTATACCTGTGCTTCTGTACTGTACTGCTCTACACGCTTCTGAAGCTTATAAATCGTATCCCTCAGTGCCTCGCTGCTTGGGTTGCTTTCTTTTGTCTGATAAGTAATGCTGACACCGCCGGACAAATCAAGCCCCGTATGAATATTCTTTGCAGAGCCTGTGCCTGTAGGGCCAAATCCTACGGCTGCTGTATAACACAGAACCCCTGTAAGAATCACGGTGAGAAGCAATACTATGACTCCTCTGTTTTTCTTCATGTTCTCTTCCCTTCTTAAGCTTACTGCTTATCCTTTTTTATTTCTTATTCCGCTAATGCGGCTTTTATCATGATAGCGCACTCCACACGCTTTCTCTGGAGTTCGCATCCGATTTCATAATTGCCATTCAGGTTCCCCTGGAAATGATAGGCATTGGCAGCACATCCGCCGCTGCAGTAGAACCTGGCAAAACATTCTTTGCAGGATTGTTTTGTATAAACATTGCATCCGGCAAATTCTTCCCGGATATTTGGACGAGTAATTCCCTCATCCACATTTCCCATGAGGTATTCTTCCTCTCCCACAAACTGATGGCAGGGATAGAAATCTCCCCAAGGGGTTACTGCAAGATATTCTGTACCGGAACCGCATCCGGACAGGCGCTTATAAACACAGGGTCCTCCTGTCAGGTCAATCATGAAGTGAAAGAAGTTAAAGCCTCTTCCCTCTTTCTCCCTGGCGATCATTTCCTTCGCCAAAACATCATATTCCTCCATGATCTTTGGAATATCCCCTCTGCGGATAGCATATTCTTCCTCATCAGGCGCAACCACAGGCTCCACGGAAATCTGCTTAAATCCAAGGTCTGCAAGATGCAGAACATCCCTGGAAAAATCCAGATTATGATGGGTAAAGGTCCCTCTTACATAATATTTGTCCTGGTTTCTGGATTCTGCAAACTTCTGGAATTTGGGTATGATCAGCTCATAGCTTCCTGCACCTTTTCGGAACGGACGCATATAATCGTGGACTTCCTTCCGTCCGTCTACGCTTAATACAACATTGCCCATTTCTTTATTGCAGAATTCCATAATCTCATCATTTAAAAGAACGCCGTTGGTAGTAAGGGTAAAACGGAATTTTTTATTATGAAGCTTCTCCTGCTCTCTTGCGTACTTTACAAGATCCTTTACTACCTGCCAGTTCATCAGCGGCTCTCCGCCGAAAAAATCCACTTCCAGATTTTTTCGGCTGCCGGAATTAGCGATTAAGAAATCCAGGGCTTTTTTCCCTACTTCAAAGGACATCATTGCCCTTCTCCCGTGGTACTCCCCTTCCTCCGCAAAGCAGTAACGGCAGGCCAGATTACAATCATGGGCAATGTGCAGGCAAAGAGCCTTTACTACTGTCTGACGGTTCTGGGTAAATTCTCCAATAACATCCTCATAAATATCCTTGGTAAACAGCATTCCCTCTTCCTGAAGCTTCCTGCACTCTTCCACGGAAGTTCCGATTGCCTCTTTTGGGAATCTGTCCTTTAGCTTCAAGGTAATAGCCTCCAGCGGCTCTTCTGCTTCCAAATAAGGAAGAACCTCATATGTGACTTCATCTACAAGGTGAATGCAGCCGCTGTTGATGTCCAGCACAATGTTGTAACCATTACTTTGATATCTGTGAATCAGGCTCATTTTTCTGAAATCCTTTCCTATGTGTTCATGCATAAGAATAAGCAGCGGATTTAATAACCCGCTGCTTATCATTCATACAGAGCGGCTCTTATTTGTGCTCGCAGCTCTGGTTTCCTACTGTACAGGAAGTCTTGCAAGCAGACTGGCAAGAGGTCTGACATTCACCACATCCGCCTTTTTTTACAGTGTTCTGTAAGTTCTTTGTATTTAATGTTTTAATATGTTCCATTGAGATGTCCTCCTTATGTATTTGTCTCCGCATAGTATAGCATAAAACTTTTCATTTTAAAAGCCTTTTTTTCTACTTAGAAGCCTGTTTTCCGAAACACATTATCTTATGCTGCAGCCCCATATCCTTATGTTCCTGGGACAATGACTTGCTCATGACAACATACCTCCCAGGGCGCCGCCGCCCACGCACATGCAAAAGGTAGTCAGAGCATGGGAAAGGGTCATATCCCATTTTCCCTGCACAGCAAAAGAAACGCTGATAAGCAAAAGGAAATAAGAAAGCCCCACCAGGATTCCCCAAAGGTATTTGTCCTTTCGTACAAGTTTGCCTGCTAAAAAACCGCCCAGCAGACAGGAAATGACGTAAACAGCTATAATTCCTGCTGTTACCGGCGCCTCACCAAGGTCAAATTTAAAAAGAAGAAACGCCAGAAACAATAAGAAAATCCCTGTCAGTGCATAGGCAAACAAAAGAGACTTTAAAACAGCTTTTACTCTCATAAAACAACCCTCCCATTGCAATATATGGGAGGGGGGGGGTATTTATGACTTTACCGGATCTGCAAACCAGTAATTACTTCTTTTTTCTTTTCAAAAAGATCACAATGCCAATGATGAGCACTGCGGCTGCCACCAAAGCTACAAAAGGAAGGATTTGTGTATCGTCTCCGGTTTTTACAGCCCGTGCAGAAGAGGTATCCCCAGAAGACTGTCCTGCATTCTGTTCGGTCTTCTCTCCTGCATTGTTTCCTAAGCCAGAATTGTCAGAAGAACCATTGTCCTTAGCTGCCTGAGTCGGAGCCTTAGTTCCATATCCCGGATGATCTTTGTCCGGGCCTTTGCTGCCGATGTTATTGCTGCCTGCAGAATTACCTGTACTACTATTTGTATTGCTATTGTTTGTATTATCGTTATTGGTGTTATTGTTTCCAGTGCTGCCGTTATTATTATTGGAATTCTGACCGCCGGACGGTGCTTTTGTCGGAGTCTTGGAAGGCGGTGTCGTTGGGGTAGGCGTTACATATACCCCATCACTGATATCCCCCCCAACCAGAGGCTTACTTCCTGCGATTCCAAAAGGACTGAAAGAATGTGTGCTGAAAATCAGGGTGCTTCCATCCACACTTGGAATAATTGTTTCTACAGCACCATTATCCAGAAGATGTTCAATAGTATATTCATATCCTTCCCTTACAGGAATCGTAACACTGATATACTCTCCGTCCGGAATTTCATACTCCGTGTCATTCTTCAGATCCCACAGTTCAAATTCATAAGAACGAAAAATGTTTGCCTGGGATTCATTGCTGAATTCGTAGCTTTCGCCATTGGTTGCACGGAACTGTACGTACCATGGGAGATGAATGCCGGAAACGGAAATCCCATCACAGCTATGGTTTTCCTGCGCACGCTGAAGCATTTCCTCTTCCGTAAGATCATCTTCTGCTGTTGCAGGACGGTCATCCTTAACTTCTGTATCTGCATTATCAAAAATATTATCCGGATCTTCTTCCTGATCGTCCTTAGCTATGTCTTCTTCAGAACCCTCGTTCACATCCGGCTCCTTTTCTTCGCCTGCATCTTCTTTTGAGTCCGGTTCTTCTGAATTTTGTTCTTTGTCTGACTCCTGTTCTTTATCTGAGCCTTGCTCTTTATCCGTCTCCTGTTCTTTATCTGAGCCTTGCTCTTTATCTGTCTCTTGCTCTTTATCTGAGCCTTGCTCTTTATCTGTCTCTTGTTCTTTATCTGAGCCTTGCTCTTTATCTGTCTCCTGTTCTTTATCTGAGCCTTGCTCTTTATCTGTCTCCTGTTCTTTATCTGAGCCTTGCTCTTTATCTGTCTCTTGTTCTTTATCTTCGCTTAAACTATCTTCTTTCTCTTCTGCTGAGGCTTCTCCACCCTCAGCGCTTTCTTCAGATTTATCCTCCTGATTTATATCCTCTCCCGGGAGCTGAGCAGAATCCTGCTCACCACAATCGACTTCTGCTTCCGTGCTGCCTTCTTCCGTTTCCTGGGACCACTCCTCATCTTCAGAATACTCTGAATCATAATCTGAATCCAAATCATACTCTGGTTCATAGTCTGGTTCCCATTCTTCAGAATCCATGCTGCTCACCACAATTGTTACATAACCTGTGATTTTTTCGGACTCCCCGTCCCAGCCTTCTACCTGTGAAAGACTAACAGATTCTGACGGCCGGAAGATCACTTCAAATGCTTCCGAACGTCTGGAAGGAACCAATGTATCATCTGCCCAGGAAAGCTTCCCATATTCACTCTCAGGAAGGGAAATTTCCGAAAGAGAAACCGGATACTCTATTGTAATATTCTCCGGCATAATCATATTCGTAGATATAGCAGCACTCTTATCTGCTGCTACTGCCGGCATAATCTGTACACCTAATAAACTGGCCGTTAATACAGCCGCTGCCATCCATTTTACATTTTTTCTGTTTGTATTTTTTATATTTTTCATCATTACACCTCTGCGGACTCTCTCAAACAACTCTCATAATATATTTTCCACGACAAATACAGATTTCTGGAACTGCCATTTATCGAAACTTCATCTATCACCATATCAGTATATCAAAATTTTATTCTTCTGTAAATAATTCGTAATAATTATTTTCATATTTCGACAAATTCAATCATACCATACTCTTTCACATTTGGACAGCCCCTAAATAATCTTTTTTCAGCTTGCAATTCCATATGTTATCCTGTATATTAAATTATGTATATCTACTATACTTATCTACTATATTTTATAAAAAAGGAGTGAATGTAACTTTGGACTCAAGTGTTCCTATACAAGCGTGTTTGATTCTGGTCATGGTGCTGCTCTCCGCATTCTTTTCTTCTGCTGAGACCTCAATGACTACTGTAAACAGGATACGTGTCCAGTCCCTGGTGGAACAGGGCAACAAGCGAGCGATCATACTGGATAAAGTAATTTCCAACTCCGGAAAAATGCTCAGTACGATTTTAATTGGCAATAATATTGTAAATATGGGGGTTTCCTCAATGATGACAACCTTGACCATCAAGGTTCTTGGAAATACCTATGTAGGTATTGCAACCGGTCTTTTAACCCTTGTCATTTTAATCTTCGGTGAAATTACCCCTAAGACCCTTGCTTCCATACATGCAGAAAAACTAGCTCTTTCTTACGCCCGTGTCATCTATTTTTTAATGATTCTGCTGACCCCGGTCGTCTATATTATCGGAAAAATGTCTAATACGGTTATGATACTTCTCCGTGTGGACCCGGATGCCAAGCATAATACCATGACTGAACACGAACTAAGAACACTTGTGAATGTTGGTCAGGAAGACGGCGTTATTGAGCGGGAAGAAAAGCAGATGATCTACAATGTGTTTGATTTCGGAGATTCAACTGCCAAAGATGTCATGATTCCAAGAATCGACATGACTTTCATCAACATCGCTTCCACGTTTGATGAACTTATGGAAGTTTTCAGAGAAGATATGCACACACGTTTTCCGGTTTATGAAGATAACACAGACAATGTGATAGGAATTATCAATGTGAAGGACATTCTGCTTTATCCAAAGGAGAAACCATTTTCCATTACCAGTATTCTCAGGGAGCCTTATTTCACATATGAGCACAAAGCAACTGCTGACCTTATGCTGGAAATGCGTAAGGCATCCGTAAATCTTGCGATTGTCCTGGATGAATACGGCGCTACTGCCGGATTGGTTACTCTTGAGGATCTTCTGGAAGAAATCGTAGGAGAAATCCGCGATGAATATGATGAAGATGAAGAAGAGCCAATTAAAGAAATACAGCCAGGCATCGAATACACAGCCCTTGGTTCTGCCAAGCTGGATGACATAAACGATGCACTCCAGCTTCATCTTACCTCTGAGGAATATGATTCCATAGGAGGCTATATTATTGAACAGCTGGATTGCCTCCCTGTTCATGGGCAGTCTGTAACTACGGACAGCGGCATCCGTATTGTCGTAGATGACATTGATAAAAATCGAATCGAACTTGTACACATCTGGCTTCCCAGAAAGGAACCAGCAAATCAGGAATAGAAATAAAAATAAATATAGAAATAAAAAATGCAAAGCATACAGGGATGCCGTAAATAAGGCATCCCTTAAAAAATGCCCCACATAAATTAGCATTGGTCCAAAGAGATGCTCAATATACCGCTAAGGCGCTCCGCCCTACAGCATTAGCGGAAACTGCTCTATAATTCTGGATATTTCCCCGCATACGGCACGCCGGCCCTCTATGGTTTCCTTCCAGTTTTTGCGGTCAATACCGTCTGCACAGGTTGGACAAACATAAAATTTTGTATCTGGGTATGACAATTGATAATACATCAACGACCGCCGTGCATGATAGGTTTTGCAGCATAAAATCGCAGTCTTAATACAAAGGCCAGCCTGATCTGTAACGATTCTGGAAAACTTCGCATTTTCATATGTAAAGGTTGCCTGATCTTCCTTTAGGATTGCAGAATCCTCCACTCCGTTTTTGAGCAGGACATCCTTCAAAAACTCAAATTCTGTCCCATAATTCTCCCCGTATCTTTCTTTTTTCCCAAGAACACCCGAAAATCCCCCTGTAACAATGCTATATTTCCCACTGGGCAAAATATATGGCGCATACCCCTTTTGATATAAAACTGCCGCATTTTCTGCCATTTGAGGATAGCCATTTCCGGGAACAAAAATAATATCTGCCTTTTCAGGCTTGTCCTCTGCAAAAATAAACTCTTCCGCATTATTCAAAAACTGATCGTACATGCCTTCCATATCCTTTCTCTTAAACTCATATTTTCCATTTTTTCATCTTAACATATTATAAAAGGAAAGTCCATCCTGCATCCTGTATATACGGCCCCGGCTAAGCAGCTAAAAAGGCTGGATTCCTATTCTAATCCAGCCTTTCCAAATCACACTCAGGTTATCGTGTCACAATTATCGTACTGTATCCTCTGTCCCTCAGTTTTTGTTCCATATCAACTGCATTCCCAAACTGTAAAAATGCACCTGTCTGTACCTTATACAGACCATCTTCATAAACTAAAAAAGCTGGAAAACCGCTGTCAGTCAGCTGATACAGCATACGCTCTGCATTATCTCTGTTTCGAAATACACCTGTCTGTACACGGTAATAAACGGGACCTTCTATTTCATTTTCACTGAGAGTCCCCAAAATAGCACCTGCTATTCCCTCTGCAATCTCTTCAAATTTTTCGTCATAAAGCTGATTATCTACATCGGAATTAATAAATCCTATCTCCAGCAAAAGGGCAGGCATTTTGGTTCTGCGGAGAACAACAAGGCCTGGTCTCTCTTTTATCCCGATTTCCCGGAAGCCGATCTCTCCCATCGCTCCTAAAATGTTCTCTGCCATTTCATATTTGATACCGCTTTTATCATAAAGAAGAACTTCAACTCCATTGTACTGATTGGCCTTTGGGCTGCTGTTCCTGTGGAAAGAAATAAAGAAATCCGCTCCCGATTCATTGGCAAGCCTAGCTTTCTCAAAAGGTGTTTGATAAACGTCCGTTGTCCTTGTATATACAACATCAATTCCATTTCTTGCTAAAATATCTCCCACTGCCAGCGTCAGCCGCAGAGTATCATCCTTTTCCATCCGCCCTTCATACACTGCTCCCGGATCGGTGCCGCCATGTCCGGCGTCTAACATAATCTTATATTCCGGCACAAGAAAAACTCCTTACATATTATTCTTCCTATATATTATATGCCCATCATCAGCATATGACAGCGTCACACACTTCTGTTTCTAATCTTTTATTTCCATGAAAATTTTCCTGTGTCCCTGCTATAGTGATAGATATTCAAAGTTAAAACTTCATCCTCCGGCGTTGCTTCCCTCAATGTATCAATAAGAACACTCCGAAGTCTTTCCACTTCTGCCTCTTTATCATTATGTATCATAACCTCATGAATACTTGTAAATACCATATAAAACCCACTGCCCATTAAATCACTCAGCCTTTTTGCTACACCAGGCAGAAAAACTGCCACAGCACCGTTTGTCCGTTCTTCAGTACTTAAGCAGTTACCTGCAGCGTCCTTTTTTAAGGGAAAATCCGTCAACGTATCCATGAAATCATCCCCTCTGTAATCCGGCTCAAAAACCAGCTTCTCCCACTGAAAAATACGGGGCGGCGTAATGCAGGAGGTATTTTGCAATGCATCTGCAAACACCTCCTCCTGCCTTCTGTCCCATCGCTCCACCATATCCTTCTTTACCTTAAAACTGGATACAACATCATCAAATTTTCCCATCCTTACATAAAGAGCCATAGCTATGTCACCAATTGAGAAGAACACACTATTCTTCAGTTCTCCTCTGTTTTTATCCAGATTCAGCAGCCGAACAAAAAGATTGGGCTTGATCTTTTCATAGTCGTCCAGATACTGTGCCGTTTGCAAAATACCGGATCGCTCCATTCTTTTAAGGTCCTTAACTGTACGCTGTACTATATCATTAATCAGTATCCCATCAAGATAACACTGATACAAATCCCAGGCAAACAGCCCGCATACTTCCCGGGAATATTCTCCAACACTGCATTCCACAAAAATTCTATCTCCTGGGGTCTGCGGATACTCCTCCTCTCTTTTAAAGTAGATTCTGCTTTTATCATATCCCGTTGCCGTAATCAATTCCTGTCGAAGTTCTTCTACAAAAGCCTCATAATCTTTTTTCATATTCTGTTCCTTTCATTGATGTGAATGTTTGCAGGCGAGCGCCTAAGATATTTCTGAATCCGAAACCTAACCAAAGCTTCCGAAAAAAGAGGGAGCAGCTGCTCCCTTCTGAACTGCTGTGCTCTAAGTATAGAACACAGATATGCTTTTGTAAACAAAAACCGTTCGACAAATTCTTCTGTTAAATTATCTTATTTCCCCTTTCTCTTCCAAATACACAAGGAACGCTTCGCAGCCCTCTACAATGTCTTCATAGGTTACATCAAAGTTCCCTGTATACCAGGGATCCGCAATATCTCTCTTTGAACCTGCAAAGGACAGTAATTTGCAAACCTTTCCATCCGGATCCCCATTCAGCATTCTGTGCAGGTTCCTGATATTCCAGTCATCCATTCCAATGATGTAATCAAATTCTGTATAATCCCTCCATGTAATCTGCCTTGCCCTATGAGGCACTAACGGTATATTCACCTCACGCAGTTTTTTCACTGTTCCTCTATGAGGCGGATTGCCGATCTCCTCTGTGCTGGTAGCACACGAGTCAATACAGAATCGATCTTCTAATCCTCTCTCTTTAACCATATAGGTAAAAACGCTCTCACACATTGTAGAACGGCAAATATTTCCATGGCAAATGAATAGTACTTTTATCATCTTTTTATATCTCCATTTAAGTCTTGTATTTCTTCTCAAACGCTTGTTTTTTCAGGGTTTCCCGACTTTTGAGTTTTCCTTTCTTTTCAAGGTATCTTTTCAAATCTTCTCGTATTTTCTTATGTTTTACCCTGCAATCTTGGTAAATCCGTTGGTAAAGCAAGCGTCTTTACCAACGGGCTTTTTTAACTATTTGCTATCCGATATACTTCTTCCTTTGCATCATCAAAATTCACATGAGTGTAAGTGTTCAAGGTTACACTGATGTCTGCGTGTCCCATGATATACTGCAAGGTTTTCGGATTCATTCCGGATTTTGCCATATTAGAACAAAAGGTGTGCCTGCATACATGAGGGGTAACTTTCGGCATCTGGATACGGTAAATTTTATTGTATTTCTGAATAATATGCTCCAGATACTT
>CAMNTH010000023.1 GCA_946557785.1 uncultured Blautia sp.
GTACTGGGGTTGCGAGGTGTTTTGCTCTACTCAACTGTCAAAAACAGGATTTTATCACCATTCATTCTGCCTGTCAAGAAGGAATTTTAAAAAGTTTCCTGCAAAAGTTTTCTGCCACGTCCATGTCTTCCGGCGTGGTAATCTTAATATTTTGATATGAGCCCTCCACAAGGCGTATTTTGACGCCAGTCTCCTGCTCTACAACCATCGCATCGTCTGTAATAGACGTCATTTCCTTTAAACGGATGCTTTCATGGGCTTTTCGGATAAGAGCATAAGAAAAGATCTGAGGAGTCTGAATCGTCCACACACACCTGCGGTCAGGTGTACTATCCACAAATCCCCCTGCATCCGCAAGCTTTATTGTGTCCTTCGAGGGCATACCGATTACGCAGGCACCTGTATCCACAGCACCATCTAATCCCCTCTCTAAAATCTCTTCTGTAATAAAAGGTCTTGCGCCGTCATGAATAAATACATAATCACAATTTTTGCATGCAAGAAGGCCGGCATAGACAGAATCATACCGTTCCTTTCCTCCTGGAATAATGCTTGTCACTTTGGAAAATCCGTATTTTTCAACGATTTCATTTCTGCAGTAGGAAACAGCATCCTTTCCTGTTACCAGAACAATCTCCTGAATCAGGGGACTTTCCTGAAAACAGCGCAAAGAATAATAAAGCACAGGATATCCCCCTACCTCCAGAAACTGTTTCTGAATTTTGCTGTTCATTCTCTTCCCCTGTCCTGCTGCCAGTACAATTGCCGTACATCGTCTTAATGCCATGTTTTCCTCCTGCACTTTCTCAATTTTCCTGATCTTTCTTTCAGCGCTCTCCAAGCTTCAAATTGGGTACTGCATTCAAATCCCATCCATGCCTTGTTCCCTTCTGATATTCGTAATAAGCAGCTACTCCAATCATTGCCGCATTATCCGTACAAAAAATAGGAGATGGATGATAAAAACGGTATTCCCTTTCTTCGCAGGCCTTTCTCATAGCTTCCCGAAGGGTTCCATTGGAAGCCACCCCTCCTGCAATTGCAATTTTGCCCATTCCATAATCCTTTGCAGCCAGCATTGTATGCTCTACAAGAACATCCACTACAGCTTTTTGGAAAGAAGCAGCCAGATCGGCAGGATTCACTTCTTCCCCTTTCATTTTGGCATTGTTCAAATAATTCAGCACTGCGGACTTTACACCGCTGAAGCTGAAGTCATAAGGACAGTCCCCGATTTTAGCACGGGGAAACTCTATCGCATCCGGTTTTCCCTCTTTTGAAAGTTTGTCAATCTTGGGACCGCCGGGATATCCAAGTCCAATGGCTCTTGCTACTTTATCAAAAGCTTCTCCTGCCGCATCGTCACGGGTCCGTCCTAAAATCTCAAATTCACCATAGTCCTTCACGATCACCAGGTGCGTATGTCCCCCGGAAACAATCAGGCATAAAAAAGGCGGTTCCAGATCCTGGTTCTCAATATAGTTTGCACAAACATGTCCTTCAATATGATGGACGCCTACAAGCGGAAGCTTTTTCGCATATGCGATGGCTTTTGCCTCAGCTACCCCTACTAAGAGCGCACCTACCAGGCCGGGACCATAAGTAACCCCAATAGCATCCATATCATCCAACGTCATGTCTGCTTCTTTTAAGGCCTCCTCAACTACCTGGTTAATTTTTTCAATATGCTTCCTGGATGCAATTTCCGGCACCACACCTCCATATAATTTATGAAGTTCTATCTGGGATGAAATCACATTGGACAGAACAGTCCTGCCGTTTTTCACAACAGCCGCTGCCGTTTCATCACAGGAACTTTCGATTGCAAGAATCAATGTATCCTTCATTTACCTGCCTCCTCATATTTCATCAGTACCAATCCCTATTACTCCTCTTCCTCAAAATTCAGCTCAATGCTTTTGCCGTCTTTGCCAGGGCAGGCATTGGGAAAAATGCTGCGCACACTTTCCATATAGTCATCCGGACGGATCAGGGACGGGCTGAAATGTGTCAGCCAAAGTTCCTTCACCCCTGCATCCCGGGCAAGGACTGCGGCTTCCTTAAATGTCATATGCTTATAGCCTTTTGCCTTATCCGCCTTATCTTCCTCACCATACATTCCCTCGCAGATAAACAAATCAGACTGTGCGGCATTGCGCAAAATAGACTCCGTAGGTCTGGTATCTGTTGTATAGGTAAGCTTAATCCCTTTTCTGTCAGGGCCAAGAACCATATCCGGCGTATAGATCTTACCATCTTCTTCTACCGTATGGCCTTTTTGAAGAGGATTCCAGAAGCGCAGCGGAATTTCATGTTTCCTGGCACTCTCCGGAGAAAACTTCCCCTGTCTTAAAATTTCCAGTGTATATCCATAGCAAAGCACATTATGGTTTACTCTGAATGACGTGATCCGGTAGCCGTTTATCTCCAGCACCTCTTCCGGCTTTGTTATCTCTATGAATTTCAATTCAAAGGGCAGCTCAGGCGCAATAATACGCAGAGCATTTACCACTCGCTCCAGCCCCCTTGGGCCAATCAATGTCAAAGGCTCCCTTCGGTCTGCATTCCCCATGGTAAGCAAAAGCCCCGGAAGTCCGCTGATATGATCTCCATGATAATGAGTAAAGCATATAGTATCAATGGGCTTAAAGCTCCATCCCTTTTCCTTTACCGCGACCTGGGTGCCTTCTCCGCAGTCGATCAAAAGGCTGCTCCCGTTGTAGCGCACCATCAGCGCAGTAAGCCATCTTCTTGGCAGGGGCATCATACCGCCTGTTCCCAGCAAACAAATATCTAACATAAATTCCTCCTCAAAAATCCATTCAAATCCCAGATCTTCTGGTCATGAGGATTGCATCCTCCACAGGTTTCTCATAATAGTTCCTGCGGATTCCATCTCGTACAAATCCCAGCCTCTCATAAAGCCGAATGGCTGTATCATTGCTCTGGCGAACCTCCAAATGAATGACAGTCACGCCTTGTTCCTCTGCCAGGCGGATCATGCTTTCCATAAGGAAATTTCCAATCCCTTCTTTTTGTCTGTCCCTTCGTACAGCCACGTTGGTAACGTCCCCTTCATCCAGAACCATCAAAAGCCCGCAGTAGGCTAAAATCCGCCCTTTTTCCTCCACTGCCAGAAACATAGTATTCTCTTTTGTAAGGAATGTAAAGTATCCCTCACGGGTCCAGGGCACATGAAACAGATCCTCTTCAATTTCCATTACCTGATCCAGGTCCTCTATCAGCATCTCCCTGAGAATCATACATTTTCCTCCTGCTTTTTGGATGTATCCCCCAAAAGCAGCTCTTTTTTCGCACGCTCACGCTCTGCCTGGGAAACACGGAGATAATCAGGGCGATGCTCTGCTGCCGACAAAACTTTGCCCGCTTTTACATACTCCATTCCAAGAGCAGCCACAGCCGATGCCCTCTGCCGATTCACATGGGCAGGCGCAAAGGAAAAAGGTACCTTTAATGCCGCTTCAATTTTTCCTTTATAGACGGAAACGCCGTCTCCCAAAAATGTTACGTTCTCTCCCATTTCATTCAGCTCATCTAAAAGATCTGCGGCGGCTCCTGCCCACTGTTTCTTTATGGTCACAAGCTTATGATCCTCAAACCTGTAAAGTCCCGTATATACCTGGCTCCTGCGTGCATCCATAATAGGGCAGATAATCCCCCTGGCATCATACAGGTTATAGGCAAGGGCCTCTGTGGTAGGTACCGGCACCAAAGGCTTTTTTAGTGCCAGTCCTAGGCCTTTTGCCGTTGCAGAGCCGATACGCAGACCTGTAAAAGACCCGGGACCTGCTGCTACCGCAATTGCATCTACCGTATTCAGATCCAGCTCCGTCATTTTGGTAATCTCATCCAGCATAGGAAGCAAGGTCTGGGAATGTGTTTTTTTATAGTTTACTGTATATTCTGCCAACAGTGTATCATCTTCTGCCACCGCAACAGAAGCCACCATTCCAGAACTGTCTAACGCCAAAATCTTCATAAGTTTTCCTCCCATATGCCCTATAACGTAATTTCTTCTTCCAAACCGGAAATTTGGATTTTTCTGTACTCAAATCCCTGTGTAAGATCCTTTTCAATTGTAATCTGTATCAGCTTTTCCGGTAAAATCTCTTCTATTAAGTCAGCCCATTCGATCAGGCATATTCCCTGCCCGAAAAAATAATCGTCATAGCCGATTTCTTCCATCTCTTCACTATCTCCGATCCTGTATACATCAAAATGATAAAAAGGCAGCCTTCCTTCCTCATACACCTGAATAATGGTAAATGTAGGGCTGCTGATGGGCTCCGTAATATCCAGACCATCGGCAACTCCCTGGGTAAATACGGTCTTTCCCACGCCAAGATCTCCAGTCAGCGTATAAATCTGGCCCGGCTTTGCAGCCCTGCCGATTTTTTTTCCTAATGCAAATGTCTCCTCCGGTGCTCTCGTCTCTATTACCATATGTTCCCTTCTCCCTGATTTCTGATGGCCGTTCCACCTTTTTCTTGCAGAATTGTTCTCCGCATATTATAATAGAGCACAAAGAGAAAAACAATACTTTTTGAAAAGGAGATCTAAAATATGGCAAATCCAATTGTAACGATTACCATGGAAAACGGAGACGTAATGAAAGCAGAACTGTATCCGGAAATTGCCCCCAATACAGTAAATAATTTTATCAGCCTTGTTAAAAAAGGATTTTATAACGGACTTATCTTCCACCGTGTGATCAATGGTTTCATGATCCAGGGCGGATGCCCGGACGGAACCGGCATGGGCGGTCCTGGATACTCCATTAAAGGCGAATTTGCCCGAAACAAAATAACCAACGACCTTCCGCACACTCCTGGCGTATTGTCCATGGCAAGGGCGATGCATCCCAACTCTGCCGGAAGCCAGTTCTTTATCATGCATAAGGCTGCGCCTCATCTTGACGGAAGCTACGCTGCATTCGGCAAGATCACCGAGGGTATGGATGTGGTGAACCGAATTGCCGAGGAGGATACCGATTATAATGACAGACCGCTGGATGAACAGAAAATGTCTTCTGTAACAGTAGAAACTTTTGGAATGGAATATCCGGAACCGGAGAAATGCTGATTCCAGAAACCATACAAAACCTTATAATAAAAATGCTGCTCTTAATCTAAAGGGCAGCATTTTTATTCTGTTAATCATCATTTATCAAACAGGTGCACTTCTCCATCCAATACCGAAAAATAAAGTTCCTTCTCTTTATTCATCCTTGCTCTGCCGTTTGTCCCTTCTGTAATCGCTTTCTGTACAGAATCCACTTCATTTTTGGGTACAAGCAGCTTCAGGATTACCTTATCCGTGTATTCCGAATCCAAAATAGGAAGCTTACGCTCTCCTGCAATATATTGGATCTTGCCGATACCGGTGTAATCCGTTATCACTTCCAGGGAAATTCCGTATTGCTTTTCAATGATCCGGCTTGCCCGAAGCCCCTCCTGAACAGCTTTGGAATAAGCACGCACAAGTCCTCCTGTTCCCAGAAGGATTCCGCCAAAATAGCGGGTCACTACCACAGCCACATTGTAAATATCTTCTCCCAGGACTACATCCAGCATAGGCCGCCCTGCTGTCCCTGATGGTTCACCATCATCGCTGCACCGGGTATATTCCCGGTTTGTTCCCACAGAATAAACGTAACAGTTGTGCCGTGCATCCCAGTATTTTTTCCTCATTTCTTCTATAAAAGCCAGTGCCTCTTCTTCTGTCTCCACCAGGCGGACATTCACAATAAATCTGGATTTTTTCTCCACGATTTCTCCAGTGCCACCCTCCAGTAAAGTCTTATAACATTCCAACATAAGCCTCTGCCTCCGGTATTTTTATATTACAGTGCCAAAAACTGTACGAGTATAATTTTTATTGTACATTTTCCCGATAGATTCTGTCAATCCTAAGAAAAGAAACTTGAAGTTTTTAATTTGGGGTTTATTTACTTATTTATATTTGATATAATAAAACAGATTATAAAGGAGGAATATCATGAATTACGGAAAAAAAGCGACTTCGAAGAGACGAAACGCCCTGGTTTCCAGTTCGTCTATGATGGGGAAGCGTGCACATGTTTCGTTTCTCAGAGTTTTATTTATATCATTGATCGCGCTTTGTGTCATCTGTGTGTGTCTCGGATTTGGAGCATTTAAGGGTGTGATTGATAATGCGCCGGACGTAGATGACGTAGATATCATGCCCCTTGGTTATGCATCCTTTTTGTATGATGATCAGGGTAATCAGCTCCGCAAGCTTGCAGCTCCGGACTCCAACCGTCTTCCGGTTTCCATAGACCAGATCCCCCTGGATTTGCAGCATGCAGTAGTTGCCATTGAAGATGAGCGTTTTTACGAGCATAACGGTATTGACGTAAAAGGTATTGTCCGTGCCTTTGTCCGGAATATTACGTCAAGGGATCTTTCAGAGGGTGCCAGTACCATTACCCAGCAGCTCCTGAAGAATAATGTATTTACCAATTGGACCCAGGAGTCCACCTGGCTGGAACGATTTACCCGTAAATTCCAGGAACAGTACCTGGCTATCCAGATTGAAGAAAAGATCAATGACAAAAACGTGATTCTTGAAAATTATCTGAATACCATCAACCTTGGCGCAGGCGCATACGGGGTCCAGGCAGCTTCCCGTCAGTATTTCAATAAAGATGTATGGGATCTGAACCTTTCCGAGTGTGCGACCTTGGCAGGAATCACCCAGAACCCAAGCCGTTTTAACCCGATCGAGAATCCAAAGGATAACGCCAAGCGTAAAAAGGAAGTCCTGGAGCATATGCTGGATCAGAATTACATTTCACAGGAACAGTATGATGCTGCACTGAACGATGACGTTTATTCCAGGATCCAAACCGCACAGGAAGAGACATCCAGCTCAAGGAATCAGGTTTATACCTATTTTGAAGATGAGCTTACAGATCAGGTAATTAATGACCTTATGAATATCAAGGGCTACACAAGAACCCAGGCTAGGAATATGCTTTACAGCGGCGGTCTTAAGATCTATACCACCCAGAATCCATATATTCAGTCTATTCTGGATGAAGAGTATGCTAACCCGGATAACTATCCTTCCATTGTACAGTATTTGCTGGATTTCGCCCTGACCGTTACAGATGCTGACGGACAGGAGGTCAACTACAGTAAAGAAATGCTGACCCTCTATTTCCGAAACGAGGATCCTGAATTTGACCTGCTGTTTGATTCCCCCGAAGAGGGTCAGGCCTATGTAGACCGTTATAAAGAAAACATTCTGGCAGGAGGCGGCAAGGTTATAGCAGAGCGTGTAAGCTTTGCGCCGCAGCCACAGTCCTCCATGAGCGTTATCGACCAGTATACAGGATATGTCAAAGCCATCGTGGGAGGCAGAGGTAAAAAGACCGCCAGTCTTACCCTGAACCGTGCTACAGACAGTACACGTCAGCCCGGTTCCACCTTTAAGATCGTTTCCACCTATGCTCCTGCCCTGAATGAAAAGGGCATGACACTGGCTACTGCCTATGAGGATGAGGAAGGATACACCTACCCGGATGGTTCTCCGGTAAACAATGCTTCCCGTACCTACAACGGCACAACGACTCTCCGAACTGCGATCCAGAACTCTGTTAATACAGTTGCTGTAAAATGTTTGGCAGACGTTACTCCTGAGCTTGGTCTGAAATACCTTGATAATTTCGGATTTACAACACTTGCCCACGGAACAGAATCTGACCGGGATGCAAACGGCAGCATCTGGAACGATGCACAGCTTCCTACCGCTTTGGGCGGTATTGCAAAGGGTGTCACCAATGTAGAGCTGTGCGCCGCCTACGCTTCCATTGCCAATGGCGGAAATTATATCAAGCCGATTTATTATACCAAGATTCTTGATCACAACGGAAATGTACTGATCGAAAATACTTCTGTTGAGCGTTCCGTTCTGAAAGAAACAACTGCATGGCTTCTTACCAATGCTATGGAAGATGTTGTAAGACGCGGTACAGGTACTGCCTGCCAGCTTGACAATATGTCTGTTGCAGGTAAGACAGGTACAACAGAAGCTTACAATGACCTTTGGTTTGTGGGATATACGCCTTATTATACCTGTGCAGTATGGTCAGGCTATGATAATAACGTGAAGCTTCCTGACTACGCCCGCGATTTCCATAAAGGTCTGTGGAAAAAAGTCATGAGCCGTATCCACCAGGGTCTGGAATACATGGAATTCCCCCAGCCTGCAGGTATTGAAAAAACCAGCATCTGTGAAGAAACAGGACTTCTTCCCAGAGCCGGCTGTCCTGTCATTACCGAGTATTTTGATATCGGCGGCATGCCCACGGAATATTGTGACCAGCATTTCTATGAAGTAGAAGAGGAATATGAAATGGATCCGGAAGACCTGGAAGTAACGCCTACTCCATCTGAAGGTGATCCAAACAGCGACCCCAATGAAGGAGAGTACCCTAATGAAGGCGGCGATCCGGACGGAGGCGGGGATTCCGGTGAAGGCGGCGATTCCGGCGAAGGCGGCGGCGACAACGGAGATGACTGGAGTGAAGAGGAAGGCGAATGGGATGAAGAAACAGGACAATATTATTATTACCATTAGACCATGAACTTAAAAGCAGCAGCCTGCAGATAAATCTGCAGGCTGCTTTTTATGTGATTATTTGTGTACTTATTTGAAGTCTCCCCTATATTCCCGAATGATTTCAATCATGCTCAAATAGCCTTCTGTAGGAACATAATCCGGGATGGAGTTTCCTGTTCCGAATGCAAATCCTCCATGGCCTCTGGATTTTTTAATGATATCCAGAATATATTCCCGAAGTTCACTTTTGGATGCATGGCACACCATATCCACATCTGCACCTCCAAAATTACCGATGCACTCTCCATACTTTTCCACCCATACCGGGAAGGGAGCAATCTGATCCTCATTTGAATGCTTCGCATCAATTCCAACCTTTGTAATCAGGTCTTCCATTACATCGAAGATCTTTCCGCAGGAGTGCAGCAGGAAAGGCTTCTGATAGCTGTGTACCAAATCTACAATGGGCTTATACTTGGGAAGAATCAGTTCTTTTACATCATCTGTGGACAACATAGTACTGGATTTATAACCCAGGTCATCACCAAAACGAAGCACACAGTAAACATCTCCGAATTCCTTCATAAATCTCTGCCAGATTTTCAAATTCGTTTCTCCTACCTTTTTGAAGAGGTTTTCGTAAAGCTCCTCATCATCAGCCTTGATATAGCAAAGTCCCTGAAAGCTCGTCACATCCTGCACACATTCAAAAATTCCGTTTCCTACCCCGCCAATGGCTTTCATTCCGGCAGGCATCTCGTCTCTCAGCGCACGGAAATATCTTGCGTATTTTTTAAAGTAATACTCCGGAATTTCATCCCATGGATAATGCTTAAAATCATCCTCATCCTGAATCACCGGAACCACACGGCTATCTCCCAGCGCACCGCTGCCAGGCATGATCTGCCCAATGCACTGCTCAAAAGTAACCGCATCGTATCCGTATTCTTTGAAGAAATTGCAGTAAACCCTGAAAAACTCATGAAGGTCACGATCGTCTCCATTGTAAAGAGACATCATATCCACGCCTTTAATCTCCCCGATTTTTTCATAGGATACATTGTGCTCATAAAGCGGAAGCCGCTCCACCTCTATGTTTCCTGCGCTGCTTAAAATATTTCGATAATCCGGTTCAAACATAAATCCTATCTGTCCTCCTATTCATTCTTAAGCAAGTCCGATCTTCCAGCTTTTGGATTCATTGGCCTTTATATTTGAAATAAAAGTGTTTTAATTTCATAGGGAACCATTTCCACTTGAACTCCCCCGGTATGTTCCAGTTTCCCCCCCACAGGACGTTCCATAAGATCGCATTCGCCCCAGAACGCATAATCAAATCCTGTGTGAACCTTTACTTTCCTGCTGCTGCCTGTGTACTCATGGAAACGGACTACAAGATATTTTCCATCTTCAGACCGTTTTACTGCATCAAGTTCCACTGCATCTGTGTCAAAGGAAACAAAGCTGGTATTTCCGAACTTCCATTCTCCTTTAACTGCATTTGCCGGCTGGTTCAGGGCATATGCTTCTTTTGCAACTTCTCCATCTACAAAATCACCTTTATGAGGCAGAAGTGCATAAGTAAAGGTATGCTCTCCCTGATCCTGCTTATAATCAGGATTAGTTGCACATTTCAAAAGGGTAATCCTCATTGTGTTTCCTTTTACATCATGCCCATACTTACAGTCATTTAAAAGAGCCACGCCATAGTCACGCTCCGCTATATCTACCCAGCGGTGGGCAACTGTCTCAAACTTAGCCATATCCCAGCTCGTATTCCAATGATTTGGACGTTTTACGTTTCCATACTGAATATCATATCTTGCTTCTGTGGCGCGGATATTTACCGGGAAGGATGCTTTCAAAAGCTGATGGGTTTCATGCCAGTCAACATATGTCTCAAAATCAATTCTTCTGTCATTTGCATAAACGCATACATTCTGAATAATCTCCGAATTCATATACTTCCATTTCAGCTGCAAAACTGCCTTCAGGCTTCCATTTTCTGTCACCTCCGCAGCTACCAGTTCTGTTACTTCCCGCATTTTTTCCTGATAATAGATATCCACATTCCATGCATCAAACTCATAGGGCTTATCTTCAAATACCAAAAGAACATTGGCACGTTCTCCCTTAGCCACAACCTCACGTTTATATTCCTTATCATAAATACGTGTAAACTGTCCTGCTTTATTTAATTCCATCACGTAAAACGGAGTTTCGATCCTGTCTGCGCTGATACTAAATGCAGATTCTCTCTTTTCCTTTGCACTTTCTTCAAAAGTAATTGTACATCCCCCCATTGCCGGGATATTTTTGGTATTTACATATGTAATAACGCCTTCTCTCTGAGAATCCAGTACATCACCATTAGCGTCCCTGAATACGCCATCCCTATCCTCCGGAATTGCAGCCAGATAATCCATACCCCATCCTGCATTATTGACAACTGTCCAGCAATCCTTTCCGGAATCCAAAAGAACATCCATTGCATGATCTTCCACTGTTTCTGCGATCTCCCATGCCTGTGCATACTCTTTTTTAGAGTCTTCATACACCTGGAGAATTGAAGATCCGGGAATAATATCGTGGAACTGGTGACGAAGAATAATCTTCCATCCTTCTGTCAGCTTCTCCTGTTCCGCTTCTTCGATTCCCTTGCAGCTGACCGCCGCCATTGCCGTCAGCCATTCGGCTTCCCTATATAAAAATTCAAGCTTGCGATTCATCTTTTTATTGTATGCATGGCTTGTATAAGTTCCTCTATGATACTCAAGGTACAGTTCTCCATCCCATGTATGAAGATATTCTTCTGTATTTTCCACAGTCTCATGAAGTTTGCGGAAATATTCCCCTGCTGTGTTCATTTTCACATGCGGAAGTCCCGGAATTTTATCCAGTCTTCTTCTCTGTTCCAGAGCTTCTCTGTTGACACCGCCGCCTCCATCGCCATAGCCAAAGGAAATCAGCATATCTTTGTTAATTCTTTTATCGCTGTAGCTTTTCCATACTCCATTTACCGTATAAGGTGTAAGCATTCCATTATAGGTATAAAACCACGGACTTACTCCGTAATTCGCATCCGGGGTGGTCACAAAATGAGCAAGAACTTCACTTCCATCCATTCCTCTCCAAACAAAGGTATCGTGAGGCATACGATTGAATTCATTCCAGCTGATCTTTGTTGTCATGAAGGTATTGATGCCTGATTTTTTCAGGATCTGAGGAAGAGCCCAGGAATAGCCAAACACATCCGGAAGCCAAAGGAACTCCATTTCCTTATTAAATTCTTTTCTTACAAACCCGGTTCCCATTAAGATCTGTCTTGTAAGGGACTCGCCGCTTGTAAGGTTGCAGTCAGCTTCCACCCACATGGCGCCATCTGCTTCCCATCTTCCTTCCTTCACCTTCTCTTTGATCTGTTGGAAGATTTCAGGGAAATCCTGTTTTATGTATTCATAAATCTGGGGCTGTGTCTGAAGGAAACGATACTCTCCAAACATATCCATCAGACGAAATACAGTAGAGAAGGAACGGGAAGCCTTTTCTCTGGTATGCTTCAGTCTCCACAGCCATGCAAGGTCAATATGGGTATGCCCCACACAGTTTACAGTTACCATGGAGTTTTTATCCATATGGTCAAGCGCTTCATTGAGGAAGTCGTCTGCCGCTTCCACAGAAGCATAAAACGCATCACTTCCCGGATAAGCCCAGTCAATTTTCAAAAACGCATCATTTAATGCCTTTGTAAGATTCTCTTTTAAAGCCTCATCCTGGATTTCTTCCAAAGCTTCATGAATCATTTTAGACAGATAATAAAGGTCATCTGCCTTTTCGTCAAGCCATGCAAGAGCAGCCCTTTTAATTTTATGCTCCTGGACCTTTGGCACGCCGCCTCCTTCCAGTCCCGACCACAGCCGGAATGTCAAACCAAGGGGCTGTCCGGCTATATCTTCCTGAAAAAAAACTTCTTTATGATTGGAATCCACACCCTGATAAGGCTTTCCATCCATATAAAGAAGGGACTCAAATCCGCTGTTTCCGCCGCCTCCCGTCTTTCCAAAATCAAAAATACCAAGCAGCGTTCTGCCCTTCCAGCCCTTCGGAAACTTTGCGATCACATGAAGCCACAGATATTTGTCCCAACCGGACCAGTGCATTCCCACTTTTGCTTTTGAAAAATCTGTAAAATCAGCAGGTACCTCCGGATTCGGAACTTCACCGCCAGATTCTTTGATAAGAATATCTTCCAGTTCAATTACATCACGATAGCGATATGCTTCCAGTTCCGCTATTCTTGCTTTCAATTTCTCTTTTACAAAAAACATAGCTGTCCTCCTCATTTCCCAGGATAAATTCCCTCTTCTCTCCATATACGATGCATCAGTTCATAGCGTTCCAGTGCAAGTCCGGTATATGCACAATTGGATGTGCAGAAAATATAGCCATATCCCGGCATTCCATCCCGCAGGGAACGGCGTACATCTGCCTCACACTCTTCAACGCTTCCTGTCTGCAGAAGCCCGCAGTTCACATTTCCGCAAAGAGCCACTTTATCTCCAACACGGGCTTTTACTTCTTTCAGATCCACTCCCCCCTGAGGATCCAGAGAATGAAGTGCATCAGGGCCGCATTCCACCATCTGGTCAAGAATGGGCATGATATTTCCATCCGTATGCTTAATGGTATAAAATCCCATGGTTCTGTAAGTATCCAGAATATCCTTCAAATACGGTGTAATATACTCATCAAACAGATCCGGACTAAAGAATGGATTGGTATTAAAACAATAGTCTGAGCAAAGAGTAAAACCATCCAACAGCCCTTTGCAGCCTGCCATTTTCTCCGCAAATCTCTTAAAGTGATCCACACGCTCCTGTGCAATCGCCTTCATCTCATCCTCTTCCTCAAATAACCTGGCTGAGAAGTCTACCATCTCGTCCCCGTTTGGAATAGCGAATGTAGGATCCCCGTGAACCATGGTGTAAAATTTATCGCCGGACTGATTGCGGATTTCCTCAAGAATACGTCTTGTCCTGTCAAAATTCTTCATATCCCCTGTGTCGATCTGCACAAAAATCGCACTGTGGTTATATTTTTCTGCATATGCGATATATGTTTGTGCAATGTCCTTCACATGGAGCATCTGCTCCCTTGCGCTCATTTGATCCCATTGATTGAAAACCCGGTGTTCCGGATGGATCCTTCCAAGCGCTTCCATAGTAAGATAAAAAACAAGCTCAAAATGCGGTACATGTCCAGTAATCGGCTCTCGCTTTAAACATTTGATAAATTTCTCTCTTGGGGTCATAATTTTGCCTCCTATTATTTAATTTATTTCATTTATTTACTTTGATATACAAAGCCTGATTCAAAATTCTTCTGCAAGAACATGAACAGCGCAATGGTCGGTATAGATACAAGGATACATGCCAGCATAAGAGACGGCACATTTGCTTTTCCAAGAAGGGAAACCGCTGACATAACGGTTCTCATATCCGGAGCTTTTGCCATGGGAAGGAATATTTTTACAAGAACCTGAAAATCACCGGCTCCATCCACCTTGGCAGATTCGCATATTTCCCTGGATATTCCCAGAAAGAAATTCCGAAGCACAAACATGCAAAAGGGAATGCAAATGGCAGTATAAAAAAGAACCATTCCTAATCGTGTATCATACAGTCCTGCTTTTGAGAACCCTCTGTAAATAGGAATCAAATAAATCTGAAACGGAAAGATTGTTCCGCTGTAAATAAACATAAACCATAACATCTTATGTTTGATTTCCAAATGGGAAATAGCATATGCCGCAAGTGTTGCGATGGCAACAGCAAACAGCGCACCCAGCACTGCATGCAGGAAGCTGTTCCCTATTCCCTTGGTGATGCTGATGCTTTGATTTAATTCTTTAAAATTATCCATCAGGGAATTCCCCTGAGGCAGATCCCAAAAATTTCCCAGGTTATACTCTCTTCTTCCCTTAAAACTGCTCATAAAAGCAAACAAAACAGAAAAAATCCAAATCAGTGCTAAGAAAGAGAGCACTACATTTATCACGATTTTTCCTTTTTTATGTTATGTTTATTTTTCATTTTTATCACGATCAGTCCTCCTTGAATGAATTCCGTAAATTAAAGTAAGACACGATCAAAATGATCACAGTCAGAACAACCGCAACCGCAGAACCAAGACCCAGGTGATTACACTGCGGGAGCAAACGCTGCCGCTATTACAGAAAAACAGGTCAATAATGCTGCAAATTTCTTCTCCTTTCTCATGGTAAATCCTTCTTGTTGAAAAATATATTTTATTAAATATATTATATTTAAATTATATTTTTGTTTCGAAACAATATATCTTTTAATGAATTCATTATAACACTCTTACTATTTATTGTCTATAGTCATTTGCTTTTTCGCTGTTTTGTCCAAAATTTCCATCCTTTTTTATACCATATCCTCCGTTTCTGGCTTATTAATTATATTTTTTATAACCTATTTAATGTAAAATATGTTTATTGAATTCCGTATAAAAAACCGGAGCATCTTATCAACACCCCGGTCCGCTTTGCATATTCTAATTTAAAACCTAATTCAAAAAGATTCCCGGAATTTTTATTTCTTCCTGATCCACCTTTTTTTCATAAATCTGTTTTTCCAAGAGCTCCACAGCCTTACTTGCCATTGCCGCTTCGTTCTGCTTCACATGTGCATAGCGCATGCCGCCCGGCACAAGATAAACCGCATCAATACTGCATGGAAGTATATGTGAAAACTTCTCTTCTCCCAGTCTGTTCACAGCTTCCAAAAATCCAAGGAACAGCCCGTACTCCATACACACGGCTCCCTCAAGGCTCTGGCCGCACCTCTTCAGGTATTCCATCATCAGCAGTACATAATTTTCATCCGGCTTATTCCTCAAAATCCCGTATGAGGATTCCGGAAGAATGCACTCCTCCATTACCGGAAGGTGAAACTGTTCTATGCATCTGCGGAAAGCTCTCCTTCTTTCTTTTAGGGTAATAGCCCCCTCTTCGCTTACAGAAATCATGGCGATCCGTCTTTTTCCCTGATCTTTCAGATATTTCACAAGACATTCCACCGCATTGTCGCTGTCCAGACGAATGGACGGAACCTGGATCCCTTCCATCTTTTTATCCAGGATCACAACCGGAAATCCCTCCAGTACCAGTTTCAGCAGGTAAGTATTATAATAAAAGCCATGGCACAGACAAATGATCAGCCCGCAGATTCCCAGGGATTCCAGAAATTCTATTTCTTCTATCTCCCTTTTTCTATCTGCATAAGAAAACCGGAGTATCATTTTATAACCTTTTTTCCTAAGAGCCCTATCAAGTTCAAACATTAATTCCATCCCAAAGGATTCCATCACATATTCCAATAAAACACCTACCAGTTTTTCTGATCCGTGTCCTGTCTGATTCTCTTTGTACGGTATTTCCTCCGGTAACTCTTCTTCTTTTTCCCTCTTATCAAGGACAAAGGAACCATTCCCCTGCACCCTGCGGATGATATTCTCTTTTGACAAGGTCTGCATCGCTCGCTTTATGGTGATCACGCTTACACCATACTGCTCCTTTAGTTCCTCTTCCCCGGGAAGCTTATCTCCCGGAAGAAATTCCCCTTTATCTATCCTTTCTTTTATATCCGTGTAAACCTTCATGTATAAAAACTGGTCTTTTGCCATAACACTTCCATCCCCTTAAATAAGAGTTAGCGTTTTATGCGTCCTGTAATACAAGACGGGCAGCCCCGTAGATTCCGGCATCGTTGCCAAGCTGCGCAGTAACGATGGATGTTTCTTTGCATAAGGAAAATGCATATTTCTGATAATACTTCTGAATACAGTCGATCAGCGGCTGCCCAGCCTTTGAAACACCTCCGCCTACTACGATGGTCTCCGGGTCAGCCACGCAGGAGAACACAGCCAGTGCGCCTCCAAGGATGTCTCCTACTTTCTCCATAATGCGGACTGCAGCCGCATCCCCTGCTTTGTATGCATCCAAAACATCCTTTGCCGTAAGCTTCTCTACCGTTCTTAAAACACTTTCTTCGCTGCCGGAAGCAAGCTCCTGCAATGCAACACGTACGATCCCTGTTGCAGATGTATACTGTTCCAGACATCCTTTATTTCCGCAGTTGCAGGAATCCGTTTCCTGATGGTTCATAGCAGCATGTCCGATTTCTCCGCCTGCTCCATGATGGCCGGACAGGATTTTCCCATCCACAATGATTCCGCCGCCCACGCCGGTTCCAAGGGTTACCATGATCACATTCTTAGAGCCTTCCGCTGCTCCCTTCCAAGCCTCTCCAAGAGCAGCTACATTCGCATCATTTCCTGCCATAGCCGGCAATCCGGTAAGCTCGCTCAGCTCTTTTGCCGCAGGGGTAAAGCCCCAGAAAAGGTTTACAGCACAGAGAACTTCGCCCTGTCCATTTACAGGTCCCGGAATACCGACTCCCACGCCTTTTACCACAGCTTTGTCAATACCGCGCTCCGCAATCTTCGCTTCGATCGTATCCGCTACATCCGGAAGGATTTCCTTTCCTTGGTTCTCCGTTCTTGTAGGGATTTCCCACTTCTCCAACAAAGTCCCGTCTGTGTGAAACAGGCCGCATTTTACCGTAGTTCCTCCAACATCGATCCCAAAACAATATGATTCCATCTTTCCTTTTCCTTTCTATTTATTATCCTTTTTATCCTTCACGTTTTCTTGCAATATTTGCCTGTACGCGCTTATACAACTCTTCTGCTGCATTGTATCCCATCTTCTTCTGCCTGTGGTTAACTGCTGCAGACTCTACAATGATTGCCAGGTTCCGTCCCGGGCGGATAGGAAGGGAGTGGCATACGATCTTATTTCCCAGATATTCAGTATACTCTTCATGAAGTCCCAGACGGTCATATTCTTTATCCCTGTCCCATTCCTCCAATTTAATCACCAGGTCTACAGACTGGGTATCTTTTACGCTTTCTACGCCAAAAAGCGTTTTTACATCAATAATGCCAATGCCCCGCAGCTCAATAAAGTGGCGGGTAATATCCGGTGCAGAACCTACCAGTGTTACATCGCTGACCTTCCGCAGTTCTACCACATCATCGCTCACCAGACGGTGCCCTCGCTTAATAAGCTCCAATGCAGCTTCGCTCTTTCCGATTCCGCTCTCGCCTGTGATCAGGACACCCTCTCCATAAACATCCACAAGTACGCCATGAATAGAAATGCAGGGCGCAAGCTGGACTCCCAGCCAGCGGATAACCTCAGCCATAAAGCTTGAGGTAGTACGTTCCGTCACAAATGTCGGCACATTATATTTCAGGGCCAGGTCGATCATTTCCTGTGTGGGCCTTGTCATTGTGCTGAATATCACACAGGGAATCTTGCTGGAAATCAGTCTCTCGTACTTAAATCTCCGCTCTTCCTCACTAAGCTGCATGAGATAGGTAAATTCCACGTATCCAATGATCTGAACCCGTTCATTTGCAAAATGCGCCAGATATCCGGTAAGCTGCAGAGCCGGACGGTTTATTTCCGCAGTCATAACGCGCATTCCGGCTAAATCAATCTCCGGAGTCAAATTCGTCAGATTCAGCTCCAGCATCATTTTTGTCAACTCTACGCCATTCATATCGTTATCTCCTTCATCGATTAAGTGTTCACGGGCTTTTCCCGGCCCATTAAGTGTTCCTATTATATCAAATTTCCCTGAAGACTTCAATGAATGGGACACATTTTTAATCGGTTTCCTCTAAAGATTCCCGGGCAGAAGCATCACTTTTTCGGAAAAAATCATATACCTGGCGAGCACTGGCCGTGTTCATAGATTCCGTCCCAGCCAGTTCCTCCAGGGAGGCGTCCCGGATATTTTCCAGGGATTTAAACCGTCTCATAAGGGCTTTTCTTCTTGCCTCTCCAATCCCGGGAATATCGTCCAAAAGGGAATGAACCTGCTCCTTACTGCGCAGGGAGCGATGGTATTCTATGGCAAATCTGTGAGCCTCATCCTGGATTCTTGTGATGAGCCGGAAGCCCTCGCTGGAAGTATCTATGGGGATTTCTCCATTCCGAAAATACAGGCCTCTGGTACGGTGATGGTCATCCTTCACCATTCCGCACACAGGAATATCAAGCCCCAGCTTTTCCAGGACCCTAAGGGCAATATTTACCTGTCCCCTCCCTCCATCCATAAGAAGCAGATCCGGTTTTCTTGCAAAACTATCAAATTCCCCATTGCTTTCATGGGTAAAGCGCCTGGTAAGGACCTCCTCCATACTTGCATAATCATTTGGTCCCTGTACCCATTTAATCTTAAACTTACGATAATCGCTGCGCTTTGGCCGCCCTTTCTCATAAACGACCATAGACCCAACAGACTCAAAACCGCTGATATTGGAGATATCATATGCTTCCATACGGATGATCCCCTTTATTCCAAGCCACTGTTCCACTTCATGAACTGCGCCTACGGTTCTGCCTTCCTCCCGTCTGATCCGCTCCCTGTCCTTATCCAATACCATTTTTGCATTTTCCTTTGCAAGCTCTACCAGCTTTTCCTTTGTCCCCTTTTTTGGAACGCGGATGCGTACCTTTTGTTTTCTGCGGGAGCTAAGCCATTCCTCTATGATCTCCCCATCCTCAATCTCTTTTTGAAGCATAATCTCTCTGGGAATGAATGGCGTACCCGCATAGAACTGTTTCAAAAAGCTTGAAAGTACCTGCTCCTTTGTATCTCCCCTGGCTACACGCAGGTAAAAATGGTCCCGGCCGATAAGTTTCCCGTCCCTTACAAAGAATACCTGCACGACTGCATCCTGTTCCCGCAGATCCTGACTCTCATCCATGGCAACTGCGATCACATCCCGGTCATCCTCTCCATAACTGGTAATTTTCTGCCTCTCTCCGATTTTACGGATACTCTGGATTAAATCACGGTATTCCACCGCCTCCTCAAAGCGGAGGTCTTCTGAAGCCTGCTGCATCTTTTCCGTAAGGTCATCAATGGTGTCCTTAAAATCCCCATTCAGGAACCGAATCACCTGCTGTATGTTTTTCTTGTACTCTTCCGGCGTAATCCTGCCCTGGCAGGGAGCCGTGCACTGTTTCATATGATAATACAGACAGGGCCGGTCTTTTCCTGTATCCCTTGGAAGATTACGATTGCAGGAACGAACCTGGTAAAGCTTCCTCACAAGCTCTATCACGTCTTTTACGGCTCCTCCGCTGGTGTACGGGCCAAAATAGCGATTTTTATCCTTCTTCATCCTCCTGGCAAAAAGGACCCGTGGATAAGCTTCCTGGACGGTCACTTTGATAAAAGGGTAGCTCTTGTCATCCTTGAGCATGGTGTTATATTTTGGGCGATGCTCTTTAATAAGGTTGCTCTCCAGAACCAGGGCTTCCAGCTCGGAATCTGTGATAATGTATTCAAACCGTGTAATATGGGTGACCATCTGCTCAATCTTTGCCCCCTTATTCCGGCTTGACTGAAAGTACTGGCGGACACGGTTTTTCAGGCTGACCGCCTTGCCAACATAAATGATTTCGTCGGATTCGCCATGCATGATATAAACGCCTGGTTTTGCAGGAAGCTTTTTCAATTCTTCTTCTATTTGAAACATAAATCGGCTCCTTTCTATGGCAAAACACCCCGGATCAGATGAATGAGCCGGGGCTGGTTTTCTTTTTATTTATTCTTTCTATTCTTGGGCATCCGGCTCCTGCTCTGACAGCTTTGGTGCTTCTGCCGCAAAGTCAGGGAGATCATCCAGGTTCTCCGGAATTTCCAAACCATGCTGCACTGCACGGAAAATCTTCATAAATTCTTTGCCTGTAATGGTTTCTTTTTTAATAAGATATTCTGCAATTTTATCAAGAGCTGTCCGGTGTCCGGACAAAAGCTTTTTCGCCTCCTCATAAGAGAAATGAAGAAGCTTCATTACTTCATGGTCAATCTCCGTGGCCGTGTCATCTCCGCAGTTTAGAACCGCCCTGCCGCTTAAGTATTGATTTTCCTGAGAAGCAAGTCCCATAAGGCCAAATTTCTCAGACATGCCGTACTGCGTGATCATAGCACGGGCAACCTTCGTGGCCTGCTCGATGTCATTGGCTGCACCGGTTGTTACTGTATCGAATACAATCTCCTCTGCTGCACGTCCTCCAAGATAGCCTACCAGCATAGCCTCCAGCTCTTTTTTCGTATTGAGGAATTTCTCTTCCTCCGGTACATGCATGACATATCCCAAAGCTCCCATAGTCCTTGGAACAATTGTAATCTTTTGTACCGGCTCCGAGTCTTTCTGCAGGGCGCTTACAAGTGCATGTCCTACCTCATGATAAGAAACAATACGGCGTTCCTGCGTGCTCAGGATGCGGTCTTTCTTTTCTTTTCCTACCAGAACCACCTCTACAGATTCCAGAAGGTCTTTCTGGCATACTGCTTTTCTGCCGTTTTTTACAGCCAGAATGGCGGCCTCATTGATCATATTGGCAAGGTCGGAACCAACGGCTCCGGAGGTTGCCAATGCTATGGCATCAAAATCCACAGTCTCATCCAGAAGGACATTCTTGGCATGTACCTTCAGAATTTCCACCCGGCCTTTTAAATCCGGACGATCCACAATGACACGGCGGTCAAAACGGCCGGGGCGTAAAAGCGCCGGATCTAACACCTCCGGACGGTTAGTAGCTGCAAGAATGAGAAGACCCTTGGATGTATCAAAGCCATCCATTTCGGCAAGAAGCTGGTTCAGCGTCTGCTCCCGTTCGTCATTTCCGCCGCCGTAATGGGAATCACGGCTCTTTCCGATAGCATCGATCTCGTCAATAAACACGATACATGGAGCATTCTTCTTGGCTTCTTCAAACAGGTCTCTTACACGGGAAGCTCCCACGCCTACAAACATTTCTACAAATTCCGAACCGGACAGAGAGAAAAAGGGCACATGCGCTTCCCCTGCCACAGCCTTTGCAAGAAGGGTCTTCCCGGTTCCGGGCGGGCCTACAAGAAGAGCTCCTTTCGGAAGTTTGGCTCCTATCATGGTATATTTTCCAGGATTATGCAGGAAGTCCACAACCTCCTGAAGGGATTCCTTTGCCTCGTCCTGTCCTGCAACATCCTTAAATGTAATGCCTGTTTCCTTCTGGATATAAGCTTTTGCACGGCTCTTCCCAACGCCCATCACACCGCCGCCCTTATTCATACGGCGCATAAAGAACATCAGCATCACAAACAAAAGCACTGTCGGAAGCAAAATGCTTATGATCATAGCCATATACTCCTGCATAGCATCCGGCGGCTCATAGCTGAAAATAATGTCCTTTCCTTCCAGACGTTTCGTAAGGGAATCCA
The DNA here is from genome assembly GCA_946557785.1 of uncultured Blautia sp. Taxonomy (GTDB): domain Bacteria; phylum Bacillota; class Clostridia; order Lachnospirales; family Lachnospiraceae; genus Blautia_A. The sequence goes on from CAMNTH010000023.1 coordinate 21,978, forward strand.
CATCCTCCATCTGGCGAACGTAATAGGCCTTTTCCTGATATAGGGAATACTGCTTCTTAGGCACGATGGTCAGTGTACCGGACTGCAAGGTTACTTCCTTAATCTGGTCCTTGTCAACCATCTCTATAAATTTGTCATAGGTGATCTCGCTGGAATTGTCTTTCAGCATATTGGTAAAAAGGCTTAAGCATACCAGAGTGATCATAAGACAAATAAGAAAAGCAAGAATTGACTGGTGGTTCTTATTAGGTCCCTGTTTATTATTGGGATTGTTGTTGTCAGGACGTTTGCCGTTGGGGTTATTGTCCATATGATTATTCATTCTGTTCCTCCTCTTAAAAGAATGGCGCAAATATGCGCAGAACTATTTCTTATTATAAAGAGATTTTGACTATAAATCAACCTGCATATATGAAATAACTCTAAAATAACTTCAAAAAGTCAGGATTCCGGTCACAATCTGAGCCATTATTTTGAAGTCTGTAAAAAAAAGGATACCACTTCCTCAAACTTTATAGTATACTAGTAGGATAATGTGTAAATTATTTCGTTACAGATACGGGAAAGGATCAGAGACAAATGAAAATAGGATTTGATAATGAGAAGTATCTTAAAATGCAGTCCCAGCATATCCGGGAGCGCATCAGCCAGTTTGACAATAAACTTTATCTGGAATTCGGCGGCAAATTGTTTGATGACTTTCACGCATCCAGGGTTCTTCCCGGATTTGAACCGGACAGCAAGCTCCGGATGCTGATGCAGCTCAGCGACCAGGCTGAGATCGTCATCGTCATCAGTGCTGCAGACATTGATAAGAATAAAATACGCGGGGATCTTGGAATTACCTACGACACAGATGTTCTCCGTCTGATTGAAGAATTTACCCAGCGGAATCTCTATGTAGGCAGCGTGTGCATCACCCGTTACGCAGGCCAGGAAGGCGCAGATCACTTTAAGAACCGTCTGGAAAAATTAGGCATCCGGGTTTACCTGCATTACTCCATTCCTGGATACCCAAGCAACACCTCCCTCATCGTCAGCGATGAAGGCTATGGAAAAAACGAGTATATCGAAACCTCCCGACCCTTAGTGGTTGTTACCGCCCCAGGACCGGGAAGCGGTAAAATGGCAACCTGCCTGTCCCAGCTGTATCATGAATACAAGCGCGGCATCAGCGCCGGATACGCAAAATTTGAGACATTCCCCATCTGGAACATTCCTTTAAAGCATCCGGTCAATCTTGCCTATGAGGCTGCCACCGCAGATTTGAATGACGTCAATATGATCGATCCTTTCCATCTGGAAGCCTATGGAGAAACTACAGTAAACTATAACAGAGATGTGGAAATATTCCCGGTTCTCCAGGCCATGTTTGAGAAGATCATTGGCAAATGCCCTTATAAATCCCCTACAGATATGGGCGTAAATATGGCAGGCAACTGTATTGTAAATGATGAAGCCTGCCGTGAGGCATCCCGTCAGGAAATTATCCGCAGATATTATAAGAGCATGGGCGCCCTGGTTTCCGGAAGCGGTACAGAGGAAGAAGCCTACAAGATCGAACTTCTTCTGAAACAGGCCCACGCCACTGTCAATGACCGGAAGGTGGTTCCTGCCTGCCTTGCCAAGGCGGAAGAAACAGGGGCTCCCGCTGCTGCCATGGAACTTTCGGACGGTTCCATTGTATATGGAAAGACCTCCCAGCTTTTGGGCGCTTCCTCCGCACTCCTTCTTAATGCCTTGAAGGATCTTGCTGGAATTGACCATAAGCACCATGTGATTTCCCCGGAAGCCATCCGTCCTATCCAGGAACTGAAAACCTGCTACCTGGGAAGCAAAAATCCCCGCCTGCATTCTGATGAAACCCTCATTGCCCTATCCGTCAGCGCAGCAAGCAGCCAGGAAGCCCGGCTTGCCTTAGAACAACTCCCTAAGCTGAAAGGCTGCCAGGCCCACACCTCTGTTATGCTTTCTTCCGTGGATGTGTGGGAATTCCGCAGGCTTGGCGTTGAGCTTACCTGCGAACCTAAATTTGAAAAAGAAAAGAAATACCAGTAATACGGCAAAAAAGCAGTTCCGGCTCATTCGGGACTGCTTTTTTGACTACAATTTCCTTATATCTTTATCATTATTTATACTTATTTACAATGCCCTGCATGATCGGAAGCTTCTCTTCCATATCCTTTACCAGCTTAAACTGGGTTCTGCAGCGGTCCAGATTATGACCCTCCCGATGAATCTTGAAATAATGATCCCCTTCCAGGTAATCTGTAAGGAAACGCATTCCGCATTCAAAAGTCATCAAAATCGCTCCCATCGGAAGCATATCCAGTTCGATCTCCGTCAGAGCCCCCCCACAGCCTTCAATAAAGCCTTTTACATAAAGTTCATACAAATGAAGGTCACAGGAAACTTTAGAAAGATCCTGCTCATCTTCCGCACCTGTGCTTGCACCGAAACGAATGGAATCTCCAAAATCATTTACCGAAAGCCCCGGCATTACCGTATCCAGGTCAATGACGCAGATGGCCTTCCCTGTAGCATCATCGATCATAATATTGTTAAGCTTGGTATCATTATGGGTTACTCGAAGAGGAATTTCCCCGCGTACCTGAAGGTCATAAAGCCTGCGGGAAAGCTCCTCATGCTCAAGTACAAACCGAATTTCTTCCTGTACCTGGGAAGCCCTGCCTAAAGCATCCGCCTTTAAAGCATCCTGGAATTTCCTGAAGCGATCCGGGGTGTTATGAAAGTCCACAATGGTTTCATAAAGCGTCTCTGCCGGATAATCCGCCAAAAGTCTCTGAAAATGTCCAAAAGCCACAGCACTCTGGTAAAAGTCATTTTCATCTTTTACTGCATCAAAGCAGGATGCATTCTCAATAAAAAGATAGCTTCTCCAAAATTCTCCCTGGGAATCCTGATAATAGGGCCTGCCATCCCGGGTCTCCAGCACATTCAATGTCTCTCGTTCCCCATCGCCGCCGTTTTCTGTGATCTTCCGTCTCAGCCATCTGGTTACGCCTTTTATATTTTCCATCAGCTCAATGGGATTTCTGAAAACATTCTTGTTCATTTTCTGAAGAATAAAACGCTTAATTCCTTCTTCTGTCTGACAGGCCAGGCGATATGTATCATTGATGTGACCGCTTCCAAAAGGAATGCACTCCACTATTTCTCCTGGGAAGCCAAACATACTTATCACTTCCTGTGATATCCTGTTTTTGTCCACTTACGCTTCCTCCCACAAATTCTGCGGATAAAGCCCGCTCTCTTTCATCTTTCGGATTGCCTCCACTACAACAGGCTTATCCTCCTTATAGGTCACTCCGTACCATTTATCCATGGACTTTAAAACCTTAACAGTGGCTTTTCCCTCTCCCAAAAGCTCATCTACCACAAAAGGAAGAAAATATTCGCATTTCAGCGGATTCACCTTCAGATTTTCATTCAGAAACTTACCGAAGCGTTCTCTCAGTTCTTTTAAGATACTTGCAGAAAATCCCCACATATTCATGGATACAATGCTTCCCTCCAAAAGCTCTGTCCAGGTATTTCCGTCATCTTCCGTATAGGCAGCGCCGCCATCCCGCTTTTCAATGTGGGTGCGTTCGTTAATCTTTACCAGATGTCCCTCCTGGTCTGTTACACAGACTCCTCTGGCTACATGTCCGTTTTCCGTAAGTGTATTCTCCAGCTTATAGCCAACCATCATATAATGATAAATGCCATCCTCTTCTTCATTGGAGGAAAGGAAGTCATATGCCATTTCAAATGCATGGCTTCCATAATAATCATCTGCGTTAATTACCGCAAAAGGTCCGTCAATTGCGTCAATACAGCTTAGAACTGCGTGCCCGGTTCCCCATGGTTTTACTCTTCCTTCCGGAACCTCATAGCCCTCCGGCAGATTATGAAGATCCTGGAATACATATTCCACCTCTATCTGTTTGCTTAAGCGATCCCCGATGGCATTTCTGAAGTCCTCTTCATTTTCTTTTTTAATAATAAAAACTACTTTTTTAAATCCTGCTCTTACTGCATCAAAAATAGAAAAGTCCATAATAATATGTCCCTGGGGATCTACAGGGTCAATCTGCTTAAGCCCTCCATAGCGGCTTCCCATACCTGCTGCCATTACTACCAAAACCGGATTCTTCATATCGCTTCATCCTTTCTCATTGAAAAATTTATATATATATTTGCACTCCGGGTCTTTTCCCTTCCTGCTAATTTCTTCTCTTGCCCCTGCTTACCTGATTCTGTTCTAACCTACTTCCTCCCTTATTCGGATTTTCTGATATCCGTCTTATAGCTCTCCTTCGATTTCTGATTTCTTCTTCTATCTCATGGGGAAACACATCGTCCAGGTTTTCCCGATGCATAACCGCTTCCTGCCTGCGATCCTGGCTTCTTCCTGCTGCCACTAAAGATCCATATACAAGCAGCAAGAAAAATAAACCGGCACATACCCAAACAGCATACATAATTCCTATAATGCTTGTCAAGTTATAAAGCACCAATAATATAAGGGAAATTCCGATCAGCAGACATGCCGTGGCGGATCCATAGTACGCGCGGCGCGTACGAAGACGTCTCTTCTCCTTTGGAGAAGAAGCCAAATACTCAGCAGACCAGACAGGTCCCCTGCAGCGGTACTGCATCACAGCACCTGTCAAAAAAAGGATACCCAAAATCCCTGATAATATCGTTCCTATCATGACCGTTTCCTCTTTCGTTGAAAATGAACAATAACCATATTGTTTATATTATATCATGGAGATGTTTTGTCTGCACTATCTTTTTTCCTTGTTTTGTGATATTCTTTAATTAAAAAACAACATAGAATTGCCAGTGTATTACAAACGGAGGGCTTTGACATGAAAGAGAAACTTTATACCATCCCATTGATGGATGCGTTTAAGGCAGAGGGCGAATGTCCTTTCTGCAATGTGGAACGCAGTCTTGAGGAACACACTCTTGACTTCGTCCTTGGCCCCGGCGCTTCTTATATGGAAGATGACGTGCGGGCAGAAACAGACGCCATGGGCTTTTGCCGTACCCATTATAAAAAAATGTATGAATATGGGAACCGGCTTGGAACAGGTCTGATCCTAAAAACCCATTTCCAAAAACTCAATCAGGAGCTGGATGAGCAGGTGAAAATGTTTGCGCCGTCCAGGGCTACCCTGATGGGACGACTGAAAAAAAGCAAATCTTCTGAGAATGCCGCCCGCACTTCCATCGGAGCCTGGGCTGCATCCAAAAAGGAAAACTGCTACATCTGCAATTTTTACAAAAACACCTATCAGCGCTACCTGGATACCTTTTTTGAAATGTACCGCAAAAACCAGGAATTTCGGGAGCTTTTCAAACACTGCAAAGGCTTTTGCATCCCGCATTTTGGTGAGCTGGCAGAAGAAGGCGACCGTATTCTTACAGATAAAGAGAAGAAAGAGTTTTTTGGTGAGCTTTTGCCCATGATGCAGGAGAATATGAAACGTCTCTATGAAGACCTGGACTGGTTCTGCGACAAATTTGACTACAGGTATAAAGATGCAGACTGGAAAAATTCCAAGGACGCCCTTCCCAGAGGGATGCAAAAGGCTGCCGGAGGCTTCCCTGCGGATCCTCCTTATACTTCGGATAAATAAATGCCTGAGACCAGCAAAAGACGGAAGGTTCTCCGCTGTCACAGAATCCTTCCGTCTTCTTTATTTGTCTATATATTTTCCGGTTTTTCCGGAAAAACCACCTCAACCATCGTCCCTTTGGAAGGTTCACTTTCCAGATTGATCTTGGCATGATGTACAGCTGCTCCATGCTTTACAATGGAAAGGCCAAGCCCTGTCCCGCCGCTTTCTCTGGAATGGCTTTTATCTATGCGGTAAAAGCGCTCAAATATGCGGCTTTGTTCATTTTTAGGGATTCCGATGCCATTATCTTCTACCCGATAACAGGGATGTCCATTCTTTTTGGAAACGGTGATGTTCACCGTACCTCCCTCTTTTGTATAACGCACCCCATTATCTGCCAAATTATAAAACATTTCATATAATACCTGACGCACACCTACCAACCAGGTTTCTTCCCCCTTGACGGACAACGTGATATTCTTCTTCTCTGCAGCAGACTTTTGATGCGCAGCCACCGACCAGGCAAGGTCATATAATTCCACAGGCTCAAACATCAGCTCACTGCTTTTCTCGTCCAGCCTGGAAAGCTGGATAATGTCCGACACCAGGGTACTAAGACGGCTGGCTTCATGATAAATCCTCCCGGAAAATTCCGGCACCTTCTCTTCTGATACAAGCCCGTTCATCATCAGCTCCGCATAACCGGATATAGACATCAAAGGAGTTTTCAGCTCATGGGATACATTTGCACTAAATTCCCTGCGCATAGCTTCCGCAGCTCTTAATTCCTCCATCTGCTGCGCAATCTGCCTATTCTGCTGATCCACCCGCACAAGAAGGGGTCTAAGCTCCTCGTAGCACACATTTTTTAAGGGATTCTCAAGATCCAGTTCATTAATGGGTTCGATCAGATCCACAGTCTGCCTCTGCACCAGAAAGAAATCCATCAAAAGAATTCCCATAGTTAAGATTCCAAGGAGCGTGAAGCCTGACATCATGGTATGGAACACACTGTCAATGGTTTTGGCAACCCGGAGAACTTTTCCATCCCCCAGACGAAGAGCATAATAAAACGTCTGGGTAGAAAAGGTACTGGAAAACCGCACCTGCTCCCCATACCCCTCTTTCATCGCCTGGATCACCTCTGGCCGGTCGCTGTGGTTCTCAAGCTCTGAGGGACTCTTTCCCGAATCAAAGAGGACATTTCCCTGGTCATCAGCTAAAGTGATCCTGGAATCTGTCAGGTTTCCCACTGCTTCCGTAAGATAGCCCTCCCCCATGGCCTGTATTCCCATTTTTACATATTCCGCTTCGTTACGCACATCCTGCTTCACATTTACGCTGAATTTATGGTACATCACAAAGCTTGCCGCAAAAAAGGTCAGGAGCACAGACAGTACCACAAGAAAACTTCCATGATTTAAAATTTTCTGCTTCATCTCATCCTCCGATCCGGTAGCCTATTCCCCGAATGGTTTCTATCAAATTCCCTTCCTCCCCCAGCTTTTGGCGAAGGGTACGCACATGCACGTCAACAGTCCTGGTTTCTCCGTCAAAATCGTATCCCCAGATCTTACATAAAATCTGGTTTCTGGTAAGCACGATTCCCTTATTTTCCAAAAGATACTTAAGAAGCTCAAACTCTTTCTTGGTAAGCTCTGCCTTACGGCCTTTGCAGCGAACCTCATGCCTTCCAACCAGCATGCACAGCTCCCCATAGGAAAGCATTTGATCTTCGTTTCGATTCTGCGTGCATCTGCGCAGCACAGCCTTCACTCTGGCCACAAATTCCATCATACCGAAGGGCTTTGTAATATAATCGTCTGCTCCCATCTCCAACCCCCGCACTTTGTCAAATTCTGCGTCCTTTGCCGTGACCATGATCACAGGAATCCCCCCCGCCTCCTGCATATTCCGGATCCTTGCCAGAATACTGTATCCGTCTTCACCGGGAAGCATTACATCCAAAAGGATAAGCTCCGGCTTTTCTTTTTTCAAAGCATCCATAAGTTCACGGCCATCTGCCATGCCTTTTGCCTGAAAGCCGGTTGTTTCCAGGGTATATACCAGCAATTCACGAATATTCCGCTCATCCTCCACACAGTAGATCATTTTATCCGTACCTCATTTTGTTTTGCATATCCTGTCCATAAGTTTCACACTCAGTATACCTGTATTTTTCTTATTGTACAAGGAGCTTTTCTCCTGTAATTACGGCAGAACGTACTGACTGCGCACTTCTGCCAGATTCCTGATGAAAGAATCGTCTGCAGCATTTTTTACATCTTCCAGATGACTATGCGTGTCAAAAAGGTCTTCCCGCACCTGGGTAATGCAGACGCCGATATTGGAACAGTGGTCTGCGATCCGCTCCAGGTTCGTCATAATATCCGAAAGGACAAATCCCATTTCTATGGTACACGTTCCTGCCTGAAGGCGGCGTACATGACGGCGTTTCAGCTCCTGGCTCAATTCATCAATCACTTCCTCCAATGGTTCAATCCTCTCAGCCAGACGCACATCCTGCTTCTGAAATACATGATAAGTAAGCTGTACAATATCCTCTACTGCCTGGGTGATCACCCCCAGTTCTTCCATCGCTTTTTGGGAAAAGCCTGCCTTTTTTTCATACAGCTCCCTTGCAGACTCCATAATGTTTACTGCATGGTCAGAAATCCTCTCAAAATCCCCAATGCAGTGAAGCATGATTGCAACGCTGTGACTGTCGTGTTCAGACAAATCCTTATGGCTTAGCTTTACCAGATAAGTACCAAGCTCATCTTCGTAACGATCCACTTTTGCTTCCATCTGATCCACACGCTTTGCGCTCTCTTCATCATACTCTCCAAGAAGGCTTAATGCAAGGCGCAATGATTTATGAGATTCCCTGGCCATACGGCGCGCAGCATTCCTTCCCTGCTCCACAGCAAAGGCCGGTTTTTCCAGAAAACGTGATTCCAGGATCATAAATTCCTGATCCTCCAAAGACGTCTCCAATTCCTCCCCCGTATCCCGGATCGTAAGACACGCCAGCTTTTCCAGAAAGCCGGCAAATGGAATCCATAATACCGTAGCTGTTACATTGAAAATACTATGGATGACTGCAATTCCTGCCGGTCCTGCAGCATCCTCCAAAAACGCCAGAGGCATCAAAGCGTTCAGCAGATAAAATGCTCCCATAAAGACAATGGTACCGATAAGGTTGAAATACAAATGGACCATTGCAGCACGTTTTGCATTTTTGCTTGCGCCGATGGCTGACAAAAGCGCAGTTACACAAGTTCCGATATTCTGTCCCATGATAATTGGAATCGCCACGCTATAATGAACCGCCCCTGTCACACAAAGAGCCTGCAGGATACCCACAGATGCTGAGGAAGACTGGATCACTGCAGTAAGTACTGCACCTGCCAGAATTCCCAAAACCGGATTAGAGAATTTCAGCAGCAGATTCCCGAATTCCGGCACATCTGCCAAAGGCTTTACTGCGCCGCTCATGGTTTCCATCCCGAACATAAGCACGGCAAATCCCACCATGATGCTTCCCACGTCTTTCTTTTTTGTGCTCCTTGTAAAAAGCAGGAAAAATACTCCCATGAGTGCCAGAATGGGGGCAAAGGAGCTGGGCTTCAAAAGCCTGAGAAAAAAGCTCTCGCTTTCAATCCCCGCAAGGCTTAAAATCCAGGAAGTGGCTGTAGTACCCACATTGGCGCCCATGATCACGCCCACCGCCTGGGAAAGCTTCATAATACCGGAGTTTACAAACCCCACCACCATAACAGTCGTGGCAGAAGACGACTGAATCACTGCCGTTACCCCGGCACCCAGAAACACCGCTTTTAATGTACTGGACGTCAGATTTTCCAAAATACGCTCCAGTTTTCCTCCGGACACCTTGGCAAGCCCGTCACCCATAACCTGCATTCCGTACAAAAACATGGCCAGACCGCCGAATAAGGTCAAAAAACTGAAAAAATCCATGATCTCTATCTCCTTTGTATGTTCTTAATATGACCTTATTTTAGAATTGTTATGTAAAATTCTCCTTAGCTTCATGTTAAATCCATGTAAAAAAATAGATGAAGAAATCAGAATCCCCTGATTTCTTCATCTTCCGATCCGGTTTTATCAATTGAACGGATAAGCAGAAAATAGCTGTAATTATCATTCACCTTTACTTCTACCCGATCTCCTGCCTTATGTCCCTTCAGTGCTTTTCCAATGGGAGACTCAATGCTTACACGGTTTTCCAGGGAATTTCCCCGGATGGAAGTCACCAGCTTATACTTCTCAATCTCACCATCCTCTTCAAATTCCACTTCCACAATATCATTCATACCAACTTCATCTGATCTTGAGGTATCCTCCACAATATCAGCCGTTTTCAGCATTCTCTCCAAATACCTGATACGGCTTTCATTTTGATTTTTATGCTTTTTTGCTGCATAGTATTCAAAATTCTCGCTTAGATCCCCCTGAGCCCTAGCTTCTTTCACTGCTTCAATGGCTTCCCTGCGGATAACCAGTTTGCGGTGGTCGATTTCCTCCTGGATCTTTTCTACGTCCCCGTGGGTCAGTTTTTCTCTCATGAATCCATCTCCTCCTTATAATCGCTGCACAGCAGATGGGCGATGGCAGCAGCACCATCCTTGTTCAGGTGCTTTCTGTCCCAATAGTATTCATCCGGAAGGATTTCATAAATTCCTTCATATGCAGTATAATTATAATTAAACAATCCAATATCCAGTTCCTGGCAGAACTCCTCAAAATAGGCGTCCATATCTGACAGATCTCCCTGCAGTTTCGCAAATTCATAAGCATGAGGGAAAATGACAATGTTAAAATCAATGTCATTTTTTTTGCAAAGCTGCGCAATTTTGGTAATATATTCCACGCATCGTTCTTGAATATTGTCTCTGTCCCAAATCCCGTTTTTTCTTAAGCGCTTTGCCTTAAAGTTTCCGTCATAGACCTGATCATTGTATTTAAAACCCATACCTATGTATTTCCACTTTGTATAGCTTGGCGGTATCTTATTTTGAAAATCCTCAGACTGTTTATAAGCAATGTTTTTTTCAACAAACTGAAAATCCAGTCGGTTCTCCACCCTGGTGGGATACAAAAAGAACTGCTCGAAATCCCTGAAGGTACCATCTGTCAGCATATATTCCGCCTTTACAAGAGGAGAAAACATCCTGTCCAGAATGGCCAGCCTTCGTCCCACTAACGTATTATTGTCCTCCACCATGCTCGTTACGCCCAGTCCCAGAAATACCCGCTTTATGGGATTGTTTCTAATCTGGTCTTTCAAAAGGAAATAGGCACCGGATATGGGCTGGGACTCTGTTCCCAGGTTAAAGCAGACAGCATCCAGTTCCTCGCTGATTACTGCCGGATCCAGTCCCCATGCAACCAGGGATGTCCCAAGAAGCAGGGTATCTACTGTTCCTTTTGTTTCTTTTAGATCTTCCCGCTCCAAAAGCAAAGGATTGGTACGGGATTCATACATATATCTGCTGATCTTATTCACCATCAGGACAAACACCAGAAGCACCATGATCCGGCAAATAATCTTTTTAAAATTGCGCATATTCAAATCCTCCAATTGCCGTGGAATCAAAAGCCCCCATAAACATAATCAAGCTCAAAAGGAACAAATACACTGCCCAGCGTACCACCACAGGTTTGGCTGCCAGAAAATCCCGCACCTTCCCTTTTGTCTGCAAAATACTTACTATCAGGAACAAAACCAGGCCAATGGCTGCATAGATCAGGCGGTAGCTCTCCATATCCATAAACCACAGGGTATAATCCAGTGCAGGATGAAAATCAAAAAAGATCTTTTTAAAGATCCGAAGGCTTCCAATTGTGCTTCCGGCTCCCGGAAATACCTTCAAAAGGGAAACAATCAGGAAGGTACGGATCATACAGAACACCTGCCATAGTCCTCCATCCTCCCGTATATGAAGCTTTGCTTTTGCTGCATCAAACTGCGGTTTCAAAATAATCGCAGATATGATAATGGCCCCGTTGGCAGCGCCCCACAATATGTACCGCCAGCTTGCATCATGCCATAGCCCTGTGCTGATCCATACAAGGGACAGGGCAAAAACAGCAGGGAACATTTTACTGATCCTTGGGGGCAGAAATCTGCCGCCGAACTTCCCGAAGCTTACTGCACTTTTGGAAATGGATGCAGGATAAAAGATGTAATCCCGAAACCAGGAGCTTAAAGAAATATGCCATCTTCTCCAGTATTCGCTTAAGGATTTTGAAAAGAAGGGCTGCGTAAAGTTTTCCTCCATCCTGATTCCGTAAATTTCCCCTATTCCGCATACAATATCTGAGTATCCGGAAAAATCCGCATAAATCTGAAAGGTTGTATAAATACAGGCCATAAAAAGGGTAAATCCATCTACTGTTTTATACTGATGAAAGATCCCGGTAGCCAAGGGACGGAGATTATCCGCAATCACAGTCTTTTTCATCATTCCCCATAAAATCCTCTGGCATCCATAGGAAAGATTCTTGTAAGAAAATGTACGTCCTACATATAGCTGAGGCGCCAGCTCCCCGAATCGTCCGATAGGCCCCTGGGTCATTTGAGGAAAGAAGGTTACGAAGAGAAGAACCTTGCAGGGATTTTTTTCAGGAACACTTTTACCCTTGTAGACATCCAGGGCATAGCCAATAGCCTGCAAAGTATAATAGGAAAGCCCTAAAGGAACCACAAGCCCAAGCTTATTCATCCCGTCAATTCCAAATACCCCCAGGATCCGGTTTGCATTATGAACAAAAAAATCTCCGTATTTCAGCACAAGCAGAATGCCGAGATTGATAAAGATCATACAAAGAAGCCAGCGCTTCTTCCTGCTTTTTGCCTGAGCCTTTTTTTCTTTCTTTTCGCTGCGTGTTAATTTAGCAGGTGCATTTTTCAGCTCTTCCTCCAGGCAGCAGTCAATCTGATACATTTTCCCTGTCGTCCAGGTAAGGGTGCCTGCGGTGACCAGAACATAAATAAAGTTGTCCACGCCCATCAAATGGTAGAACAACAAGCTGATGCCCAAAAGTGCCATCCACTGGCACTTTCGGGGGACACAATAATAAAGAATCACCGATAAGAAAAACAGCGCAAAAAATGATAGCTGATTTACCGACATATCATTCTTCCTCTTGAAGTTTTGTGATCAGGGCGAGCATCGCTTCTACTGAATTAAAATTTTCCGGCTCAATGTCATCAAAGGATACTTCCACATCAAAAGAATCATTGATTTCTCCAATCAGAGACACCAGGTCAAAGGAATCCAGGATTCCGTCATCAATCAGCTTATCTTCCTTCTCAAATTCCAGCTCCGGTCTTAATCTTTCCAGTATTTCCATTAATTCTTCTCTCATCATCTTATTCCTTTCATCTTTTTTTCTTTCAACTTTTTATTTTTCATCCAGCTTAAGCTGTCCTGAAATCATACCGTCATTGACAAAACCCATTCTTTCATAAATCCCGATTGCATGCACATTTTTCTCATCCACCCAGAAATTCACCTTTTCTGCTCCCCGGTCAGTGAACATTGCGTCAATTGATGCATAGCTTAAGGTTCTTCCCATACCGATTCCCCGAAGCTTAGGACTTACGGATAAATGCTGCATAAATGCTGTTCTGCCCTTAAAGATCCCCCGGTTCACAGCTCCCACACTTCCATCAGAAAGAAGCACGCCCATAATCTGTCCCTTTTCACAGGCTTTGTCAAATTCTTCTTTATCCGGCAGAATGGTGCTGTATTCATCCAGGCATCTTTTCCAAAGGGCAATGCACTCTTCATAATGCCCAGGCTTTAAATTCTGCAGAGGATACTTTTTCTGCATTTCCTCTTTGTCTGCAGGGGAAATGAAATTTTCACCCAGGCACTCCATTCTTCGGTACCTTTTGTATACCTGAAATCCCCGTTGTTCCCAGAAGTGAACAAGTGTCTCCTCTTTTTCTTCCTCTCCCTCACGGTAAACGAAATCCAGAAAAACAGGCATATCTTTCTTTTCCATCACAGGCTGGCCGCCCTCTCTCAGATAATAATAAAGGCGGTAACAATTTGTTTCCCGTACAAAATACAGCAGACAGTCCTCTGATTCCTCCAAATACAGCGTTTCTCTCGCTGTCATGTTCCGCACCTCGTCCGGAAGGAAATAACAATTTGAACGTGGCTTGCCGTTCTTTTTGAACTCTTTGACTTTTTCTCCAAATTCCTGGTAAGACTTAACTTTCTCCATGACAGATATACCTCTCTTTCAGCATTATCCTGTCGATTTTCCCGTTTTTGTTCAATGGAAGACGTTCCAAGTACACATATCTGTTAGGACACATGTATTTCGGCAAATAAATCTGAAGATCTTTTATAATACGCTTATCACAGGCTTCCTCTGCCTGGTAGAACATATAAATGGCATTTTCCTCCTTATTATAGATACAGCAGCTTCTGGAAATGTAATCCAGACTATCCAGAACTGCCTCAATCTCTCCAAGTTCAATTCTGTGGCCCATGTGCTTAATCTGGAAGTCCTTGCGGGTAACATAATATAGTTCCCCGTTTCTGTATCTTCCCAAATCCCCGGTTCTGTACATTAACTCCGGATAATCCGGGTTCATGGGATTTTGGCAAAAGGCTCTGTCCGTTGCCTCCAAATTACGGTAATATCCAAGAGCCAAAGAGGTTCCTCTTACACAGATTTCTCCAACCTCCTCATCCTTTACAAGATGGTTCTTCTCATTTAAAAGGAACACTTCCGTATTGGGAAACGCCTTTCCGATCGGAAGCGTTTCATCCAGGCCGAAATCCCTGTCTATAATATAATAAGTGCAGTTGCAGGTAATCTCCGTAGGCCCGTACAGGTTCACATACATAGCATCCGGGAGCTTTTCCCTCCAGTAATTCAGTACCTTCACAGGCATTACTTCACCGGAAAACATAATCTTTTTCAGACTATGAGGCACATCTTTTTCCATTCCCTTAAAATCAGCAACAATGGCCAGGGCGGAAACTGCCCAGATCAGCGTTGTGACCCTTTTTTCGTTGAGATAGGCAATCAGTTTTTTGGGGAACATGATCATTTTTTTCGTAACAATATATAAGGTAGCACCGTTTCTCAGCGTGGAATAAATATCCTTCACAGACACATCAAAGTCAAAAGGCGCCTGGTTTCCAAATATCTCATGTTCATCAAGCTGAAAGCATACTGCAAACTGCTCCACAAGATCAATCACAGATCTGTGGCACACAAGCACGCCTTTTGGCGTTCCGCTGGAACCGGAAGTATAAATAGCGTACAGAGGATCTGTATCCAGGTGACCTTCCCGGATTCCCCTTAAAAGCTCCTCCTTCGGCTCTTTTAGAGCCATTTCTTCATATAAACAAATTTCTGTCTTATGTTCCAGTTTCTCTGCCAGTTCCCTGTCCTTTCCCTGACAAATGAGACAGACAGGAGAAACCTGTTTCAAAATGACCTCCATCCTTTTCTCAGGAATTTCCTTACTGATGGGAACATAAAAATTTCCGCTGTATATACAGCCCATAAAGCTTACCAGACTCTCTACGCCCCTGTCAACAAGTACAGCCACCGGTTTTCGTCCCTGGCTCATACCTGCAATGACCGTACCAATACGTCTGGCATTTTCCATACATTCTTTATAGGTTACTTCATGTTTCTCATCTGCAAACAGAATCTTATCCGGATGTCTCCTGACTCCTGCTTCCAGATAATCCAGCACATTACATACCATGCATTATACCTCTTCTATTTTTCTTCATGGCTATCATGAAGCATCATTGTGTAATCTTTGTGAAATATTTGCTTAATATTTATTTTTTGCTTCCGGCATCATTTTTTATGGTAAAGCAAAATTCCACCCCTCCTGAAACATTTCGAACACCCACGCTGCCTCCATGAGCCTCTGCTGCCTGCTTCACAATGGAAAGTCCGATCCCGAAACTGTTTCTGCTTCTGGTGCGTGCAGTGCTTACTTTATAAAAAACATCCCAGATCTTTTCCTGTTCTTCCTTTGGAATCGGTTTGCCCTGGTTAAAGACGATGAAATGCACCAGATTCAATTCTTCTCTTGCTGTAATCCTGATCTCACCATCCTTCTCTCCATAAGTCACTGCATTTTTTACAAAATTATAAACTGCACGCTGGATCACAGCCATATCCCCGCAGATACTCCCTTTGATCTCATTCACTTCCACATATCTGCCTTTTCGCTCCGGAAATTCATCCAAATAGCACTTTCGGAGATTATTCAGCAGTTCCTGGGGCAGAAACTCTGTTTTATTCAGCAAATTCTCCCCTTGTTTATAGGCGGAATTCTCCAGCATCTGATGGACGATCACATCCATACGATTACATTCTTCAGAAATCACCCTGCAGTATTTCTCGATCTTTTCCGGCTGATCTGTGATATAAGCCATATTTTCCGCATAGCCCATAATCACGGCTACCGGAGTTTTCAGTTCATGGGCCATGTTCCGTACCAGGGTCTTGCGCATTTCCACTTCCTTCTGAAGCTCACCCATAGACTCCTTCAGTCTGTCAGACATCGCATTGACAGATTCTGCCAGCACACCAAATTCATCATTGCTTTTCACAATAGCCTTTTCGTCAAAATTCAAATTGGAAATCTGCCCTGTTACCCTGTTTATCTCCTGAATGGGCTGAACCATCCTGCCGGAAAAATAAATAATCACCAGAGTTCCGCATACCATAGTGATTCCTGCCGCAATCAGAAAACAGATCACCATGACCTGCATACTGCTGTTCAGACCGTTGATGGACCGCCGTATAATGAGATATCCATATTTCGGAACCTTCAAAACTTCTACAAAAAAGGCGCTGTTTGCATCATCAAAATAGCTGGCAAAGCTGTTTCCCTCACTGTCCAGCTTTTTCTTGTCATTGCAGATGGTTTTCTTCGTCTTTTCTCCAAGATGCCCATTAATACTCTCCCAGCTTCTGGTACTGGATAAAACGGTCAGATCCTCATCGGTAATTGCAATTGTCACATCATTTTCGGAAGCCAGGTTATCCAGACGCTCCTGTGGAATTGTTCCCTCCGCTTTCACCAGTTCAGCAGATACTTCCAGAGCAATGGAGTTCAGCTTCCTGTGATTCCAGTTCTCTACCACACGTTCTTTCAAAAGGCTCACTGTGAGAAGCAGGCAAATCATAAACCCAGCGATCAGCAGACTTCCTGCCAGAATATATTTTTTCCGCAGCGTTCCTTTCATGTCCTGTCCTCCCACTGAAACACATACCCCATTCCCCGAATGGTACGGATATAGTCTCCGCACACCCCAAGATCATTTCTCAGCATTTTAATATGGGTATCAATGGTGCGGATATCTCCCTCATAATCAAATCCCCAGATCCGCTCCAGGATCTGGTCACGGGAAAGGACAATATTCCTGTTTTCCATCAGGTACAATAAAAGACGGTACTCCTTATTTGTAAGAACCACCTCTTCTCCCGCAGAAAAAACGCGGCACTGCTGTAAGTCCACTGAAAGCTCCCGAAAGCGCAGGATACCAGAAGCCTCCTCCTGCATTCCATTTTTATACTCCAAAGCCGCACGGATCCTTGCCAAAAGTACGCCTCTGTGGAAAGGCTTTGTCACATAATCGCATGCTCCAAGCCGAAAACCTTTGATCTCCTCCTCTGAATCATCCAGTGCGGTCAGCATGATCACCGGCAAAGAAGAGGACTTTCGAATCTCCCTCAAAACCTCCATGCCGTCTTTTCCCGGCATCATAATATCTAATAAGATCAGGTTCAGATTTGCTTCCTGCCTGAAACACTCTATTGCCTGAACCCCGTCTTTTGCTTCTATGACTTCATATCCTTCCTTTTCCAGAATATCCCGGATCAGGCTTCTTAACAGTTCATCATCATCTGCCACTAATATTCTATCTTTCAGCATGATTGCCTCCTTTGAATGCATCTCGAAAGTTATTATACAACATTTTCCCGCATAAAAAAAGAGCCGCTGCAAAAGCCAAATGATTGCTTTTGCAATGACTCTTTTTCTTATTTTCCCCAAATTTCTATTTTCTTAGAAGTTCCGAAGCTGGATATCCGTTAAAGCGCAAACAATGGAACGTGGATTATACATACATTCACCCTTTGCTGTATGATAACCATCATACCAGATCCCTTTTCAGCCCTTCCAGCTTCTCCCGGGCATCTTCCATGGAGGTTCCTTTTACACCATAATAGAACTTGATCTTCGGTTCTGTGCCGGAGGGACGGACACAGCACCATGCATTGTCTTCCAATTCATAATACAGTACATTGGATTTTGGAAGCCCGGTTGCTGTGACTGTACCGCTTTCAAGGTCTAGCCTGGTATCTGCCTGATAGTCCCGCACTGCAAGGACTTTATATCCCCCAAGGGTCTTCGGCGGGTTAACACGGAATTCCTTCATCATTTCCTGGATTTCCCTGGCACCGTCAATCCCTTTTAACGTCAGTGTGGACAGTCCTTCTTTATAATAACCATAGGTTTCATACATATCCACCATAGCATCCCAAAGGGTCTTTCCCTGCATTTTATAGTAAGCAGCTGCTTCGCAAAGCATCATCACTGCAACACAGGCATCCTTATCACGGGCATAAGTCCCTGCAAGGCAGCCATAGCTTTCTTCCAGACCGAATACATAATGATGGCTGTTCTCCTGCTCAAAAAACTTAATCTGTTCTCCAATGTACTTAAAACCTGTAAGAACTTCTATGAGCGCTGTGTCATAAGCCTTTGCAATGGCTTTTGCCATATCCGTAGTTACAATGGTTTCCACAAGGGCAGGATTTTCCGGCATGGTTCCTGTTTTGGCACGCTCACGAAGAATATATTCCGCAATAAGCATACCCGACATATTTCCTGTAAAGCTCACATACTTTCCTGTCTTTGTGTCTTTGGCATAAACTCCCAAACGGTCTGCATCCGGGTCCGTAGCCAGGATAATATCCCCACCCACTTCTTCTGCAAGGGAAAGAGCCAGTGTCCATGCTTTTTCATCCTCCGGGTTGGGATAAGCCACTGTAGGGAATGTTCCGTCCGGCAGCTCCTGTTCTTTTACCACGTACACCTGATCAAAGCCCAGCTCTTTCAGCACTCTGCGCACCGGAAGGTTTCCTGTGCCGTGAAGAGGCGTATAAACGATCTTCATGTTTTTTGCAGCTTCCGGTATCAGCTCCGGATGAATGCTCTCGGCCTTTAACTGCTCCATATAAGCATCATCTATTTCTCTTCCGATCATTTTATGAAGCCCTGCGGATACGGCATCTTCTTCCGACATGGTCTTTACCTGGTCAAAATCTGTTACTTTTGAAACCTCGGCCAGGATATTTTTGTCATGGGGCGGTGTAATCTGTGCCCCGTCTTCCCAATACACCTTGTATCCATTATACTCTCTTGGATTATGGCTGGCTGTGATCACGATACCGGAGATGCATCCGAGAAAACGCACTGCAAAAGACAGCTCCGGAGTAGGACGAAGGCTTTCAAACAAATAGGTCTTAATCCCATTTGCATTAAGGCAAAGGGCTGCCTCCTTTGCAAATTCCGGAGACATGATCCTGGAATCAAAGGCAATGGCCACGCCTTTGTCCTCACCTCCCCGGGACAAAATATAATTTGCCAGCCCTTGGGTTGCCTGACGTACCGTATAAATATTCATACGGTTGGTTCCTGCGCCGATGATGCCTCTTAAGCCCCCGGTTCCAAATTCCAGCTGACGGTAAAAACGATCCTCTATTTCCGTATCATTTCCCTTAAGTGCCCTAAGCTCTTCTTTCGTTGTTTCATCAAAATACCCATCCGTACACCATTTTTCATAAACTTCTTTATAACCCATTCCTTTTCTCCTATCAATAACCTTCTATATTATTATACCAGGCATGCAGCCCCAAGAGCAGCAAAATCCGAATCATCAGACACAATTAGAGGAACCGGCAAATATTGCGTAAGCAGCTCCCCAAGAGGTACCTCTTTCCAGGATATATCATCCGCATCAAGCACTACGCCTTTTTTGTGATCTATCCTTCCCGAAACGCCCACGCCTGCGCCTGCGCACTGATCCATGGCAATTCCCTGCTCCTCCATTAATCCAAGAACTGTTTCACCAATATTCCGGATAATCTCCTCAGGGTATTTCTCCCGCTGCGTAGGGATCATTTTATGAGCCAGCAGCTTATGGTTCATATCCACAAGGCCGATTCTGGTATGCTCTCTGCCAATATCAATCCCGATCCTCACAAGCCCTGCATTTTCCCGGATTGTAGTGATCAGGGCATCGCAGCTTCCTTCAATCTCATACGTACCGCTTCCTGCCCCAAGAAAGAGACTGTCTCCTTTTTTATACTCCACAGTTTCTTTCCCACAGGTGATCGTTCCCCTGCCGTCCAGCATGAGAATGCTGACAAAAGACTCCTCTCCCACGGTTCCTTCCACCTTTTTCATCATCCTGCCGTCCAGGTTCAGCTTATCTACTGTAAAATAATCGCAGTCTGACACATGGGGATAACTTTTGCCGCTTTTAATAATAGGAACCCGGTTTGTTACTGCCAAAGCTTTCTCAATATGTAAGTCCCTTTTCTTTCCATCCTTTCCTACCCGGCCGTAATCGTACACACGGTACGTCACATTGGAATTTTGCTGAATTTCTGCTATGAGAATATCCTTCCCAATGGCATGGATGGTACCGGACTCAATAAACAGGGCATCCCCTTTTTGAACAGGCACTGCATTCAGCACTTCCAAAAGAGTATCCTTTTTAATTCTTTCTGAAAATTCCTCCTGGCTTATCTCCTTCTTAAATCCGTAATACAAAAACGCACCTTCTTTGGCATCCATAATGTACCACATTTCTGTCTTCCCGTACTGCCCTTCGTTTTTTAGGGCATAACGATTATCCGGATGTACCTGGATGGAAAGATTCTGCTTCGCATCAATAAACTTAATTAAAATAGGAAAACCGCGAAATCTTGCGCAGTGGCTCCCCAGAACCTGACGTCCTTCTGCTTCTATATATTCCTCCAGGGTTTTTCCTTTATACGATCCATTGGCAATTCTGGAAGGTCCGTCCGGATGACAGGAAAGCTCCCAGGATTCTGCAAGAATTTCGCCGTCATATTCTTTTCCGTATTCCTCTGCCAGGCGGTGTCCGCCCCAGAGATAGTCTTTATAGCTTGGTATTAATTTTAGTAATGCCATATTTTTACTCCCTATGCAATGATCAAAGATAATAAGTAAAAGGGGATCCGATCCTCTTTATGAGACTCTGTGATTTCTATTTCTACTGTATGGAGCTTTTCTTCTCCATGATGAAGAAGAGGCTGCAGATACAGGCAATCTCCCCAGGTTTCCTCAAAGTTCCCATCCAGAAGCACTGCCTGATCCTCCCTCCCATCCACCACCGCCTTGGCAACGGGAGCGGGCTTCTGAATGGTTTTTCTATACTGCACTGCAATACAGGAACCATTTACCAGAAAAACAATCTTGTCTCCCTCTTTTTTGCCCATCCAGCCGTTTTTAAAATGATCCAGATGGCCAAGCTTTTCTTCTGTATCAACACGGAAGCCCATAAGCTTTGGCAGCGTATTCCGGATGGTCAGGCGCTGTGCCTTTTCATAGGCATTTGCCGTAAGGGCTTTGGGAAGCCCGCTGCCTTCGCCTTCTATCTCATTTCTTTCCCAGGTCCCAAGGATCTTCTCTCTATTTTCTTTTATGCAGCCTAAAAACCGGATAATCTCGCCTGCCACAAGGGCATGTCCCAGATCATTGGGATGCAGCCCGTCCGGGGTCACTTCTTCCCTGGTATATTTCCCCGCCTTCATATCCTGGTAAATGCTGTCACGGATGCTGACAAACGGCACCTGGTAATGTTCTGCCACAGGATTATGGTACTCCTGGGCATTGACACCTGTATCATAAAACACATTATTCAAAACCAACACTGCAGGATCGGACTGCCACACAAGGATTTTTCGAAGGACTCCTTCAAATGTCTCCTGAAAAAACATGTTTGGATCATCGTTTACGCTAAAATCAACCATCACCATATCCGGCTGATACATCAGCACATCTTCCGCCGCCCTGGCTGCCCCATAGTGTGAAGTGGTTCCTCCAATTCCGCCGTTAACATAGTGAAATTGCGTATTTGGAAAGCTTTCACACCACCAGCGAAACACCCTGTATGCATAGGTGTTTTTGTATTCTGAAGCCAAGCTGCCCTGGGTAATGGAGCCTCCAAGAAAGCCGATGGTCAGCTCCCCTCCCTTGGCCGCCTTCTCCATGCAAACAGCAAGCTTGCGCAATCTTTTCCAATCCATCCTTTATTACTCCTCCCAAACTGGAATATCCAGATTCTCTACAAATTCAGTCAGCTCCAATGCCATTTCCTCCGCCTCCAAAATCCTGGCATGTCCCGGTGTTCCTTTGCCGTTTCTGGAATAAAGAAAATGCAGGATCCTGTCATCCTTCAATTCCCTGCATACCTCCCCGATCGCTTTATCCCATCCTGCATCATGCTCCAGGATCGTGGTAGTCAAAACAATCAATGCTTTTTTATATTTCTTCCGAAGCTCTTTTAAAAATTCCCGATATTTATATTTCCAGTAAACAGCCCTTACTCCATCAGGAGCCTCTTTCATATAATCATCCGGATTGCTGTCATTCTGTCCGATAGCCACGATCACCAGATGGGGGGTATACCTGGTAAAATCCCAGGGTACAGCTTTTCCGAATTTCGGATGGTAGTGCAGCTTGTCCCACATAAATTCCATGCCTGGGTAAAAGGGCGGCTCCACCCATCCGTTTCCATTTAAAAGAGGGATTCCTCCCTGTGCCACATCATGGAGCTCCGCCTGTAATTTCCTGGCAGCGATCCAGGCGTAAGAATACCAGCTGTTGGAGTATTCTCCCTGATGCTTTGGATCCGGCCTTCCAACATATTCTATTGCCTCAGATACTTCTCCTGCAGAAACAGAATCCCCGTAAACTTCCATCCTGCGCTGCGGCTTTGGAAGAGCCTCCAAAAGCCTGCTGCCTTCTGACAGCTCCAGAGCACACAAAATCATCTCATGGCAGCTATCCTGGCGCTTAAAAAAAAGAATATCATGAAGCCCTTCCTTTTCTTCCTCCACCAGAAGGATCCTGTTTTCTGCATCTTCCTGTAACAACCATTTTTTCTGAATTCCATCTACGATCGCCCCGGCATAATTATCCCAGCAGGCACGTCTGCTTTTTACTGTCAGCACAGCCCTTTTTCCAAAAAAGCGGAACCTTACAGAAGAAGCCGGAAATATAAATTCCGGCCTCCCTGGTTCCGCCATGTCGATTCTGCCGCTGTAAGTCAGTTCTTTTCTGTCTAATGCAACCTTCATCTGCTTCCCCTTATTTCATTCATTTATCAATTGCTTCAGTTATTCAATAGCTTCAGGTTCTCTCCAATCAGCTCCATCCTCTGTTTCACACAGTCAGAAGAACGAAGAGGATCCTTTGGCGTATGGAAAAGATATTCCTCAAGTTTATCCACAGTTGTAGTCGCCACATGCATTCTTGTATCACAGGAAGCATAGTAGATGTAAACATCTCCATTTTCTCTTGCAATAGCTCCGTTGGTAAAAACCACATTGGACACATCTCCTACCCGCTCTTTTCCAAAGGGAACCAGAAAAACGCCGGAGGGCTCTGCAATCACCTTTGAGGGATCCGCAAGGTCTGTTCCAAATACATACAGTACATACCGCAGTCCTGCCGCAGTATTTCTTACTCCATGGGCAATATGGATCCAGCATTTGCTGCCTTTTATCGGCACAGCCCCTGCCCCATTTTTGGATTCTGTAAGAGTGTGGTAGATTCGTTTGCTGATGATCTTTTCTTCATCAATCACTGCATGTGTAATATCCCCGCATAGCCCGAATCCAATCCCTCCGCCGCTTCCAGTCTCAATAAAGCCATCCATGGGGCGAGTATAAAAAGCATATTTTCCATCTACAAATTCCGGATGGAGAACCACATTTCTCTGCTGGGGAGAGTGAAGGGTCTTTAAATTATCCAGGCGTTCCCAGGTCTTCAGATCCTTTGTGCGTACAATTCCTGCCTGAGCCACTGCAGCAGACAGATCCGGATTCTCCATATCCTTGCTTTCGGAACAAAAAACGCCGTAAATCCACCCATCCTCATGCTTTGTCAGACGCATATCATAAACATTGGTTTCCTCCAGACAGGTATCCGGCAGGACTACCGGATAATCCCAGAAATGAAAACCTTCAATACCGTTGTCGCTTTCCGCTACTGCAAAAAAGGATTTTCTGTCATTTCCCTCAACTCTTGCCGCCAGATAAAACTTTCCATTAAGTTCAATAGCCCCGGAATTCATCACTGCATTGATTCCCAGGCGCTCCATAAAATAAGGATTCGTCTCTTCATTTAAATCAAATCTCCAGCACACAGGTGCATGGTCCCTGGTCAGAACCGGATCCTCATAGCGCTCATAAATTCCATTATAAAAATCTGTTTTCCTGTTTTTCCTGGCAATCAAAGCCTCTAATTTCTGCTGTTCCACATAGTATTGTTTATGTATCACTGCCCTAACCTCCTGATTACTTCCATACACATGCGCCCATTGTGATAAGGGCACTTCCATGGCTCTACAATTGGTTTCTCTATAGGTCTGCTTTCACTGTCCACACACCAGAACCATTCGGAGCCTTCTCTTTTATCAATCACATATTCACAGATGTATTTCCACAAATCCTGTGCCGCCTTAAGATAGCATTCCCTGCCAGGGTCTTTCTGATAGCCATTTACAAAACCTACGATGGCTTCTGCCTGCACCCACCATACCCTCGTGGTATCCGCCACGCCATTTTCCGCTTCATTTAATAAAGAATGGTTTCTATAGGCAAGGTTGTAAATATTTTCTGTAATGGTTCGGGTAATAGGAGAAATTTTAGCCGTATAATCCGGATCATCAAGAACCTCTAAAGCACGATCTATAAGCCATGCAGCCTCGATATCATGACCATAGGAATACAGGTCAATGAGCGTATTCCACTGTTTGTCAAAAAAGACCTCCTGCCTTCCAAGCACTGGATTATAAACCTTATGAGCCACAAGATCCAGCATATAGCGCAGCCTGTCGGCCACTGCTTCTTCCCCGCCTGCTCTGTACAGCTCCGTATAAGCCTCCAGCACATGGAGAAGGGTATTCATGGTTTTTTCTGCCAGTATGCCGTTTTCAGAAAGCTTATCATTTTCTTCCGGGGCAAATGTCCTGGTGAATGCCTCCAGATAACCAAATTCATCCCTGCACTTTTCTTCTATTAAATGCTGCAGTTCATAAGCCAGCTCAAGCGCCTCCTCATCACTGCAAGCATTATAGTAAGAAGATAATGCATAAATAGCAAAAGCCTGATTGTAGGTATGCTTTGTGTCGTCCAGAGCCTTTCCGTCATAGGTCACAGACCAGTAAATACCGCCGTATTCCTTATCCAGACAGTGTTCCTTCAGAAACCTATATGCATGATGCGCATTTTTAAGGAGTCCCTCTTCTCCAAGGCACAGGTAGGCATTGGAAAAGAACCAGAGAATCCGGCTGTTCAAAATACAGCCCTTTTCATATTTTCGGTCTACAGCCAGATCATATCCCATATATCCGTAATAGCCGCCGTATTCTTCATCCAAAAGTCTCTCCCAGAAGGGAATCAGCTTATGTGCCAAATGATCTTTGATTTCTTTTACAAATGCCTTCATAATTTTATTCCTTTAACCTTTTATCGTTTTCCAATTTCCTGGTCAGCAGCCCTTACAACACTGTGTTCCTTAACGTAGGCAATAATCTCATCTGCCTTTGTAAAAGCAAGACCAACATAAGTATCTGCTGCGCCATAATAAATGGCAATCTTCCCACTTTCTGCATCGCAGATCGTAGCACAGGGGAAGGTTACATTGGGCACAAACCCCCTTTCTTCATACCATTCCTCCGGAGTGAGAAGGAAATTTTCGCAGCGGTATTTTACAATGGAGGGATTATCAATATCCAGAATGGCGCCGCCGATGCTGTACACATATCCGTTGCAGGTTCCGCAAACGCCATGGTAGAACAAAAGCCACCCTTCGCTTGTTTCAATAGGGGCTGCTCCTCCGCCAATCTTTAAGGATTCCCACCATTCCTCGCTTTTCCCCATTACATGGCGGTGTTTTCCCCAATAAACCAGATCCGGGCTTTCGGAAACAAAGATATCTCCAAAGGGGGTATGTCCGCTGTCGCTTGGACGGGACAGCATCATGAAGTTCCCATTAATTTTCCGCGGAAACAGCACTGCGTTCCTGTTAAAAGGAAGGAATGGATTCTCAAGCCTTACAAATGTTTTGAAATCCTTTGTCTTCGCCATTCCAATGGATGCACCGTAAAAATCTTGGCACCAGATCACATAATAGGTATCTTCTACCTTTACCAGTCTTGGGTCATAGGCATAAACCGGCATAAATTCCTTGCCTTCTTCATCCACAAACTGAATTTTTTCTTCATCGAAATCCCAATGGATTGCGTCCTTGCTTCTGCCAAGATAAATATACGGAATGCCATTTGTCTGCTCCCCGCGGAATACGCCGATAAATCCTTCTCCGTAGGGAATTACTGCGCTGTTGAAGATTCTTGCAACCTCTTTGGCGGGATTTCTTCCAATTATAGGATTTTCACTGTAGCGCCATACAGGTGCATGGTTTAATTCCCCCGGGCAGTCCTGCCACGGAATATTTGGAACTGCCGGGCCTAAAATTTTCATCTCGCTCATCATTACTTACCTCGTATTTTCTAAAATTATAAAAAATATAATCAGCCTTTTACCGCTCCCTGTGTCAAACCGCTGTAAATCTGCTTCTGGCAGGCGATAAATACAATCAACGCCGGAAGCATGGTAATAATAACCCCTGCACAGATGTAGTTATACTGATTGCCCAGAGGGCCGGTAAATTTAAATAAAGAAGTAGCTACAGTAACAAATTTATTCTTATCCTGAAGATAAAGGTTTGCAGTATAGTATTCATTGTATACTCCAACACCCTTCAGAATCATAACTGTCACGATCGCAGGCTTCAATAAAGGAAGCAGAATGCGGAAAAATACACCGAAATAGGTGCATCCATCCATAATTGCAGATTCATCCAGCGCAACGGAAATATTCTCAAAGAACTGAATAAATATGTAAATGGAAATAACATCCGTGCCCATCATCAAAATCATATAACCTGGCAGGCTGTTGATCAGATGAAGTGAATACATAATCTGGTAAACGGATACCTGCATTGCAATCCCCGGAAGCAGCGAAGCAAACAGGAATGCATTTCTGATAAGGCCGTTCCCTGGGAATTTAAAGCGATTCAGTACATAAGCAAGCATTGCACCGGTCAGAATAGAGCCAAAGAGAACCACTACCATGATCAGTATGGAGTTTCGGAAGGCCAAGCCCATATTTGCCTGCTTAAATGCCTGAATAAAATTGTCAAAATACAGCCAGCTTGAGGGAAGCTGCATAACATTGGTACTTGCATATTCTTCTTCTGTCTTAAAAGCAGTGATCACACAGCTTACCAGAGGAAGGACGGAGATAAATGCGCCTAAGATCAAAGTAAAATATTTAAAAATATTCCATATGCCTCTTTTTACTTTTGCTTTCGTATTGATATTCATGCCTGCTCCCTCCTTGCTTTTTCCCGCTTCCTTCTTGTACGGATCGCTTCTTCCTCTCCATCACCGAAGAAATATTTAAAGCCCAGCTTCTGAGCAGCTGTTGCCAGCAATATGATCAAAAGAAGCACGATCGCCATTGCGGATGCAAGTCCTACCTTCTGGTTTTCATGTGCCAGTTTGTTCATAATAACAAAGTATGTTGAAGTTCCGAAGCTTCCGCCTGTAATAACATATGGCGGCTCGAATACGCTCAGCGAACCTGTAATAGAGAGGATCATATTCAATACGATAATCGTCTTGATACTTGGAAAAATAATATAACGGAATTTATGCCAGCCCGTAGCTCCGTCAATGGCTGCCGCCTCATACAGGGAACTATCCACAGACATGATCGCACCGATAAACAATACCATATTCTGCCCCATATAGCGCCAGATCGAGGATGCTGCCAGAGATGCATTATTAATACTGCTGTCACGTAGCCAGTAAGGAAGATTATCCAGTTCAAATCCAATCCACTGCAGTACCGTATCCAGTACAAAACCTCTTGTATAGAAGAATTTGAACACAAAGCCTACTGCAATACCGCAAACCAAAAATGGGAAAAACATCAAGCCCTTGAATATACCGCCGCCCTTTACCTTAAAGCTTAAGACAGAAGCAAAATAGAGCGCCAGCCCCAGCTGGATAAAAGATGCTACAATATAATATCCGCAAAGAGCTAAGGCACGGAAGCAATCATCACGCTTAAACACATTAATATAGTTTTCAAAACCCACAAATTCTCTGCTGCCAATATATTTCATATCATAAAAACTGAACTGAAACATTTTAAAAAAGGGAATATAAGTAAATACTAAAAGCAAAAGTAAAGGAAAGAACATAAAGGTTACAATGCAAAGTCTCTTATTTACTTTTCCGCTGCTGATCCACTTGACAAAACAATTTCTCTTTCTTGTCTCTCCCATCAAGAAACCTCCTTCTTTCTTTCAAATAAAATTGGAACCGGTATCTGCCGGTTCCAATCATGCATCCGGTTTCTTATTTTATACCTGCATTTTCCTGTGCTGCCGTCCAGCGCTCATTCCAGTCCGCCATAATATCATCCAGGGATCTGCCGCCGCTGATCGCTTCTTCTACAATAAGAGATTTGTCATCCGGAGATACATTTAAACCGATTTCAGAATCATTATTAACATCTGTAAAAAGATTCTCTTCTCCTTCTTTTGCAGGATTATCAACTACCAGCTCAATTCCGTCAAACGCCGCATAGATATCCGGGTATTCAGCTCCTACTACTGTAGGAATTCCGCCCTGATCAAATGCAAAGTTAGACTGTTCCATCAGGAACTTGATATAAAGCTTTGCAGCCAGCTTATTCTCATCAGAGCTGTTTGCATTAATTCCATAATTGTAGTCAGGGCCTGCTGTTGCATACTGTTTTCCGTCAACTGTAATGGGGAAAGTCATATATCCGATATCATCCGGATTCGGACCTGCTTCCTGCATCTGCGTTACTGCCCAGGAGCCAAGAACCATCGTTCCAATCTCACCGCTGTTGATCATGCCTTTGCTGCCTTCCCAGTCTGTTGTTGTAGGATCATCCTCAGTTAATCCTCTTGCAACTGCTTCGTAAAGCACATAATAAACAGCGTACGGGCCTGTCATATCATCGTTCTTTGTAAATGGGTCATCTCCATGAACCAGACCGTCATTCATAAAGTCCGGATCACCAGTTGCAGAACCGCCGATATAAGCATCCCAAGCGCTCATTGTCCAGCCTGCTGCAAAGTTGGTATACATCGGAATGGCACTTGTATTGTCTTTAATTACCTGAAGAGCATCCAGGAATTCATCCGGTGTTTTTGGAAGCTCTGTAATGCCTGCTTCATCAAATACTTTCTTATTATATACAATACCCTGTGCATTTCCTACAGAGGGAAGTCCATAAGTAATCCCTTCATATGTAAAATTATTCAGCATTGTATACTTTTCTTCCAGGACTGTTTTTTCACCAAAAGGTTCAAAATAAGAAGGAAGCTCGTCTTTATCAATTGCCGTTGGGATCATTGCGATATCACCCCAGTCCCCTGTAGACATACGTGTCATAATATCGTCTGCATAATTGGTAATTCCCTCGTAGGTAATGGTGATGTTTGGATACATTTTCTGGAATTCGGCAATATAGTCGGCAAATACGGTATCCACCAGGTCGGTTCTGTGAGTCACGAATTTCAGGTCTGCTGTTAAGTCTGTGTAATCCTCGCCAAGAGTCACGTCAAGGATATTGGTGTCCTCTGCATTTACAGCCAGGGGCATTGACATTACCATTGTTGCTGCGATTCCCAAACTTAAGATTTTTTTCGCTTTCATTTTCATTTCCTCCGTTTCATTTTTAACTTATTTTTAAGTTAATTTTATTTTATCACATTTTTTTCATTTTTCAATATGTGTTTTGCATTCATGCACATTTTCGTCTGTTTTTATAATTACTTTTTCTATATTTTTGTATGTTTTGTTAGTTTTATTGATATTTTTAAATTAATTTTTGATTTAATTATCTTTGTTTTTTTAATCAATATCAATACCAAAAGTGCAAAATAAAAGGGGCTATCGGGAAATAGATAGTTCTAAATTGGGGCAACAGAAAATTAACTTCAGTTTCTTTGAATTGTGTTTACCTGACGACGATCCAGTCTATACCCTGAAAAAAGTGATGGAGGAATTAGATTTTTCTGGCTTATTAGCCAATTGTTCAGATAAGGGAAGAACCGGGTACAACCCAATCATGATGTATGCTGTAGTCACTTACGCAAACATGCGCGGGATAAGGGCTGTTGACCGTATTGTGGAATTATGCGGAAGAGATCTGGCTTTTATCTGGCTTACCAAAGGGCAGAAACCAAAGCGGGATGCTTTCTATGAATTTAAGAATAAAAAACTAACTGCTGATGTATTGGATGAACTGAACTATCAGTTTCTTCGCCGTCTGTAAAAAGAAGGATTCCTCACGTTAAAATCTCTTTTTATTGATGGGACTAAAATCGAGGCTAATATGAAAAACGGACAGTTAAAGGCTGCGTATAATGTTCAGATTGCAGTAGAGAATTATTTCATTGTCCATACCTATGTAAGCAATGACCGGACAGACTACAATACACTGATTCCGGTGTTGGGGAAGCACAAAAACGCATTCGGGGAGATTTTGGAAGAAGTAACGGCAGACAGTGGCTATTGCAGTGAAAAGAATCTTCTGTATTTAAAGAAAAACAAAATATCCGGTTACATCAAACTGC
>CAMNTH010000024.1 GCA_946557785.1 uncultured Blautia sp.
TTTCTTTGTCGGAATCCTTTAACAGATTGTAGTCGATTTTTGCTTTGTACTTACCGTACTGCTCCAGATATTTGTCATCGATACCTGCCTTTGCTGCAATCTCGGTAATGGGGAGCATTTCACACTCCTGAGCGATTTCAATATCACTTTTGAAACCCATAGAAAATTACCTCCTTTTCTTTTCTATACACATTTCTTTTATTTAAAACAGGTTGTCCTGTTTTAATCTGAAACTCAAATGACTTTTGCAAAAGATTTCAGGGAACCAATGATCACGTCTCCCATAACCGCCATATCTTCCGCCTGGAAGGATACCGGAAAATTATCCGAAAACAAAATCTGGGAAGACGGAGGAAACTCCTCGTCTCCCTCCCACAAAATCATCTGTACCTCATACCCCGGGAAGATCTCCACCTGGAAGGCAGCATCCCCGTGCTTTACCGGGACAGCATGCATATGTTCCATGATTCCTGCAAAATCCGAAAGCCTATTGCCATAGGAAAAGGCCAGGCGTTTGATGCACCGCCCGTCAAACTGGCGCAGATAAACTTCGCCCCAGGGCATTTCCCTGTATGTCTTAAATTTACCGCTTCCAAAGGATTTCGTTCCTCCAAGAAGGAAACGAATGGTCAGAATCTTCGCATAAATCATTTCTTCCAGAGGATAGAAGCCCATGTCGTCTGCATGATGGACCACCTGGAAATCCGGATGAGAAATCTCATATACAGTACCAAGAAAATTCAAGGTAAAGCATCTTTTTTCCTGGTCAAAGTCAATCCCAAGCCGCCCCGCAATTTCCAAAGGATCCGTATTTTGGTACTGCTCTATATAATGCTCCCAGGGCATACGCTCCTTGCTGTCTTTTTCATAACCCAATTGCGCTCCAACAGGCTTTGGCGCTTCTGCGCAAGCCTTTAATCCATTATTTTCAAAAGCCATGTGCCACCTCTGTAAAAATTTTTAATTTCATTACTGCTGCATCTGCTCCATTACCCCTGGAAAAAGAGTTGTATCCGTATGGGGAATAAAGCATGCTCCTACAAACTCATCCATATATGTAGGAACTGTGGAAAGCTCCATATAAGTCATATTGGATGCAAGTTCATAAGTTTTCTGCTCTGCCTTGGTTGACAAAAGCATCAAATATGCGCCCGTCAGAGAAGAGTTTCCGATATAGTGGAATTTATCCAATGGAATATCCGGGAACATTCCAATATTTACTGCATTTTTCATATTGATTCCGCTTCCTATGCCTCCTGCAACATAAACGTCATCAATCATGGAAACATCAAAATCAAGTGAGCTTAGCATCGTACGGATTGCAGAGAAGATCGCACCTTTTGCACGAATGAAGTTATCAATATCTACCTCTGTAATCTCTACGTCTTTCACAGATCCGGCTTCTTCTTCAAAAGCAAGGACATAGCTTCCCATTCCATACTGGTCATGTCTCACCCGTCTGCCCTCACGGACAAATTTTCCTTTGGGATTAATAATCCCTGTAATAAACAGTTCGCTGATCACGTCTATGATACCAGACCCGCAAAGGCCGATGGGTTTGGTTCCCGGCGCTCCTACGATCCGGTACGTGGGTTCCATCGTATCTTTGTCAATAGTGCAGGCTTCGATTGCGCCGTCTGTTGCACGCATACCACAGCTAATGTCACCGCCTTCAAAAGCAGGACCTGCAGAACATGCGCAGCTCATCATAAAGTCAGAATTGCCGAACACCAGCTCTCCGTTCGTTCCAAGGTCAATAAACAGAGAAAATTCCGGTCTGTTCCAGATCATGCTTACCAATGTTCCGGCCGTTATATCACCGCCCACATAACTTCCTATATTAGGCGCCACAATAATATGGGCATCCTGGTTAATATCAATTCCCACATCGGAAGCAAACAGGGAATTTGTTTTAAAGAATGCAGGAATATATGGCTCCATACGAAGCGGATCTGCATTGATTCCTGCAAACAGATGATTCATCGTCGTATTGGATGCTACGCACATCCGGTAAATCTGATGTTTGGAAATTCCGGCGCTCTTACACATTTCACGAATCATAGGATTAATTGTTTCCTTGATCACAGCATCCTGTAGCTTCTTCTTGCCGCCGGGCTTCTGCTGCTCTATGATACGGTTGATCACATCCGCTCCATAGCGGATCTGGCCGTTTCCTGCTGATCCCTTTGCCAGAATTTCGCCGCTCTCCATGTTAATGATCACGGCCGAAATAGTTGTTGTCCCAATATCCACTGCAAGACCGCATACCTTAACGTGCTCTTCCATGCCGTAAATGTCATAGACAAACATATCGTTTGGTGTTGTCCGCAGAATACATTTTACCTGGTAATTATTGTCGCGAAGGACGTCCGGCAGCTTTTTCAAAACTGCATAGGGAATCCTGACACGTTTAATATTTAAAAACTTACGAAGCGCCCTGGTAAGACGTTCATTATCCGGCATTGTATCGTCAAGGCTTGGAGGATCCATAGAAACCTCCACCACATCCAGGCTGTTATTCAGCACAATACCAGTGAATTCAATGTCTCTCTTGGCTTTTTCAAAAATGGCAATTTCCTCTTTGGAGCTTAAATCCGCAACCTTCATCCTGCTCTTATATGCAGAAGCAATATCCGGCACCAGCACAGTCACGTCCGCACATACAGTACTTACGCAGGCCAGTCTCCAACCGCTGTTGTATTCTTCATCCTCAATATGAAGGGTTTTCTTAGAATTCAATTCTCCGCTTTTTAACTGCACCCGGCATTTCCCGCAGGAAGCGTTTCCGGAACAGGGAGCATCAATAGCTACATTGGCCTCCCGCGCAATTTCCAATAAATTATCTCCCGCATTGGCATATGTTTCTACCACACTGCCATCCTCGAATGCAAATGTTACCTTAAACATCCGGCAACCAC
The DNA here is from genome assembly GCA_946557785.1 of uncultured Blautia sp. Taxonomy (GTDB): domain Bacteria; phylum Bacillota; class Clostridia; order Lachnospirales; family Lachnospiraceae; genus Blautia_A. The sequence goes on from CAMNTH010000024.1 coordinate 2,919, forward strand.
CTTTCTCACAGCCTTGTCAAATATAAGAAACCTGATGCTTCCTATTTGCAAAAAGGCTGAAGGACGAAGCCTCCAGCCTCCCATTTCATACGATCAGATTTCCAGATAGGAATCAGCGTACAGAGTATTATTCTTAAAGATATCACAGGATTTGATTGTTTCCATCAGACGAAGGTCATTCGGGTTAACAATTGCAGAAGTAAGACCCTGCATCATACACATTGCTACAAGAGCGGAGTCCATAATCGGACGAATATGTTTCGGCATACCATTGCTGTTGTTGGACAGACCACCTGTAGAATTCAGTCCCATCTCAGAGAACATTTTGATTGCTTCAAGAACTTCCATCTGCTTGTCCTGCATTCCCTTTACAACCAGGAATAACGGGTCAAACCACAGATCTGTGGGTTCCATGCCAAGCATCATACCTCTCTCAAGCATGTTCTGGCAATGCATCATACGCTCGTCATTGTCTGCTGCAACCATACCGGAAGAGCAAAGTGCAATAACAATAGCATCGTTTGCCGCTGCAAGATCGATGTTTGCAATTCTGTCTCCTGCGTCTGCGGAGTTTACGATTGGTTTTCCTTTTGCTCTGTTGTATACGGAAATACCAGCTTCAATTGCTTTCATGTTGGTAGTATCCAGAGCAAGCGGAACATTGTCAAATTCACTCTGAAGAAGCTTAACTGCCCATTTCATCAGATCCTCGCCATCATTTTCTGCCGGTCCGATATTTACATCCAAATAGGTAGCACCTGCATCCAGCTGCTGTTTTGCTCTTTTTAAGATCGGCTCAGGATCTCTTTCGGTAAATGCTTTGTTTACCGCTGGAGCTGTAGTGGAAAGTCTTTCCCCGATTGTTACAAATTTTGCCATACTCGTGTTCTCCTTTATTTATTAAGATTGTACATACCTGTTTTATGCCTGCATATCCTTTAAGAATTTCACAAGCTGTACAGCTTCTCTTGGTCCAACGATGATTTCCCATCCTGGAAGTTTTGCTTCCAGATCGCCTTTCAGAACAGCTACTTTACCTGGGATCAGAAGCTTCCTGCATTTTACCTTCGGCTCAACATTCTCAATGATGAATTTGGAGATACTGTTGCCGGAGAACTTGCCTGCTGCCCAGGATGTCAGTACGGATAATCCGCCTGCATCATTGATAACCAGGTTAAGCGGAACACCGGAACGTTCCAGCTCGCCGGAAACTACGAAGTAGGTCAGAGCGAAGTCTACAGTTGTAACAACCAGAGAGTTTTCGTCTGCGCCGTTCAGCGGATAAATGCCAGGCTCTACTTTCATTGGCTTCTGCGGGTCTGTAAATACGTTCTGACGAAGTCCATACAGAGGAAGTGCTTCTGCATATGTCATCTGCTCCATAACAATGATGGAACCATACTTCATGGTGAACAGGGATGCTAAAGCTGCCTGCATATGTACATCGCCTTTTGCGATCTTTACGGTATTTACAATGGACGGGTAACCAAAGGTTCTGTCCTGATCTTTCAGTGCTGCACGACGTACAAGTACTGCATTAGCAAATGTCTCTTTTAAGTCAGCACCTGTTACATCAAGCACCAGGTTCTTGTTTCCAAGTTTCTCAAGAGCTGCTACAGTGTCATACAGTTCGTTAATATCCTTGCCGGATACGCCAAGAACTACGCCTGCTTCTGCTGCAACTGCATTCATAGCTTCATAGTTGGAAGCATTTGCACCATTTAATACAGGTTTGCTGTCCTTGCATACTGCAAGTGCTGCTTTTGCGATTTCCGGATCTGTACATCCCAGAACCAGAGTTCTGCCAATACCTGCTGCTTTTTCAACCAGTGCAGTGTATTTTGCAGCATCTGCATCCTCGCTGCAGTTTACATAGACGAGCTCAGCATACATTCTTTCACCGATACGCTCATAATCAACCTTCGGGATTTCTTTAATCTTAGCATCTACTGCTGCGTCATCCATGCATGTGCACAAAGCTACAGCATATCTTGTTTTGCTTACAAATGTCTTCTCATGTCTGAAAAGTACGGTCTCGCCGCCAAGAGTAAATTCTCCGTCGCCTGTACCAATCTTGATGGTCTTCATTGGCGGAGCAGTTGCCTCTGAAAGAGATGCAATTGCATCCTCAGACATATGCGGACACTGTTCAATTTTCATAGCGCCCTGTGCAACTTTCATGGAGAAAGCCATACATGTAGGGCATCCACATTCCTTACAGTTTTTCTTTGGTGTTAATTTAAAGATCTGAATACCATTCAGTGCCATATCTTTTCTTCCTCCTATTCAATTACGCAAGTGCTTTGATCATTTTGGAAATGGTTGCCACAGACTGAGGATGTCTCAGAATGACAGCATCAGAGCCTGCTGCTAAGTCAGCTGCTGCGGTCATGATTTCCATGTCGATTCCACGTTCGTCCTGCGGACCCCATTCCGGCATATCTGCTTCAGAAGCGGACGCTTCTTTTACGCCCCATGTCTCGGAAGCTACTGGAGTAATAATAGGCATCTGCAGCATATTGTCGTTCTGGCCTAATGCTGCACCTTTGATACGGTCCATAGTTGATACAACATATTCATATCCGTATCCTGCACATGCACTTCCAATGTTCATAACGATCTTCTGTGCATTTACACCTAACTGAGTGGTAACAACGTTTAACTGTTTTGCAAGGTTGATATCTACTGCAGATTCAGCTCCAACGATCTGGTTGTATGCAAGACCTGCTGCAGCACCGATGGCTTTGTAGTTTTCTTCTTTCTCAGCAAGGATGAGAACGTTTCTTCCCTGAAGCACTTCTGCAACCTTCGGAAGAAGCTCCGCATCTTTTTCAACATTCTTGCAGCCTTCAACTACTAATGGGCAATCAACTGCATCTGCAACCTCTTTTACGATTGCGATCAATTCGTCAACAGATTTGTTTTCACCGTTCGGGTCTCCGCCTTCCAGAACGAGTGCAACGAAATCAGCGCCTTCCATAGCTGCAGCCTTCTTCGCAATATCAGCCATAGTTGTAGCGCCTTCATAGTATGCTTTGATTCCTTCAGATACGCCTTCCAGACCCATATCGGTAATCTCAACACCTACTTTAGCGGTGTTCTCAGTAGGAGCATCGAATGAATAGAAAGGAAATGTGCTGTTTCCTCCCAAAGCAACAGTCTTATCTCCGCTGCCGATAGTAACTGTGTTAATCTTTGCATTAAACTTTTGTGGTTTCTGATTAAACGGCATTGCTAATTAGCCTCCTCTTAAAAATTTAATATTGCATATTCATATACATTATACTACATCATTGGTTCCATTGACAAGGCAGGATGCGCATGTTCTGTCAAAAATGCCACCAGAGTTTCCGGATCCACGGCAACCGTCTCATCACCGATCATATCCGTGAAATTTGGGATTCCGTAAAGCTCTTCTGCAGTCTTGTTCAAACGCTCTGCCACTGTCTCCTTCAGTTCCTTAGGCATCCACACGATACGTTCAATACCGCCCTCTGCCTTCATAAACTTTTTGGATCCAATAAAATGTTTCCCATGTCCCATAAAACCTGGAGTCTGTACACCGCCGCCGGTCATGGAAGCCATTTCCGGAAATGTCATGCCCAGCGGAGTCATACCCGCATATTCACGGTTTGCAATGACAACACCATTGGAAAATGGTTCGATGCCGCAGATACATTCAAAGCATCCGCAGGAAGTCATGGGATCCTGCATAATGGAATACAGGGTAACATGTTCCAGAGCACCCTGGGAATATTTCAAAACAGCTTCGTCTACATCTTCATAGGATCCAAGGTCTTCATTGATTACACGCTCCTTGGTAATTACCTGGCATGGACCTGCAGGATCCAGCTCGTTTGTTGCTTTTGCATCAAGCCAGGATACTGCTCCGCAAAGGCCAAGCCTCTCAGGCGTTACCACGCATACGTGGGACGGTGAGAAAGCCTGACAGAGAATACAGCTGTAATATACATCAACAGATTCATCTGTCAATGTTTCCAGGCGTGCATCACGTTTTTCAAAGGTGGGAACTGCCATCTTATGGCGGATTCTTGTACATTCTGCAGGATCTGTGTAGATCGTTACCTGGCACTTATCCACAACGGCTTCAAATTCATTTTTCACCTGTGCATACAGAACCTCTCCGAAATGTTTTGCACGGAAGCCTGCGTTAAATGCCTCTTTTCCAATACGGATACGGAGCATATCCCTCTGGCCGGTATGATATACGCCTTCAATACAGTTAATATAGTTATGGAATTTACGTTCGATAACCGGTTCAAAATCAGGCTGCATCTTCTTTCCTGCCACTTCTACCACGTAGGCAAGACTGTGTTTGCTGCCAATCTCAAAGGTATCAACATCCGGCCCGATCACGGTGATCTTATGATCCTCCACCTCATCCATAGGCTTTGTATGAACAAGCTCTGCGCAGTCTATGCGGGAACCGTCAAACTCCACCTGCATGTCTTTGCGGCGGATGATTTCACCTTCAAAGGCAGATGCGAACGCAACAGGAATATCAATATTCGTAATCTTAATTTTAATATTCCGTGCTTCCAGGGAAACCTTGTTAAAATCAGCTGTGTCAGAACAGGCGATCAATGCGCCCGGTACTTCCACGATGTTTTCATTCTCATTGGAGATCACCGGAAAGCCAAGCTTAATTGCTCCCGCTCCGGCTGCCAGGATCACATCATCAATTGGTTTAAAAGCATTTACAAATGCCGGAACCCTATCAGATGTATAAGTGATCAGACTTGCCGTATCACTAGGAGTTACGTTTCCAAAAATAAGGGCTGCACGGAGAGCCACGGATACCACATGGATCACAGAAGTCACATCCCTGCCAAGGGGCACGATGCGCACATTGTATCCCATCTTAAGTCCAAGCTCTGCTGCCTGGTCAATAATGCCTCCTACCAGAGTCACAAGAATGCCCTGTGCCTGATAGCTTTTAATCAGATCCACGCCCTCTTTGGCGGTGGGGGCAGAACCAAGAATAACAGCCACGCCTGGAATGTCTCCGGTTACAAGCGGTACGCCAAGTTCCCGGATAATTGAATCAGCCAGATGACCATAACACGGTTCCTCATACGGCTGCGCCCCGTCCAGATATTTCAGCGCTTCAATAAATTCCGCACACAAAGCAGTTGCCACGCCGGACATCAATGCATCATCCAGCGCATGCTCCCTTGTCATCAATGTCCTGATCACACCAAGGGCTTCCTTCATATCCCCCAGTGTTTTAATTTTCACACCTGTTACAGAATAGTAGCAAGGCAGGCAATATGCAGTATGGGGAAACCCAACCGCTTTATCTGCGCCATACTGTGAAACAGCTCCTTCCACAGCCTGTTGGGTCAAACCGAATACTGCATCATTTCCGCTAAAAATTCTGTTAATTAACATGCTGCACATCTCCATTTTTCTAAAACAAATATTCACAGGTTTCTGTGTCAGGCAGCCAAAAGAAGGCTAAAAAGCCCTCTTTTGGTATGCCGGCAGCAAAATATTACATCATTGGTTCCAGTCCAAGTGCCGGATGGTTCTTCTCTGTTAAAAATGCTACCAGTGTTTCCGGATCTTCAGCAACTGTTTCATCACCGACCATATCAGTGAAATTATCAATTCCGTACATTTCTTTTGCAGTCTTATTCAGTCTGTCTGCAACAAATTCCTTCAGTTCCTTCGGCATCCATACGATACGTTCAATACCGCCCTCTGCCTTCATAAACTTCTTGGAAGCGATAAAGTGTTTTCCATGGCCCATGAAGCCTGGTGTCTGAACACCGCCGCCTGTCATGGAAGCCATCTCGGAGAAGGTCATTCCAAGAGGAGTCATGCCTGCATATTCACGGTTTGCAATAACAACACCATTGGAGAACGGCTCAATACCGCAGATACACTCGAAGCATCCGCAGGAAGTCATAGGATCCTGCATAATGGAGTACAGAGTAACGTGCTCCAGAGCCCCCTGGGAGTATTTCTGTACAGCTTCATCAACGTCTTCGTATGCACCGAGATTTTCATCAATAACTCTTTCCTTGGTGATAATCTGGCAAGGGCCAGCCGGGTCAAGTTCGTTTGTTGCTTTTGCATCCAGCCATGAAACGGCACCGCAAAGACCAAGTCTCTCAGGTGTTACCACACATACGTGGGACGGGGAGAATGCCTGGCAAAGGATACAGCTGTAGTATACGTCAACAGATTCATCTGTCAGATTGTCAAGACGCTCGTCACGTTTGTTGAAGATCGGAATCGCAACTTCATGACGCATCCTTGTACATTCTGCAGGATCTGTGTAAATAACAACTTCACATTTGTCAACAACAGCGTCAAACTCATTCTTAACCTGCGTGTAAAGAACTTCACCGATATGTTTGATGCGGAATCCGGCATTGAATGCATCAATGCTGATACGGATACGCTGCATATCACGCTGTCCTGTATGGTATACACCTTCAATACAGTTGATGTAGTTGTGGAATTTACGCTCAATAACGGATTCAAAGTCAGGCTGCATGTTCTTGCCTGCAACTTTTACCAGGTAAACAATGTTGTTCTTGCTTCCAGGAGCCATTTCGTCAGCTTCCGGTCCGATCACGGTGATCTTGTGGTCTTCTACTTCAGAAGGCTCACAGGTCTGTACAAGCTCAGCACAGTCTACACGGGAACCGTCAAACTCAACCTGCATATCTTTACGGCGGATGATCTCGCCTTCAAATGCAGATGCAAATGCTACAGGAATATCAACGTTTGTAATCTTGATCTTAATGTCACGAGCCTCAAGGGAAGTAGCATTGAACTCTTCAACCTTCGGCTGTTTGATAAGACTCTTCGGTACGCTTGGCGTATAATCCATATCATTTGTCACAACCGGGAAGCCATAGTAAATTGCTCCTGCACCGCAGGCAACAGTCTTTTCATCCAGAGGTGCAAATGCATTAACAAATGCGCGGAATCTGTTGAAGGTATACTCCTGAAGAGCTGCCTTATCGCCAGGTGTGATATTACCAAAGATCATAGCTGTTCTGCAGGCTGCAGATACTGCGTGGCATACAGAGGAAATATTCTCGCCGATGGGGAATACACGTACATTAAAGCCAGTCTTATAATTTGCTTCTTTTAACTGCTCAATAATTCCGCCAACCAGACATACGAAGTTACCCTGAGACTGGTAGCTCTTAACCAATGCACAGGCTTCTTCCACTGTAGGAGCTGCATTGATGATAACTGCAATGCCAGGAATATCGCCTGTTACAAGCGGTACACCAAGCTCACGGATCTGTGCATCTGTCATATGTCCAAGGTAAGGAGCTTCATAAGGAGTCTTGCCTCCTACATATTTCATAGCCTCAATAAGCTCAGCTGCCAATGCAGTAGCTACACCGGATTTGAATCCGGAATCCAGGCGTCTTTCACGGGTCATGGTAGACTTAATATATGTAAGCGCTTCTTTCGCTTCTTTTAAAGTTGTAATTTTATTTCCGGTCTCTGCATAGAAGCAGGGAAGGGAATATGCTGTTTCAGGGAAACCTACAGCCATATCTTCGCCGTATTCAGCGATGGCTGCATCAACGGCTTCTACTGCTTCTGCATACATGGTATCATTTCCGTTAAATACGATATCAAATAAAAGCACTGTCATACCTCCTATTTTCAGATCTTATCTCTGATCAATTTTCTCTTTGATTTTGATTATTTCTCTGGTAACTGTCTGGCTGAAATCATAAGGAGATTTCCCCTGACGGTCAGCATCGATAACCTCGGTATTGTAATGAATCATACCAAGAAGGTCTTCCTTTGGAATCCTTGTTCTTACAAATTCCTCATCTTCTTCATTGCGCACCTTATTGGCCACTACCATTACCTGGGATACCCCAAGGTCTCTGGCAAGACGCTTGACATTTTTGTATGTCTGAACACTTCTTGCACCCGGTTCGATCACTACTACAAAAGCATCCATGCTCTCCGTAGTCCCTCTGCCCAAATGTTCAAGTCCTGCTTCCATATCAAGGATAACAACGTCATCTCTGTGAATGACCAAATTGTTAATGATGCGTTTCAGCATCACGTGCTCCGGGCATACACATCCGCCGCCTCCGGTTTCCACAGTACCAAGTACCAGAAGCTTTACTCCGTTGCAGACCTTTCCGTATTTATCCGGAATGTCATCTACTTTCGGGTTCAGGGTATAAAACTGGTTCTGGCTGTTGGCTCCGGTTCTTTCTTCTACCAGCTTACGCATTTTCGAAATAGGGATGATGGAATCCAGCGTCTCCTCATTAAATCCCAGTGCAAGCCCCAGATTGGCATCCGGATCCGCGTCCGCTGCCAGAACATGCCTGCCTTCATCCGCGTACAATCTGGCAAGTGTTGCCGCAAATGTTGTCTTTCCCACGCCGCCTTTGCCGGTTACTGCAATTTTCATAAGTTATCGCGCCTTTCTATCGGAAATACATTGGTTTCTATTTTATCAGATACCTAATGCAGTTCTCTTTTCTTCAATTCTTTCGATCATCATATCGCCCAGTTTGTCGATATCATGTTCAACAGTATAAGCAGCCTCAACCCAGTCTCTGATACCGCCCTTAAGCAGTCCATCGACCTCAGTAGAACCATAAGCATAAGGTTCAACACCAAGATATGTATCAATACCGGTTGCAACTACATAGTTACCAATGGATACCGCTTTTTCAGACATCCACTCAGGAGCACATCCTACCAGCGGGATCTGGGAGATATTCCATCCGGAATCCTTAGCTATTCTTGCAGCCAGAACCATCATACGGCTGATATCAACGCAGGATCCCATATGTAATACAGGAGGAATGTCAACAAGCTCACAAACACGTTTCAGACCTGCACCGCAGAATTCCTTCGCTCTCTTGTCCATCAGACCTGCTTTTGCTGCAGCCTGAGCGGAACATCCGGATACTACCAGGATAATATCGTTAGCGATAAGTTTCTTCATCAGTTCGATATGAGCTGCGTCAGGACGAACCTTCGGATTGTTACATCCAACCATAGCTACTGCGCCACGGAGAACACCGGATTTTACACAGTCAACAAGCGGCATCATAGTACCGGTTACGTCAACATGACTGTTTGTAACAGTATCCAGCTTCTTCTCGATCTGCTCTACAGAATATCCAACAACTGCTTTCTGTTTCATCTGTGGAATGTATACCAGGTCTTTATTTCTGTTCTTGAAATTTTCAATAGCTGTTTTAACAATCAGTTTTGCATTTTCTCCTGCTGTCTTAGCGTTGAATCTAATAAAGTCAGAATCAGGCATCTGTGCGATCGGAGAAGTTGTGATGAATTTTGTGTGGAAGCATTTGGACAGAGGTCCTAATGCAGGGAAAATACACTGAACGTCTACTACGATTGCCTCGCAGGCACCGGTAAGAACAACGTTCTCCTGCTGTAAGAAGTTACCAGCCATTGGAATACCGCGGCGCATTGCAACTTCGTTGGATGTACAGCATACACCTGATACGGTGATTCCCTGTGCTCCCATTGATTTTGCATAATCAATCATTTCCTTGCTGTCTGCATATTCGCAGATCATTTCGGAAAGTGACGGATCATGTCCGTGAACAACAATATTTACATTTGCTTCTACCATAACACCAAGGTTTGCTTCTGTCTCGATTTCCTTCGGAGTTCCGAAAAGAACATCAGAGAATTCGGTACCCATCATGGAGCCGCCCCATCCATCGGAAAGTCCGGAACGAAGTGCCTGACGGATCAGAGCCTCCGGCTTGGAAGAGTTACCCATGTGAGTCATATGCATAGAGCAGGAAACTTCACGGTCAATTGCACGGGGAAGGATTTCTTCTCTTTCCCAAATATCCTGGGTATGCTGTGGTGCACGCTTGGGGAATACAAGTGTTCCGAAAGGTTTACCATATTCCATAAGACCTGTTTCTGCTACTTCATGAGCGATGTCATAAATATCTCTTCCTTCTGTCTCAACACCGAACTCAGCAGCCAAACGAAGAAGTTTCTCAGGATCTTTTACTTTGTAGTTGCCGTCAGCAGATGTTTCATGCAGTGTATGTGCGATTTCACGGCCGTGATCGGAGTGAGTTGCAGAACCGCCGGAAGTAAAACGAAGGAAGTTTCTTCCTACAATACCATGCACATCACATCCACAGATACCTCTCGGTGCCTTTGGGGTAATACGGCACGGTCCCATGGAGCAGATACGGCAGCACATACCGGATTCACCGAATTTACAGTGTGGAGTTTGATTTTTAACACGCATCTGCCAGGAATCTGCGCCTACCTTGGCACCAGTCTCTAACAGTCGATTAGTGGCAGCTTCAAATTCTTCCACTGTAGTTAATTTGAATTCACTCATTATAGACCTCCTTTTAATTGTACATGAAAACCTATGTACTTTTGTCTTTCTTAAAGATTTTTATATTAACCCAAAAGAAGGAACCCATCCCCTCCCATGGGTTATTATCATGTAAAAAAATAGAATTGCATCTATCTCCAAAGTAAATAAATAAGTACAGTAACGCACAAACATCCCTCACCGTATTTACGGCAAGGGGTGGCGCTTTATAGACTCAGTTTATCAACAATTGTGCGAAGAGCCTGTTTCACAGGATTATCTTCCGGGAGAGACGCTGTGGGACGGCCTTCACAGTCGTATTCATAAACACTTTCATCCTGAGGAACAACCCCAAGAAGTTCCAGTCCCTGCTTCTCGATTTCTTCCCGGATACCGTCATTGAGTTCGCCCTTAGGCGCACGGTTAATGATCAGTCCAACTCTGGAAGGATGCATATCGCACTCTTCTATAAGGTGTGCGATCCTGCCAACTGCCTGAACTCCTCGTCTTGAGCAGTCGCTTACCAAAATAGCGGTCTGCATGGAGGGAAGCACTCCCCTGCTGATATGCTCCATACCAGCTTCATTATCCACTACAAAATACGGATAATTATTCTGATATTTTGCAAGCTGTGCCTGAAGAAGGCCGTTCACAAAGCAGTAACATCCCTTCCCCTGGGTTCTGCCCATCACAAGCAGATCAAAATCCTTATCTTCTACAAGTGCATCTTCAAAACGAAATTCGGCATAATCAGCCTTGCTCATTCCTGCAGGAATAGGATTTTCCTTCGCCATCTCAGCCCGGGCAACCTCTTCCCGTACATCGCCGAGAGTCGTATCCACCTTTACGCCCAGCACTTCATTGAGATTTGAATTAGCATCTGCATCCACTGCAAGGACCGGGCCTTTGCCCTGCTCGCAAAGATATTGGATAAGCATTCCGCATAATGTTGTCTTACCTACGCCGCCTTTGCCGGCGACTGCGATTACATGTGCCATAAATATGGAAACCTCCTAAATCAGCTTAAGCTTCTGTTTCATCAAATCAGTCACAGCAGATCTTCACAATGCTGTTGGCCAGATCTACCATCAAAATCCTGCCTTCCACCCTTCTCTCATCACCCATGATATCACGAAGTACTACATATTCTCCGTCCACATCAATCCGGCTTACATTCTTAAAAATAACGGAATTATCACTCTCTTTATAGACTGTTGCCAAACACATAGCATTCGCCTCCTATTTCAGTTCTTCTTTTACAAGAGTCAGGGCAAGGCCAAGACGCATGTTGCCCTTCTGGAAATCTGCGACACCCTCTTTAATGGTCTTTGCAGCTGCGCTCATTCCCATCTTCTCCAGGTTCTCTGCCATCTGATCCAGTTCTGCTGCATGATGCTCATTGTGCTGCAGCATATAGGTAAGGAGGGCAACCGTCTCACTCTTGCAGTCTCCCCCCTCGCAGGAACCGCAGTGGGTATGTCCGCCGCAGCCGTGGTCATGGCTGTGAAGCTCTTCCTGTCCAGGATGATGTTCGTGTGCATGGCTGTGGGTTACTCCGTCTTCGTGTGTATGCTCATGTGTATGTTCGTGTCCATGCTGAACAAGGTTTCCGTTTTCGTCTTTAATCAGGTGCATGGGACTATCCTCACTTTCTTAATTTATGAAATCATAACATCAGGTATTTTTTGACATGACAATATTTTATCAATTTATCTCATTATACATCTTTCCCAAATGATTATCAAGGTTATTATCGTAAATAATCCTAAAAAAGCACCAATAAATTTACCATTCCAGGAAAATATTTGTCTTTTTTTCCGTTAATATGGTAAAGCGCCAATCTATTTGTCTAGTTTTTAACAATATAAGTTCTATTCAGAAAAATGTAATCTGTATCAAATTTGTAACAGAAATGATGTTTCTTCTTTCACAATTCTATGGTATACTGAACCAATGCGATTATGATTATCTGGGAGGAATGACCTTGAAAAACTCTATTTATTTAAATACAGACAGAGAAATGCCCCTCCTTGGGCTTGGAACCTACAAAGCAACGGGGGCCGGCGAAGCAGAATCGGCAATTGCCGCAGCGGTTGATGCAGGCTACCGCCTAATTGATACAGCATCTGTTTATAAGAATGAAGAAAACGTAGGAAAAGGCATTGCCTCCTGCGGTGTTCCCCGTAAGGATCTTTTCATTACTACCAAGATCTGGAATACAGCCCAGCGCCTGGGCGATGTACAGGGCGCCTTTGAACGGAGCCTGGAACGCCTCCGCTTGGATTATGTGGATCTGTATCTCATTCACTGGCCTGTCCCCGGCTGCTACCTCAGTACCTGGAAGGAGCTGACGGGAATCCTGGATTCCGGACGTGCACGCTCCATCGGGGTCAGCAATTTTGAAATCCGACACCTGGAAGAATTAAAAACAGTATCCGGCATTGTTCCCGCAGTAAACCAGATTGAATGCCACCCTCTTTTTTATAATAAGGAGCTTGTGGATTACTGCCAGTCCAACGGTATCCAGGTACAGGCTTATGCTCCCCTTGCCAGAGGCGCTTATCTGGATCACGACATTACCTGCATCCTCGCAACCAAATATGCCCGGACACCTGCGCAGATCGGACTTCGCTGGGCTGTACAGAAGGGAATCTCCGTCATTCCCAAATCAGTTAATCCGGAACGTATCTTAAGCAACAGCCGTATATTTGACTTTTCCATCGAAGAGGAAGATATGGCCATACTGGATACCATGAATCAAAACTATCGAAGCGCCAGCATTCCGGAGGATCTGCGGGATATTAAATTCTAAGCCCCAGGCTCCCTGGCATCCTTAATCTAATGCTAAAGCAAAAGACAAAAAGCTGCGGAAGACAGAAAGCATGACGTTCTTTTCTGTGTTCCACGGCTTTTTCTATTTCCTTTTTATTGTCTTTCTTTTCTAGTTCCAGGGCAGTTCCGGTGTTTCCAGCTTCTTATCCCTAAGCATCAGGTCAATTACCGCCTCGGAAGCCGATTTACCTTCAAACAGCACCTTATTTACCTCTTCAATAATAGGCATCTCTACCTGGTACTTTTTGGCAAGGCTCTTGGCTGCTTTTGCGGAATAAACTCCTTCCACCACCATCTTCACTTCGTTCATTGCCTCCTCCATGGTGTATCCTTTTCCAATAAGATACCCAGCCTTACGGTTTCGGCTATGCACGCTTGCACAGGTAACGATCAAATCTCCGATTCCGGACAGACCGCAGAATGTTTCTGCCTTTGCGCCCATTTTCATGCCAAGGCGGGCAATTTCAGCAATCCCTCTGGTAATGAGGGCAGCCTTGGTATTATCGCCGTATCCCAAGCCGTCCGCAGTTCCTGCTGCCAGGGCAATCACATTCTTAAGAGACGCCCCCAGCTCCACCCCAAGCATATCCGGCGTAGTATATACCCGGAACACAGGACTCATAAAGATTCCCTGAAGATATTCGGCGCTCTCTTTTGTTTTCCCACTGATCACACAGGTAGTGGGAAGTCCGCGGCCAACCTCTTCTGCATGGCTTGGTCCTGAAAGCACACATACATCTGCGTTTGGAATCTCTTCCTCAATAATATCGCTCAGTGTCATCAGTGTCTCTTCTTCAATTCCCTTTGCCACATTTACGATCTTCTGTCCGTCACGCACAAGGGGGGACATTCTATGAGCCGTACTTCTTGTAAAAGGTGAAGGCACTGCCAGCACTGCCACATCAGGCTCTTTTAACGCAGCCTCCAGATCCGCAGTAATGGTAATCCCTTCCGGCAGCTTCACCCCCGGAAGCTTAGACTCATGCTCCCGCTTTTCATTGAGCATTTCCACTTCATCTACAAGCGCAGACCACAAAAGCACCTCATGTCCATTGTTGTAAAGCAGAATAGACAACGCCGTTCCCCAGCTTCCCGCTCCAATCACACTGATTTTTGCCATATCTTTACCTCTTAATCTTTCTTTCCTGATTTGCTTCCAAGGAAAATCTTATTTTCTGTTCCATTTAAAAGACGTACGATATTTGCCCTATGGCGATAAAATGCCAGAACCGTCAGAGCAGCCATTACGCCGTACATTTCCAGAGTATGGGGTCTGTCCATGCCATATCGTCCCATTTCGCCAAATACAATGATGATTACCAGCGCTGCTCCATAAGAGCAAAGAGAACACAGGGACACAAAATGGGTGGTAAAAAACAACCCAAAAAAGACTATTGCACAGATGAGAAAGATTCTCCAGTCAAAAGCAAGGATCAGTCCCACAGATGCCGCAACCCCTTTGCCCCCCCGGAAATTCAGATAAAACGGAAAATTATGTCCCAAAATACATCCGGCTGCCGCATACAAACTTAGCAGCGGGAGAATATCTCCATAATTATTTCGAAACAGGGCTTTTACGATCCAAATTGCGAGCACGCATTTTAGAAGATCCCCAAGGAGGGTGACTGCACCTGCCTTCTTCCCAAATGTACGAAGGGCATTGGTGGTACCTGCGTTTCCGCTCCCATGCTGCCGGATATCTGTCTTATGCATCTTCCCGATAATATAGGAAGTCTGAAAAAGTCCGCACACATATCCAATGGCCAAACAAACAAGCCGTTCCATTAAACCTCATCCTTTCCTCCGCGCTCACGGATGATAAATTTCAGAGAAGTTCCGCCGAACCCAAAAGCATCGCGGATCTTGTTCTCAATATATCTGGTATATGAAAAATGCATCAGTTCCTTGTCATTTACAAAAATTACAAATGTGGGCGGGCGTACCGAAACCTGGGTGATATAGTAAATTTTCAGGCGCTTGCCCTTGTCTGAAGGAGGCTGCTGCATAGCAACCGCTTCGGAAAGAATTTCATTGAGAACTCCCGTCTGGATACGCAGTGTCTGATTTTCAATAACTGCGTCAATGGTTTCAAAAAGACGGCTGATCCGAAGTCCTGTTTTTGCCGAAATGAACACCAGCTCCGCATAGGGCATATAAGCCAGTACCTCCCGGATACGGTTGGTATGCTTATAAATCGTCTTATCGTCTTTCTCGATGGCATCCCACTTATTCACTGCAATAATCACGCCCTTGCCCCGTTCATGGGCAATTCCCGCAATCTTTGCATCCTGCTCTGTCACACCCTCCGTAGCATCAATCATGATTACTACGATGCTTGCCCGCTCCACTGCGGTCACAGTACGGATCACGCTGTAGCGCTCAATCTGCTCCTTCACCTTACCTTTGCGGCGAAGGCCTGCCGTATCAATAAATACATAATCCCTGCCCTGCCACTTCACCTTTGTATCAATGGCATCTCTGGTGGTGCCTGCAATGTCTGATACGATCACTCTATCCTCACCCAGGAGCTTATTTATAAGGGAGGATTTTCCTACATTGGGTTTGCCCACTACAGCGATCTTCGGAATATCGTCCTCCTCATCCTCTTCCAGATTTTCCGGAAATTCTTTTACAACCTCATCCAGCATGTCTCCAATTCCCATACGGTTTGCTGCAGAAACAGGAACAGGTTGTCCAATTCCAAGATTATAAAATTCATAAACATCCATCATAAATTTCTGGACGCTGTCTACTTTATTTACTACCAGGACTACCGGTTTTCCGCTTCTGCGAAGCATATCCGCAACCTTGGAATCCGCATCTACAAGTCCCTGGTGCACGTCTGTGATGAAAATGATCACATCCGCCGTGTCAATGGCGATCTGCGCCTGTTCCCTCATCTGAGAGAGGATCACATCACTGCTGTCTGGCTCAATACCGCCTGTATCAATCAACGTAAAAGATTTGTCCAGCCATGTGACATCTGCGTAAATCCTGTCTCTGGTCACCCCCGGCGTATCTTTTACTATGGAGATCATTTCTCCAGCCAGGGCGTTGAACAAAGTGGATTTCCCCACATTAGGCCTGCCCACAATGGCAACTACCGGTTTGCTCATACATTTGTCTCCTTTTCAACTGCTTATGTTCCTGCGAATCAAGAATGGCAGAAACCAAATCTGACCCGCTTTCATCTACAATTACGATTTCTCTTCCAAGGGTCTTGGAAAGCTCCCTGACACTTACATCATCTAAGAACACGTCCTCTCCGTCCCGAAGCATATTACAGGGAATCAGCACCTGGTTTCCAAGTTCCGTACCCAAAAGCTGCTCTTTTAGATCAATTCCTGTGATCAGACCGGATACCGTGATCATTTCCCCAAAGAAATGATTAGTGATGGTTTTCACATCTACCCGCACATGAGGGAATTTCCGGCTGATTTCCCTGGCATACCTGGCTATATAAGGCCCTGCAAGCTTTCCTGTGGCAAGAGTTACATGAACTTCCCGGTCGTCACCGGTCCGTTCCTCAAGAGCCTCCTTCACCTCCGCCTCCAAAAGCCTCAGCATGCCCACACCATTCTCAAGCTGAAGATAACCGTCATAAGTCTCCTCCTCCGGAAGCTCCCACTCTGCCAGAATATACCATTCATCTGACGCATGGACAAAGTGGATGCCGTGCATCTCCATCATCTTCTCCTGCCAGTGCCGTATCTGCCGGATCACCTCCCGGGCGTCCTCCCTTTGGAATGCCTGTAAAGGATACAACCCTTCACGGTATTTTGTCAAGCCCACAGGAACAACAGATACGCTTTCCAGAAGCGGAGCATAGGCGGAAAGCTTCTCAAGGCTGTATTCCAGCTCCTTTCCATCATTGATCCCTTTGCACAGAACAATCTGCCCGTTCATGGCAATCCCGGCCTCGTAAAGCCTGTCCACCTTTAAAAGGGCATCCCCTGCAAAGCGGTTATGCAGCATCCTGCACCGAAGCTTGGGATTCATGGCCTGAAAGGAAATATTAATGGGTTCCAGGTGATAATGGATGATACGCTCAATATCATGGTCGCTCATATTCGTCAGCGTCACATAATTCCCCTGAAGAAAAGACAGACGGGAGTCATCATCTTTAAAGTAAAGGGTCTTACGCATCCCCGGGGGCATCTGGTCAATAAAGCAGAACAGGCAGTGGTTGGAACAGGAACGGTAATCATCCATTAATCCATTCTCAAACTCAATGCCTAAGTCTTCTTCGTATTCCTTTTCCACTTCCAGCTCCCAGACTTCTCCGCCCTTCTTCTCGATCAGAAGCACTACATACTCCTCGTTCATCAGATAGCGGTAATCAAACACATCCTCTATTTCTTTGTCATTGATGCCAAGCAGGATATCTCCCGCTTCCAGCTCCAGCTCATCCCCAATGCTTCCGGGAAGCA
Source organism: uncultured Blautia sp. (assembly GCA_946557785.1). Taxonomy (GTDB): domain Bacteria; phylum Bacillota; class Clostridia; order Lachnospirales; family Lachnospiraceae; genus Blautia_A. The sequence continues at coordinate 20,532 of CAMNTH010000024.1, forward strand.
CCCTGGAAATCACATGTTTTTTTTCTTTCATTTTTTACTCCATTGTCAGAAAGGGCTTTTGCCCTACACTTTTTAACTCCATTATCATACCAACTTTGCGTGTAAAAAGCAATAAATTCCTTGACGAGATTTAGGGCAAATGTTATAAATGTAGTAGATAAGCTTTTATCTCAAATAAAACTTGTTTACTTAGGAGGAATATTATGCCGAATATAGAGTTACTTGAGAAGTCCCTTCCGGTTGCGCCTATTCGCATTGCCGCCCTTGCAGGCTGCCAGGAGCTGGCCCGTGAGGTTGATAAGAAGCTGGTTAAGTTCCGTAAAGAGCTGGTCGCTAAGAAGCAGCCAAGCATCATTCCCCAGGGCTACAGCGAAGATTCTTTCCTGGTGGAGTGTGAATGTGTCCGTTTCGGAACCGGTGAAGGTAAGGGATATATCAAAGAATCTGTCCGCGGAACGGATCTTTATATTATGGTGGATGTTACCAACTACAGCCAGACATATACCGTATGCGGCCATGAAAACCATATGTCTCCTGACAACCATTACCAGGATTTAAAGAGAATCATCTCCGCTGCCACAGGCAAAGCACATAGAATCAATGTCATCATGCCCTTCCTTTATGAGGGCCGCCAGCACAGGCGTTCCAAGAGAGAGTCCTTAGACTGCGCACTGGCCCTGAAGGAGTTAAGCGACATGGGTGTTTCCAATTTTATTACCTTTGACGCTCATGATCCCCGTGTACAGAATTCCATTCCGCTGAATGGATTTGACAACTTTTTCCCCACTTATCAGTTTTTAAAAGCCCTGGTAAAGAATGTTCCGAATTTTAAGATGGATAATGACCACCTTATGATCATCAGTCCTGATGAAGGTGCAATGTCCAGAGCTGTTTATTTCTCCAACATTCTTGGTGTGGATATGGGTATGTTCTATAAGCGCCGTGATTACTCCACGATCGTCAATGGCAAAAATCCCATTGTGGCCCATGAATTCCTGGGGGATTCCGTGGAAGGAAAAGACGTGGTTATCATCGATGATATGATTTCCTCCGGAGAAAGCATGCTGGATGTTGCGAAACAGATCAAAGGACGTAAGGCAAACCGTGTCTTTATCTGTACCACTTACGGGCTGTTTACAGACGGGCTTGATAAATTTGATGAATATTATGAAAAAGGCTGGCTGGACAAGGTGATCACCACTAACCTGAACTACCGTCTTCCTGCCCTTCTTACCAAACCCTATTATACTGAGGCGAATATGAGCAAATACCTGGCAAGCATTATTGACATCATTAACCACGATGTCTCTGTTGAGAAGGTTCGTTCCAGCAACGATAAGATTTATGAACTGATTAAAAAAGTAAACGGCTAAATAACGTTAAAAACTCCTGGCGAACAGCCAGGAGTTTTTTATACCATAAGAAATCCCTTTCCGGGAAGCATCAGGGGCGGATACCAAGAAATGCCCCCAGATTCCCCCTCTTTCCTTTTGATGCCCTATGGGAGAACAGAAATTGTGGATTACAGCAGGTACAGAGATTTGGCATGGAAATATGGGATTCCAAAATACCCGCTTCCAAAAGGACGATCTTATTAGCCATCCACAGGTCAAGCTGGTATTTGCCGTTTGGTTTCCTGTAATACAGCACGGGCCAATGCTCTTTGGAGAAGGCTTTCTGAAATTCCAGGATCACATCCTCGCTGACCTCGTAGCAGTCCTGACAGATGGAAGGTCCGACGGCAGCATAAATCCGGGAAGGGTCGCTTCCGTATTCTTCGTGCATTTTTTCTACGGTCACCCTGCCCATTCGCCCTGCAGTCCCCCTCCATCCTGAGTGGGAAAGCCCGATTGCCTTATGAACCGGATCAATAAAATAAAGGGGAACACAGTCTGCATAAAAAGTCGCAAGTACAATTCCCGGGATATTCGTGACCATCCCGTCTACCTCATGAAACTCCCGGGGCTTTGTTACCCCGCACCCCCGATCCCCTTCTTCTGCTGTTCGGACAATGGTAGTATGGGTCTGATCAGAGGTTACGATATTTTCAGGCAAAAAACCAAGTGCATCCCCCATCCGTCTGTAATTCTCCATTACTGCTTCCTCTTTGTCCCCTCTTGTGAAGCTTAAGTTCATAGACTGGTAAATACCTTCGCTTACCCCTCCTAAACGGGTAGAAAAACAGTGAACATATTCCTTCATACTGTCAAACTGAGGATAGGTCAGATACGTAACCCCCTTCTTTTCATTCACTGTCATTTTTTCCTGATGCTCGTCATGCCATTTTATATTCATAAGTTCCTCCTGAATCCCTGGGGTTTTCCCGGTTTCTGTTTCATTTTAAGGACAATACTCAAATGCATTTTGATACCAGCGGATTTCTTCCCAGTCAAAGGCTATCACGTCAAATCTGCACGGAATCTCCTGACCCTTAAAATGCGTAAGGAGATAAAAACCTGCTACCCTGCTGATCACCTGCTGTTTCTTATAGTCCACTGCTTCTGCCGCATAGCCGTTTCTTTTGTTAAACCGGTACTTTACTTCAATAAATACCAGATACGCCCCTTGCTTTCCAATGAGATCCACTTCCCCCATCCTGCATCGGAAATTCCTCTCCAGAATCTGTACCCCATGAGTTTTCAGATACTGGGCCGCTTTCTCTTCATAACAGGTCCCAACGGCTCGTTTATTCATCAAATACTCACATTCTTCTCCATTTTTATGTAGGTATCTTTTGTTTTTCAATCTCTCAGATTTTCCAGTTTCTTATACTCCTATAAAATTCTTAATAAAGGTTGCCCTGTGGATCGGGCTTGGGCCGTATTTTTTTATTGCTTCAATATGAGCGGAAGAACCATAGCCCTTGTTGGAAGCAAAACCATACTCAGGCATAAGCTTATCGTAGTCCTCCATCATCCTATCCCTGGTTACCTTTGCCACAATGCTCGCAGCTGCAATGGAAACGCTTTTGGCATCGCCTTTTATAATAGGCACCTGGGGAATGATCACTTCCGGAATGGTCACCGCATCGTTTAAAAGCAGCTGGGGAACAGCCTTTAGCTTGCCTACAGCCTCCCGCATAGCCTCATAGGTTGCCTGCAGAATATTGATTTCATCAATTCTTCCCGGACCTACCGCTCCGATGCCTACAGAAACCGCCTTTTCCAGAATGATTTCATAAAGCTCCTCACGCTTCCTTGCTGTGAGCTGCTTTGAATCATTCAGATACAAAATATCGCAGTCCTTAGGAAGGATTACTGCACAGGCAACCACAGGGCCTGCCAAAGGTCCCCGTCCCACTTCATCAATCCCGCATAAATAACCAAGATGCTCATATTTATGCTCGTATTTTTTCATTTCTTCAATACGCTTTTTTTCTTTAAGCAAAGCCGCTTCTTTTTTCCTGCACTGCTCCAAAAGCTTCTTCACACCGCTTCTTTCATCCATGCCGTACTTTTCATAAATGACAACATATTCTTCTATTGCCGCCCCGCTGACTTCCTGCTTTATTTCTCCAATGCTTTTCATCCTATGCACTCTCTTCTTATGACACTTTTCTTATGATGTGATGTTTTCTTATGATTAAGAAAGAATCCTGCCAGGCAGGATTCTTTGCGCTTAATCTACCATCAATCTACAATTGTAATACTTTCGATTACAGGCTGTTCTTCCCCCGGAATCGTTCCGTTATCGTCTATTGGATTAGCATCCTTACAAATCTTATCCACGATTTCCATTCCTTCCGTTACATAGCCAAATGCGGCATAAGAGCCATCCAGGAATGCACTGTCAGTCTGCACAATAAAGAACTGGGAGCTTGCGCTGTCCATTGCCTGGGAACGTGCCATGGAAATTGCGCCTTTTGTATGAGAAAGATCATTTTTCACACCGTTTTTTTCAAATTCTCCTTTGATCGTCTCCTCAGAGCCTCCGGTTCCGTTGCCAAGAGGATCCCCTCCCTGCATCATGAAACCGTCCATAATGCGATGGAAGGTCAGTCCGTCATAAAAGCCCTCCTGAACCAGCTTCACAAAGTTTGTAACCGTAATAGGTGCTGTATCGGCATCCAGCTCCACATCCACCTGTCCATAATCCTTAATTATAATTTCTGCATGATGCTTTCCGGAAAGCTGCGTATCCGTATTGAGAACCTTGGTATCCGCATCTGAAGTCTCTGTATCTGAAGCATCTGCATTTGAAGCATCTTCTTCCGTAAGGATTTCCCCATCCTCCTGTTCTTCCTCTTCTCCGTCTGTAAATCCGGCCGCCACTGCAGTTTCCTCATCCACTGCATCCAAAGGAGCATTTTCCCCTTCTTCACTGCTCTGGGAAATGCTCTTCTTCTCCATATCAGTTGTTTCCTTTGCAGTATCATTTCCGCATCCGGCCAGAACTCCTGCCGCTAAAACAGATGCCAGAAGCATTGACATTATTTTATGTTTCATGATCTTTTCCTCCATTTTCTGATTTCCGCCGCCGCAGCCATTCATTGCCTTCGCCGCTGCTTGTCCTCCTAATTATACAGGGATGCAAAAAAAATACAATTCATTTCACAGAAAATTCAGAAATGCACCAGGATCAGCGAATGCGGTCAGGGAATCCCACCTTACGCTGTACTTTGCGCAGGGTCTTGGAAGCATAATAATTTGCTTTCTCAGCATTTTCTTTGATAATGGAATCAATATAGGCCTTGTCCTTGTAAAGCCGTCCAAATTCCTCCTGAAGCGGCTTTAAAACACTTATTACTGCTTCACCTACTGCAGGTTTTAACTCGCCATAGCCCTTGCCTTCAAATTCCCCAACGGTTTCATCAGGTGTTTTTCCTGTACATGCACTGTAAATATCAATGAGATTTTTGATTCCCGGCTGCTCATCGCTGTAGCGGATACAGCCTTTTGAATCTGTTACTGCACGCTTGCATTTGCGCATGACCGTATCCGGATCATCCATCAGATAAATGCTTCCGTTTGGATTTTCATCAGACTTTGACATCTTTTTGGACGGATCCTGAAGGCTCATGATCTTAGCGCCCACTTTGCCGATATATGCTTCCGGAACAGTAAAGACATCACCGTAAATATTATTAAAACGCTCTGCCACATTTCTGGTAAGCTCCAGGTGCTGCATCTGGTCAATTCCTACAGGCACTACGTCTGCCTGATACAAAAGAATATCCGCAGCCATCAGAACCGGATAGGTAAACAAGCCCGCATTGATATTGTCCGCATGCTTTGCAGACTTATCCTTAAACTGGGTCATACGGTTCAGTTCTCCCATATAGGTAAAGCAGTTCAGTATCCATGAAAGCTCTGCATGACCTGAAACATGGGACTGATAATAAATGCAGTTTTTCTTGGGATCAAGACCTGCAGCGATATACAGGGTCAGAAGATTTCTGGCGCGCCTGCGAAGCTCTGCCGGATCCTGCCTGATGGTAATGGAATGCATATCCACCACACTATAAAAACATTCATATTCATCACTTAAAGTCAGCCAGTTTTTCAATGCACCCAGGTAATTGCCAAGTGTCAGATTCCCTGTTGCCTGCATTCCGCTGAATAATACTTTTTTCCCGTCAATCATGATGCTCTCCTCCAAATATCCATCGTACCTTTTTGTATTTCATTTTTCTATAAGTTTATCACTCAGCGCATGGAAAGTCAATTACTTGCATCCTTTGGGATCCTCTGTTAAAATAGTCCTGTAAAAAGTAAAAAATAAAGAGAGCGAGGCATATTTCATGGAAAAGATCACAAGCTTTACCATAGACCATTTAAAACTCCAGCCCGGAGTGTATGTTTCCCGTAAAGATTCTGCTGGAGATACGGTCATCACCACATTTGATATCCGTATGACTTCCCCCAATGAAGAGCCGGTTATGAATACGGCTGAACTTCATGCCATGGAGCATCTGGCTGCAACATTTCTTCGCAATCATCCGGTATATGGCTCCAAAGTGCTTTACTGGGGACCCATGGGCTGCCGTACAGGCAATTATCTCCTTTTAATCGGGGATTATGAGTCCAAAGATATCCTGCCCCTGATGATCGAAACTTTTGAATTTATCCGGGATTTCAGAGGTTTTGTTCCGGGAGCCTCTGCAAAAGACTGCGGCAATTACCTGGATATGAACCTTCCCATGGCAAATTATCTGGCAAAAAAATATCTGGAGAATGTACTCTATCACATTACGCCGGACCGCCTGGTTTATCCTGAATAAAAAACAATAAAAAAAGAATCCCGTTTTGCAGGATTCTTTTTTATTGTTTTTTATTGCGCAGATGCTGCCGCCGGATCTGTTTGGGTCACATAGTCACCGCTTGCATAGCAGACGGTCCCGTTATAATTCACCTGGATCCATCCGTTGTCACTCACGCCTGTACTGGTCAGAGCCGTTCCCGTGGGAACTGAGGTAATAAACTCAGCTTCTGCGCTGCAGTCTGTACGCAGGTTAAGATCTGCTGTGGCATAGTAGGTGCCGTCCTGTTTCGTAATATTAACACCGCTGGCTGTCTGCTCGATCACCGGTTCCGGAGTTGGGGTTACCTCTGGCGTCGGGGTCGCTTCCGGAGTTGGAGTTGGTTCCGGGGTTGGAGTGGCCTTAATAATCGTAACAGTAATATCCTCTCCCCCATCGTCAAAACCGCAGCCCGGAATGCACAGTATCATTCCCAGCAGCAAAATCAGCAGTCCGTATTTCTTCATAATATTTCCTCCTTTGAAAACACATCGCTGTCTTTCAAGCAAAATTCATTCCTTTAGTGGCATAGCCTGCTTTACTAATCATAATACCTTATTTATACCATGTTGTGCAAGCACTTTTTCACGATTCCCCAACAACCATGCAAAAAATGAAAATAAATTGTACATTCCTGCACAATATACTATAATATCTGTATAAAACACGAAAAGGAGAGGCAAAATGAATTCTGCGCTTTACGAAAATTATGTAAATATTCTAAAGCATGAGCTGGTTCCTGCATTAGGCTGTACAGAACCCATATCCATTGCTTTTGCAGCTGCCAAGGCACGGCAGGTTCTGGGGGAATTCCCGGATAAGATCGAAATGCACTGCAGCGGAAATATTATCAAAAATGTAAAAGGAGTTACCGTCCCCAATTCCGGCGGTATGAAAGGAATTGATGTCGCTGCCATCCTGGGGGCAGTGGGGGGGAATGCTGACAAAGCCCTTGAGGTTCTGGAAGGCATTACCCCTGAGCACATACAGCGCACCCGGCAGCTTATGGAAAGCCATATCTGCTCCTGCTCCCTTTTGGAAAATGTGGCAAACTTATACATAACGGCTAAAGTAAGTAAATGCGGACATTATGCCGCAGTTACCATCGTCAACCAGCATACCAACATCACGAAAATTGAAAAAGACGGAGAGATTCTCCTGGAGCAGGCTTTGGAAGGGGAAACCGAGGATGCAGGAATAGATAAATCCGCTCTTACTGTCAAAGATATCCTTGACTTTGCAGATCAGGTTAGAATGGAAGATATCGAAGAGGTTATTGACCGCCAGGTTAAAATGAACACTGCTATCTCCCAGGAAGGCCTGGATAATAATTACGGTGCACAGATCGGAAAGACACTAATGCATGTCTGGGGAAAAGGTGTAACCACCAGAGCCTGTGCCAGGGCTGCAGCAGGAAGCGATGCCAGAATGGGCGGCTGTTCCATGCCTGTGGTCATTAATTCCGGAAGCGGCAACCAGGGCATTACCGTTTCTCTTCCTATCATCGTCCACGCACAGGAATGGGAAGTTTCCAGAGAAAAAATGTTCCGTTCCCTTGTGGTAAGCAATCTCATTGCCATCCATCAGAAATACTATATAGGCAGCCTATCTGCTTACTGCGGTGCAGTAAGTGCAGCCTGCGGCGCTGGAGCAGGGATTACTTACATGTACGGCGGAAGCTATGAACAGGTTTCTCTTACCATCATCAACACCCTTGGTAATGTTGGCGGAATTGTCTGCGACGGTGCAAAGCCCTCCTGTGCTGCAAAGATCGCCTCCTCCGTGGATGCGGCACTGATGGCTTTCCACTTAAGCATCCAGAACAAAAGCTTCCTTCCCGGAGAAGGTATCATCAAAGGAGATGTGGAAGAAACCATTAAAAGTATGGGATACATCGGCCGCGTAGGCATGCGGGGAACGGATACGGAAATCCTGAATGTCATGATCGACCGTGCAGACATCAATCAGGGCTGCTAAAACCAAATACAAAACAGCCCCAGGCTGGATTCCTGTTCCTTATGGAAAACCGCAGTCGGGGCTGTTTTTCTTTATACATCTATACGCTTAATAGCTTCTGCTGGATCCGGAAAAGCTCTCCCCTGCACTGGTAAAACTGCCGGAGGAACCGCCGGAAGAATAATGGTCATCATCTTTTGGAAGGGGCGTTCGGGTAGTCATGGTCCGCACATAAATGTCACGTTCCACATCAAGGGATATGCTCTCTTTTTCAATATAATCATCTGCATTTGGCATCTGCCGGATGGTTTTCATTTTTCCTTTCTGGTGCATGGTCATAAAAAATACCGGAACTGCCGAAACGGTAAGTGAGATGAAAAACGCCGCAGTCAAAAATCCGGCAAAGCTGCCGCTCACATCCATGGGTCTTACGGATTTTCCCAATGACCAGCGCCCAAGGCCTCCCTTTAAAGCCTTCAGCACTACCTGATAAGCACCGTAAGGGTTATCCTCCTTTAAATATTTCGTGCAGCCATCAAGCAAAATGTCCTGGATGCCGGTATCAAAGGCATACTGAGCCTCCCCCCGAAAAACAATGGTAACATTCCTTTTCCCCGGCTGGTGGAACAGGCACATGCCATCCTTGTTCTCTCCATAGCCAACCCCCTGCACCTGCATAAACTCCGCGGCGTACATTCTTTCCTCTTTCTGTACATCCTCTGATATAAGAATGACCGCTTCGAAGCCATAGGTATCATAAATTTCCTCTAATTCCTGGTTCAGAGCCGCTTCCTCTTCCTCATTAAGAACATCATAATAGTCGTACACCCTATCCTTTCCTGTTCCGGAGGCTGACAGGACATTCACAGGAAGCAGAAAAAGCATAAAAAATACCGCTGCTGCCAGGCAGTGTCTTTTCCCCTTCATATCACATCACCCCCAGAAGTCTTAAGATCACAGCGCCGGCAGTAAGTAAAAGGGTAAGGGGAATGTGGCGTTTCAGCCAGTACTGTACCAAAATTCCTTTTCCCACCGGAAGATCACCGGCCAGCCGCCCTGTCTGGCCATTCATAATAAAAGCGTACTGCCGCCCATTCCACTTTGTATTCAAAAACCACACAGGAAACAGACCGTACTTCACATCACCTTTCCCAGAAATCCGCATATCAGCCCCTTTCTGCCTTACTTCCCCATATCCATTTACCGTATCTGTAAATACCTTTTGCATACTGCTTCTCATTCTTGTATGTACCCGGTCTGTCAGTTCATCCGGCTCCATATCATATTTGTCCGCTGCATAACCGGACAGATAGGACATCTGAAAGGGCTTTAGTTCCTCATAGGAAAATGGTTCTATGGATTCCATCATGGTATCGTCGATCTTTTTCGAACCATCTACAGGAATCTTCTGGAATACCATGCTCCCTTTCCTGGTAACATGGAAAATGCTGCTTTCTGTATAACGGTATTTACTGTCCTGATAAATCCTTGTGTTGATCCCTTCATAAGTAAATCTGCCGGAGGCTTTTAAGTCGTACATCCAGAAAGGTACATACATTCCTGTTACTTCTTCTAAGTGATTTTCATCTTTAAATACCTTTGGAAGAAGCGGTTTGTTAAGATAATGCTTTCTCAGTGCATCCAGAGCATCCTTTTTAGATTTCTTGAAGGGAATAACAAAATCCGGACGGTACATGCCCTCAAACTGTTCCGGCATAACCATAGGATTGTCGCAGTAAGGACATTTCATCGCCCCTCTGGTTTCCTCTGCAATCAGCTGCGCTCCGCAGGAAGGGCAGTTCCATGCTTTCATCCCTTCCATTTCCCCCTCCATCCATTGTTCCGGGGAAAAGCCTTCCCAGTGGGCGCTTTTTTCTTCCATGGACTCCCGGAGTTCCTCTTCCTTGATCCTTTCTAATTCTTCCACAGTAAAGGAGCTGTCGCAGAACTCACACACCATCTTCTGGGTTTTGCCATCAAAGCCAAGACCTGCTGTACAGTTGGGACATTGGTAATTTACCACACTCAAAATGCGTCACCTCGTTTCGTACTATCTGGCTCTATGGTCATCACTGCCGCGGTTTCCCGCATTCGCTGCAGAATTTTCCTTTGTTAATCATTCCGCAGGAGCAGACCCATTCTTCTAAGGGTCTTGGACTTCCGCATTCACTGCAGAATTTCCCTCGGTTTGCCGCACCGCATTTGCAGGTCCAGTCCTCCATTAGGGAACCATGCTTCTGCCCTGCTGCCTGCTGAATCTGGCTTGCTGCAAAAAGATCCTGTACATTCACACCGCCTGCATTTGCCGCCATATTCATTCCGGCAAAAGCCATGGCGGGACCTGCGTTTTTGTTGGCAGCAGCAGCCTGCATGGCCAAGGCCTGCGATCCAACCATATGGGCAGCAGCCATACCGGGATTCCTTAGGACAGCACTCTTTTGCAATTCTTTCATCATATTTTCATCTTCTTCTGACGCCTTTACACTGGAAATTCCCAGTGAAACAATTTCAATGCCACGAAGCTGACTCCATTTCCTGGAAAGAACCTGATTCAATACGTCTGCAAGCTCTTGCGTATGTCCCGGAAGGGCACTGTAGCGGATACCCATTTCCGAAATTTTTGCAAAAGCCGGCTGAAGTGCTGTCATCAGCTCGCTTTTTAGCTGTCCGTCCAACTCTTCCCTGGTAAATTCCCGCTCCACATTTCCGCAGACATTAGTATAAAATAATATGGGATTGGCGATCCGGTAGCTGTATTCTCCAAAGCATCGAATAGAAATGTCAATATCCAGCCCTATTTTAGCATCTACCACACGGAAAGGCACAGGACTTGGCGTCCCGTATTTATTTCCCACCAGCTCTTTTGTATTGATATAATAAACCCGCTGGTTCTTCGGTGCTTCGCCTCCGAAAGAAAAACGCTTTCCAATGGTTTCAAATACAGCGGCAATACCTTCATCCAGATTGCCGCAGAACAGAGACGGCTCTGCTGACACGTCATAAATATACTCGCCCGGCTCTGCGCAGATGTCCACCACTCTTCCCTGCTCCACGATCAGCATACACTGTCCGTCACTGACGGCAATTACGGATCCGTTTGTGATCACATGATCGTCCCCCGTGTTTCCTCCTTTTTTGGAGATTTTCTTAACCGCCCTGGTCATTAGAACGTCCGCCTGCATGGAATCACAGTAAAAATACTCCTTCCATTGATCTGCTAAAGTACCCCTTACAGATTTTGTTATTGCTTTTATTAATCCCATAAATCCAATTCCTCCTTCTTTATTCCGGCAGGCTTTATTCCCGCTCTTTTCCTATTCGTACAGCTTCTTTGTATATTTCGCATGCTCCCCTATGAAGACAGGATGCATGGGCGCAGTCCATAAATTCCAGTATCCTTTCTCCTTCTTTCCGGGAGTATTCGCAGCATACAGACTGTATCCCATTACAGGTTCTGCAAAAGCCCGCTAAAAACTCTTCAATTATCTCATGATTGTCATTCATACTGATCATCCTTTTTATGTTCTTTTTATCAGAATACAATATTCTGCCCGTTTTTTCAATTCTATAATAATTTCTTTTCTTTTTTCCCTAAGCTTATGCTTGCAATTACCTTTTTCCGGAATTATAATGACAGAAGAAGGCAGAAACGATTCTGCATGGATATCATATGAAAGGAAGTGTATATTATGAATCAGGAGTTATATAATGAAGCAGTCCAGTCCGGCATACTATCCAAAAACTTAATCAGCACGCTTCTGGAATGCATGGAATACAGCAGTATTTCTTTTATTAACTGGTCGATCGAAGTACTGGGTATCATTAAGACACGCCTTGACCGCGGAGACAAGATCACAGATGAGGTTTCCGGCATTACCTACACTGCAAAAACATTCCGGGATTTTGTTGAAAAGAATTTTTCTTCCTATATTGTCAGCCAGGTTTTTGCCAATTCCAGAAAAGCAGAAAAAATCTATTTCTCACTGGAAGCATGCGAGGATGGCTACAATCTGATCATGGCCGACTCCTCCAAAAACAAAACCTACCAGTGGATCTCCAGCTTAAGCGAACGCTTCTCCCTGGTTCAGATGATCGCTACCGGAATTGTCTATGTAAAAGATGTAAAAAACAATACATACCAGCCTTTTATCTCCGGAAGAGGCAAATACTGCCGCTATGACAGGGAAAAAGGACGTATTATCGAACTCATATAAATTCCAAAGAGCACTGCCCCTTTAAAAGGACAGTGCTCTTTTTTTGATATCATGCTTTTGAAATCGGGGGGATCCCCTTCTCCCCTGTAAGAGCTGCTTTCGCCAGCTTGTCTGCCTCTTCATTATAGAGATCGCCGGAATGAGCCTTTACCTTTTGAAAGCTTATCTGCACATATTCCTCCATATGCTTCATATATGCCGCATATTTCCCCGTGAGCACATGATTCGTCTTCCATTCTCCCCGTGCCCATTTCTCAATTCCAACGTAGTCGTAACGAAGTTCTATGGATTTGTAACCATTTTTCGCAGCCCACTTTACAGCATACATTGCTCCAAGCATCTCACCTGCAACATTTCGTATTGCTAGGGAATCGGGATTATCTCCATTTCCAGACTCTTTGATAATTTTTCCATCAGGCGTTAAGAGCACGCATCCAAAGGAATATCTTCCTGCGTTTACATCAAAGCTTCCGTCTACATACGCAATCAGATGTTCCTCACCAGGGACCGTTATCTCCTGCTGTTTATCTCCTAAGTATGCTCTTGCTTCCTCTTCTGTGGAAAACCCTTTGTATTCTGCCCCCGAAACCCCCGTTACCATACTGCTGCACGCATTCCAGGAATAGAACACTCCGGTTTTTCTGCCCTTTTTAACAGCATAAACTTTCTTTTTTGCCATGTGAACTCCTTCAAAACCCGAGACTATTTTTTTATTATACAAAATGCCCGGAGCATTTGCAAGGCTTTCAGGAATGTGTTAAAATAAAAGGGATTTTTTAATGAAGGATCCATAAAAAATGGATGAGAGGAGTCTATTATGGCAGTATTTCAAGCATTCTGTGCATTACGGCCAACGCCGGAAATGGCAGATAAGGTGGCAGCCCTCCCGTATGATGTGGTAAACCGGGAAGAAGCGCGTGCGATCGGTGAAAAAAATCCGCATTCCTTTCTGCATGTGGATCGTGCAGAGATGGATTTAAGCCCGGATACAGATTTATATGATGCGAAGGTTTATGAAAAGGCATGTCAGAATCTGAATGGCATGGAGGCAAAGGGTATCCTGATCCAGGACGAAAAACCCTGTTACTATATTTATGAACTTACAAGAAAAGGAAAAACACAGACCGGTATTGTGGGCTGCAGTTCCATTGATGATTATATGAACGGAATTGTGAAAAAGCATGAACTTACAAGAGAAGATAAAGAACAGGACCGTATCCGTCACGTTGATGTGTGTGGTGCAAATACAGGGCCTATTTATCTGGCATGCAAATATACACAGGAGCTTCTTTCAATGATTGCCCAATGGAAACAGGCGCATGACTCTGTCTACGATTTTATTGCGGAAGACGGAATCAGACATCGGGTTTGGGTAATCGACGGCGAAGAGGAAACCCGCTGCATTCATCAGGAATTTGAAAAGATTTCCTCCATCTACATAGCCGATGGGCACCACCGTGCTGCATCAGCAGTTAAGGTTGGCCTAAAAAGACGGGCAGAACATCCGGATTACACAGGAAATGAGGAATTTAACTATTTTCTCTCCGTCGTATTCCCCTATGATGAGCTGACAATCCTTCCCTACAACCGGGTAGTTCACGACTTAAACTCCCTGGATGAAAAAGCCTTCTTAGGCAGCCTGAAATTTAACTTTGAATTAATGCTCATGCCGGGTTTTCCATGCAAGCCTGTAGAGAAACACAGTATGGGAATGTATGTGGGCGGTGAATGGTACCACTTAAAAGCATGGAAGGATGTTTTTGAAAAGGAAGATGTGGTAGGTCAGCTTGATGTATCCATCCTCCAGAAAAAAATTCTTTCCGTTGTTCTCGGCATTCAGGATCCAAGAGTTGACCAGCGAATCAGCTTTGTGGGCGGAAACCACAAATTAACGGAGCTGGCAGAAATGGCAGACAAAACAGGCGGCGTTGCTTTTGCCATGTACCCTACCTCCATGGAAGACCTGATGAAAATTGCAGACGAAGGCAAACTGATGCCTCCCAAGTCCACCTGGTTTGAACCTAAGCTTCGCAGCGGACTTTTTATCCATAAATTGTCCTAAAAGGCAGCTGAAGTTCTTCCAATTTTCTTGTAATTTTTCTCCGGAACAGGTATACTAAAGGTAACAATTTGGCAATCACAGTGAAATCATTCATGTAATATGGGAGGTATTATGGCAGAAAAATATGACGGCATGGCAGTAGGTGTATTTGAACTGGATAACCTGGTTGCCTGCTTTGTAGCCCTTGACGCTGCTTCCAAGGCAGCAAACGTAAAAATCCAGAGTGTAGAACGAAATCGTCTAAAAAGCGGAGCCTGCGTTAAAATACGGGGATCCGTATCTGATGTGAACGCCGCCATGGAAGTGGCACTTGAAAAAGCAAGGCCATTGGCAAAGATCGTACATCACACAGTAATTGCATCTCCTACCGCAGATACAGAAGTGGCTTTGAATATGACCATCAACAAATAAAGTGAGGATAAAATTATGACCTATGGAGCTTTTGGATTAGTAGAGGTTCTTGGCAGCAGCAATGCAATCCTGGTTGTGGATCAGATGCTGAAAGCCTCCGAAGTTTCTTTCCGTACATGGAATACCAAATGTGGTGGACACGCTACCGTCTTTTTAAGCGGCGATGTGGCGGCCGTAACAGCTGCAGTTGACAGCATCCAGGAAAATCCGCCCTGTGAAGTCATTGCAGCCGCAGTTATTTCCAACCCTTCCGACGAGACTATCCGCCTGGTTGAGGAGGATGCTGCCAAGCATCAATTCCAATAAAAGCCTGTTTCCCAGCCTATTTTATTTTCACCTTCAGGCTGCGCAGATAATCCTTTGTTTCTTTTGGAATACAATAACTTTCAATGGCCTTCTGGATCGTTTTGTTATGGATCCAGGGGGTCAGTTTTTTCTCCTTGATATAAGGAATTGCAGCATCGTACTGTTTCACAAGGGCCATGCTGAAATACCAGGCCGCTGCCATCTTGATGTAATAATCCTCTGATGCTGCCGAAGCTGCAAGCTCCAGCATTTCCGGCTCAAAAGCATCGTCCAGAAAATATCCCAAAAGCGTTACGATTCCAAAGCGGACTGCATAAATATGTTGGCTTCTAAGCCACTGCTTCACTCTTTCATATACAAGGGGCAGATCCTTTTTGAAAGCCTTTGGGGGCATGGTATCACAGGTTGCCCAATTATCTACATAGGGCAGAAACTTATCCAGCTGGTCAAGAAGCTCTTCCAGATTTTCATACAGAATGGGCAAAAGAAACCCATGGAGATTGTTTTCTTCATAATAATAATGAGGAAGCTCTTTAATAAATTCTCCTGCTTCTTTGCGCTTCCCTACTTCTTTGGCATATTTCCGTAGTACAGGGATGCGCACCCCGATAATCCGCTCAGGCGAAATATTGGGAATTAGTTTTGCATGGAATGCCTGGTGCCCTTTATCCTGCAGCTCAAAAAGCTCTTTTATGATCTGTTCCATTATATATCTCCTCCTTTCTTATCCTGCATTATAACTTTTTGCACAAATCATGTCAAACTGTAAAAAAATATCTTGATTTTCAAAATAAATTGATTACAATAGAATGGTACTTTACATTTTCTACATGTTAAACAATGACGCAGGAGATCTTTTATTATGAACAAATTAAAAAAAGCATATTGCCGTACCTTTCAGACCGTATTTAAAATCGCACTCCCCTTTCTTCCCTACAGAAAGCCAAAAATCGTTTCCAGTGTGAAGGATATCCCGGACATATTGGAAAAGCGCCGCTGCCAGCGGGCTATGATCATCACAGATTCTGGAATCCATTCCCACGGACTTACAAACCGTCTGGAAAAAGCCCTGGCCCAGCATGGCCTGCCCTACTTCATTTATGACGAAACCGTGGCAAATCCCACTACTGCCAATGTAGAAGCTGCAGTGAATCTTTACCGTTCCAACTGCTGCGATTCCATCATAGGCTTTGGGGGCGGTTCCAGCATGGACTGTGCCAAAGCCGTAGGTGCCCGCATCGCATGTCCCCGCAGGCCCCTGTCAAAAGTGAAAGGGATCCTAAAAGTCCGCAGGCGGCTGCCTCTTCTTATTGCCATTCCAACCACAGCAGGAACCGGAAGCGAAACTACCCTTGCGGCTGTGATCACGGACGCAGAAACAAGACACAAATATGCCATCAACGATTTCCCGCTGATCCCCAAATACGCAGTACTGGATCCCAAAGTTACCTTAAGCCTGCCCCCTTCTATCACAGCCGCTACCGGAATGGATGCACTTACCCATGCAGTGGAAGCCTATATCGGCAACTCTACCATGCCGGATACCAGAAGGGATGCGCTTCGGGCAGTAAGGCTGATCTTCCAAAACCTGGATACTGCCTACATAGACGGAGGCAATGTAGAAGCGCGGAAAAATATGCTGAAGGCCTCTTTTTATGCAGGGTGCGCATTTACAAAATCTTATGTGGGATATGTCCATGCGATTGCCCATTCCCTTGGCGGGGAATACAATGTCCCCCATGGACTTGCCAATGCAGTCATCCTTCCATCTGTACTTGAGGCCTACGGATCATCCATTCATAAAAAGCTATATCGTCTGGCTGTAGAAGCCGGCATAGCCGGGGCTGAAACACCTTATGACCAGGCAGCACAGGCTTTTATCCAGTCCATCAAAGAAATGAAAACACGCTACGGTATTGGAGACACCATAAAAGAAATCAAGGAGCAAGACATACCCAAGCTCTCCCATTATGCAGATAAGGAAGCCAATCCGCTTTACCCGGTACCTGTTCTTTTTGATGTCAAGGAGCTGGAAGTATTTTACAGAAATCTTATGGAGGATTCCCATTATGAATAAAACTCAAATCAAAGAAATCATTTCACGTCAGAGAACCTTTTTCTATACAGGCGCCACCCTGGATATTTCCTTTCGCCTTGACGCC
Source organism: uncultured Blautia sp. (assembly GCA_946557785.1). GTDB lineage: Bacteria > Bacillota > Clostridia > Lachnospirales > Lachnospiraceae > Blautia_A. The sequence continues at coordinate 37,881 of CAMNTH010000024.1, forward strand.
TTGCGCCGCCTGAAGACCTGCATACAGGTTCACAAGGAGGATATCAGCCGCGCCGTCCAGGCTGACCTTGGCAAAAGTGCCTTCGAAAGCTATATGTGTGAAACAGGCCTTGTATTAAATGAAATTACCTATATGCTCCGCCATGCGAAATCTTTGTCTAAAGAAAAAACGGTCCGCACGCCCCTTTCTCAGTTTCATTCCAGGAGTTACAAAAAGCCTTCTCCCTACGGAGTCGTTCTTTTAATGAGTCCCTGGAATTATCCCTTCCTCCTTACCATGGAGCCCCTGGTGGATGCCCTTGCAGCAGGAAACACTGCAGTAATTAAGCCCAGTGCCTATTCTCCCCATACCAGTCAGATCGTTTCCCGCATCATTGAGGAATGTTTTCCTCCGGAATATGCAGCTGTAGTCACTGGCGGAAGGGAGGAAAACACCTGTCTCCTTGAAGAGCATTTCGACTATATCTTCTTTACCGGAAGCCAGGCTGTTGGAAGGGAGGTTATGAAAAAGGCTTCTGACAATCTTACTCCTATCACCCTGGAGCTTGGAGGCAAAAGCCCATGTATTGTAGACAAAACTGCAGACCTTCAGCTTGCTGCCAGAAGAATCATCTTCGGCAAATTTTTAAACTGCGGCCAGACATGCGTTGCCCCGGATTACATTTTCTGTGACGCAGACATAAAGGACGCCCTTCTGGCAGAACTGAAAAAACAGGCATTAACACAGTTTGGAAACGTCCCTTTTGCGAATCCGGACTACGGAAAAATCATTAACCAGAAGCACTTTGACCGTATCCTTGGACTAATAGATCCTTCCAAAGTAGTGCTGGGCGGAAACAGCCTCCCGGATTCCCTGAAAATCGAACCAACCATTATGAATTCTGTTTCCTTTGAAGATCCGGTCATGCAGCAGGAAATTTTCGGTCCTGTACTTCCCATCCTCACCTACCAGAGTCTGGATGATGCCATTAAAAAGCTCAATTCCATGCCCCATCCCCTTGCTCTGTACCTTTTTACAAAGAATAAGGAAAACGCCCGCAAAGTTACCTCCCGCTGCGGCTTTGGAGGAGGATGCATCAATGATACAGTAATCCACCTGGCTACAACAGAAATGGGCTTCGGAGGCTTTGGCGAAAGCGGCATGGGAAGCTATCACGGCAGAGAAGGCTTTTGTACCTTTTCCCACTCCAAAAGCATTGTGGATAAAAAGTTATGGCTTGATCTTCCCATGCGCTACCAGCCATACAAAAGGATCCATGATAAGCTGATTCACCTTTTCCTTAGGTAAAACTATAGCATTGCTATTTGGGCGCTTTGGCATTTGGATAAATTTTATCCAGCCTTCCATCGTCAAAGCGCTCATCCATAATCTTCTGCCACGAGCTTTTGGGAGGGATTCCTTGTGATCTTTGCCCGCTTCGCACCAGGGCCATACAGGATACCGCCATATTGGCACACATAAAAAAGACCAAAACCAGAGTAAGGAGCTTTCCGATTTTTATGGGAATCTTTTCAATCAGGCAGGACGCCCTTGGATAAAGAAGCTTCATCCACACCACTGCCGCAAGTCCCCAGAAAAAGCAAAACAGAAGATTCACACGTCCTCCAAGGTTAAAAGGAATGTGGCTGTAATCCCAAAAGATTTTGCCGAAGATCAGCTCCGTAAACACGCTGCAAAGATATTCATAAACCCCTCCAAGACAGGTACCTGCAGCAAAAAGGAAGAAATTGGAGCGCTCCTTGTATCTATATAAAAGCAAAGTTGCAGCTGCAATTGCAAGCCCCCACACAATGCTGAAAGGTCCCCATACCACACTGCTTCTGCTCATCCATCGCCCCATGGAAAATCTGCAGAAAACAGTCTCAACCAAATCTCCTAAAAACGCCCCCATCACAAACAGCCATATAAGTTTGTCCGGTCCGCATCCGTAAGCAAATATATCCGGATCTGGTTTCGGTTCTTTTGGAACACGCTCTACAGGATATGCTTTTTGAATACGGGCATCCACACGGGTGTAAATTTCTCTTCCAAGCCTTGAACTGACCCCTGTCAGCCACTGATCTACTGCCTCCCACTGCTCCATACGCTTGCTGCGGCCCCGCATGATAATCAGCGTAGCTGCTGTATCCAATCCCAGCAAAACAGCAAGAGCCAAAAGAACAAACATCCTTGAGAAATCCGGAAGGAATCCCAAAATACTTACCAAAAGTGGATTCCCCCAATACATCATCAAAAGCGCAAGTGCACCCCACAGGGCAGAAGCCTGTACACAAATATAGCCGTCCAGATTGTAACGATTCCCGGAATAGTCCCACCAGCGTTCATGGTACATCCGCTCGATCAAATGCCCTGCAGCCCATTCCAGCACAGTGGTTACGATCACAGAGCTGGCAAACAGCCAAAAACCGGAAAGCTCCTGAAAGAACACAGTAATGATCACTGCTCCGATTCCATAGATCACACAAAGAGGAGCATTAATAAGACCCCTGTTTACAAACCGTTTCTGTTTTACAGCCGCTGAAACGGTTTCCAGGATCCACCCCAAAAACGAGTACGCAAAAAACAACCATAGAATTTCATATCCGCTATATACCATGTTTCTTCTCCTTTTGTGTCACACAAAAGCAGGACAGAATTTTTCTCCCATCCATACCCATTGCTGCCAAATATAAAGAAATTATAGCAGGCTCTTCCCCTTCCTGCAATGAGAATCTGTCTAAATTCTGACAAATTCCGGTAATCTTCGACATTCAGGAGACAGAAACAGCCAGACAGACCGCCTGTAAGGGTTATGTCTGCCTGGCCGCAAAAAGTGGAGCTTTAGATTCCGTTACATAAACAACGGAGTCGAATAATATCTGTCGCCGCTGTCCGGGAGAAGAGCCACAATGTTTTTTCCTTTATTCTCCGGCTTTTTTGCATACGCTATAGCTGCATGAAGCACAGCACCGGAAGAAATACCTGCCAAAATTCCCTCTTTCTTTGCCAGAAGTTTTGCTGCTGCATATGCGTCCTCAATTTCTGCCTGGAAAATCTCATCATAGATTTCCGTATTTAATACTTCCGGCACAAATCCCGCCCCAATTCCCTGAATTTGATGGGCGCCGCTCTTTCCTTCAGAAAGTACGGGGGAATCCAAAGGCTCCAAAGCTACAATTTTAATATCAGGATTTTGGGATTTCAGATATTCGCCTATACCGGTAAGTGTTCCGCCTGTACCAACCCCTGCAATAAATAAATCCACCTTACCATCTGTATCCTTCCAGATTTCCGGTCCGGTAGTACGCCTGTGAGCCTCCGGATTTGCAGGATTTACAAACTGCCCGGGAATAAACCCTCCCGGAATTTCCTTCACTAGCTCTTCTGCCTTATCAATCGCCCCCTGCATTCCCTTCGCCCCTTCTGTAAGGACAATTTCTGCACCGTAAGCCTTCAGAATATTCCGCCTCTCAATGCTCATGGTGTCCGGCATGGTTAAGATCATGCGGTATCCTTTGGCTGCTGCGATGGACGCAAGCCCAATGCCTGTATTCCCAGAAGTAGGCTCAATAATCACAGATTCTTCCCTTAAAAGCCCCTTTTCTTCTGCATCCTCAATCATAGCCTTAGCAACTCTATCCTTCACGCTTCCGGCCGGATTCAAATATTCCAGCTTCACCAGTACTTTTGCTTTCAGCCCAAGCTCCTTCTCAATGTTGGTAATCTCCATCAGGGGCGTATTTCCAATAAGTCCCATGGCTCCTTTATAGATATTAGCCATTTTTATTTCCTCCTTCTTCCGGTACTTCTTTTTTATCCCAGTGCAACATCCAGCACCATCATGATGACAAAGCCCACGGAAAAGAGAATTGTACCGATATTAATTCTCTGTTCATTGGCCATTTCCGGTATCAGCTCATCTACCACCACATACATCATGGCTCCTGCTGCAAAGCTGAGAAGATAAGGAAGCACCGGAATGATCATGCTGGCTGCCCATATTGTAACATAAGCGCCCACAGGCTCTACAGCCCCGGAAAGCACACCACACAAAAAAGCTTTTCCCTTTTTCATCCCCTCAGCACGAAGGGGCAGGGAAACAATAGCCCCCTCAGGGAAATTCTGAATCCCGATGCCAATGGAAAGGGCCATGGCGCCCATCAGCGAAATCTTATGATTTCCTGCCAGAAGGCCTGCATAAACAGCTCCCACAGCCATCCCCTCGGGAATATTGTGAAGCGTTACCGCAAGCACCATCATGGTTGTTCGTTTCACTTTGTTTTTCGGGCCTTCTTCCCTTTTGCTGTTTGCATTCAGATGGGGAATGATATGATCCAATGCCAGCAAAAAAGCAATTCCTCCCAAAAAGCCTGCTGCAGCAGGTACAAAAGCCCATTTTCCCATATGCTCCGCCTGCTCAATAGAAGGAAGCAGAAGGCTCCATACAGAAGCTGCCACCATCACACCTGCTGCAAAGCCATTCATCACTTTTTCCAGCGCAGGTTTTAATATTCCTTTTAAAAATAATACGCAGGCTGCACCGAGAGAAGTCCCCAGAAATGGAATCAGGATACCCTGTGCAATGGCATAATTGTCCATAATATAATCCTTTCCAAATTGCTTCTCCCATTATATGCACAAAAGGGCGTTTCTATTCCTTACCAGTTTGCATTTCCATTCTGAGAAACTGCCAGAACGTCATAAAGCTCTGCCATTGTAGCATCGATATAAGGATTTACATAAAAAATCCCTGCAATCCCCCCTGTAATTCCGGATAAAATATGCCATGGAATAAAAGATAATTCCAGAACAAAGGTATCCATTTTATTTCCGTACATCATATCACGGCTTCGGGAAGCAGCCTCCCTCCAGGACATGTCCGGATATTCTGCCAGCAGATAAGGAACCATATAATATTCATACGCTTTCACGATTCCCGGAATCACTAAAAGCAGTCCCCACAGAAAAATAAAAAGTCCCCGCAAAAACATTACTTTTACCACATTTGTATAATTTCCGGAAGTAAATCCATAAGCAAGCCTGCCGGCTTTGGGGTTGGAGTACAGATTTTCAATATAGAACTTCCGCCCTCCCACTTCCAGCACGTTTCCCACAAAGGTTTTAAACAGCACGATCACAAGACCTGCGACTATGGTAAAGGCGGAAATCAAAAGTCCAAGGCCCCATGCTGCAGGTGCATTCAGCGAATCCAGAAATGCTTCTGTTTTAGAGTTAACATGATTGTCGAAATAATCTCCGTTAATCACCTCGTCATAAGATTCCTGTACTGTAGTATAGGCTCTTCTTCCGTTTCCCGATCCCCCTCCGGCTGTTACCAGGATTACGATCAGGGAAACGATGACCGCAGCCCAATAGTTCTTTCGAAAAGCATTCTTTGCTCTCATCTTCAGGTCAATTCTTTGCCAGTTCTGATTCATTTTCATCCCTCCGTCATTCTTTTCAAAGGCCCTATTCCAAACCTGCCTCTTTGCACAGATGCAGCTCTCTTACTTTTCTGCGCCATTTTTCCCTATCTATTTCCACCAGGTAACCGCCGCCGTTTTTTACATGCCAGTCATAAAAAGAGCGGGCAGGAACTGCATACTGCTCCATTATGGTCATAATAGTGCCCCCGTGGGTCACCATTGCAGCCATAGAAACATTCCCGCAGATACAGTCCGAAATTGCTGCTTCAAAACCTCTTAAACAGCGTTCCCGAAATGCCTCCCTGCTCTCTCCTCCCGGAAACGGAAGAAGCCCGCAGCTGTCGATCCAATCCTGATAATCCTGGTTCAGGGACAATTCCTGATAATTCTTATTCTCAAAATCCCCGAAGTCGCATTCCCTCAGTTCCCGGATAACCTCCTGGGATTGTTCCGGAAACAAAAGCGCCGCAGTCTCTTTGCATCGCCTCAGGGGACTTACATATATTTTCTCCGGAACAGGATAGGTTATTCCCTGAAGCAGCGTTCTCCCTACCGGACAAAGAGGTTCGTCCGTAGTTCCGATATATCTGCCATAACGGTTTCCTTCTGTCATCCCATGCCTGATCAGCCAAATCTTAAGCATGTTTTATCACCGTCCCAATTCCGCACACTACCCGCACCACACGGGTACTATATCCTGCAAGCTCTGTACATACACGGCCTACGGCTTCCCTGTATGCCCGTTCAAAAGCATCTACAGGAACCACTCCGTAGCCCACCTCGTCAGAAACTAAAATAATACCCGGATTCTTTTTGATCAATTCTCCGGCAAGATCCCTTACCTCACATCCTGCCCGCATTTCCCTTCGGATATACTGATGAAATCCCAGGACTCCTTCTGCGCAAAAAAGCTCCTCTTTGCTTATTTTTCCCCCGGATGTCCAATGAACTCCGGGATAATGCTGTTCTGCGTAAACGCTTTTTCCCTGAAAAGCCCCTCCAATAATCATTTCCATTTTGTTATACTCCTATAAAGTTCGATATGACTGCAAGAACCAGCGCCATTGCCGCCTCGCAGATACACAGGAAAAATCCGGCCAGGTCCCCTGTTGTACCGCCGAAATATTTCATGGCCATATGACGGTAATAAGCAAATATCAATCCTCCGCAAACAAATGCAGAAACGCCAAGAACCGGATGAATCCATATCATCAGAGCCAAAAGTAAGATCAAATAAATTATCAGAACATTCCGTACTGTTTTATCTTCCGCTTTTCTGGAAAACTCCGCCACAGTCCCGTCCTCTCTTGCTTTTGGAATAAGGATTACCCCAAGGGCTGAAAAACAGCGGGACACCATAAATCCGGCACCCATCACACATATCGCAGAGAAGTGATCCTCCATCTGGCTGTAAGCCCCATACCAGGCCAGGAAATATACACACGCCGTAATCACGGCAAAAGCGCCTGCATTGGAGTCCTTCAGTATTTCCAAACGTCTCTTCCTATCCTGCCAGGAGCTCATGGCATCCGCCGTATCCAAAAGACCGTCTACATGAATACCGCCGGTAACCAATACCGGGATCAAAACCAGGATCACCGCTTCAAAATTCCGGTCAAACCCAAAGCGCCTGCATGCATAGGCAGCAAGCAGGGTAAGCCCGGCGATCACAGTCCCAATAAAGGGAAAGAAGCAAAACATATATTTCATATTATCCTTTGTCCACTCTGCCTGAGGCATGGGGATCTTGGAAAACATAGAAAATGCAATTTTAAAGCTATTCCAGAGGCTCATCCTTCAACCATCGCCTCCTTTCCTAATTTCCGCTTTTTTATGATAAATGGGGATTCCATAAACAACCTCCACAACTTCCTGAGCCATATCTCCTATCCTCTGGTTCAGCTCTCCCAGATATTTCTGATAGAGTCCTGTTTCCCCTTCATATGGCACAGCCTCGGAAAATATCTCATTCGTTACGATCACCACATGACGAGCTTTTTCCTGCAAATGCCGGATTCCCTGCAGAATTTCATCCACCGTATCCTCTCCTGCTCCATTTTCCTGAAACATTTCATTGGCCGTCAGATTAGACATACACTCCAAAAGAACCACACAGCCCTTTGGCAGCTTCATATTTTTAAGGCCCGTATAGCATTCCATGGTTTCAAAGCCTTTACCAAAGCGCATTTTCCTGTGGCGCTCAATTCTTTTATGGCTTTCCTCATCAAAAGGGAACATGGTTGCTATATAAATTCTCCTGTTCTCCCCCAAAGAAAGCACCCTGTTCTCTGCAAATGCAGATTTACCGCTTCCGCTTCCTCCGGTAATAAGCGCCAGCATTTATTTCAACTCCTCATACTGATCCATATGGATGTCTTCAAATGTACTCACTGTATTATAAATCTTGGCACCCAGATCCAAAAAGGGGACCAGGGCTATGGCTCCGGTTCCTTCTCCAAGGCACATGTCTGCGTGAAGCACAGCTTCTTTTCCCAGCCGTTCCAAAATCAGACGGGCGGCCGGTTCCTTGGAAACATGGGAAGCGATCATATAATCCATCGCCTGAGGGCAAATGCTCCCTGCCACAAGGGCTGATACACAGGAAATGAAACCATCCATCAGAACCGGTATCCGAAGAGCGGCTCCTCCAAGAAACACCCCTGCCATCCCAGCAATGTCAAGGCCGCCCACTTTTGCAAGCACGTCAATGGAATCTGCAGGATCCGGCTGGTTGATTTCAATCGCTTTCTTAATGGCGCTGATCTTCCGTTCCAGCCCTTCGCTTGATAATCCTGCCCCTCTGCCTGTCATAGCCTCCACACTCTGATTTAACAAAACAGAAGCTACGGCACTGCTGGTGGTAGTATTCCCGATTCCCATTTCACCTGTAGCAAGCATGCGGTATCCTTTTTCTTTCAGCTCCACTGCCATGGCAATTCCTGCTTCAATTCCCTGTACTGCCTGTTCCCTGGTCATTGCGGGCTCCTTTGCCATATTTTTTGTTCCGTAGGCAACCTTTAAGTCTGTACGGACTGTTGTATCTGTCACAATTCCCACATCTACAGGGTAAACATCCACCCCGCACTCCCTGCACATTACGCAAACCGTACTGATTCCCGCCTGGAAGTTATTGGCAACAAGTGCTGTAATCTCCTGCCCTGTCTGGGTTACGCCTTCTTCCACAACACCATTATCCGCGCACATGGCAACAAGGGCTTTTTTGCGGATATCAATAGATGGATTTCCTGTAATTCCTGCAATCCTGACAATCATGTCTTCCATTTTTCCTAAAGAGTGCAAAGGCTTTGCAATGCTGTTCCATCGTCCTTTCGCCGTCTCCATGGCATTCTCATCCAATGAGCCTATTTGCGCAATTGCTTCCTGTAATGTCATATTTCCTTTCCTCCTGTCTAAAAGCGCAATAGAACCTGCATCACGCTTTTTTCTGTTCTTTTCCTGTAGTAAATACAAAAAACCTGCTGAAAATATAATTTAAGGCCATGACTATAAACTGTGTCAGAAACTTTCCCATCATGTCCTGCATCCCTATTACCTGAACAAAGAGCCATACGCCGCCGACCTCAATGACCATGGTAGCCATCCTCGCACTGATGAATTTGCAGAAAGGCCGGATATGTGATTTCAGAGATTCACGGCGATTCTGAAATACAAACAGGGAATTAACCACATAGGCAAATAGAATAGAAAGAATAATGGAAATCAAATTCGCAGTATTCAGTTCCACATGCATCATTTTTCTTAAAACAGCAAAGCTGACCAAATTCAGGAAGGTCGTGCATCCGCCAAAAAATACATAACGTACCACAGAACTATCATATAATGTCTTTATCAGTTTTTTCATCCGTTCTTCCCTCTTAATCTGCATCGCTTTTTGCCTGATCTGAAATGTCCTCTTCTCCCCGCATCATCTGTGATATGAGATAACGGGGACGCCGCTTCACTTCTTCATAAATCTTTGATATATAATATCCAATAATCCCAAGGCTCATCATCACGGCACTTCCGATAAACAAAAGCATGATCAGAAGCGTAGTATATCCCTCTACTGCATGTCCTGCAAAATACTGTACCAGGGAATATACGGTGAGGATCAGGGAAATCAAAAAGCACGCAGCACCGGCCAAAGTCACAAACTGCAGGGGAATGGTGGTGAACGCCACAATATTGGTAAACGCATATTTTACAAGGGACCAGGCAGACCATTTGGATTCCCCTGCCTCCCTCTCCTGCACCTCAAATGGTACGGATGCGGTCCGAAATCCAACCCAGCCGGAAAGTGCCCGGAAGAACATGCTTCTCTCCGGCATAGAAAGGATACTGTCCGCAGCTTTCCTGTCCATCATCTTAAAATCAGAAGCATTCTGCATGTCCACACCTGTGGCTTTTGACATGATCCTATAAAAGAACCCTGCACTTTTTTTATGGAGAAAACTTTCCTGACCCCTGCTTATCTTTCTGCCTTCGATCACCTCATATCCTTCTTCCCAAAGCTTATACATTTCCAGAAGGGTTTTGGGCGGATGCTGCAGATCACAGTCCATTACTGCGATCACGTCTCCGGACGCCTGAGCCATTCCCGCAAATACAGCAGACTCTTTTCCAAAATTCCTGGAAAAATGAACTCCCAAAATATGTGTATTCTTTTTGCCTGCCTTTTTGATTTCCTCCCATGTATTGTCCCTGGAACCATCATCCACCAGAACCAGCTCATAGGAAATCCCACTATGCTCAAGAAGCCCTGCCAATACACTGCAGGTTTTTCCGATCATAAGCTCTTCATTATAAGCAGGTAAAACAACTGATAACATCCCCATCTGCACTTCCTCGTCTTTTCTATTTCAAAAGCTGCATCCTGCTATTATGAAAAGCCGCGGTACATAGGTACCGCGGCTTTGGTTTATTCTGAATTATTCTTCTCCGTAAAGAGTAATGAGTTTATTCAGATATTCATATCTTGCCTTAGCTTCCGCTTCGTTCTTAGCGAACAGTCTGGCTGCCTTTTCCGGATTCTGACGTTTCAGAGAGTTGTAACGAACCTCTCCGTCAAGGAATGCCTGATAGTCATCCATGTTCGGAGCCTTGGAATCAAGAGTGAACTTGCTTCCTTCTGCTGCCGGGTTGAATCTGAAGTTGTGCCAGTATCCGCACTTAACTGCAAGCTCTTCCTCAGTCTGAGCCTTAGCCATACCCTTTTTAATACCATGGTTGATACATGGAGCATAAGCAATGATCAGGGATGGTCCCGGATATGCTTCTGCTTCTGCAATCGCTTTTACAGTCTGGTTGAAGTCAGCACCCATGGAAATCTGAGCAACGTATACATAGCCGTAGCTCATTGCGATAGAAGCCATATCTTTCTTCTTCACTTCTTTACCGCCTGCAGCAAACTGAGCAATTGCGCCGGTAGGTGTAGACTTGGAGGACTGTCCGCCTGTGTTGGAGTAAACTTCTGTATCGAATACCATAACGTTGATGTCACGTCCGCTTGCAAGAACATGGTCAACACCGCCGAATCCGATATCATATGCCCATCCGTCACCGCCGAAGATCCACTGGGATTTCTTAGCCAGGAAATCTTTCTGTGCAAGAACAGCTTTGCAGTCATCGCATCCGCATGCTTCACATGCAGCTACCAGTTTATCGGTTGCAGCACCGTTAGCAGCACCTACGCTGAAGGTATCCAGCCATTCTTTTGCAGCAGCCTTTACATCATCGCTGCAGCAATCACAATCAATAAGAGCTTCTACTTTGCCTTTCAGACCGTCACGGATCGCTTTCTGTGCAAGAAGCATACCATAGCCGAACTCTGCGTTGTCTTCGAACAGGGAGTTTGCCCATGCAGGACCCTGTCCCTTAGCATTTACAGTGTACGGTGTGGACGGTGAGGAGTTGCCCCAGATAGAAGAGCATCCTGTAGCATTGGCAATATACATTCTGTCACCAAACAGCTGGGTGATCAGTTTTGCATAAGGTGTTTCACCACAGCCTGCACAAGCTCCGGAGAACTCAAGAAGCGGCTGTTTGAACTGGCTTCCCTTAACAGTTGCTTCTTTATATTTTGCAATAACTTCTGCTTTTTCCGGCAGGGTTACAGCATAATCAAAGTATTTCTGAGAGCCTGCGTTTGCTTCCAGGTTTTCCATAGCAAGAGCTTTGGCACCTTTCTTGCCTGGGCAGACATTTGCACAGGAACCGCATCCTGTACAGTCAAGAGCGGATACTGTCATAGAGAATTTGTAATCTTTCATTCCTGTCAGATCCAGCATCTGCATTCCTTCCGGAGCAGCAGCAGCTTCCTCTGCAGTCAGAGCTACAGGACGGATAACAGCGTGCGGACAGACATATGCACAACGGTTACACTGGATACAGTTTTCCGGCTGCCATACAGGAATATTAACAGCAATACCACGTTTTTCGTATGCGGAAGAACCAGATGGCGTGGTACCGTCTACATAATCTTTAAATGCGGATACAGGCAGGGAATTACCTTCCTGTGCATTTACTTTGGACTGAATGCTGTTTACGAAATCAACAACATCGTCTCTTCCGGTTTCAGCATGAGCCATGAACAGCCCTTCGTCTGCTGCATCCTTCCAGCTTTCCGGAACTTCGATCTTAACAACCTGTTTTGCACCTTGGTCGATAGCTGCCCAGTTCTTCTGAACAACATCATCGCCTTTACGTCCGTAAGTTGCCTTTGCAGCAGCCTTCATAAAGTCGATTGCCTGCTCTTCCGGAATAATGCCGGTAAGCTTGAAGAATGCGGACTGAAGGATGGTGTTGATACGGGTTGGTCCCATACCGGTTTCGATACCGATCTTCACACCATCGATGGTGTAGAAATTGATATCATGGTTAGCGATAAATGCTTTCACCTGTCCTGGCAGATGTTTTTCAAGGCCTTCCATATCCCATGCACAGTTCAGAAGGAATGTACCGCCGTCTACCAGTTCCTGTACCATGTTATATTTATTTACATAGGACGGATTGTGGCATGCAACAAAGTCTGCCTTATGGATCAGGTATGTGGATTTGATCGGTTTCTTACCAAAACGCAGGTGAGACATAGTAACACCGCCGGATTTCTTGGAATCATAATCAAAGTATGCCTGAGCGTACATGTCAGTATTGTCACCAATAATCTTGATGGAGTTCTTGTTAGCACCTACAGTACCGTCAGCGCCAAGACCCCAGAACTTACAGTTTGTGGTTCCCTCCGGAGTTGTTACAAGAGGAGCTCCTGTTTCCAGAGAGAGGTTAGTAACATCATCTACGATACCAATGGTAAATTTATCTTTTGCAGTGTTTTCATATACTGCTACGATTTGTGCAGGAGTTGTATCCTTGGAGCCTAAACCATAACGTCCGGAGAATACCTTTACATCCTTGAACTGGCTGTCTTTCAGAGCAGCTACAACATCAAGGTACAGAGGCTCGCCAAGTGCGCCAGGCTCTTTGGTTCTGTCCATAACAGTGATCTGCTTTACAGAAGCAGGAATTGCATCAATAAGAGCCTGTGCACAGAATGGTCTGTACAGACGAACCTTGATAACACCTACTTTTTTGCCTGCTGCTACAAGGTAATCAATGGTCTCTTCGATTGTATCGTTTACAGATCCCATTGCTACGATTACATGTTCTGCATCTTCTGCACCATAGTAGTTGAACAGTTTGTAATCTGTGCCGATCTTCTCATTTACTTTATCCATGTATTCCTGTACAACTGCCGGAAGGGCATCGTAGTACGGGTTACATGCTTCTCTAGCCTGGAAGAAGATATCCGGGTTCTGGGCAGAACCTCTCTGGCACGGATGGTTTGGATTCAGGGCATGGTTACGGAACTCTGCGATAGCTTCCATATCAGCCATGTCTTTCAGATCTTCGTAATCCCATGTTTCAATCTTCTGAATCTCGTGGGATGTACGGAATCCATCGAAGAAGTTGATGAATGGTACTTTTCCCTTGATAGCTGCCAGATGTGCAACCGGAGTTAAGTCCATAACTTCCTGTACGGAAGATTCACACAGCATAGCACATCCTGTCTGGCGGCATGCCATAACATCTGAGTGGTCTCCAAAGATAGAAAGTGCGTGAGATGCAAGTGCACGAGCGGATACGTTGATAACGCCCGGAAGCTGCTCACCAGCGATTTTGTAAAGGTTCGGGATCATCAGAAGAAGACCCTGAGATGCAGTATAGGTAGTTGTTAAAGCACCTGCTGCCAGAGAACCGTGAACGGCGCCGGCTGCACCTGCTTCAGACTGCATTTCAGTAACCTGTACTTCCTGTCCGAAGATGTTCTTTCTTCCCTGGGTAGCCCACTCGTCTGTAGCTTCTGCCATAACAGATGAAGGGGTGATCGGGTAAATTGCAGCTACATCAGAATAAGCGTAAGATGCATGAGCGGCTGCATGGTTACCATCCATGGTTTTCATCTTTCTTGCCATAGTTTCTTTTCCTCCTTAAAGGTATGAAAATAATTATTTCTAGACAGCTTATCTGCCTAAATTTCCGCTTATGATTATAACACAAAAAAAACGCATTGTCCAATCAGATTATCGTTTTTTTGTACCAAATCACATACAAAAAGGAACCTGCCGTCAGCAGATTCCCTAACCTTCCTTACTATGCTTCCTTATCTACCAGCTCGCCAAGAGACTTTCTTTCCAGCATTGTAAATAATTCCTTCTGTATTTCACTCAGTTCACAGTGAACCCTGCAGACTGCTCCATCCTGTCCGTTACGGGCACAATTAAAATCCGGGTTCATGCATTCAATAATAAACATTTCCGGATCAATTGCGGAATAAACATCCATCAAAGTCAGCTCCGCAAGACTCACATTTAGGGAATACCCTCCATGTACTCCCCTGTACCCCCGGACAATACCTGCTTTCTGGAGTTTCTTCAATATTTTATATGCAAAGGGAGCGGTAATACACTCCTTTTCACAGATCTCGTTAACGCTTACTCTTTCCTCC
>CAMNTH010000025.1 GCA_946557785.1 uncultured Blautia sp.
GGAGATTCGTATTTTAAGATTTAGATCCTAAAAATCGGTATTAACCGATTTCCCCCTTTTCCTTTTTTTATTTTATTATTTTCGTGATACCACGGCCGGGGGTGCTTCTCTTTAAAAGCACCTGACCAGATATGATTTCCAGGGACTGCGCCCTTTTTGGATTTTTCAGCCGCTTGAGCATTTTATTCAAAGCCACTTTTACCATAGTCCTGGTATTAACTTCATAAGTAGTAATCATCATATCCGCATATCCAGGGGGGAGATAATTATCAAAACCTACCACAGCAACATCTTCCGGCACGCGCAACCCCCTCTCTTTCAGCTTTTCAATAAGAATTCCTGCAATCAGGTCACAGTTGCACACAAATGCCTGGGGAAGCCTCTTTGGAAGCTCAAACCCTACCTGCCCCATTTCATCCCGGTCCTTAAGGATCCACTCTTCCGGAACTTCTGCTCCATGGGACATCATGGCCTTACAATACCCGCAGTAACGATCCATAATACTGCCTGTGGCATAAAGGGAGCCTACAAAGCCGATCTCACGGTACCCCAGAGAAAACAATAGCTCCGTCATCTGGTACATCCCATAAAAATTATCCGGGATAACCGCATCCCATGCAGCTTTCATATCATAAAAATCCAGGAATACCATGGGAAGCTTTACTTTCTTCTGCATTTCCTCAAGATAACGGCCGTCTATTTCTCCAATAATGATCAAACCTTCGATGCTTTTGTCCAAAACAAGCTCCGGCAGGGAGAATGTTTTCTTTTCCATTTCTTTTTTCAATACCTCAATGGCCGTATAGCACCGCTTTTCCGTGGCATACAAAGACAGCTCGTGGTACATCTTCCAATAATAGGTCGCATATTGGGCAAGATAATTTTCAGCGATCAGAACCCCAAGTTTTCGGGAATCTCCCCTCACTATTTCTTTTTTCCTTCTGGAAGCAGAAGACTCATATCCCATTTCCTGGGCAGTTTCCAGGATCCTTTCCCTCAGTCCGCTGCTGACTCCTTTAGAGCCGGACAGTGCATTATGCACCGTTACTGTACTGACTCCAAGCTTTTCTGCAATATCTGCAAGCCTTACCTTTGCCATTATCTATTTCTCCTGCATCAGCACAAAATGGTACAATTGGCTCTGAAAATCTCCACTCATATCTTTTATCAAAAATCCGCAGTATTCTAATTCTTCTCCTGTAAAACATTCCCCTGTTTTCTCCAGAACATATACCCCATCCGGACAAAGACCCGGAATTCTAATCTTCTTACTGTGTGTATTGGGAACGGCAAGAACCTGCACACAGGTTACCAAAGCCTCCCTGCAGTCTTTTGACACCACTTCCCAGCAGTCATAAGGGCTTTTCTCAGACCAGGAAGCAATTCTATAATAATCCCCTGACTGTATCAGGCTCTGATATTTATGATATAATGCCGCCTGCTGCGGGATCTGATCACGCTCTTCCTGAGAAATCTTTGTAATATCCAATTCATACCCAAAAGTGCCTGCAAGAGCCACATTCCCTCTTGTCACAAAGGGCGTATTTCTTCCAACCATATGGTTTGGACAATCACTGACATGAGCGCCTATGCAGGACAAGGGATATAAAAATGCCGTCCCTTCCTGAATCCGCAGACGTTCTATAGCATCTGTATCATCTGAGCACCAAATCTGGGGGCTGTAATACAGCATACCCGGGTCAAATCTTGCCCCGCCGCCTGAACAATTCTCCAAAAGAAGATCCGGGAACTCTGTTACAAGACGTTCCTGCATCTCATAAACTCCCAGCACATATCTATGGAACAGCTCCTGCTGCCTGTCCGGCAAAAGACAGGCGCTTCCCATATCGCAAAGCTGACGGTTCATATCCCATTTCACATAGGAAATGGGGGCGCTGCGCAAAATCTTTGCCACACATTCATAAGCATAATCCCGTACCTCTGGCCTGGAAAGATCAAGTACATACTGTTCCCTGCTCTGTGCAGGCTCACGTCCGGAAATCTGAATCGCCCAGTCCGGATGCGCTCTGTAAAGGTCTGAATCAGGAGAAATCATCTCCGGTTCAAACCAAATTCCAAACTCCAGCCCAATTTCCCGCACCTGCCTCACAAGCTCCGGAAGCCCTGACGTCAGCTTCTCCTCATTTACATACCAGTCTCCAAGAGAGCAATTATCGCTGTTTCTTTTCCCAAACCAGCCATCGTCCATAACAAGCATTTCAATGCCCGCCTTCTTGGCCTCTCTGGCAATGGCCAGAAGCTTCTCTGAATTAAAATCGAAATAAGTGGCTTCCCAGTTATTGATAAGGATCGGACGTTTCTTATACAAATACTTGCTTCGGATCATATGATTCCGGTAAAAATCATGCAGGCTCCGGGTCATTTTTCCAAACCCCTCACCAGAATATACCAATACAGCCTCAGGCGCCTGGAACTCACAGCCAGGTTCCAGCTTCCAGCAGAATTCATCCGGATGAATCCCCATAACCATCCGCACCTTATCAAACTGCGTCAGCTCTGTCTGTGCCTTAAAATTCCCGGAATACACAAAATGCATACCGTAAACCTGCCCTGTTTCCTGGGTGGTTTCCGGAGTCACAAGGGCAAGGAAGGGATGCTCCTGATGGCTGGACTCTCCCCTTCTGGATTCTGTCCCCTGTCTGCCCCTATATATCCTTGCCCTCTGGATGTGGCGCTCCCTTCCCCAGGAACCGCAAAGGCTGATCATTTCAAAATCCTCGTCATCCATATCCAGGCACGCACTGTACACCTTTTCAAGCCGCAATGTCTTCTCTCCCAGATTTCTCACACGCACGCTTCTGGCAATAACATCTTCCTTCCCAAAAACAGAATAGAAAAGGCATACTTCCATCTGAAGAACCGGATCCTCACAGACAATCTCAAGGGTTTCCGTCTCATCCTCCGTTCCAAAAGAGGCAGGAAGTCCTTTAAGCCCTGGCTTTCCCTTTTGGATGGTATGGCTTTTATATAAAATCTCGCAGCCCATACGTCCCATTTCATTGCGTACATCCAAGCAGCTTTCCCGGTAATCCCCAATACCGCCGCAGGGATATTCCATTGGATAAAAATCCAGAAAAGCAGATTTATCCCTCTTATTCACAGAAGGGGTAAAGGGTGATTCCTCCATGCGAAGCAGAGCATTTTTACATAACTTCTGCAATCGCCTCCCATAATAAACATGACCCACGTATCCTTCCGGTGAAAGCCCCACCACATAAGTGGTTTTATCCGTGTCCATCTTAAAAAGCCGTTTCTTCTCGTCAAATTGAATTCCCATTCTTTTCCTCCATGCAGAGTATTTTTCTTAATTCACATCACTTAAATTTTAAGTTAATTTAAGTTATTCATATCAACCCTATATTAACGTCTTTTTCCCTGCAAGTCAACTCTTTTTAAAAAGATCTAAAATTTAAATAAAAGGAATTTCCGGGCCGATTCTTCTCACACTGTCCCGCTCAATAAAAGTTCCAGGAAGCATGAACATCCCTGTGGAGTAATTGGAATTGTTCATTTTATGGGTCAATATGTGAATTGCACGCCTTGCCATTTCCCTGGTATTTATTTCGTATGTAGTAAGCCCTACATCTCCAAAACGCTCTGTGACAAAGTTGTCAAATCCTGCCACAGAAATATCCTTTGGCACAGAATAACCCATTTTATTTAATTTGCGGATCAAAACACAGGCGGACGTATCACAGTTACAGAAAAACGCCGTAGGCATCTCCTCTGGCAGCTGGAAATTCACTTCCAGATCCACCACTCCGGTTTCCCTGTCCCGGTCATCAATCACCCAGTCCTCCCGAAGGGGAATCCCATGTCCCATCAAAGATTTCACATATCCCAGAAAACGGTCATCAATACTGGCGGTGGCCAGGCGTGTCCCCACATATCCAATACGGCTATGTCCCATCTCAAAAAGATAATTGGTCATTCTGTAGCCGCCCATCAGGTTATTGGATACAACAGAATCGCTGGTATCCAAAGTTCCAGGCGTATCCAGATTCAGCAGCGGTATTTTAATGGAACTCACCAGGTAATTGGCATATCCTGCTTTAAACGCTCCCATAATAATGACTCCGTCAACCTTCCTCTCCGTAATAATCTTAGGGGACCGGCCTTCCCTCTCCATTCCGGCTTCAATAACCTCCAGAATAGGAAAGCAGTTAACAGCGATCGCCCTCTGGGAAATTTCCTGATAGAGCTGCCAATAAAAGGACTGTCCATCCCCAAGATAGCGTTCTGCAACAATTACCCCTATGGTATAACTATTCTTTTCTTCCGATCCACTCTTTCGGTATCCCATTTCCTCAGCAGTCTGTATAATCCTGCTGCGCATCTCATCACTCACGCCCTTCTGTCCGGAAAGCGCCTTAGATACCGTTACTGCGCTTACATTCAGCCGTTTGCCTATATCCGAAAGTTTCACTGCCTTTGCCATGTCTGTTCTCTCGCTTCTTTCATCTATTTTTCTCTGAATTTAAGTTAAAAACTAATTAATTTTTATTTTATTGTGTTTTTAACTTTTTGTCAATCGTTCTATGAATTCCTCATTTTTTTTGGATATCATTTCCCATAAGAGAACCGGCTTCCCTGATTCCTGATTCTTCAGCCAGACGGCGTACCAGATCAGAGGCAATACACACCACAGTTTCTTCATGGATAAAATCTGTAATGTCCGCATCAAAAAGAATATTCGCCTGTGCCTCAAATTCCTCGTCTCCATCCCAAAAAAGTACAGTCAGAGGCATACAATCAAAGGCATTTATCACATATCCCACATCGCCCTGGCGGATAGGCGTTCCGTTAAGGGCAGCGCAGGCTTTCTTAAGAAGTTCCCCCCTGCCTTCAAATGTCTTCGCCAATGGTTTTAAAACCGATCTCTGAAATGCCGGATCAAAGGGCGCTGCCCGTTTTACATGCCGGAACGGAACAAATTCTCCCTTCACTTTTGCATCCGGTTTTGCGTAATAGAACAGATTGTAAACGGATATCAGCGTATTAAAAGACAGCCTTTGTTCCGGATCATCACATAATGTAATCATACCGTTTCTACGGTTTATCCCGTATTTCTGTCCAAAATAAACCACATATAGACTTTCCTCATCTATCTCCAGTCCAAATCGCTCCTGAATCTTTTTCTGATCCATTTCAAGAAAAGTTTTCCTCCATCTTTCACAAGTTAATTCATAATTATCCACCTTTGTTCCTTCTGTATTTGTCAGGTAATTCTCCCTCATATCCAACCCTCCCGCATATGCTTTTACCTTAAATTTTTCACAATATATATGATATACAGAAACTTAAAAAGCCATCGCTGCATGTCCCATAACAGGATCCCAGCGATGACTTTTCTTTATCTGTTTGCCCCAGGGCGCTTAAATTGTCTCAATTTTAATGGTATTGGTATTTCCCGTTTTTCCATTGATCTGTCCGCCGGTCAATACAATGCTGTCTCCCTTTTTCAGACCAAAAACATCTTTTGCAGACCTGGTTCCATGGTAGAACATAACATCCTGGGAGTTAAACTCTTCACTAAGCACCGGCGTCACTCCCCAGCTCATATTCAGCTTGCGCCATACCTTTTGGGAGGTAGTCATTCCGATAATATCTACCGGACAGCGGAAACGGCTGACCATACGCGCAGTTGTTCCGCTTAAGGAGCTTACCACGATTCCTTTAGCCTTTACATCAATGGCCATTGCACAGGTACCATGGGAAATGGCATCCAGATTGTTATGGATCTCATATTTTGTGGAATGGAACCACTCCGTATAGTCAATTCTCTTTTCTGTAAATTCTGCAATCTCAGCCATATTTTTTACCGCAGCTACAGGGAAATCGCCTGCTGCAGATTCTCCGGAAAGCATTACTGCGGAGGTTCCGTCATATACAGCATTGGCAACGTCAGAAATTTCCGCACGGGTAGGACGGGGATTGTGGATCATGGATTCCAGCATCTCCGTAGCAGTGATTACCCTCTTGCCCATTAAACGGCATTTGCGGATCAAAAGCTTCTGAACAGAGGGCACTTCCACAAAAGGAATCTCCACTCCAAGATCGCCTCTGGCTACCATAATTCCATCTGCAAGGGTACAGATTGCCTCAATGTTTTCCACACCGGAACGATTCTCGATCTTGGCAATAATGTCAATATCTTTGCCGCCGTTTTCGTCAAGGAAGTCACGAATATCTTTCATGTCCTGCCTGGTAGATACAAAGGATGCTGCTACAAAATCCACGTCATTTTTAATACCAAACAAAAGGTCTTCCTTATCCTGCTCGCTTAAATATTGGTTGGCCATTAGCCTGTTAGGGAAGTTCATGCTCTTTCTGTCGGATAATTCTCCTCCTGCAACCACCTTGCATACTGCATTGGTCCCTTCAAGACTTAAAACCCGGAAAACAACAAGGCCGTTATTTACAAGAATGGTATCGCCAACCTTTAAATCTTCAATAAGGTGCTTATAAGTAACTGCAACTCTTGTCTGGTCTCCTACAATATCATCGGTTGTAAAAGTAAACGTATCGCCGTCTTCCAGGCGGATCTTTTTGTTTTCAAAGGTCTTAATGCGGTATTCCGGACCCTTGGTATCCAGCATAATCGCAATAGGCAGCTTCAATTTTTCACGAACTCTTTTCACAAGATCAATTTTCACCTGGTGCTCCTCATGGGTTCCATGAGAAAAATTCAGTCTGGCGATATTCATGCCCGCCTGACACATTTGCGTCAAGGTTTCCTCATTATCACTGGATGGTCCGATTGTACAAATAATCTTTGTCTTACGCATTGGCAGTCCTCCTCATTTTTTTCTGAAATTAGTATAGCACATTCCAGAAAAAAATACATTGGGGTTTTGTAGAAGTATGAACAATGTTTTTATGCATTTTGACATGATTTCCTACATCATACGGAACCGCTGATAGCGACGAGACGTCAGGGATTCTTTCTCCATCGGGAGATACTTTTTCAAAAACTCCCGGAATCTTAAACGAAGTGTATTTACTGTCTTTTCCATATTCTTTTCTGAAAAACCGTCCTCCTCAGAGATAATCCTCTCGATCACACCAAGTTTTTTCAGGTCCAGGGCTGTCAGTTTCATAACGCCTGCCGCCTCCTTTGCCCTTTTACTGTCCTTCCATAAAATGGAGGCAAATCCCTCCGGCGATAAAACAGAATAAACGGCATGTTCCATCATCCACACTTCATCGGCAGCGGCAAGAGCCAAGGCACCGCCGCTTCCTCCTTCTCCGATCACAATGGAGAGTATGGGAACCTTTAGTGCAGACATTTCATACAGGTTCCTCGCAATAGCCGCTCCCTGCCCCCGCTCCTCTGCTTCCATGCCGCAGAAGGCTCCCGGAGTATCTACAAAGCAAATTACAGGACGTGCAAATTTCTCTGCCTGCTTCATAAGACGCAATGCTTTGCGGTAGCCCTCAGGAGATGCCATTCCAAAATTATGGAGCATATTTTCTTTAGTTCCATGACCTTTTTCCTGGGCGATCACAGTTACAGGCACTCCCTCAAACAGAGCGATTCCGCCTGTAACAGCCCTGTCATCTCCAAAGCAGCGGTCTCCATGCATCTCGAAAAAATCAGTAAAAATGCGGCTGATGTAATCCCTTCCTCCCGGCCTGTCTTTCGCCCGTGCAAGCTGCACATGTTCCCAGGCATCCATCTGAGAAAAGGGACATTCTATGGGCAGGGCATCCCCAAAATCAGTATCTGCTGTTTCAAAAGGCATCTGGTGCATCTTTAACAGACGAGCCAGGGTATCTCTTTGTTCCTTTCGCTCCACAATCTCATCAATAAATCCATGTTCCAACAAAAACTCTGCCCTCTGGAACCCCTTCGGCAGCTTTTGGCCAATGGTCTGTTCGATTACCCTTGGCCCTGCAAAGCCAATAAGGGCATTAGGTTCTGCCAGAATAATATCCCCCAGCATGGCAAAGCTGGCTGTAACCCCTCCCATTGTAGGGTCAGTCAGCACACTGATATACAAAAGCCCTGCATCGCTGTGGCGCTTAATTGCAGCCGCAGTCTTTGCCATCTGCATCAGGGAAACAATTCCTTCCTGCATCCTTGCCCCTCCGGAGCAGGCATAAAGGATCACCGGAAGGCGTTCTTCTGCGGCGCGTTCCACTGCCCTTGTAATTTTTTCACCTACTGCTTCTCCCATACTGGCCATCAAAAAACGGCCATCGCATACACCAATAACCGCAGGCATTCCCTTTATACAGATCTTTCCGGTGAGAACTGCCTCAGAAAGCCCTGTCTTATCCTGAAGAAGGGCGATTTTTTCTTCATACCCCCGGAACCCCAGGGGATTCCCGCTTACTACCTGGCCGTCCCATTCCTCAAAGCTTCCCTCATCTGCAAGCATTTCCACTCTTCTGCGTGCATGGATCCGGAAATAATTCCGGCAATGGGGGCAAATATAATAATTCTCTTTTACTTCTTCCGCAAAAACAGCGGATCTGCACTCATTGCATTTCCGCAGGAGTCCTTTGGGAACCTCCGTTTTTTTCAGAGACTGCACCGTCCTCTTTGCGGTTCTTTTAAACATATGCTGAAATTTCATGAATCTCTCTCCTGCATTTCCAGAAATCCAATATCAAAATCTCCTGACTTGTATCTGGCCTCATTTACAATTTCAAACTGATAATCTACATTTGTATCAATCCCTTCAATGATCACCTCCCCAAGTGCACTTTGCATTTTTGCAACTGCTTCTTCCCTGTTTTTCCCATGAACGATCAGCTTTGCAATCATGGAATCATAGTAGGGAGGAATGGTGTAACCCGGATAAATGTCCGTATCCACCCGGATTCCTTTGCCTCCCGGAAGATGCAGTTCCGTAATGGTGCCCGGGCAGGGACGGAAATGTTTCTTAGGGTTTTCTGCATTAATCCGGCATTCAATAGCATGACCCAAAAGCTTCACATCCTCCTGCTTTATTTCCAGGGATTCCCCTGAAGCAATACGGATCTGTTCTTTCACAAGGTCGATTCCGGTTACCCATTCCGTTACAGGATGCTCCACCTGAATCCTGGTATTCATCTCCATAAAATAGAAATGGCCGTTCTTTTCCAGAAGAAATTCAATGGTTCCCGCATTCACATAATGAGCCGCCTTTGCCGCTTTCACAGCAGCCTCTCCCATCCTTTCCCGAAGAGAATCCGATAAAGCTTTGGAAGGCGATTCCTCTATCATTTTCTGATGATTCCTTTGTATGGAACAGTCCCGTTCCCCAAGATGGATTACATTCCCAAAGCTGTCTGCAAGAATCTGAAATTCAATATGCCTGGGATGCTCTACATAATGTTCTATATACATTGTTCCGTCCCCAAAAGCCATTTGTGCCTCTTTTTGTGCAGTCAGAAAAGCAAGGTGGAATTCCTGCGGATTCCAGGCAGTCCGCATTCCTTTCCCCCCTCCTCCAAGCGCAGCCTTAATAATGACCGGATAGCCGATCTCTAACGCATCTGCCCTTCCTCTCTCCGCATCCAGAACCGGGTGATCTGTTCCAGGAATTACCGGAACACCGGCCGAAGCCATGGTATTTCTCGCAGTCTGTTTGTTTCCAAGGTTCTCCATAACTGCTGCATCCGGTCCCACAAAAGTGATGCCGCATTTCTCACAAAGAGCCGCAAATTTCCCGTTTTCTGATAGAAAACCAAACCCCGGATGAATGGCATCCGCCCCTGATAGCATAGCAGCGCTCATAATGCGTTCCATATTCAAATAACTTTCAGAGGAAGGGCCAGGTCCTATGCAGATCGCCTCATCTGCAAGCTGTGCATGAAGACTTTCCTTATCTGCTTCCGAGTAAACAGCCACTGTTTCAATTCCCATTTCCCTGCATGCGCGGATAATCCGCACTGCGATCTCACCTCTATTTGCGATCAATAGCTTTTGAATCATACCCTATACCTTACCCAATCATAAATGTCAGCTCCGCTTTTGCTGCAAGTTTTCCGTTTACGGTAGCTTCTGCTGCTCCGATTCCAACAGGACCCTTCTGCCGTATGATCTTCGTTTCCAGACGAAGCTTATCTCCCGGCACCACCTTATGTTTAAAACGGCACTTATCAATTCCACCGAAATACGCAATTTTCCCTTTGTTTTCCTCTTTGGAAAGGATGGCTACTGCCCCGGTCTGAGCCAGCGCCTCTATAATAAGAACCCCCGGCATTACCGGCTCCTGCGGGAAATGCCCCTGAAAGAAATCCTCCCGGAAGGTGACACATTTATACCCCACGGCAAATGTGCCTGGTTCATAGTCTTCAATATAATCCACCAGCAAAAACGGATGGCGGTGAGGCAGAATTTCCTCAATCTGTTTCACGCTTAAGCTATTCATTTTTATTCTCCTCTTCACTGGATTTTCTCTTATTTTATTAGAAAGAGTTTCTGTCCATATTCTACAGGACAGCCATTTTCCACAAAGACTTCCGTGATCTGTCCGTCAAATTCACTTTCAATCTCATTCATCAGCTTCATTGCCTCTACAATGGCTAGTATCTGTCCCTTCTTTACCTGATCCCCCGCTTTCACAAAAGGAGCTGCAGTCTCAGAGGGGGCTGCATAAAAGGTTCCAACAAGAGGGGATTTAATAATTCTGCCTTCTGTCTTGGCTTCCTTAAGGGAAATCTTGTCCTCTATAATCTTGTCCTTTCCATCAGGAAAGGAAGCAGACCTTACCTTTTCCCCGCATTTCATGGACACTTTTATGCCGTCTCCTTCATAGCGAAAGGAAGTCAGCGCTGATTTTGATACCTGATCTATCATCTGTAATATCTGTTGAAATTCCATCCTTATTTCCTCCATTGTCCTGGCATTTTTTAAGCAGCGTCAGTCCTCATATTTTTTCAGGAGGATACTGCCGTTATGTCCGCCGAAGCCCAAGGAGTTGCTCATGGCATAACGTATCTCCTGCCGGAAGGGCGCATCAAACATATAGTTCAGATCCAGCTCATCTTCACCCTGGATACTCCCCACAGTCTGATGTATAAATCCTTCTAAAATACTCTTCACACACACAATAAATTCTACGCCCCCTGCTGCTCCTAAAAGATGTCCCACCATGGATTTTGTAGAATTGATTCTGACCCGTTGCGCAGCATCGCCAAACACCGCTTTAATGGCCCTTGTTTCAAAAAGATCATTATGATGGGTTCCTGTTCCATGGGCATTGATATAATCTACATCCTCCGGGGTGATTCCCCCTTCTTTTATGGCGTCTGCCATAGCTCTTGCCGCACCGCTTCCATCCTCACTTGGGGATGTAATGTGAAACGCATCTGCAGTTGCCCCGTATCCCGCAACCTCTGCAAGAATCTTCGCTCCCCGCTCCTTTGCATGGTTCAGCTCCTCAAGAACTACGATTCCGGCCCCCTCCCCCATAACAAATCCATTTCTGTCTTTATCAAAGGGAATGGAAGCACGCAAAGGATTTTCCGATATGCTCAAAGCTGTCAGATTCCCAAAACCAGCCACTGCAATAGGGCAGATGGCTCCTTCTGTTCCTCCGGCAAACATCACATCTGCATCCCCATACTGAATCGCCCTGTATGCATCCCCAATACAATGGGTTCCTGTGGCACATGCTGTTACTACACTGGTACATTTCCCCCTGGCTCCCGTGGCAATAGAAATGTTTCCTGCAGCCATGTTGGAGATCATCTTCGGGACAGAAAGAGGATCTGTCCTTGACGCTCCCTTTTCCCAAATCCGCCTTGCTGTCTGCTCTGCAACCTGAAGGCTTCCAATGCCTGAACCCACGATCACCCCAACCCGGAAGGGATCCTCTTCTTCCATAGAAAGCCCGGCATTCTTTTCTGCTTCCAGAGCCGCAGCAACTGCATATTGTGAAAAAAGCTCCATTCTTCTTGCTGCTTTTGCATCCATGTATTCTTTTGCATAAAAGCCTTTTACTTCTGCTGCAAGCTTTACTTTATAGTCAGCCGTATCAAATCTGGTGATCGGGCCGATACCTACTTTTCCGGCCTTGATTCCTTCCCAAAAAGTCTCCGAATCATTGCCTATGGGCGTTACTGCCCCAAGCCCTGTCACTACCACTCTTCGTTTCATCATTACCTCCCATTAAGCCGCCTGCACCTGCAGGACAGTTCTTTTTTCTCACATAGCCATTCCGCCGTCTACACACAGCACCTGTCCGGTAATATATCCTGCCCCCTCAGAAGCAAGGAAGGCTGCCGCCTTTGCAACATCCTGCGAATCTCCGAATTTTCCCATGGGGATCATCTGTTTTGATGCTTCCTTCACCCGTTCAGGAAGTACTGCCGTCATATCTGTCTTAATAAAACCCGGTGCAATGGCATTTACCGTAATTCCTCTGCCAGCCAGCTCTTTTGCAGCAGATTTTGTCAGACCAATAATACCTGCTTTGGAAGCTGCATAGTTGGCCTGTCCTGCATTTCCGCACAGTCCTACCACAGAGGCAAGGCTGATGATCCTTCCCCTTCTCTGCTTCAGCATCTGCCTGGAGGCATGTCGGATACAATGAAAAGTACCTTTCAAATTCACATCCACTACTTTTGAAAAATCCTCCTCTGTCATTCCAATTAAAAGCCCATCCCTGGTAATCCCTGCATTATTCACCAGGATATCTACATGCCCAAACTCTTCTATAATATCTTTGAAAAACCTGCCGCATGCCTGAAAATCTGCAACATTGCACTGATATATATGCGCTTCTCCATTCCTTTCTTCAATCTGTGATTTTGTGGCTTCTGCCTGCTCTTTGGATCCGTTATAATTAATGATCACAACGTTCCCTGCGGCTGCCAGTTCAAGGGCAATGGCCCTTCCGATTCCCTTTGCTCCGCCTGTTACAACAGCAACTCTTTTCTCTGTCATTTCCATGCCTCTGCTTTCTATTTCTTAATAATCCTTCACATTTTTATCATAGATACTGCTTTGTCTAAGTCCTCCGCCGTCTGTATATGAATTGCATTGACTTTCCTGTTTATCTTACGAAGAAATCCAGTAAGGGTCTTGCCCGGACCGATTTCCACAAAGGTATCCACGCCCTTTTCTATCATAAGCTCCATACTTTGCTGCCACATAACAGAAGAAGAAATCTGTTTTTCCAAAAGAGCTTTTGTTTCCCCTATATCCTCTATGTATCGCGCAGTTACATTCGTCACATATGGAATACAAAGCGGAGAAAGCTCCACCCTTTTCAGCCATTCTCCAAGCTGTTTTCCTGCATCTGCAAGCATAGGAGAATGGAAGGGGCCGCTGACATTCAAGGGAAGCACTCCCTTAGCGCCTGCGCCCTTAAGCTTTTCTGATGCAAGGGCAACTGCCTCTTTCTCACCTGAAATAACAAGCTGTCCGGGACAGTTATAATTGGCAATAAAAACACCCTCTATAGGACAAATAGCATCCTTCACCTTCTCCGCAGCCATGCCAAGGACTGCGGCCATAGCCCCTGTCCCTGCCGGAACTGCCTGTTCCATGAGAATTCCCCTTTTACGAACAGTGGTTACCGCATCTTTAAGGCTCATGCCTCCTGCTGCTTCCACCGCACAGTATTCTCCCAGGCTTAATCCTGCAGTTACTTCAGGATAAATCCCTGCTTCTTCCACTGCTTTTTCCATGGCAAGGCAGGTAGTTACCAATGCTGCCTGGGTATATTCCGTAAGATCCAGCCTGTCATTTTTCTCAAAACAAAGCTCTCTCATATCCATGCCAAGCCACTCTGATGCCTGGTCATATACTTGTCTGGCATTTTCAAACTTCTGGTAAAAATCCTTTCCCATCCCAGCCTTCTGCGCTCCCTGTCCCGGAAAAAGAAAGGCTGTTCTGCCTGTATGACAGCACGTCCTTTTGTCATGAAAGCATGTTTCATTACTCATCATAAGAAAATCCTTTCAGTAATTTCTCCGTTTCTTCTGCCAGTCTTTGAATCAAATCTTTGCATGTCATTTTTTCCTTTACAAGTCCTGCACACTGGCCAGACATTACGCTTCCGTTTTTCACATCTCCGTCTACCACTGCTCTGCGCAGGCCTCCCAAAGTCAGAAGCTCCAGTTCTTCCAAAGAAGCGCCCTCCGCCTCTTTTTTCAAATATTCACCCGTCATATTGTTCCGCAGCGCCCGCACCTGATGCCCCGTCGTCCGCCCGGTCACTCTGGTATCAATATCTTTTGCTTTCAGCACCATTTCTTTGTAATTTTCATGTACCCGGCACTCCTGCGTAACAATAAAACGTGTTCCCATTTGGACGCCTTTCGCTCCCAGCATGAAGGCTGCAGCAATGCCTCGGCCGTCTGCAATCCCTCCTGCTGCAATCACAGGAATATTTACTGCATCTGCGATCTGAGGAACCAGTGCCATTGTGGTTGTCTCTCCAATATGACCGCCGGACTCACATCCCTCCGCAATTACTCCATCTGCGCCGCAGCGTTCCATTCGCTTTGCCAGTGCAACGGATGCCACAACAGGCATGACTTTAATTCCTGCGTTTTTCCACATTTTCATATATTTTTCCGGGCTTCCTGCACCAGTGGTGATCACCTTAACCCCTTCCCGGGCTGCCGCCTCTGCTACTTCCTCTGCGTGAGGGCTCATAAGCATAACGTTCACGCCAAAGGGTTTATCCGTAAGTTTTTTCGTTTCCCGAATCTGCCAGCGAACCCACTCTGCGGGGGCATTTGCAGCCCCTATAATGCCAAGGCCTCCAGCCTCTGATACAGCCGCTGCCAGATGATATTCTGCTACCCAGGCCATCCCGCCCTGTATAATAGGATATTCAATTCCAAGCAATCTGGTAATTTCTGTCTTCATAAAATCCCTGCCTCCTGACTTTCATCATCTATTTCAATCTTTGATTGTCTATTTCAACCTCTGGATATATGCTTCCACGTCAGCAAGAGTCTCAATATTCTCCAGTTCCTCTGATGGTATCTCCACATCAAATTCTTCCTCCAATGCCATAACCAGTTCAAAAAGATCCAGAGAATCTGCTCCTAAATCTTCTTTAAAAGAAGTCTTTCCTGTAATTGCAGTAATGTTTGCTCCAAGTGCTTCTGCTGTAATTTCTTTGATTCTTTCTAACATATTTTTTCTCCTTTTTATATCTTTTTTTATTTAAAAATGATACCAGAATTGTTTACCATTCCATCAGGCTTGCACCATATGATAAACCTGCGCCAAATCCGGAAAACACAATATATTCTCCTCGCTTCAGCATTCCTTTTCTGTTTAGCTCATCCAGCAAAACAGGAATGCTTGCGGAAGATGTATTTCCGAATTCCTCCATATTTGTTGGGAACTTATCCTGCTCGGCATTAAGCCTTCTGGCCACAGAACGAACAATCCTTTCATTCGCCTGATGCAAAACAAAATGTGCGATCTGCCCTATATTCATCTGCTCCCTTTTAAGGAGTTCCTCAATAGCTTCCGGCACCCTGGATACAGCAAACTGAAATATCTCTCTGCCATCCATCTGCATATATGTTTCCGGAGCATCTGCCCTTTTTTCATAAATTTTCTGGTTTCTGCAGGTGCAGGTCAGTACATCGCCCTTTTCACCCACGGAATGTGTAATCTGTACAAATTTTCCTGTTTCCTGCGCACTTACAACTACAGCCCCTGCACCATCCCCGAAGAGAATGCAGGTCGATCGGTCTTTCCAGTTTGTCAGATTGGACAATACCTCCGCACCAATTACCAGGGCAGTTTTATAGATTCCCTGCGCCAGATACGCCTGTGCCGTATTCAGCGCAAATAAAAAACCCGTACAGGCAGCATTCAGATCAAAGCAAGTGGCATTCACCGCCCCCAGCTTCTTCTGCACCAGGCAGGACACGCTTGGCATCAGTTCTCCGGGAGATACCGTGGCTGTAATGATCAGATCCACCTGTTCTGCTTTAATCCCTGCATTTTCAAGGGCAAATAAAGCCGCCTGCGAAGCCAGGGAGGCTGTTGTCTCTCCCTTTTCTGCAATATGCCTTCTGGCCACTCCGGTTCTCTCCCGGATCCACTGGTCACTGGTATCCACCAATTCCATAAGTTTTCGGTTATCCCATACTCCTTTCGGAACACAGGAACCTGTTCCGCAAATCTTTCCTGTCATATTTTCTTCTCATTTCATTTATTTTGATTTTAAAGTATTTTGATTATCAAAATAAATCTTTTTTTCTCATTTGTCAAGAGGAATTTTATACACAAAGAAAGATTTGTACTTTTTTTCCTCTGTTATGCTATTATAGAAGCAGGCAGCCGATGAATCCGCAGCCATGAATCAGGTAGAATAAAAAATACACTGCCATGGAGATGGCTGATAGAAAGGGTTTGCTATGACTAAACCTTATTACCGGTAAATTCTATCATAAAAATAAGTACCCTCAGGTTTTTATTCCTGAAGGTACTTGTTTTTTCTATCTTTTTATACACATACACACACTTATCAACTTATACATATCATTATACACATCATCATATAATATTCATCTGTCAAGCGCTGTCAGATGCTCAAGCAGAGCGCCAAACAAATCTTTATCCAAATTCATTGTACTTAAATGTGAAATTACCATGGCTGCGCTTTTGCAGGAGCTTACTGCCTCATACACAGCATCCTTACAGACAAAATCTATTTCTGCCTGATTAAGGAAGTCAAAGCAATTTTTCAAAACAGGATTTTCCGGCTTAGTGTACTTCTTCTCAGCTTTGAACATCAGCGTTCCCTCAACATCTGCGTCCAAAACTTCCGCCACAACTGCACGGCTCTCTTCCTCATAGAATACTTTGGCCTGTATATTTCCAGCTTCCGCCCATACGGCCATGTTCTCTGCCATTTCCTGCAAAAATCCATGGAAGTATACACGGTAGCTCCGCTTCTTCGGAATAAGATTTTTGTTTCCCTCTGCAGGATAAATCGTAAAGACAAGTCCTTCCTGTTCCTCATAGGTCATCCGTGTTTTCACACAATCGTCCTTCTCATAGCCCTTTGTCTCATTATCATCCTCATAAAGTTCAAAACTTCCGTCAGCCCCTGAATAAACATGAACAGCAAAGGAATCGGGATTCTTTGATGCCTCTGCTCCCTTAATCTCCTCAGTAAACGGAAGGATAGCCCCTGCCTTTGCAAGCACCGGAATACTTTCCAGGGTGCGGTACATGTCCACGCATCTTCCTCCAGTATAAACCGTGCCTGTATAAATATCATGCCACAACCCATCAGGAAGCCATACCGTAACCTTTGCAACATTCAGATCTTTCATTCTTGGGTCTGTAATAGGCGCTACAACAAGCTCCGTTCCAAAGAAGTACTGATTTTTCACATTATATGCGTTATGCTCCTCCGGATACTCATAATACATCGGCAGCACCAGGGGAAGTCCTTTGGCATAGCTTCTGTAATTCATGGTATAAAGGTAAGGCAGCATTCTATGACGTTCCCTCAGAGCCTCACTCATAGCAAGCTCCGCCTCTTTCTTAAACCGCCACGGCTCTTTTCCGTTAAATTCACATTTGGCGCTATGCAAACGAAGAATCGGGGAAAAAATACCAAACTGAACCCACCGTGTAGTCAGCTCATCATTCTTGTACCCCATCATGTGGCCGCCAATATCATGGCTCCACCAGCCATACCCCACATTGGAAGCCGTTGCCGTAAAATAGGGTTGGAACTTCAGCGAGTCCCAAGTAACCAGGGTATCACCTGAAAAACCAATAGGATATCTATGGCTTCCAGGCCCTGCATATCTTGAGAAGGTCATAGGCCTTTTCCCATCCCTTCCGTTGTCCAGGAAATGAAAATGGTTTAAAAGCCACAATGGATCCAGTCCTTCTACCTTGCAGTTTCCGCCCTGCTGCCAGTCAATCCACCAGAAATCCACGCCTTCTTCTTCCATAGGATGATGAAGATATTTAAAATAAGCATCCACAAATTCCGGATTGGTAAAATCAAAATTCACAGGATCCTCATTTTCATAATCTACGCCCAGTGCTTCTGCCATTTCCTGATATGCATCCTCATAAGCCTTTACACCCTCAGCAGGATGTACATTCAGCGTCACATGCATTCCCCGGCCATGGAGTTTCTCCAAAAATGCAGGGGGATCCGGAAACAGTTCCCTGTTCCATGTATAGCCCGTCCAGCCGCTTCCGTACTTTGGATCAACATCCGTAATGTGCCAATCCATATCTATTACTGCTACTGTAAAGGGCAGATCCTTTTTGTCAAACTGATCCATCAGCTTCAGGTAAGACTCATCCGAATATTCATAAAAACGGCTCCACCAATTCCCAAGGATATACCTTGGAAGCATGGGCGTCCTTCCTGTAAGACGGTAAAAATCCCCCAGGGCCTCTTTGTAATCCAGTCCATACCCCCAGAAGTACAAATCCTGCACGCCTTTTTTGCGGGGTGAGATCCAGCCATTTTCCAGAATTATCTGGGATCTGCTGTCATCCAAAAGGGAATACCCAAATCTGGAAATTACACCATGATCAATAGGAATCTCCCCATCTGCCAAATCCAATGTTCTGGCCGTTCCTCCAAGGTCATGAACCTCCTCAGAATAATGCCATATACTATGATAAGCACTTAAGTTTCCTTTTACCTGAATGCTCAGACCATGGCTTGAAAATTCCTTTTCATTATATATCAGCTGAATACGGGAGGTATGTATTTCAATTCCATCTTCCGACCTGAGCAAATGGTAGGATGTTTCCGGAAAATCCCTGAAGAATACCATCTGAGTGGCTCGGTCTTCAAAAATACCGTCCTCACTATATTCCAGACGTATCAGGCCTTCTGTCAGTATGGTAATCCTGTATTTTTTTCCAACGATCATGTTTGCCGCCAATGCCATAGGCCTTGTTTCTACTTTATAGTTTAATCCCATAAACTTCTCCTCTCTGTGCTGCCAAAACTATATTGTCAAAACCGGGCAGATGAATCTGCTGCAGCCTACCCAAAAATTCATCAGCCCTTTACTGCAGATGCCGCAATACCGGCAATGAACTGCTTCTGGAAGAACAGGTAGATCAGCAATACCGGAATAATAGAAATTGCAGTTGCTGCAAAAAGTGCGCCATAATCAGTAGAATACTGGCCATTGAACATTTTCAGTCCTACAGCAAGGAGCTGTTTCTCCTGAGAATTGATAACCAAATATGGCCACAGAAAATCTTCCCAAGTCCACAGGAACTGGAAAATGGCAATACTGGAAATACCGTTTTTCGCCATGGGCAGTACAATCCTATGGAAAATAAAGAACTCATTGGCTCCATCGATTCTGGCCGCCTCCAGTATTTCATCAGGAAGCGTGGTAATATGCTGCTTCATATTAAAGATTCCAAATCCGCTGAACAGGGCAGGGATGATCAGCGCTTTGTAGCTGTCCATCCACCCAAAAGACTGGATCATGGAATATTTGGGGATAATCGTTACGCACCATGGAAGCATCATGGTAGAAAGCACGAATCCAAACAACAGATTTCTTCCCTTGAATTTATATTTGCTCAGGACAAATCCACACAAAGTACTGGTATATGCCACTGCAATTGTTACAACAATCGTTACAAACAAACTGTTTACAAAAAAACGCAAGAAATTAAAATGCGCATTCATATTTACATAGTTGGAAGTAATAAACTGCTGGGGAAGCAGGTACTGCTGCAGTGCCATGATCTCTTTGTTCTGTTTAAAGGAAGAGGACAGCATCCATACAAAGGGATATACCGTTACTATACCAAGCACTAATAAAATCAGATTCAATGCAACTTTGCTGGTTTTTCTTCTCATAAGGAACCTCCTATTCTTCCGAGCCGGATACCTTAAAGGACAGTAAGGTAAAGGCAGCGGTCACTATAAAGAGTACAAACGAAAGGGCTGATGCATAGCCGAAATTATACTTCACAAACGCCTCATCATAAATAATATAGGACGCCAGATAGGTGGAAGTTCCGGGACCGCCTTCTGTCATGATCAAAATCTGTACATATGCCTGAATATAAGAAATAATAGAGGTAATCACAACAAATAAAGTCATGGGTTTCAAAAGCGGGAATGTAATATATCGAAATGTCTGCCATGCATTTGCTCCGTCCACCTTCGCAGCCTCCAAAGCATCGGAAGGAAGGGAATAAAGACCTGCCATATACATAACAACCGCATATCCGAAATCTTTCCAAATAGTCATGATCATAACTGCCAGAAGGGCAGTCTTAGGATTCATCAGCCAGTTAATATTCAGGCCGAAAATCTTGTTAATGGTACCAATCTGAGGATTGTACATAAACTTCCATACAAATGCCACTGCAACCATAGGGGTTACTACAGGCATGTAATAAACTGCACGGAAAAAGCTTTTCAGCCTTACCAATGGGGAGTAGATGGCATAGGCAATGCCCAGACCCAAGGCAACACGGAAAATAATGACAACTACGGAAAATATCAGGGTATTCAGCATGGATTTTCCAAACAATGCACTTGAAAATACCTCTTTATAGTTTTCCAGTCCCAGGAAACGGTAGGTCCCGCTTAGCGGATTCCATTCATGAAAGCTTCCTGCAAAAGCGATTCCAATGGGAACGATCAGGAATATGGAAAAAAATATGATCATTGCCAGAACTACAATATTCCGCAGAATAATTTCACTCTTACTCTGCAGAGGATTTGATTTTTTAAACATCAAAGCTTTCCCCCTTCTCTTCTTGTTTTAAAAAAATGCCGGATAGATTTTAACAGCAAAACCTGTTCCTCTATCCGGCATCTGCTTATGTGGTTGTTACGCCTCGGGTTTTGCACCCGGCAAGCCGTAAGGTACGGTCATATTATTTTGCATAAGCGTAAAGGTTTTCTACAGACTGGAAGGAGCTGTTCTTCATGTCACGGATCATATTTTCCTGTGCAGATTCCAGTGCAGTATCAATATCCACGCCGTTGAAGAAAATATCCTGTCCTGCCGTTTTTAGAGAAGTCTCTACAGTTGAAGGCATTGGACCCGGCCAAATGTAATGGTCAATGTGTTCAGCAAGAACACTTAAGGACGGATTTGCAAGGATTCTCTCATCACTTGACAGAGATTTCTTTGCAGGGAATGTGCTCATTGCCAGATTGAATGCAACCTGTGCGTCATCATTTGCAAGGAAGTATTTTACAAAATCCTGTGCAACTGCCTGCTGGTCTTCCGGTGCATTTTTATTAATACCAAAAGTGGACTCGCCGTTGTAACGGTTATATGCATATGGTTCGCCGTCAAAAGTCGGGATTTCAAATACGCCGAAGTCAATATCACTCCATGTGGTGTTCAAAGTGTTGTAGTAGTGACCCCACTGGATAACCATCGCTGCCATTCCCTGTCCGAAGGTATCTGCACATTTCTCACCGAAATCCTTAGATCCTACACCGTCTACTTCATACATATCTACCAGCATCTGCATTACCTGTTTCATGGCATCTGAGGTCACATTAGGAGTTTTGCCATCTTCCAGGAACAGATTTTCACCAAGCTGATAGTTCAGGCCCAAAAGATAGTTCTGATGGAAATCATCATTAAAGCTTAAACCAGCCTGTACAAGGTAATCGCCGTCTTTAATGGTCAGTTTCTTTGCAACTTCACGGAACTCGTCCCATGTTTTGGGAATATCTGCTTCTGTAAGGCCAGCTTCTTCCCACATTGCTTTATTATAATATACGGTACCGGTCATCATTCCGTAATCAGTATAATATACTTTTCCATCGATCACATGGGCTTCTACGCCTGTAAAATCTGCTTCCAGGTCTTCTACTGGAATATCCAGAGGAGCCATATAATTGATCAGGTTCTCATGATAGCTGTTATGTACATTAAAAAGTGCCGGACCATTTTCTCCATCCAGTGAAAGCGGAAGCTTTGTCCAGTAATCCTCCCATGGATTATTCACGAGCTTAATTGTTACATTGGGATGGATTTCTGTATAACCGTCAATTATAGACTGGAATAAGTCATCGCTGCCCCACTCCCACAGTTCTACGGTAATGTCTTCCCCATTGTTGATCTCTGCACTTGGATCATACTTAATGGTATCTCCGAAAGGTTCATCGGCTGCATAAACGTTTGTTGCTGCCAGACCGGATACTGCAAGAGAAGCTGCTGCCATTGCTGCTAAAAGTTTCTTTTTCATGTTCATGACCTCGACTTTCTGTTGTATTATCTGTTACGTTTTGGGGTTTAGCGCTAAATCTATGATAACTTTATATCATAAACTTGTCTTTGTCAATATATCATTTAAAAACTGTTATTTTATCCACATTGTTGATCTAATTTTTATGCATCTTATACAAATTCGTGTTTTATCTTTGTTTTCAAAAAGTTTATTAAACCTTTGCCTTCAATATTTTATTTGGTTTAATAAATCTTTTTTTCATATTTTTATAAAATTTTTATTTGTAATAAACCTAAAATTGTAGTAAAATATTTTTAATAATAGATTTTGTGTTCGAGAGGAATTGTTATTTATGACATTAAAAGATATTGCAGAAAAAGCCGGCGTCAGCATGATGACTGTATCCAATGTAATCAACGGAAAAACCGGACGCGTTTCCCCCAAAACAAGGGATAAAGTAAACAGCATCATCCAGGAATACGGCTATACTCCCAATTTGAACGCCCGCAGCCTTACCAATAAAGTCTCCAATATTATAGGCCTGATCATTTCCGCATATGAAGAAACTATGGATGAGAATTATCTGGAAAACCCTTATGTCAGTACCGTAATCGGTATTATTGAGAGAGAACTGCGCCAGAACGGCTACTATGTTATGATTCGCTCCATTGTAAAAGGAGCTGATCTGACAGAGCTTCTTCAGAACTGGAATGTAGACGGCATAATCTTTCTGGATCCTGCCCATCAGGCTGCCCTGGAGAAATTAACTGCATCCATTCCCTGTCCGGTTGCTGTTTTTGACAGTAATCTGGACATTAACGGCCTTATTAACGTCTGCTCCAATGACCGCAAGGGTTTGTATCTTTCCACAAAATATATGATCAACCGGGGCCATTCCAGGATTGCCTTTGTAGCTGACTATGTGGGAAGCCACGTGCTTGAGCAGCGTTTCTTGGGATATAAACAGGCCCTGGAAGAAAGCGAGATTCCCTTCAAGCCGGAATTCGTATACTCTTATCCCCCTTCCTATGAGGGCGGGCTTAAGGCCGGAAAGAAAATCGCTTCGGACTGCCTTGGAATCACCGCAGCAGTTACCACTGCGGACATCAGCGCTATCGGCGTCATGGAAGGTGCCCGCCTTGGCGGTTACCGTATTCCTATTGATTTATCCGTCATCGGATATGATAATCTTCAGCTTGGGCAGTATACCCTCCCCAAACTGACTACCATCTCCCAGAATATTTCCAAGAAGGCTCTTACTGCAACCCGCCTGCTCCTGGAGAAGATCCGCACAGGCACAACCTCCACTCCCCCTCATGTGGTTCTTGATGTAGAAATCATAGAGCGGCAGTCTGCCATCTCCCTTTTCTGATCCGCAAAAAGCCGAAAAGGGAAACACCTTTTTTTACCGGCGCTTCCCTTTTCATTAAATCATTATTTCTTTTC
Source organism: uncultured Blautia sp. (assembly GCA_946557785.1). Taxonomy (GTDB): domain Bacteria; phylum Bacillota; class Clostridia; order Lachnospirales; family Lachnospiraceae; genus Blautia_A. The sequence continues at coordinate 23,600 of CAMNTH010000025.1, forward strand.
CCTTTTATTTTCCTATTACTCCTCAAATTCCTTCATTAATGCCTGCCTGTTATAGGTCAGGTGCATTATCATTGCAAACTTCGCCCCCACTGGATCTTCGGACAATATTGCATTTGTAACCGCCCTGTGCGTGTCAATATTTTCTTTGAGCAAATCTTTATGCGCCTGATTTTCAAACGTCAAAATCGCTGTATTGATCATTGGAATCAGGGTCTTTGCGGCCTGGTTCCTGCTGCAGGCAGCTATAAACGCATGAAATTCCATATCCTTTTTAGTCTGGTTCTTCCCTTCCCTATAAAGGCGCTCTACTTCATCACACATTGCCTCAAGCTGCATTTTCTCTTCTATGGATGCATTTTGGGCAGCCTTAGATGCAAGCTCCGGTTCCAGCATAAGCCGCATCTCCAATAAGTCCAAAGCCATCTTATATTTATCCTGAGACCTGGAAAATCCCATAGGGTCATACTCCAGGGAACTGGTGCTGACTACGTAGGTTCCTGAACCTCGTTTTACCATTAAGATTCCTCTTGATACCAGCCCTTTTACAGCCTCCCGAATGGTACTTCTCCCTACGCCAAACCTCTCCGCCAGTTCGAATTCATTAGGGATCTTCTGCCCCACCTCCAGAGGTTCTTCCAATATATAATTCAGCAGTTCATCCTCTACCTGCGAGCCAAGCAGCTTCTTATTTATCATCTCCAAGTAATGTATTGCCTCCCTCTGTTTCTTATCATCGTTATTTTTTCCGCCTCTCCATCTTAGCATATGCATCGTATAGCTTGCTTCTAAAACAATATCATACCTCAATGCTCAAATAATAGCAAGCACCGCCTTTCCCAAAATAAGTATTGTATTTTTCAATCTCATAGCATGTAATATGATTAAAGATAGAACAGTCTCCACCGGCAAAAGTTTTTCCACATTTTTTTCACGAAAAAGGACGATCCCTTTACAGAAGAACCGTCCTTTTTCTCATAGCATAAAATGTAAAATGTGTGTAACTGCCTATGCGAAGCAGTTACGATAGGTTAAGGAGCTCATCCCCTGCCTTTGGCAGGAAATGAAATATATTATCTCTGGACACGTCCGGAAGCATCTCCTCCGGCAAGTTTTGCAACTTCGTCCATGGATACCATATTGAAATCACCCTCAATGGAGTGCTTCAGGCAGGACGCTGCAGCAGCAAACTCAATGATCCCCTGGGAATCATACCCGCTTAACGCAGCTGCGATCAATCCGCCTCCAAAGCTGTCGCCTCCCCCTACGCGATCCACGATGTGCATTTTATATTTCTTGCTGAAATAATAATCTTTTCCATCAAACAGCATAGCAGACCAGTTATTATCATTCGCAGAAATGGACTCACGAAGGGTAATGGCAACTTTTTCGAACCCGAAACGATCCGCAAGCTGCTTTGCCACATCCTTATACCCTTCATGGTTTACCGTTCCTGCCGTAACATCCGTATTCGTTGCTTTAATACCAAACACATCCGCTGCATCCTCTTCGTTTGCAATGCACACGTCTACATATTTACAGAGTTCCCCCATCACCAGTCCGGCTTTTTCCTTACTCCACAGCTTATTCCTGTAATTCAGATCGCAGGATACCTTCACCCCCATCTCCCTGGCTGCCTTACAAGCCTCCAGACAAATTGCTGCCACCTGGTCATTCAAAGCAGGTGTAATTCCGGTAAAGTGAAACCATTGTGCACCATCCAGGATTTTTTTCCAATTAAAGTCTTCCGGGGATGCGGTATAAATGGAAGAGCCCGCACGGTCATAAATGACCTTGGAAGGCCTCTGGGAAGCACCCTTTTCCAGATAATAAATGCCAACTCGGTCACCGCCTCTGGCAATAGAGCCTGTATCCACCCCATATCTTCTCAGGGAATTCACGGCAGCCTGTCCAATCTCATGTTTCGGAAGCTTCGTTACAAAAGAAGCATCAAATCCGTAATTGGCAAGGGAAACAGCAACATTTGCCTCCCCGCCTCCAAAGGTTGCCCCAAGACGATCCGCCTGTACAAACCGGTAATATCCCTCCGGAGCCAGTCTCAGCATAATCTCTCCAAATGTAACAACTTTTTTACTCATGATTTACTCCCCCTGCTTTCTTTTACAATTTCCACTGCCTCCCGGGTCAGCTCCTGAATCTTATCAAATTCGCCCGCATCCACCAGGCTGCCCTTTACCATCCAGCTTCCGCCGCATGCAAGGATCTTGTCGCATGCAAGATATTCCCTTACATTATTCTGGTTAATCCCTCCTGTAGGCATAAACTTCATCCCTACATAAGGAGCTGCCATAGCCTTGATCATGTTCAGACCGCCAGCTGGTTCTGCGGGGAAAAATTTCACAATCTGAAGCCCCAGTTCCATTGCCAGCTCCACTTCACTTGGAGTACATGTTCCCGGTGTCACAGGAACGCCCTTTTCTATACAATATTTCACAACCTTCGGGTTCAAACCAGGGCTTACAATAAATTTAGCACCTGCTCCTACTGCCCGGTCTACCTGCTCCGTAGTCAGTACAGTACCTGCTCCTACCAGCATCTCCGGATATTCCCTGCTCATAATACGAATAGACTCTTCCGCCGCATCAGTACGGAAAGTTACCTCTGCGCAGGGAAGCCCTCCTTTACAAAGTGCATCTGCTAAAGGCGCCGCATCCTTTGCATCATTTAAAACAACAACTGGTACAATGCCGATTTCCTGAATCTTTTTTAATACTTCATTCATAGTTTTCCCTGCCTTTTCTTTGTTAATTTCGTATTATGAAACTATATTTCATATAATGAACTTATCTGTTTTTGATTATACTCTATTTCCTTATTTTGTCAAGCAGTTATTGCCCATTGGATTTCCTATTTGCTCTCCGGGAATATTCGTGCTACAATACCCCATAGAATTTATCCCCAAAAACAGGAGTATTTCTCATGGAAGAAAAAAAAACAAACCCCATTCAGGTATCAGAACGTATTTTTCATACAATAGAAACCCTTGCCCATCATGGTCCAATGGGACTTCTGGACTTAAGCAAAGAGCTTTCCCTTAACAAAACTACAGTTCACCGCATTTTAAATTCCCTGATCTGCATGGACTATGTTCGTCAGGATCCGGAATCCCTAAAATACAGCCTCACCTACAAATTCTGCGGCATTTCTGCTCAGATCCTGGCTTCGAATAATGTAATTTCTCTGGCACGCCCCCACTTAAGAAAGCTTGCAGAGCAAACCGGGGAAACTGTCCACCTGGTTCAGATGGACGGTACCAACGCCATCTATATTGACAAAGTAGAAGCTTCCAGAAGCTCCGTCCGTCTGGTTTCCATGGTGGGAAAAGCAATTCCTCTTTACTGCTCCGGCGTGGGCAAAGCCATGCTTGCAGACATGACTGACGAAAGGATCCAAAGCATCTGGGAAAAAAGCAGCATCCGCAGCCTGACGGAATATACCATTACAGAACTTACCCAATTTCAAAAGATAATTTCTGCAATTCGCCAAAATGGTTACGCTCTTGACAAAGAAGAAAACGAATTGGGCGTCCGCTGCATTGCCGTATCCATCACAGCCTTTCATGGAAATCCCCCATATGCCATCAGCGTTTCCGCTCCCAGGGACCGCATGAGCGACAGCCGCATCCTTGAGATCAAAGACCTAATCCTTACAACAAAGGAAAACATCCAGAAAAATATGGGCGTCATATAACCATCCATTAAAGATGCCCGCCCTTATCCGCTTAAAGGTGCAAAAAAGGATGCCGTCCAAAAACTGCGGCATCCTTTTTCATTCCCATCTATCAACAGCCGCACTGCATTATTTTGTCTCAAGATCAAATCCGAAATAGCGCACTGCATTGTTATAGGAAATTCCCTTTACAATCTTCTCCAGATTCTTCATATCCTTTGGATATTCTCCGTTTTCCACCCAACCGCCGATCAATTCACACATAATCCTGCGGAAATATTCGTGCCTTGGATAGGATAGGAAGCTTCTGGAGTCTGTGAGCATACCGATAAAATTACCAAGAAGCCCCAGATTCGCCAGAGAAGTCATCTGCTTCATCATACCTGTTTTATTATCATTGAACCACCAGGCTGAACCCTGCTGTATTTTTCCCACTGCATCGCTGTTCTGGAAGCATCCTATAATTGTTCCGATCAGTTCGTCATCACCGGGATTCAGACTGTAGATAATGGTTTTGGGAAGATTTCCCTTCTCATTTACTGCATTCAGGAAATCTGCAAGCTGCGCTCCCGGCGCATAATTACTAATACAATCATAGCCTGTGTCAGGTCCCAGTTTTTTATACATGGAAATATTATTATCTCTCTTACATCCATAATGCAGCTGCATTACCCAATTAAGTTCTGCATATCTGGATGCTGCAAACAGCATAAACGCAGTTTTAAATTTCGCAGCCTCTTCCTTTGAAACAGCATTTCCTGCCAGCCTCGCCGCAAAAATCTTCTCCACTTCTTCCTTGGAAGCAGGTACATACATTACATAATCAAGGCCATGATCTGACACAGAGCATCCCATGGCGTCAAAATATTCCATTCTCTTGGAAACAGCCGCTTTCAACTCTTCAAAAGTTTTGATCTCCACGCCGGATGCTTGGGAAAGGCGAGCCAGATAATCTGTGTAATCCGGTTTTTCCAGATTCATCGCCTTGTCCGGGCGCCATGCAGGAAGCACCTGCACCTCAAAGGTCTGATCCCCTTTGATTTCTTTATGCCATTTCAGGTCATCCACCGGATCATCTGTAGTACAGATTAATGTTACATTTGACTGCCTGATCAGGTTTCTTACACTCATAGAGTCTTCCTGAAGCTTTGCATTGCATAAATTCCACACTTCTTCTGCAGTCTCGCCGTTCAGCACCCCGTTATATCCGAAAAATCTCTGAAGCTCCAGGTGACTCCAGTGAAACAGCGGATTGCCAATGGCTTTCTCCAGAGTCTCCGCCCATTTCTGGAATTTCTCCCTGTCAGGAGCATCCCCGGTAATGTAATACTCGTCAATTCCATTGGAACGCATCTGGCGCCATTTATAATGATCTCCCCCCAGCCATACCTGGGTAATATTGTCAAACTTTCTGTCCTGTGCGATCTCCTGTGGATTAATATGGCAGTGATAATCCAAAACCGGTACCTTTGCTGCAAAGTCATGATAAAGCTCTTTGGCAGTTTCTGTGCTAAGCAAAAAATCCTGATCCATAAATGCTTTCATAATAAAAGCCTCCTTATATCGTTTTTATATTGTTTCCCCACAAAAATGTAAGCACTTACACTTGAAGTTATTATAGCCTTAAACAAAATAAATATCAAACATTTTTTTCTGTAAATACTAACAATATTACCCCTGGTTTTTTTAGATAAAATTAATATTTTTCCCTTTTTTTAGAAATTTTTATTGACATCTTATTTTTTTCAGGTTACATTCTATGTAAGCACTTACACATATTTCTACTATTACTTTTTTTGATACCAGGGAGGAATTACTAACATGCAGCAGAAATTTATCAAAATTCACCCGGCCGATAAGGTGGCCGTGGCGCTATGTCCATTACCTGCTGGAAGCGTTATTTCTATTGATCATAAGAATATTACTTTAACAGAAGACATTCCTCAGGGTCACAAGTTCGTGTTGGAAGACCTTCAGGAAAAGGAACCAGTTATCAAATACGGATATCCTATCGGGATTACCAGGGAACCGGTAAAAAAAGGAGCATGGCTTCATGTGCACAATATGAAGACCGCACTTGGAGATCTTCTTTCCTATACTTATGAAAAACAGGATACTGCCATAGCCCCTACAGAAAAACGATTCTTCCAGGGATATCGAAGACCTGACGGCAAGGCAGGCGTGCGCAATGAAATCTGGATCATTCCCACTGTAGGCTGTGTCAACAATGTGGCATCTGCTATTGAGAAAAAAGCTCAGTCAATGATCCGGGGGAGCATTGATGCAATTGCGGCTTTCCCCCATCCCTACGGCTGTTCCCAGATGGGGGATGACCAGGAAAACACCCGCCGGATACTGGCAGATCTGATCAATCATCCCAATGCAGGCGGCGTCCTTGTTCTGGGGCTTGGCTGCGAAAATACGAATATTGATGAATTAAAAAAATATATCGGCCCCTATGATGAAAAACGGGTAAAGTTTCTCGTTTCACAGGAGTCTGATGACGAAATCTCAGACGCCCTGGATCTGATTGAAAAACTGGTTGATTATGCGGGTTCTATAGAAAGAGTACCCATTAGCTGCAATGAATTGATCATCGGCATGAAATGCGGCGGCTCAGACGGACTGTCAGGCATTACAGCCAATCCCACAGTAGGCGCTTTTTCCGACCTGCTTATTTCCAAAGGCGGTACTACCATCCTTACAGAGGTTCCGGAAATGTTCGGTGCGGAAACCCTCCTTATGAACCGCTGTGAAAACGAAGCTCTTTTTCATAAGACCGTTGACCTGATCAATGACTTTAAAAATTATTTCAAAAGCCACGGTCAAACTATTTATGAGAACCCTTCCCCCGGAAATAAAAAAGGCGGCATTTCCACTCTGGAAGACAAATCCATGGGATGCACACAAAAATCCGGCAGTGCGCCTGTTCGGGGCGTCCTCTCCTACGGAGAATGTGTAAAAGAAAAAGGCCTGAATCTTTTAAGCGCTCCTGGCAATGACCTGGTTGCCTCTACCGCCCTTGCTGCTTCCGGCGCCCATATCGTACTCTTTACTACAGGCAGAGGAACCCCTTTTGCCTGCCCCGTTCCTACAGTTAAGATTTCCAGCAACTTTGCACTTTATTCCAAAAAAGGCAGCTGGATCGACTTTAACTGCGGCGAGCTTCTGGAAGGTACGGATCTTGCAGCACTTAGGGATAAGCTTTTTGACTATGTGATCGCAGTAGCATCCGGCGAAAAAGTAAATTCAGAGAAAGCCGGGTTCCACGATATGGCAATTTTCAAGCAGGGTGTTACTTTATAGTGCAAAGCATTCATAATCATGGATGACTTATATACATCCCGTTTATGGGACAGTTTAATATTTTTAAAGGGAGTATCTCATAATGAAAAAATTAAATTATCAGACCCTGAAAGAACAGGGATATAATGGATATTTGCTGGAAAATGCACCGGAACGGGTGCTTCAGTTTGGAGAAGGAAATTTTCTCCGTGCATTTGTAGATTATTTTATTGATATGATGAATGAAAAAGCAGGCTTCCAAAGCAAGGTAGTTCTTGTACAGCCCATTGCCAATCAAGGAGGCTTCAGCCTTGCTGACGTGATCAATGAACAGGACGGACTTTACACCTTATATCTTCGGGGCTTTGAAAACAACCAAAAGGTCAATGATAAAAGAATCATTTCCTGTGTCAGCCGCTGTCTGAATGTTTACAGTGATTATGAGGCAGTCATGGCTTGCGCCGAAAATCCGGATCTTCGCTATATTACCTGCAATACAACAGAAGCCGGAATTGCCTATGACCCGGAATGCAGCTTCACGGATGCGCCTCCTTCCGCCTATCCGGCCAAACTTACCCAGTTTCTTTACCGCCGTTTCCAGACTTTCGGCCAGGAAGCAGGAAAAGGCTTTGTCATTCTCTCCTGCGAGCTTATTGACAACAACGGACAGGAACTGAAAAAGTGCGTGCAAAAATATGTACGGCAGTGGGAATTAGGGCAGGAATTTACAGAATGGCTGGAAACAGAGAACATCTTCTGCTCTACCTTGGTTGACCGTATTGTAACCGGTTATCCACGCAGCGAAGCATCTTCCCTAAATGAAGAAAACGGCTATGAAGATAATGTCATGGACACTGGAGAGGTGTTTGGTTTTTGGGTAATTGAAGGACCGGAATCACTCAAAGAGGAGCTTCCCTTTGCCAAGGCCGGTCTTCCCGTTCTTATTACAGACGACCACAAGCCATATAAACAGAGGAAGGTCCGCATCTTAAACGGCGCTCATACCTCCATGGTTCTGGGTGCATACCTTGCAGGACAAAATATTGTGAGAGACTGTATGCATGATGACACCATTATGCGCTTTATGAATAAAACCATTTATGAGGAGATCATTCCTACCCTGTCACTTCCCGAAAAAGACTGCAGGGATTTTGCCGCAGCTGTCACAGAGCGCTTCAAAAATCCATTTATAGACCATGCTCTTTTGTCTATCTCCTTAAACTCCACTTCCAAGTGGAGAGCCAGAGTAATGCCTTCTTTGGAAAAATATGCTGAGAAATTCGGTAAGCTTCCCAAATGCATCACAGCCTCCTTTGCATTTTATATCGCGTTCTACCGCGGAACAGAGCTTACGGATGCAGGGCTTAAGGCCACACGGCCAGCAGGAGATACCTATACGATTTCTGACGACCGCAGCGTACTGGAATTTTATTACAGCCACAGACATGATTCTGCCAGGAAGCTTGCTCATGCCGTATGCACCAATACAGACTTCTGGGGAAAGGATTTAAGCCAGATTCCCGGATTTGAAGAAGAAACAGCAAGAATTCTGGAGAGCATCGAAGCCGGCGGTACTTATCAAGAAATGAAAGCATGCCTCCAGTAAACAGCCAAGAGTCTCTCATTGCAAAATACAAAATTATGTGATAAGGAGATGTTCCTATGAACATTTATGATGTATCCCGCCAGGCCGGGGTTTCCATTGCCACCGTTTCCAGGGTTTTAAATGGCAGCAGCAAAGTCAGCGATGCAACCCGCAAAAAGGTTCTGGATGTCATCAATGAGAACAGTTATACACCCAATGCATTTGCCAGAAGCCTGTGCCGCAACAGCATGTCTACAGTAGGTATTCTTTGTTCCGACGCATCGGATGTTTATCAGGCACAGGCAATTTATTTTCTGGAGCGGGAGCTGCGCAGCAATTCCTATACCTCCATGCTCTGCTGCACCGGTTATCGGCTTCAGGAAAAAAAGGAATATCTGAAGCTATTGCTTTCCAAAAATATAGACTCCCTCTTTTTTATCGGCTCTCATTTTATAGAACCAACGCCAAAAGGAAATGCTTATATTTTAAATGCTGCAAAAAAAGTGCCTGTCTTTCTTCTGAACGGAAAACTGGACGGGCCAAATATTTACTCCATCCTCTGTGATGATGAAAATGCCTCAAAAAATATTACAGACCTGCTTTTTGAGAGGGGCGCACAGGCCCCTGTTTATCTTTACCGTACTAAGAGCTACAGCGGACGGCAAAAAATCCGTGGATTCTGCCGCTCTCTCCAGGAGCACGGAATTACGGATACAGATAAAATGACATTTTCCTGTCCCGGTTCTATGGAAGAGACTTGCCGGATTCTTGAGTCTCTTCAAAACAGCGGCCTGTTTTTTGACGCAGCGGCCGCCGCTGACGATGAGCTTGCTGCCGGAGCCGTAAAATATGCTCTGCGGCATGGCCTGCATATACCGAAGGATTTCCGGATTGCCGGATATAACAATTCCCTCCTATCTGCCTGCAGTTCTCCGGAGATCACCACACTGGACAACCGCGTAGAATTCATGTGTACCAGCGCAGTCAGCCAAATGATGCAGGTTCTTGACGGCAAGGACATTCCTTCCCAAATGATCTATTCCGGAAGTATCATTGAGCATGGAACAACCTGAAAAAGAAAAAGTGCCTAAGGGGAGTTAATCCCCGCGAGCACTTTTTTTTCGGTGTTTTACGCATTCTGTCAAAAGATATTCAATCTGTCCGTTAATGGAACGGAAATCATCCTCCGCCCACTGCGAAAGATCATTGTAGAGAGAGGCAGAAACCCGAAGGGGAATCTGCTTCTTTGCTTTTTCTTTTGCTTTTGCATCGGGCATCTTCCTTTCCCCACTTTCTCCTGAATTTCGTCAAAAGGAACCTGTGATTTAGGTAAGGGCGTCTTAATATAAGGAACCGCTGTTGACAATCGGCTGAGCATCCTTATTTCCGCACAAAACAACCAGCAGATTGCTTACCATAGCTGCCTTGCGCTCTTCATCAAGCTCTACGATCCGGTTCTCGCTTAACTGCTGCAGCGCCATTTCTACCATGCTGACCGCACCTTCCACAATCTTCTGCCTTGCATCAATGACCGCAGTTGCCTGCTGGCGCTGAAGCATGGCAGATGCAATCTCCGGCGCATATGCAAGATGGGTAATGCGTACGTCCAAAATCTCAATTCCTGCTTCCAGAACCTTAGCCTGCAATTCTTCCTGCATAATATCTGCAATTTCCTGGCTGCTTCCCCGCAAAGTCTTCTCATCCGCACCATCATTGGCATCATAGGGATAATTGCGGGCTGCATTTCTGGTGATGGCATCACATTGAATCGAAAGAAATTCCTTATAATTTTCTACATTCAGCATTGCTTTTGTCGCATTCTTCACCCTCCAGATCACAATAGTTCCGATTTCTACAGGATTGCCAAGCTCATCGTTGACTTTCTGTTTCTTATTATCCAGCGTCATGGTTTTCAGAGATACCACCTTGGAGGTTATTGCCTGTCCGAGATTGATGTTTACAGCAAGCTCCTTGCCTGATTCCTTCTGCTGTACTTCCTTCTGGCCTGCAGTAGGATTGACCGCAGTACAGAAGGGATTTACCCAATGGAAACCTGCCTCATATAATGTTCCGTAATAATTGCCGAACAGCGTCAGCACCAAAGCCTCGTTAGGATGGATCACCTTAAGACCGCACAGCATGACCACGCCCGCACATGCCAGAATCGTTCCAAGAATAATGGACAGGGCAAGAATGGCTCCTGATCCGCCTCTTGAAAAATGAAAGCTTCCTGCTATGATCACAGGAATACTTGCAAGGACCACCAAAATAGAAACCAACAGCATCAGCATTCCAGGCAGTCCCTTTAATATCATCTCTTCCTTAAATTTTCTTTCTTCCATTGTTGGCTCCCCCTTTTTAGAGTTTTTTGATATCATTTTGATATCACCATAATATTCCCATTTATCAGGTTTGTCAACAGCAAAGTTAAATTATTCCTTGGAATCTCCAAGTCTCACTTTTTCCACGTAGTCCGCAACATCCCGGGATGCATTATCAAACAAATAGGATTTGCTGCTTTGACGGCGTTTCTGCAAATCCATGCGCATCTCACCTGCGGTCCTGTCAATTTCTTCTTTCAGCCCTCTTGCAGAAATCCGGTGGGCTCCCTGCCCAAGAATAATGATCTGTTCCAGGCGGTCTGAGGTTGCAACCGTTACCTGATGCTGCCGCCCGATCCTGTGGACGGTTTTTTCTATATACTGATCCGCCGTCTCTGCTTCCTTTGTATAGACCACATGAATATTATGGTACTTCAGTACTTCCTCCCTGTGGCCTTCCACCTTATACGCATCAAACACCAAGATCAGCGGACATTTTTTAAAGCCCTGATAATTGGACAGGATATCCATCAGCTTATCCTGGGCTGCATGAATATCTGCCTCTGCCAGTTCTTTTAAGTCCTCCCAGGCAAAGATAATATTATAGCCATCTACCAAAAGATACTCTTCCCGGGATTTCTTCACAGGCGTATACTTTTTATAATCATAAGATGCATGAACCGTCTTTTTCTGAAAAGAATTCCGCTCCCGCTTCACAGGGCCGAATGTCCTCTCAAAAATCGCCTGCAGTTCTTTTTCATCTTCATAGCTGCCGCTGTAGGAAAAGTTTGTTTTTTTACCGGAGCTTCCTTGTACTTCCCGGGATGGACACTCAGAGGGAATCTCTTCCTCCTCAAAATCCTCATACCACATCTGTGCAGATGATTGGATTTCCTCCAAATCCACTCCGCTCTCCAGATGCATATAACTTTCCACCTCATCCCATGGCACTACGAATCCTGCTCCATGGGCGCAAAATACAGAACCCGTGGGATTTTCCAGATCACTCTCCGGGTCATAGCCTATGGACTGGACAATTTTCTCCTGCTCCTTGCAGGGAGCATATCCTTTCAGTGAGCAAAACATGCGGCCTCTGCCCTTCGTGTAGGAAGTCACCTGGTTCTGATAATCCCGCATAGCGGATACCGGGGATGTTCCTGTAAGAACCGACATTCCGCCGTCAATCTCCGGAGGCTGGAAGGTGCCCTGCATTTTCTGAATATCTGCCATTGCGCGCCCGATCATATCGGAAGGTACTTCCAAACGAAACTCATAATAAGGCTCCAGAAGAATCGTCCTGGCTTTTTTTAGTCCCTGGCGGACTGCCCGGTAGGTTGCCTGCCGGAAATCACCACCCTCCGTATGTTTTAAATGTGCGCGCCCTGTCAGAAGCGTAATCTGCATATCTGTAATCGCAGAGCCTGTAAGGACTCCCTTATGTTCCTTTTCTTCCAAATGTGTCAGGATCAGGCGCTGCCAATTCCTATCCAGCACATCCTCACTGCATGCAGTAAAAAATGTAAGGCCGCTTCCCGGTTCTCCCGGTTCCAGCAAAAGATGAACCTCTGCATAATGGCGAAGAGGTTCGAAATGCCCCACCCCTTCCACAGGTGCGGCAATAGTTTCTTTGTAAACAATATTTCCTGTACCAAATTCCACAGCCATGCGGAAACGATCCCATATGAGCCTTTTCAGAACTTCGATCTGCACCTCTCCCATAAGCTGTGCGTGGATTTCCCCAAGCTGCTCGTTCCAGACAATATGGAGCTGAGGTTCCTCTTCCTCAAGCTGCTTTAGCTTCCGCAGCATCTGATGCACATCGCAGTCTTTTGGAAGCTCTATCCTATAACTCAGTACAGGCTCCAGAACCGGCATATCCGATTCCGCTTCTATGCCAAGCCCCTGACCTGGGTAGGTTTTATTAAGTCCTGTGACAGCACAGACAGTTCCTGCTTCTGCTTCCTTAATAAGCTCAAATTTAGCTCCGGAATAGATACGCAGCTGGTCTGCCTTTTCTTCCCAGATTTCCTCTTCTTCGCCCGTGCGGAAGGGCTGCACACCATTTTCTTTTTGATTTGTCAGAAGGGATTTCACCTTTAATGTCCCTCCTGTTATTTTCAGATAAGTAAGGCGGTTCCCCTGGTCGTCCCTTGCGATCTTATAGACTTTTGCACCGAAATCCACAGGGTATACAGGAGGGCGGGCATACTTTTCCACACCTTTTAAAAATTCCTCCACACCGGTCAATTTCAGTGCGGATCCAAAATAACAGGGAAATACTTTTCTTCCTGCGATCAGCCCTGCAATTTCCTCATCTTCCAATATCCCCGTTTCCAGATATTTCTCCAACAGCTCCTCGCCGCCGCACATAGCCAGGGCTTCCATCCGCTCCTCCTGGTCTTCTTCCCCAAAATCCAGGCAGTTTTCATCCAAATGTTTCCGAAGATCCATCAGAAGCCCGTCCCTGTACGTTCCTTCCTGGTCCATTTTATTTACAAATAAAAATACGGGGATCTTATATCTTGCCAGGAGCCGCCATAAAGTCAGCGTATGGCCCTGTACGCCGTCTGCTCCGCTGATCACTAGGATAGCATAATCCAGTACCTGCAGTGTCCGTTCCATCTCCGCCGAAAAATCCACATGCCCCGGCGTATCAAGAAGGGTAATCTCCGTGTCCCCCAAATCCAGCACGGCCTGCTTTGAAAAGATGGTGATCCCGCGCTCCCTCTCCAGGGAAAAATTATCCAGGAACGCATCTCCATGATCTACTCTCCCAAGCTTTCTGATTTTCCCGCATTGAAATAAAAGCCCCTCGGACAAGGTGGTTTTCCCTGCATCCACATGGGCTAAAATCCCTATACTAATATGTTTTTTGGATTTATTTTCTGAAGTATCTCCCATGGAAAATGTCCCTTTCTGTTGTACATGATCATACATCTCTTATGCAGCAATATCTTTGTGTCCGTAATACCAGATTCCTATCAATACAGCTGCCAATCCATACAAAACACCAAGGCCTAAAAGCCCCATATCAATCCTTGCATCTGCCACAATACCCGACGCCTCCCCATAGGCAAAAGGCGTAATAAATCGAAGTATCCTAGCCTGGTCACTGATGTTTGCAATAATGTTCAGGAAGTAAAATACTGCCGCAAGTCCAAGGCCAAGTCCAAGTCCGCTGCTTTTAATAAACGCAGAAATCCCGAAGCAAATCCCTGCAATTTCAAGCTGCATTACCAAAAAGGCGGCGTGGGTAAGAAAAAACTCCTGTGTTTTCAATGTTTCTCCAAGCATTTGAAATGACCCAAAAGCCACAGCCGCTGCAATAAGGTTCATCCCAAGGATCTGTACAAATACGGCTGCCAGTTTCTGGCCGGCAACAGAAAGTCTGGATACCGGATGGGTTAAAAGAAACTCTGCAGTATGCTCTTTTTCTTCCTTGGCAAGGGACGTAATTCCCATTAGCGCCGCATAAAAGGCACCTCCCAGACCCAGGATATTTCCACATTCCACAGCATAGAATCCCATAGCCTCACCGAAACTTATCTGATCCATTCCAAAAGCTGCGGTAAAGCTTCCCAGATTGGCAAAGAGATCATTAATCCCTGACATCTGCTCTTTCATCTCCGGATAAAGAGCCATACACACAATGATCATAAATGCAATGATACCTGTCCAGAGGGCAAAAGCGATACGTCCCCTCCGTAATTCGTGAGAAAAAATAATCATTTCTGCTCCCCTCCCTTTTCATAATAATGGAGAAAAATTTCCTCCAAATCCGGCTCCGTGATCAAAAGATCTTCCACAGGCAGATCCTTTATTGCCAGGATCAGTTCCTTCATATCTCCTTCAAAAAGAAAACTTACACGTCCCTCTTCCCCGTTCGTTTCCCTGATTCCTGATATGGACGGTGCCTTGGAAATCCCCCTGATTTCAACCTTTCTGCACTGCTTTCCTGCAAGACGCTCCACACTGTCGCAGGCAATGAGCCTGCCTTCCCGGAGAATTGCTGCTCTGGTACAATGCTGCTGTATTTCCGGAAGGACATGGGAAGAGAGAATAATCGTTTTTCCTGCGTGATGGCGTTCCTCTACAAGGGCAAAAAACTCCTTCTGCATCAAAGGATCCAGTCCGCTTGTAGGCTCATCCAGCACCAGAAGCTGCGGATCATGCTGAAAAGCAGACACGATAGCAACTTTTTTACGATTTCCAAGAGAAAGCTCACCGATCTTGCGCCGTGTATCAAGATCAAATCGCCGGCACAGCTTTTCCCTTTCATCTGCACAATTCTTTCCATAGAGCTTTTCGGAAAGGCAAAGTACTTCCGAAACCCGCATTCCGCTGTAAAATACCGCTTCAGAAGGCAGGTAGCCTACTTCTTTCAAGATACTTTTATTATCCTTTCCTACTGGGCGGCCAAAGATCTCCGCATGTCCGGAGGTTAGCTTTACCAGACCCAGGAGCACCCTTTCTGTGGTACTTTTCCCAGCCCCGTTGGGACCTATAAATCCGAAAATCTCCCCTTCCCTGATATTCAGGTTCAGGTCTATGATTCCACGGCTCTTTCCATAATATTTTGTGAGATTTGTAGTTCGTACAATATCCTGCATATAGTTCCTCCCCCATTTCGCCGCAGCACTTTTGGCTGTCCTTCTTATTCTTTAATATAGCTCCTTATGGTCTTGTCTCCAGTATCGTGCTATCTGTCGTTCTTCCAGATCATTCACAAAATCTTCTTTATAAGCAAGAAAATCCTCCAGATCCATTAAAATATGATAAAGCATGGCTCTTCCTTCAAACTCCTCCCTGGAAACAGGAAGTGGCTGTTTTTCCATTTCAGCAAAAATGCGGCGCAGGAACTCCAGCTGAGGTGCAGGAACATTTGCCTCAAGCACATACTCCGCCAGGTACAGTATATAGTTTGCAATTATTTTTGCCTGCCCGGGCATAGTACGTATCCTTTTTACCTCGTCATGAAGATCCTGAATCACCTGGCATTGCTTTATCCTCATCTCAAAATACGCAATATAATACCCAGGATGGGACTGAAAGGTATTGTTCTGATATTCATAAGCATTCCTGATATACCCGCCAAGCTGCTCCTTAAGGCTGCTGATATCTTCCCATACGTTTCTCCCGGACTCCTGCTGCAAAAGATAAGATGCCATCTCCTTTAAAATCATCTGAAGCTGCTGCTCCGTTCTTCTCATATTAGCAATGATTTCTCTTTTCCGGCCTGGATTCGCATGATAAAGATTCAGTACAACTGCTATGGAAATACCAATAAAAACCAACAAAAACTCATTCAAAAAAAAGTCCCAGTCAAAATCCCTGGTAGTTAAAAAATGGGTTCCAATCACTGCGTTTACGGATATTGTTGCCTTCTGTCCCAGAAGCTCACTTACCAGAACCAGAATAAAAATAAATGCTCCGTAAGCTGCCCAATCACTCCCAAGATGCGTAAAGGTCAGCCAGGCCAGCAAAACTGCTGCCAGAAACGTAATAATTCTGTAAAGGGAAAGCCTTAAAGTTTCCCACTTGGTAGTAACCAGGGTTAAAAGCGCAATACTTCCCGCAAAAGTCCCGTATTCCAGATGCAGCAGGCGAGCCGCATAAATTGCTGCACTGCTTCCTGCCGCAAGCTTTGAGGTACGCAGCAAAAGCTTCTTCAAGTTTTCTCTTTCCAATCCATTCTCCCATCTTTTGAAAAAAATTTTTCATGCCATTCAGTATATCATGATTTTTATTGCAAAAAAACCCCAAATCAAAACATTTCTTGTTTTAAGGAAATTCACATAAAAAATAACCTGTCCTTTAGCGGACAGATTATTTTTTCCGGTTATCCTTCAACATGATAAGTCAGCATGAAATTCAAATGACATGATATTCTTTCAGCAGTTTTTCAATATCTGTATTTTTTATGAAATTAATTGCCTTCCCAACCGCAATCCTCTCTTTAAATCCAAGCTTCATTTCTGTCAGCGGCGCTCCATCACGAAGTTTAACCGACGCATTCAGCAAATCCCGCACATCATATGTGCTGCCCCACACTTCCGGTACTGCACGGTCCACATTAAGAAGCGTATAAACAGCTTCCATTCCTGTACGCATAGAATACTCGGTTGTAAATATAGTATCTCGTTCCGTTTCTGCAAATTGTCCGATAAAAGCAAAGTTTACAGCGCCATCCGGCACAACCTTTGGGCGGTCCGTATCATTACGGGGCATAAAGAAGGCATCAATATAGGGCATCATAACAGGAACTGTATTTGCGCTGTTTTGTGCAAGTTCTTCAATCTCATGTTCCGGCACACCGATATGGTACAGCCATTCCATGCAGATTTCCTTTCCGGTACAGTCTCTCATGGGTTTCTTTATATAATCTCCAGGCTTGTCATTAAACAATGCATAAACCCATACAAGGCAATGGCCTTTCGGCTGAGATCGGAACTGAGGCTGACGGTTGATGGTCCAGCTTAACAGCCAGCTTGAATCTTTTACGGTAACAATGCCTCCTGTAACCACTTTTCCGGTAAAAGGATCCCGCTTGCAGATATTGGTGATATAAGGAATTATCCTTTGATCCAGCGTCTCTACAGTAGCACTCATCCAATTGCATAATTCACTATCGTAGCAGAACTTATCAGGATTACCAAAATCAGGGCTTTGGGCAGCAATACGTCTCCACATATCCCAGCCGCCGCCTGGTTTGATCTCAGGATGATACGGAGCTGGTTTGTTCTGAGATCCCATTGCCGAATTTTCTACACATCCGCCATTTGTAATAAATACCAGGTCATTCTCTGTCAGATCAACAAATCGGGGTTCGTTATTTGCTATAAGCTCAATACGCGTTGCCTGTTTTTTCTCTTCCGTAATAGCAAATTCAACATTAACAACCTTCGTATTGTAATGGAAAACTACGCCGGCATCCTCCAGGTATTTTACCATTGGAAGAATCATACTCTCATACTGATTGTATTTTGTAAAGCGCAGTGCTGTGAAATCCGGAAGTCCTCCGATATGATGGATATATCTTTTAATGTAGCGCTTCATTTCCAATGCACTGTGCCAGTTCTCAAATGCAAACATGGTCCGCCAGTATAACCAGAAATTTGATTCAAATACTTCCTCATCAAAGTATTCATCAATGCGTTTATCATATAATTCCTCATCCGGGGTAAAGAACAATCTCATAATTTCCTTCTGTGCTTTTTCTGAAACTGCAAACTTCTTATCTGTATGGGCATCCTCTCCGCAATTAACAGTGGCACGGCAAAGAGAATAATTGGGATCCTCCTTATTGAGCCAATAATATTCATCTAATACACTGACTCCCTCCGTTTCAATAGATGGGATAGAACGGAACAGATCCCACATAACTTCAAAGTGGTTATCCATTTCCCTTCCGCCACGCATTACATAGCCAACTCCCGGATATTCAAATCCATCACATGCGCCGCCTGGTATGGAATCTTTTTCAAATATGTGAATATGTTCTCCGCGCATCTGTCCGTCCCGGACAAGATAACATGCTGCTGTAAGGGCAGCCAAACCGGTTCCAATAATATAAGCTGATTTATGGTCTACTCCCTCTGGTTTTTTAGGATGTGCAAACGCTTCGTAGTTTCCGCTTGAATAATACATAACCATACCTCCTGAAATTCTAATTATTATATATGTTTTTCGAATACAACTAAATTATACGTTGAGATCTCAAATCCAACAATCAACAGAATAGCCCCATCATCGGATTCTCCGATAACGGGGCTATATTGTTGTCTTTTTCAACAAATTCCAGCATTTGTTGATATGGTTATTTTAATAAGTTTTATCTATACGGCACTTTTCAAGCATACGAACCACATCGCCTTCAATAAGGCAGCTCAGTCTTTCGATCATCTTTTCCGGCGGCGCTTTCATATCCTGCCGTATCCAATCCAGCATCATTCCCACAAAAGCAAACTTGTAAAAATCGGCAATAAACTTCTTGTCATCCTCTCTGACATTCATGTCTTTTGCGCATTCTTCCACCACCTTAATGATCAGCTGATAAACAACCCTGTATAAATATTGAATGATCTGCTCCTGGCTGACATGCCGATAAACATTCAAAATAAACGGTTTGTTTTCTTCCACTGCATGAAAGATATTAAGGAGTCCCTGTTCCCATGTATCATATGTGGTATTGCCTTTTGCTGCTTTATGTGCGTCTTCCTCACAAGACCACTCAATCAGGTCATAAATATCTTTAAAATGATAATAAAAAGTTGCACGATTGACGCCGCAGTCTTCTGCAATATCATTAATCGTAATCTTCGTAACCGGCTTTTTTAATAATAGATTTTTCAGAGACGCTTCCAATGCTCTTTTCGTTATATCTGACATTTTTCTCTACTTTACACTTCCTATAAATCGTTTCTCAGCGTTTTCAAATATATTATAACCGAAATATCCTTAAATGTTAATATGTTAAAAGATTTCAGTTTCTTGCATTTTCCGGTAAAATCATTTATAATAAAAATCCTACATTCAGTCTCTTTATGGAGGTGCGGTCAGATGGACTTTCTTTGGTGCATTCCCTGTATAGGCATACTTCTGCTTATTCTCATCTTTGCTTTATATCGCAGGAAAAACTATTACCCCTATGCAGCAAAACATTTGCTTACCAAACGCGAATATCGCTTTTATTTTCTTTTACGGGAAATAGCCGATGAATACCACTATATTATATGCCCAAAGGTTGGCGTAAAAGATTTACTGACTGTAACAGATAAAAAGCAATATATGAAGTATTTCCATAAGATTGCTCAGAAACATGTTGATTTTGTGATCTGCGATCAGGACTTGCACGTACTTTTTGCTATTGAACTGGATGACAGTACACACGAAGCAAAAGATGCAAAAAAACGAGATCATTTGAAAAACAAAGCCTTTGCTGCCGCCGGAATCCCCTTAAAGAGAATTACAGAGCTTGACCAGCGGCAGATCCGAAAATTATTTCGCTAAAATAAGTTACTAATGTTTTCAGAATATACGAAAACCCCGGAAACTGTGCTGTTTCCGGGGTTTTTCTCTCTTTTGCAATATTCTCTTGAATTATCGCTTGCTGAACTGAGGTGCTCTACGAGCTGCCTTGAGACCGTACTGAAATTCTTTGATTGCCATTTTTCCTTGATTTTACGGGCTTTCCCGGCTTTTCATTGTTCAGTTATCCTATGTGGGGACCACGAAAAATAGCAATTTTTCAATCATCCGCGGCCTGATGGAAAGCGCCATTTACCACGCCAAACAACTCCTCTGGCTTATTATACTTCACCTTTGCGTAAATGTCCATAGTTGTTTTGCTGTTTTCATGCCCTGCAAGGTACTGGACAGTCTTAGGGTCAACCCCGGAATACAGCAGGTTGGTGATATAGGTGTGGCGCAGCAAATGTGGTGTTACATGGAAATCCAGTGTATACTGAATCTTGGGATTATTTTTCTGTGTCATCCCCAGTGACGGTGTGACAGTGTACTTGATGCTCTGCCCATTTACATATTTATAATAGTTACGCGCCTGAGTAGAGCGGACCACCACATACTGCCATACCCTTTGAAATTGTGAGGCGGATAACGGCTCCCCGTTGCTGTCGGAAATCACATATTCCGAAACAGAGGTTTCTTTGACTTCCCGCAGGCAATCTACCAAGCACTTGGGAATTGGTATGTCCCTCCGGGCTGCTTTCGTTTTTAATGTGGTAGAAATCACCGGTCGGTTATGTTCTGTGCGCCATGCTCGCCTTACAGATATGTAGGGAGTAGGTTCGTCCAGGAATACACAGTCCCATTGCAATGCAAGGATTTCTTCCCGACGTAGACCGGAATACAATCCAAGCACAATAAACAAGTGGGGAGGAAGTCCTTTGACCGTATCCAAAAGCACCTCTACCTGCTGATCTGTCAATGCCTCTTTCTTTTTCGCGGCCTTGCCTCCCTTTCCCGATATGCCCACACAGGGGTTGCATTGAAGTATTCGGCTGCGCTCTGCCGAGTAAAAAACGCATTTGAGGAGCATATTCACCTTACTGTATAATCCCTCTGATTTTTTCGACAGCGGTACAAGTGCCAGCCGAATATCATCCGCTGTGACTTCCTCCATATACATCTCCCCCAGAGGTTTGATGATATAGTTCCTCATATCAGCGGTATAACCTCTCAATGTAGCAGTGGTCACTTTGGCAGACTGCATCAGCAGCCACTTCTCGCAATACTCAGCTACTGTTGGATGCTGCCGATGAAAGATAATCTCCTCCACCTGCCGCCGCGCTTCTAATTGTTTCTCATATAGTTCTTCGCAAGTGACAGCATACAAACTCACCTGCTTACCATCTGCATCCATAATCCGGGTTCTGTAATATTGGATTCCTTTTAACATGATGGTTCCGTACTTTGGAATCTCAGTTTTCTTTTTAGCCATTTTGGACCTTCCTTTCCTGAAATGTGCGGCCTATGTACCTACACCCCCTTTTTATCAGAAAGTCCCAATTTAATCAAAGATACGGCCAGCGTAAAGCAAAGAGCGAGACATCCTTGCCTCGCTCTTTCTGTGTTTTCTGTTTTATCTTAT
>CAMNTH010000026.1 GCA_946557785.1 uncultured Blautia sp.
CACAAAAAAGGATTTTATTGCAATCTCTTCATACTTCTGTTACAATGTAATAATCAAGCCAAGGTTATGGTTTACAGGCAATCATAATAAAAAACAAAGTGAGGAAAAACCTATGAATGACGATATGAATAAAGAATTGTGCGGGGATTCCTGCGGCTGTACTGCAAGTGACTGTGCTTCCTGCGGCGGCGGATGCACAAGCAATGAAGAACATCGCACCATTACCCTGACTATGGAGGATGATACAGAAGTAGAATGCGCCATCCTGACCATCTATCCGGTAGATGATAAGGAATATATCGCACTCCTTCCCCTGGATGAGAACGGCCAGAACCAATCAGGAGAAGTTTATCTCTATGCTTTCTCCCGTACGGAAGAAGGAGATCCCATGCTGGCCAACATCGAGGATGATGCAGAATATGCAAAAGCTGCAGATGCCTTTGACACCATTCTTGAAAATGCAAGAAAGGCAGAGGAAGCAGGCGAACCTCTGGAATAAACCTTTTACAGGCAGATACAGACAGGGCAGAGATTTTTAGGGAATCCCCTTTATCTCTGCCCTTTTTTATTTTTATTTTGTTGTGCTTCCAAAGCCGCCGTTTCGTACCTCTGTTACGTCATCGTCTTCTGTAATTCCGTACTCCACAAAAATCCCCTGCATAAACCCGGTGTCTACAGGAATGGAAACCGTTTTTCCTTCGTTTGTGTCATTGGTCAGCTTTACAAAAATATGCCCTTCATTATCAGAATAAAAATAATCGCTGTCAATAATCCCAACGGTATTATTTAACTGCAGGCGGTATTTAAAGCCCAGGCCGCTTCTTGGGTAGCACTTCAGCACCCAGTCCTGCTTCATTTCCACACGGATCCCCGTAGGAATCTTTATCGTTTCTCCCGGCTTCAAAGTAAAATCTGCAGGTGAAAAGAAATCATAGCCTGCACTTCCTGCAGTAGCCCTTCTTGGAAGACGGACCTTTTCATAGACGGAACAAGCCTCTTCCTTTAAGTCGGCCCCAAAGGTATCCATCCAGTCCGCAATAAATCTTTCTTCACTTACTTTATGAAATCTGGCAATTCTTCGCATAGACCCTCCTAATTTGCATGAAGGACAACGAAGCCCTTCTGTACAGTAGCCGGAACGTTGATCACCCGCTGATTGCTGGATCCCTTCCATTTCAGAAGCGGATCCTTTTTTTCTACCACAAATTCTCCGTCTACACACACATCCAGGTATTGGATGATCTCCTCACTTATGATTTCCTCCCACAGTGCTCCGGTATACAGCCAAATGGTCTTCTGAGGGTATCTTCTGCGGATTTCTCTTGCAAGGGCAGTTACCTCTGTGATATTTGCAGGATGCAGGGGATCACCTCCTGAAAAGGTAATCCCGCTGATATAATCCTTGTCCAGCTCTTCAAAAATCTCTTTACGCTCTGCATCTGTAAAAGGAAGTCCTCCGCCTTTGTCCCAGGTAACCGGGTTCTGGCATTCCCTGCAGCAATGGCTGCATCCTGCCACCCAAAGAACCACCCGGAGTCCGTCTCCATTCAACATATCGTCCTTGGTAATATTATGATATCTCATAGTTCTTATGCTTCTTCCGGTACGTCCTTCATACTGAAGCTGATTCTTCCCATCTTGTCTTTTCCAAGGCAGATGACTTTTACCTTATCGCCCAGTGTCAGAACGTCTTCTACACGATTGATTCTTTCTTTACAGATCTTGGAAATATGAACCATTCCCTCTTTGCCAGGTGCAAATTCAATAAACGCTCCAAACTCCTTAATACTTACAACCCTTCCGGTGAAGATCTGTCCGGCTTCAAAATCCGCAGCAATGATCTCTACCATACGCGCTGCCTCATCCATGCTCTTCTGCTCAACGCCGCAGATAGATACTGCGCCATCATCTGTAATGTCAATCTTTACGCCTGTTCGCTCAATAATGGTATTGATCGTCTTTCCTCTCTGTCCCACTACGTCGCCGATCTTCTGAGGATCAATCTGGATTTGAATGATCTTGGGCGCATACTTGCCTACGCTCTTTCGGGGAGCCGGGATGCATTTTTCCATAACTTCCGTAAGAATATATTCTCTTGCTTCTTTTGTTCTTCTAATGGCTTCTTCTACGATAGGTCTTGTAAGTCCATGGATCTTAATATCCATCTGGATCGCAGTAATACCGTCATGAGTTCCGGCAACCTTAAAGTCCATATCTCCAAAGAAGTCTTCCAGTCCCTGGATATCTGTCAGTACAATATAATCCTCATCTGTTTCTCCGGTTACCAGACCGCAGGAAATACCTGCAACAGGTTTGGTAATAGGCACGCCTGCCGCCATCAGGGACATAGTGGATGCACAAATGCTGGCCTGAGAAGTAGAACCGTTAGATTCAAAAGTCTCAGATACGGTACGGATAGCATAAGGGAACTCTTCCTCTGTTGGAAGAACAGGAACAAGGGCTCTTTCAGCCAGTGCTCCGTGACCGATCTCACGGCGTCCCGGTCCTCTGGAAGGCTTTGTTTCACCTACGGAATAGGACGGGAAGTTATAGTGGTGCATATATCTCTTAGAGGTTTCAAACTCATCCAGTCCGTCCACTTTCTGTGCGTCTGCCAAAGGCGCCAGTGTAGTTACAGTACAGATCTGGGTCTGTCCGCGGGTAAACATGGCAGAGCCGTGTACTCTCGGAATAATATCTATTTCTGCAGCCAGAGGACGGATTTCTGTAATGGCACGTCCGTCCGGTCTCTTCTGATCCTTTAAGATCATCTTACGTACCGTCTTCTTCTGATACTGATAAACAGCCTCAGAAAGTACAGCCAGCCACTCCTCATTACCGGCAAATGCCTCCTGGAGTTTTGCAGTTACCTCACGGATATTCTCTTCTCTTGTCTGCTTGTCATCAGAGAATACAGCAACTTCCATCTCTTCCGGAGTTACTACCTTTTTGATAGCTTCGAACAA
This sequence comes from uncultured Blautia sp., assembly GCA_946557785.1. Lineage (GTDB taxonomy): Bacteria > Bacillota > Clostridia > Lachnospirales > Lachnospiraceae > Blautia_A. The sequence continues at coordinate 2,967 of CAMNTH010000026.1, forward strand.
TTCTTCCGGAACTGCGCAGGATTCATAGGAATGCTTTTCTTTGCCGCATTCTGCAACGATCTTATCAATAAATGCAATAATTTCCTGGTTTACTTCATGTGCCTTATAAATTGCTTCGATCATCTTATCTTCCGGGATTTCCTTAGCGCCGGCTTCGATCATGATGACTTTTTCCCTGGTGGAAGCAACTGTAAGCTGCAGCTGGGAAATATCCTTCTGTGCAAGTGTGGGGTTGATAATAAACTCTCCGTCAATAAGGCCTATCTGCGTAGTAGCACAAGGGCCGTCAAAAGGAATATCGGAAATACAGGTTGCAATAGAAGAACCCAGCATAGCCGGAATCTCCGGATTGCACTCAGAATCAACGGACATGACCATATTTACCAGGGTTACGTCGTTTCTGTAATCCTTCGGAAACAGAGGACGCATAGGACGGTCAATTACACGGGAAGTCAGAATGGCATGTTCGCTTGCCTTTCCCTCTCTTTTATTAAATCCTCCCGGGATTTTGCCTACAGCATACATTTTTTCTTCATATTCAACGCTGAGAGGGAAGAAATCAATTCCTTCTCTCGGCTCCTTAGATGCAGTCGCTGTGGATAACACAGTGGTTTCACCGTAGTGCATAAGAGCTGCCCCGTTAGCCTGTTTGGCAACACGGCCAATGTCAACTGTCAATGTTCTTCCGGCTAATTCCATGGAATAACTTTTGTACATGTTTTTTCTCCTTTTCTTTTCATTTTAATATCGTCACTTTGATAATTGGCATAGGTAACAGAAGTCCGAAACAACTGAAAAAACCGTTTACGTGTGTAAACTCTCATAAACGGACTTTTCAGTAGTCTCGGAAATTACTTCTGCCGTACCAGGATGCAAAAAGACCGCCTGGCAGACCTATCCGTATGCTTATGCAAAAATGGGGCGGATGGAAATCCGCCCCTTCCGCATACTAATTACTTTCTTAAACCTAACTTTTCAATCAGTGCACGGTATCTTTCAATGTCAGTTTTCTTCAGGTAAGCTAACAGTCCACGTCTCTGTCCTACCATTTTCAGAAGTCCGCGTCTGGAATGATGGTCTTTGTGATGTGTCTGTAAATGCTGGGTAAGTTCCTGAATTCTTGCTGTAAGAACTGCAACCTGTACTTCCGGTGAACCTGTGTCACCTTCGCATCTTGCATATTCTTTCATAATTGCCTGTTTTTTCTCTCTTGAAATCATCTTGATTTCCTCCTTAAATTCTTGATAATCGCCTCATATTAAGAAATGGTCGGAGTCTCCGATTTCTGAATACGGGCTAAATTGCAACCTTGACTAGTATAGCACAGAACCTATTTTGTGTAAACTATTTTTTATGAATCTGTAAAATTTTATTCCTGTCCCCTGCTCACCGCAGCCAATCCGCCAATACGGTCTTTACCTGCCTGCCGCCTGTGCCCTCTCCTCCTTCTGCTGTTCCACCGGATCTTCTTCCATCAGGGAGAAGGCGATGTTGGTAGCATGGTCAGCCACACGTTCCAGACCGGAAATAATATCAGAAAACATCATTCCTGCACTAGCTGTACATTCATTGCGGGTAAGGCGCTGGATATGGGATTCCTGAAACTCTCTTTCTTCTTCATCCACCAGATCTTCCAGTTCCAGAATCTCAGCCATATGTTCCTGATTATTATGGGAAAACATATCCAAAGCATATGTAGTGATCTTGATAACCTTATCCAACATACCGGAAAGCTCGTTCTTTGCCTGTTCGCTAAATTCGATTTTTCTCTCGATCCTGCTGCTTGCAGCATCTGCAATATTCTCTGCATGGTCACCGATACGCTCCACGTCATTTACCACATGGAAAAGGCCTGCAATGCTCTGCTTGTCGTCAATCGGAAGAGAAGTTTGGTTAATCTTTACCAGATAGCTTGTAATGGAATGATTTAAAAAGTCAATCTGCTTTTCTACCTGGTAAACTGCTTTGATGTCATCTTCATCCAGGGTTAGCAACGCATTCATGGCGCGCTCCAAATTACCAAGAGCCATCTGTCCCATACGCTCCATCTCTTTTGTGGCATCAAACACAGCCGTTGTAGGAGAGAACACGGACTTTTTGCCAATATACTGCAGTTCGAAGCCCTCTTCTCCTTCCACTGCATCCTCGCCCCGTACAAAAAAACCGGTCAGCTTTACAATCTGCTTAATAAACGGTACAAGAGCAGCTACCTCCACGATCTTGATCAGGGTATGGGCATTTGCCACTTCCCGTCCCGGATTCATTCCGGAAATACTTCCAATAAACTGTACTACCGGTTCCATTGCAAGTGTAAAAACAATATACATCAGGATTGTGCCAATGATATTAAACAGCAAATGGATCAAAGATGCTCTCTTAGCATCACGCTTGCCGCTTAAGCCTGCCAGCAGCGCAGATACACATGCGCCGATATTACATCCCAGGATGATGAACAGGCAGATTCTGATATCAAGCAGCCCCTGCTGTGCAAGCAAAAGAATGATGCCTACGGTTGCGGAAGAGCTCTGCAAAACCGCAGTTACAACAATGCCTACTAAAAGGGCTACAAAATGGTTATCCAAAGACTGCATAACCCCAACTACCTGAGGTGACTCCCTAAGAACCGACATGGAAGCAGACATGGTATTCAATCCCATAAACAGAATACCAAAGCCAAGCAGTACCTCGCCTACACGCTGTACCTTGTTCTTCTTGCAGAACATCACCATTACGATTCCCACCATCACGATCAGCGGAGCAAAGGCGGACAGGTTAAAAGAAATCAACTGGGAAGTTACAGTAGTACCAATGTTCGCACCCATGATCACGCCGGCAGCCTGATACAGATTCATCAGCCCCGAATTAACAAAGCTGACCGTCATTACCGTAGCTGCACTGGAAGACTGAATAACTGCCGTAAATACAGTACCTACCAGGATCCCCCGCAAAGGCGTCTTGGTAAAAAACTCAAGGATACTTCTCATCTTGGCACCGGCTGCCTTTTCCAAAGCGTCACTCATCAGTTTCATACCATACAAAAAGAGGCCAAGACCTCCCATTAATCCAAGAACTATTTCTAGCATTCCTTAACTATCTCCTTGTACCTTATTCTCTTATGTTAATGCTCTCTATTTTAGACTATATCGCAAAATTCACGCTTTGTCCATGGGATTTTGCGCAAAGTACCGTTTTCCATTTTCCACATCCATCTGCATCTGGCACCGCAGCGCCTCAAAAGAAGGGAATTTTTGCTCCGGACGCTGAAATTTCAAAAACTCCACCACACACTCCTGTCCGTACAAATCCTCACTGCAGTCAAAAAGATAGGTTTCTACTCCCAGAAATTTCTCTCCCACAGTGGGCTTGTACCCCACATTGGTGATTCCCATAAAAACTCTTTCCCCGAATCTGGACAAAGATATATACACACCTTCCGGGGGCATCAGCTTCTTAGTAGAAGGAATGATATTTACTGTTGGAAACAGAACCTTATGGCCGATTCCTCTGCCATGCTCCACAGTTCCGGTTACAGAGAAATTCCTCCCAAGAAGGGACGCAGCCTTTTCCATTCTGCCTTTTTTCAGTTCTTCCCGTACATAAGTACTGCTGATTTTCCGGCCGCCCATCATCTCCTTCGAAAGAATTTCCACACAGAAGCCGTATTTCTTTCCGAGCTCTGCAAGAAGTGCAGGCGTTCCCTTTCTCTCATATCCAAACCGAAAATCCTCTCCCACTGCCACATACACAGCATGAAGATCCCCAACTAAAATTTCCTTTACAAAAGTCTCGGCCTTCATATGCCTGATCCGGTCATCCAGCGGACATTCCAGAAGAATATCTACTCCCATCTTTTCCAAAAGATCTGCCCGTTCCTCACAGCTTAAGATCTTCTGGCCGGATGTTACAAAGGCAAAAAGCACCGCCTTCGCACCATATTCCTTCTGTTTTAAGATCTTTTCCACTAGTTTTTTGTGTCCACGGTGCACACCGTCAAATTTTCCCAAAGTCACTGCACTGCCTGAAAGCCTTGGAAATTCCTTCTGAATCCGCAAATATTCCATGTCTTACTCCTTCTGCCTTTTGCAGGTGCATAGATTTAAAGGAACATCTTTACAGGGACATAGCTCCGGCGTTTTTGATCCCATCGGTAAATCCCTATAAAATCCCCTTCTGACGTACACATCCGTACCTGTCCCCTATCTCCGCCCTTTATCAGTTCCTCATGAAGAGGATTTCCATTAAGCAGGAGCCTGTCTCCTTCCGGAAAAGAACATATTCTTGGGTAATCGGATAGAATTTCTTCTATTCCTATCACCAAATTGGATATGCGGCCATCCTCTGCCGCTTTCTGCACTTCCCCAAGGGTAACACTCTTTTCAATCCCAAACCTTCCGGATCTGGTACGCAGCAGGGCTTCCATACATCCGCCGCAGCCCAGCTTTTCTCCGATATCATGGCACAGGGTTCGGATATAAGTCCCTTTGCTGCAGGTTACGCGGAATCGTACCAGGGGAAGATTCATTTCCAGGATTTCTATGTCGGAAAAATGTACGGGCCTTGCTTCTCTTTGGATTTCTCTCCCTTCTCGTGCAAGCTCGTATAGTTTCTTTCCTCCCACCTTCAGTGCGGAATACATAGGGGGGATCTGCATCTGATCTCCCAAAAAGCTCAGTATCACCTGTTCCGTTTCGTCTTCAGTGACGCTGACGTCACAGCATCTGCGTACGGCTCCTGTAATATCCTGGGTATCTGTTTCTATCCCCAGATGCAGGACTGCTTCATAAGTCTTTTCTTTTTCAGTCAGCATTTCCACAAGTTTTGTAGCCTTGCCAAGGGCAACCGGCAGAACCCCTTCTGCATCCGGATCCAGAGTACCGGTGTGTCCGATCCTTTTCATGTGAAGGATCCCCCGAAGTTTGGCTACCACATCATGGGAAGTATACCCTTTTTCCTTGCGGATGATCAGTATTCCGTCCATTATGCCTCCTGCCCACGCAGCATCTGCCGTTCAATTTCTGCTGTAATATTGTTCACAACATCATACATAGAACCGCACAGATCGCATCCGGCTGCCCTGGTATGTCCGCCGCCCCCAAAGTAAACGGCAACCTTGCTCACATCAACATTCCCATTGGAACGCAAAGAAACTTTAAAATTCTGCGTTTCCATTTCATATAAAAATATGGCCACTTCCACGCCCCGGGTCAAGCGGAGCTGACTTACGATCCCGTCCAGGTCTTTGCCGTCCACACCATAAAACTCCATGTCCCTCTTGCGCATATAACCTACAATACACTTTCCGTCCTGAAGCATGATGCTCTCTGCGAGCACACGACCCATAACCTGGTTCTGGATATAAGTTTTCTCATAAAAGGATTCGTCAATGATCCTGCTGAAATTAAAACCCGTTTTCATCAGCTCACCGGCGATCCGCATGGTTTCCGGAGAAGTGGAGGAATACTGGAAAACGCCTGTATCATGAACCATCCCGGTGTAGATTGCAGTAGCCACCTCAAGGGTTACCTTCTCCGGATCCAGAAGGCCGTAAAGCACCTCACATGCAGAGCTTACATCTCCGCACACATGGTTCACCTGTGCAAATCCCTTATTGCTCACATGATGATCAATGCACACTGTCTTCTTTGCCTTATCAAAGCATTCCGATGCCACTGCCAGACGTTCTCTGGCACTGACATCACAGGTCACAAACAGATCATAAACCTTGTCCCCGTCTGCTTCTGTTTTTAATTCATCAATACAGGAAATATGAGAAAAAATCGGCTTCGGATGATCCAGATAGACGTCTACCTGGATATCCGGATAATATTTCTTCATATAGAGATACAAGGCCATGCATGAACCAACACAGTCACCGTCCGGACGGACATGCCCTGCAATTCCCATGGTCTTTACATGTTCCAATACTTCTGAAATACTTTTCATATTTACCTCCTATATCAGCCACAGCAGCAGCTCTATTTCTCTTGTCCCTCGGACTCTTCCCCCATGGAAGAATCCCTGCTGGTCACATCATCAATCATTTTCGACATATGAACTCCGTATTCAATGGACTCATCCAAAATAAAACGGATTTCCGGCGTATTGCGCAGATTGAGATTTTTGGCAAGCTGCCGGCGGATATATCCTTCTGCGCTCTTAAGTCCCCGGATAGTATTTTCCTTGGCCTCTTTTGTCCCCAGAACACTTATATATGCCTTACATGTTTTTAAATCCGGAGCCACTTCCACAGCCATAACAGACGTCATGGGGTGAATACGCGGATCTTTGATCTCACTGCGGATGACAGCGCTTAACTCTTTCTGCACTTCGCCGTTGATTCGCGTGTTCTTAATGCTGTTTTTTCTCATTCTGTCTCACTCCTGTTTGCATATTCTATCTTGGCACTTCTACCATAATATAGGCTTCTACCTGATCCTCTTCTTTTACATCATTGAATCCGGCAAATACAAGACCACACTCGTATCCTGTCTTCACTTCTTTTACATCATCCTTAAATCTCTTCAGGGATGCAAGCTCGCCTTCGAAGATCTGCTCCCCTTCTCTGCGGATACGGACCTTGCAGTTTCTCTGGAATATACCGTCCAGAATGTAACTGCCTGCAATGGTTCCTACGCCGGAAGCCTTAAAGAGCTGGCGCACCTCTGCATGGCCGATGATCTTTTCTTCATATACAGGATCCAGCATACCCTTCATGGCAGCTTCCACATCCTCAATTGCCTGGTAAATAACCTTGTATAGACGAAGGTCTACCCCTTCCTGCTCTGCAAGCTGTTTCGCCATAACATCCGGACGGACATTAAAGCCGATAATGATAGCATTGGAGGTTGCTGCAAGAGAAACATCAGATTCGTTGATAGCGCCTACGCCGCCATGAATGACTTTCACTATCACTTCCTCATTAGACAGCTTCAAAAGACTCTGTTTCACTGCCTCTACGGAACCCTGCACATCTGCCTTAACAATGAGCGGAAGCTCCTTGAGATCGCTTGCCTGAATCTGATCAAACAGATTATCCAGGGAAAGCTTGCCTTTGCTCTTGGTTTCTTCCAGAAGACGGTTTTTATTTTCAGATACAAATGCACCTGCAAAATTCTTGGCTTCTTTGTCACTGTCAAAGGACATAATGATCTCTCCGGCATTGGGCACATCCCCAAGTCCCAGGATTTCTACCGGAGTAGATGGTCCTGCTTCTTTTACGCGGCGTCCTTTATCATCCATCATGGCACGTACCTTACCGCAGCATGCACCTGCTGCAATAAAATCACCTACATGAAGCGTTCCCTTCTGTACCAGAATGGTAGCAACCGGTCCCTTGCCCTTGTCAAGCTTCGCTTCAATAACCAATCCTCTTGCCGCACGTTTTGCATTTGCCTTCAGTTCGCAGACCTCAGCAGTCAGAAGGATCATTTCCAAAAGGTTGTCAATTCCTTCTCCTGTGTGAGCTGATACCGGAACAAATACAGTGCTTCCGCCCCAATCTTCCGGAATCAGTTCATATTCGGAAAGCTCCTGTTTTACTCTTTCAATATTTGCGCTTGGCTTATCAATCTTATTGATTGCTACAATAATCTCAACTCCTGCTGCTTTTGCATGGCTGATCGCTTCTACAGTCTGAGGCATAACACCATCGTCTGCAGCCACCACCAGGACTGCAATATCCGTAGCATTTGCTCCGCGCATACGCATTGCCGTAAAAGCCTCGTGGCCCGGGGTATCCAAAAATGTGATCTTCTGGTCATTGATCGTTACCACATATGCACCAATATGCTGGGTAATACCGCCGGCCTCTCCTCTGGTTACATTCGTATTTCGGATTGCATCCAAAAGAGAGGTCTTGCCATGGTCAACATGCCCCATAACACAGACTACAGGAGGTCTGGAAGCCATATCGTCTTCGTTCTCCTCGTCTTCTTTAAGAAGCTCCTCTATCACATCTACTTTTTCTTCCTGCTCTGCAATAATATCATATTCCAGTGCAATTTCCTGTGCTTTTTCAAAATCGATCTCATGGTTCACAGTTACCATGATTCCCTGCATAAACAGCTTCTTCACAATTGCGGACGGCTGCATCTTCATGGCTTCTGCAAGCTCACGGATGGTCATGGTCTCCGGAAGGGTAATCTCCTTAACCTCCGGCTTCTTTTCTTCCTGCTTCGGCTGGGAAACCGGCTTCTGCAGTGCTTTAGGAAGCTTCACGCCGTTTTTGCGGCTGTTCTGATTTGGTCTGTGTCCGGTATTGGGAGACTTATCGAAATCTTTTTTCTTATTTTTGCTTTCTCTGTCTCTTTCTCTCTTGCTGTCTTTAGAGGTTTTGGTAAGCTCAGAAGTAAATACCACTTCGCTGTCATTTCTTCTGGTACCCTGGCGCTGGCCGCCGCGGTTCTGACCGGGACGGTTCTGTCCGCCTCCAAATCTTCCACCTTCGCCTCTGCCTTCGGAACGTTCCTGACTGCCCTGGGGACGGCCTGTTCCTCTCTGGGGACGGCCTCCATTATCTCCCTGTCTTGGCGGACGATTCTGCCCGTCTCCGCTTCTTGCAGGACGGCCGCTTCCCTCTCCGCCTCTGAAAGGACGATCCTGGCCTGGACGTCCCTGGAAGTTTCTCTCACCGCCTCTGCGGTTGTCTCCACTGCGGAAATCTCTCCCCCCGCGGTTATCGCGGCCTTCTCTGTTATCACGTCTGTCACGAAAGTCTCTGGTATTTTCCCGATTGCCGTCTCTGTTTGGACGGCTCTCTCGATTATTCATTCTGCTATCCCGATTCTCGCGGTTGTCTTCTTTGTTCTCACGGTTTTCCCTGTTCTCTGTACGTGTCTGCTGCATGCGGGTGCTTCCCGGATAGTCGGAAGATGCGGCAGCGGCTGGCTTTACGGATTTTACAGGTTCTGCCGGCTTCTTCTCCGGTACCTTTGTCTCTGCCGGTTTTGCCTCTGCTGCTTTTACCTCTGCTGCTTTTACCTCTGCTGCTTTTACCTCTGCAGGCTTCCCATCTGCTGTCTTGGGCTTTCCCCCAGCCGGTACTGCAGCTTTTGCTTCTGCTGGTTTTACTGCAGGTTTTACTGCAGGCCTTACAGCCTGGCCTGAAACGCCCTGCGGTCTTGGACCGTTCTTTCTTTCAGAACCAGATCTTCTCGGTCTGTTCTTTCCTCCGTCGCTTGCATTCTGTGCGTGATATACACGAATAATATTTTTCTTTTTTTTGGGAGCCTCCGCTTTTTCAGTTTCCGGCTTCGCGTTTACTAACTTTTCTTCTTTAGAAGTATCCACCTTGGCAATTTGCTCCTTTCCCATCTTTCCAAATTTTTCTTGTAGCATCTTTATGGAAGAGTCTTCAAGAATCGTCATATGACTCTTGACGTCTACTCCCTTTTCTTTTAAAAACTCCAACACTTCCCGGTTCTGCCTGCCCAATTCCCTGGCAAGCTCATGCACCCTGACTCCGGCCATTCTTATCTACCTCCTTATGCCTTCTCCTTTTCCAGTTCTTTTACGACTGCTGCCGCAAAATTAGCGTCCTGTACAGCAAGGCTGGCACGGAATTCCTTTCCCATGGCTTTTCCCAACCCTTCTTTATCTGAAAGGAAATAGACCGGAACTTCATAATATTCACACATATTCCGAAATTTCTTTTTTGTATTTTCAGAGGCATCCTCTGCAATCAGCACCAGAAAGGCTTTTCCTGTCTTTACCGATTTTTCTGTGGAAAACTCGCCGCTGACAGTCTTTCCGGCTTTTGTAGCCAGTCCTATCAATGATAGAGTCTTATTATTTCTCAATCGCGTCAAACTCCTTCTTCAGATTCTCATAAACTTCTTCCGGAATAGGCGATTTCAAAGAACGCTCAAGCCCGCGGCTTTTCACTGCCTTCTCCAGGCATTCCCTGGAAAAGCACAGATAAGCTCCTCTTCCATTCTTCCTGCCTGTCGTATCCAGAACAATCTCATTCTCTGCAGTTTTCAGAACCCTGATCATTTCTTTTTTACTTTTCATTTCCCTGCAGCCGGTACACTGGCGCATGGGAATCTTATTTTTTGTTTTCATACTTCTTCCGCTTGAGCCTCTTCATTCACTTCTTCCGAAGCAGGAATCTCTTCACTGTCTTCAAGTTCGCCGCTGTATTCCTCATCCTCATCATAATACTCGTCTTCATCCTCGTAATCATATAGATCACCGGATTCTCTTGCCTGTGTCTCACTCTTAATATCAATCTTAAAGCCTGTAAGACGGGCTGCCAGACGGGCATTCTGCCCTTCCTTGCCAATTGCAAGAGAAAGCTGATAATCAGGAACAACAACAAGGGCAGTCTTATCATCCGGATCTGCCATTACGGCAATTACCTTCGCAGGACTTAATGCATTCTCAATAAGGATCGCAGGATTCTCATCCCAATTGATAATATCAATCTTTTCGCCCCGCAGTTCATTTACAACTACGCCTACACGTTCTCCATTACGGCCAACACATGCACCTACGGGATCTACATCCGGATTGTTGCTCCATACAGCAATCTTGGTACGGGAACCTGCTTCCCTGGCAATACTCTTAATCTCTACAGTACCATCCTTTACTTCTGTAACCTCAGATTCAAACAAACGTTTCACAAGACCCGGATGCGTTCTGGAAACCAGGATACGGGGGCCTTTCGGGGTGTCTTTTACTTCCAGGATGTACACTTTGATACGCTCTGTAGGCTTAAACTCTTCTCCCTTGACCTGTTCATTTTCGCTTAAAATAGCATCTGCTTTTCCCAGGTTTACACTGACATTTTTACCCATGATACGCTGTACGATACCGGTAACCACTTCTTTTTCTATGCCGTAATACTGGTCGTACAGAACCTTGCGCTCTTCTTCGCGGATTTTTTGAAGGATTACATTTTTCGCATTCTGGGTAGCGATTCTTCCGAATTCTTTTGAATGGATTTCTACCTGGATCACATCGCCGATTTCCGCACTTGCATTTTTCTTCTGTGCATCAGCCAGTGAGATTTCCAGAGCCGGATCTTCTGCATATTCTACAACTGTCCTGTCTGCCATTACCCGAAAGTCGCCTGTTTCCGGATTAATGGACACATGCACATTGTCTGCTTTACCGAAATGGTTTTTGCAGGCCTGGATCAAAGACTGCTCAATGGCGCCCAGCAATGTTTCTTTGCTGATATTTTTTTCTTTTTCCAGGATGTCCAGCGCTTCCATTAATTCTCTGTTCATTTTTTTCTTTTCCTCCTATAATTTGTTAAATACTGTTTTAGAACTCGATTGCGAGACGGATCAGTGCGATTTCTTTCTTATCAAATGTACGTGGACTTCCGTCTTCTTCAATTGTCACACTGTTACTATCATATGCGGTTAAGATACCGCAAAACTCTTTTTGTTTCTCAATCGGTCGGTAGGTACGGATCTCCACCAGCTTTCCCATACTCCTTACATAATCTTTTTCTTTCTTCAGCGGCCTGTCAAGACCCGGTGAACTGATTTCCATAATATAGCTGCCGTCAATAAAATCTTCCTCATCCAGCTTCTCGCTGAATATGCGGCTTACAGCCTCGCAGTCATTGACCGTAATCCCGCCGGGCTTATCTATATAACCTCTGAGATACCATTCACCAGCCTCCTTTACATATTCCACATCCACCAGTTCAAAACCATTGGCGTCAACTATAGGAGTCAGCAGCGCCTCTGCTCTGCTCTCATATTCCTCACGCCTGCTCATAATTCCCACCTTCCTTTCTACACTTCTGAATAACATCTTCTAAAAAAACCTCTTGCATGTAAAAGAGTGGGCCGAAGCCCACTCTTATGTTATCCAGTATCCAGTTTCCTACATTCTAACACTATCGTATTGGAAAAGCAAGGGATTTTTACGGAGAAAATTCCGGTTTCCTTATAACCTTTATAATCTGGGCTTTATACCTTTGGTATCCCGCCGGGCAAGCTTCACTTTATTCAGTACATAGGGCTTGCCATTACAGAGAATGGAATATTCCTCCCTCCCCTCCAGAAGATAGGCGTTTTCCAGCACATCCTTCTCACCAAGCTTCATTCCCCTCACGCCTACTGCCCCTTTCTTCATAAGGGAAATTTCTTTTTTCAGGAAGCGCAGGAAATATCCATCCCGGCTGCGAAGCACCACCTGCTCCATCTCATCCGAATGGCCTACAAATACAAGATGATCCTCACCGTTTAATTTTGTGGCTGCAATGGTACGCTTTGCCACATCAAATTCCCTCCCCTCCACCAATTTACACATTGCGCCTTCTGTAACAAATAAAAGGGTGGAACGGCTCACTTCTCCCAGAGGTGCCACATAGAGCATCTGCTCTTTTGCGCTCTCGTAATTACTTAGGTTATCCGCAGGTGTTCCCTTATCCCGAAAACGTACAAGAGGAATGTCTGCCACTTTCACCGTGTGCATTTTTCCTGTATTGGTAAAAATGCAGACCTTATCCGTATTCATACAGGTAAAAATGTATTTATTCTCCCCATGCGCAGCCTCTTTGTTCCGCTCATACGCATTCATGTCGATCAGTTTCATGTAGCCAAAACGATCCATAAGGAAGCATACTTCCATCTCTTCCATCTTCTTTTCTTCGTAAACAGCTTCCCCGGTATTTTCAATAGAAGTCCTGCGTTTTGTGCCGTATTCTTTTTTAATGGAGTCCAAATCCTTCATGATCACATTTGCCATGGAATCGTAATTATCCAGGATATCTTTATAAAGGGCAATGTTTTTCATGGTTTCTTCGTACTCCTCCTGCAAAGCCTGGATTTCCAGGCCGATCAGCTTATAAAGGCGCATCTCCAAAATTGCCGCTGCCTGCCGCTCAGAAAAGCCAAGACGGCTGGCTGCTTTTTCACTGGCTTTTGTCTTAAAGCGGATCCCCTCTGTTATTCCTTCTATAAGGCATCTCTTTGCCTGATCCCGGCTCTTGCTTCCACGAAGGATTTCAATGATCAGGTCGATCACGTCGCAGGCCTTAATAAGTCCTTCCTGGATTTCCTGCTTCTCCATTTCCTTGGATAAAAGGGTGGTATATTTCCGGGTAGTCACCTCAAATACAAAGTCCACATGATGTTCGATCACCTGCTTCAGGCTCAGGGTTTCCGGCCTTCCGTCAGCAACTGCCAGCATATTCACGCCGAAGGTATCCTCAAGGCGGGTCTTCTTGTACAGCATATTGGTAAGGTTCTCCACATCGGTATCCTTCTTCAGCTCCAGAACAATGCGGATTCCCTCCTTGGAGGACTGGTTTGAAATGTCCACAATATCCGTAGTCTTTTTCGTTTCTACCAAGGAGGCCACATCATTCAAAAACTTGCCTATATTTGCGCCAACCATACTGAAGGGGATTTCTGTGATCACAAGCAAAAGCTTTCCCCCTTTTATTTTTTCAACCCCTACCCTGCCCCGCAGGCGCAGCTTTCCCACACCCGTTTCATAAATCTTCAAAAGGTCATCTTTATTAACTACGATTCCGCCCGTGGGAAAATCCGGTCCCTTGATGTAGCGCATCAGGCCTTTGATACTAATGCTGTTATCCTTCATATATGCCTTCACAGCATCCACTACTTCCCCAAGGTTATGGGGCGGGATGCTTGTAGCCATACCAACGGCAATTCCTTCTGCACCGTTTACCAGAAGATTCGGTATACGTACCGGAAGCACCACGGGTTCCTTCTCTGTTTCGTCAAAATTTGGCATAAAGTCCACTACATTTTTATCCAGGTCACTGAGAAAGACCTCCTGCGTCAGCTTCTCAAGCCTTGCTTCTGTGTATCGCATAGCAGCGGCGCCGTCTCCCTCTATGGATCCGAAGTTTCCGTGGCCGTCCACCAAAGTCCTGCCTTTTTTGAATTCCTGTGCCATAACCACCAGTGCTTCATAGATCGAGCTGTCTCCGTGGGGATGGTATTTACCCATGGTATCACCGACAATACGGGCGCATTTCCTGTAGGGTCTGTCATAGCGGATACCAAGTTCATACATATCATATAAGGTTCTTCTCTGCACCGGTTTTAAGCCGTCCCGCACATCCGGAAGTGCCCGGGAAATAATAACACTCATTGCGTAATCAATATAGGATTTCTGCATAACCTCCGCATAGTCCGTAGGAATGATATTTTGCTGTTTTGTTTCCATATTCTATACCTCATTTATATTCCCATAACAGTCTGCCCAAACGGCAAATCCGTTACACATTTGCACTAAGCCTGCATTGGCTAAATATCCAGTTCCGCATCCTGTGCATGTTCATAGATAAATGTCTTTCTGGGAGGAACATCACTTCCCATTAGAATTTCCGTAACGTTTGATGCCATACGAGCATCCTCGATTTCCACCCGCTTCATCATCCGTGTCTCCGGGTTCAGTGTAGTTTCCCAAAGCTGCTCCGCATCCATCTCTCCAAGGCCTTTATATCTTTGGAGGGTAAAAGAGCCGGGTTTATGGGTACGGCGGTATTTCTCCAAAGCCTTATCATCATAGAGATACTCCTCTGCCCCCTTCTTCGGCATTACCTTATACAAAGGCGGCATGGCAATATACACATGGCCTTCGTATATCAGCTGGGGCATGAAACGGTAAAACAAAGTCAGAAGAAGCGTGGAAATATGAGCTCCATCCACATCCGCATCTGCCATGATCACAATTTTATCATAGCGAAGCTTGGAAATGTCAAAGTCATTTCCATAGCCTTCGGAAAAGCCACAGCCAAAGGCATTGATCATGGTCTTAATCTCCGCATTGGCAAGAATCTTGTCAATGGATGCCTTCTCCACATTCAGGATTTTTCCGCGGATAGGAAGAATCGCCTGATAGTTCCGGTTCCTGGCTGTCTTTGCAGAACCGCCTGCAGAATCTCCCTCTACAATAAAGATCTCGCACTGGGAAGGGTCTTTCTTTTCGCAATTGGCAAGCTTTCCATTGGAATCAAAGGAATACTTTTGCTTTGTAAGAAGGTTCGTCTTAGCCCGTTCTTCTGTTTTACGAATCTTCGCAGCTTTCTCCGCACAGGAAAGGATAGTCTTTAAATTATCCAGATTGCGGTCAAAATAAAGCACCATCTGTTCTCCAACCACCTTGCCTGTAGCCTTGGCAGCATCCTGGTTATCCAGCTTCGTCTTGGTTTGGCCCTCAAACCTGGGCGCAGGATGTTTAATGGAAACTACGGCAGTCATGCCGTTTCGAATATCCGCCCCTGTAAAATTCGGATCTTTTTCTTTTAATATGCCGATTTCCCTGGCATAGCTGTTCATGACCGCAGTAAAGTTGGTCTTAAAGCCTGTCAGGTGGGTACCGCCCTCTGCATTGTAGATATTGTTGCAGAAGCCAAGGACATTTTCCCTGAATTCATTGGTAAACTGGAAGGCAATTTCTACCTGAATGCCTTCTGCCTCTCCTTTAAAATAAACAGGTTCATGAAGCACCTCTGTGTTATGATTCAAATCCTTGATAAACCCTATGATTCCATCAGGCTCATGATACTCAATCTTCTCCGGCTGTGCCTCACGCAGATCCTCAAACAGGATCGTCAGGTTCGGATTCAGGTAAGCAGTCTCATGGAGCCTGCTCTTCACCTCTGCCGCAGAAAATTTGGTCTTCTCAAAAATCTCCGGATCCGGAAGGAAATTAATACAGGTTCCCGTTGTTTTTGTCCTGCCGATCCTGGGAAGGAGTCCATTCTCCAGTTCCTGGGTCGGAATTCCCCTCTCGTAATGATCATGATGGATAAACCCGTCACGGCTTACCTTAATATCAAGATAAGTGGAAAGTGCATTTACCACAGAAGAGCCCACGCCATGGAGTCCGCCGCTTGTCTTATAAGCAGAATTGTCAAATTTTCCTCCTGCATGCAAGGTGGTAAATACCAAACGTTCTGCTGATACCCCCTTCTCATGCATGTCAACCGGGATGCCCCGTCCGTTATCATCTACTGTGCAGGATCCGTCCTTCTCCAAAGTCACATGGATCCGGTCGCAGTAACCAGCCAGATGTTCATCCACCGCATTGTCTACGATCTCATATATTAAATGATTCAGGCCTTTTCTGGAAACGCTTCCAATGTACATACCCGGGCGCTTCCGTACCGCCTCCAGTCCTTCCAGAACGGATATGCTGCCTGCATCATAGGTTTGTTTTTTTGCCATGAGTTACATTTCCTTTCTCTTTTTCAAACATTCGTTCTATTATGATACCCTATATCCAGGTCACTTGGCAAGCTTTTTCTAAATCACAAAGAAAACGTGAAGAAAAACGAAAAAAATCAAAAAAAGTACTTGCTTTTTTTTTTAAAGTGTTATATACTAAACAAGTCGGTTAGAACAAGGCCAGTTGGTCAAGGGGTCAAGACGTCGCCCTCTCACGGCGAAAACACGGGTTCGATTCCCGTACTGGCTGTTTAGGAAAACCAATTAAGTTATGAAAACTTAATTGGTTTTTTTATTCTATTTATAGAATGAACACAGACAAAGGAGAATTGCACATATGGAACCTCATGTTGTCGTTACCTGTGCGCCTGCAATGGACTACCGCAGCGATTACGTTGCACTTCCCAGGAATTACGGAACAAAGGAATACTACCAGCGGGCGGATATCAAAGCCATTTACCATACGGTTTACAAAAATCTGGATCTTCTGGATCAAAAAACAGGCTTTTCCCAAAAGTTGAAATCTTCTGAAAAATTAATCGTAAAACCCAATCTTGTTTCCGTATACCACAAGAGCGGAATGAAGGATGCCGATTACCCGGAATCTACAGACCCCAGAGTTTTTGACGCAATTATTTCCTATCTGAAGCAATTCCAAACAAACATTATTATTACAGAATCCTCCGGCAAACCCATGCCTACACGCACCAGTTTTAAAACTGCCGGATATGATAGGATTGCCAAGCACCATAAGACAGGCCTTATTGCACTGGAAACGTCTCCTGTAGTACGCTATCTGCTTCCTAAGGCAGAGGTCATGAAAGAAGTCCTGATCCCCGAAATTTATAAAGACATCGTTGAGGGACGCGCCTGTTATATTTCCGTACCAAAATTAAAGACCAATCTTTACACCGGAGTCACCCTGGGCTTTAAAAATGCCATGGGCACTATTCCATATGCTCTCCGCGAGCGGAATCATAATTATTACATCAACAAAAAGCTTGCGGATCTTCTCTATCTTTTGCAGCCGGATATTACCATTATAGACGGCATCATCGGCGGAGAAGGAAATACCCCTGCTCCCGTTGATCCGGTAGATACTCATATCATTATTTCCGGAACAAACGCACTGGAAACAGATACTGTAGCCACCCGCATCATGGGAATTGATCCGGACACCATCCCCCTTCTTACTGAAGCGCAAAAGAGAGGCTTTGGCGCTCCTGATGTTCAGATAACCGGCACCTGTCCTGTTTTTTCTTTCCGAAGAGCCAATGCTTCCCTAATGGACGATGAATTCCACAAAATCTTTCCTAACGTCCTGGCGCTCGCAGGCCACTGCCTGCCTCACGCCCCAAAGATCACCAATCCCGATGAGGTAACACCTGAGCTTGCCCGTAAACTGGAAATGGCATGCGATGGAGGCTGCCTTAATGCCCTGCGCTCCGGATTTGACTATGTTGTCTATGCTCCCAAGCAGGACTTTACCATTGCGCTGGTTGTCATTATCGGAGGAGGCGTCCTGATCAATGGAAAGCGCTACTGGTTTGACAGGGATGGAAAACCTTATACAGAAGAGGCTATCTGCGCTATGGAAACGCCTCTTCTCACTGTTGGAAACTGCGCTTCCGTCCTGGAAAATGCCGCGCGCTATAAAACCCCCGGCTGCTGTTCGCCCTCCACCTGTATGCTGGCAGCCACCGCAGCAATGAAAGTATCGTTTCCACTGCTGTCGCTGAAAAATGAACAATTTTTCCATTTTGGACTATCGGCAGTCTCCATGGTTTTCAGCCGTTCCCTGTCTTGCCTTCGCGGTAAATGGATCGACTGTCCGTCCATACATAAAGATGAAATATACCCTGTTCCGGAAATACCGGAGGAATCCAAAAACAAAAATTACATTCCCTGGCCCCTTCCCAGGATGGATCTTAAAACCAGATTAAAACTTATCAAAGACCAGATTCGTATTCTGAAACTATAATATCAAAAACCACTTGCATTCCGGAGCTATTCTTACTATAATAAAAAACCGTGTCAGGAAAAAGGAGGTAAGAATATGAGTTCTATCCAGAAAGGCCGGGTCAGGAATATGACCTCCGGAAATGTCTTTCAGAATATTATGTTTTTTGCAATACCTTTGTTTATCAGCAATTTCTTTCAGCAGTGCTACAATATCGGAGATACTATGATTGCCAGCCACAGCCTGGGCGAAGGGGCGCTGGCAGCCATCGGCCTTACCGGATCCGTTACAAGTTTGGTCATCGGCTTTGCCAATGGTATGAACAATGGCTACGGCGTCTTGATCTCCCGGGCTTTCGGAGCCAGGGATGAAGAACAGATGAAATCCATGGTCGCCTGGAGTTTTCTTTTGAATTTTGTCTTAGCCGTGGTGTTTACCACATTAACGCTTTTATTTACAAAGCCTTTGCTGTATTTGATCCAGACCCCTGCTGATATCTTTGAAAATGCCTCCATCTATATGCGGATGGTTTTAGGCGGAATGGCAGCTACTCTTTTTTACAATATGGCGTCCGGCATTCTTCGGGCTGTGGGAAACAGCAAAACGCCCTTATACTTTTTAATCTTTTCCTGCAGCATTAACCTGCTGATGGACCTTTTGTTTGTAACGGTTCTTCATGTGGGCGTAGCGGGTATTGCCCTTGCTACAGTTCTGGCTCAGGTAATATCTACAGTATTGTGCCTGATACATATCTTACGCCATTATAGTTTTATGCTTCCGTCAAAAAAACACTTTGCCTATCAGCCCGGGCTGATTTCAGATCTTTTAAGTACCGGATTATCCATGGGAATGATGAATTCCATTTTTGCCATGGGATCCGTGATACTGCAGGGAGCCATTAATATGCTGGGAACGGACATCATTGCAGCCCATACTGCCGCAAGAAGAGTGATCCTCATGGGAAACATGCCACTTTCCAGCATTGCTGCGGCCAATGCCACCTTTGTAAGCCAGAATTACGGAGCAGGCAACATGAAGCGGATTAAAGAAGGGATCCAAAAGTCCAGTTTCATAAGCTTTGTATGGGCAGTCATATTCCTGATCGTGCTCTTGCTGTTTTCAAGGCCGATCATCTATGCACTCACCGGAACCAGTAAGCCCGTAGTCATGGATAATGCCCTGATGAACCTTCGGATCAATATGATTTTCTTCTTCCCATTAGGTATTCTATTGATTTTGAGAACCTCCCTGCAGGGCATCGGACACAAGATCCTGCCCCTGTTTTCCAGCTCTCTGGAACTTCTCTTCAAGGTACTGGCTTCTTTTGTCTTTGTACCTCTGTGGGGATATTTCGGCGCTTCCATTGCAGAACCTTCCACATGGGTAATTTGCATGGTATTTCTGCTGATATCTTTTGTACATATTATGAAGAAAGAAAAATTACTGTCATAAAGTGAAAAAGTCACAGCCCTTTTTCAGGGTTGCGACTTTTTATTCTTTAATTATTCACCTGATGGTTTGCAAATTCCTTGCGGATCACTTCTGCCTCCATAGGACGTTCAAAATAAAATCCCTGTATTACAGAAACTCCCATGCTCTTCAAAAGCTGCAGCTCTTCTTCTTTTTCCACGCCCTCTGCACAAAGTACATATCCCATCTCTTTCGACAGTTCATGGAGGAAGGAAACCACAATTTGGTTATAACGATTCTCCGGAAGATTCCTTATATACTCCAGGTCAATCTTTATTTCACTGATCGGAAGGTTCCGAAGATACCTAAATCCTGAATAGCCTGTCCCGAAATCATCCAGGGCAACTCCGGCGCCGATAGCAAGCACTGACTCGCAGAACTTTTTCGCCATATCAAAACTGCTGAACAGAGAAGTTTCTGTCAGTTCCAGAACCAGCGCACAGGGAGAAATCCCCGCTTCCCTGCATTCATTGCTGATAAACTGCACCAGTCCTGCATCCGATACCTGCTGTGCGGCAATATTCACATGAACCACTGCCTTATGATCCCTATATCCCCATTTTGCATATTCCTTGATCGCTTTTGATAATACCCAGCGTCCCACTGTTAAAATCAGCCCGGAATATTCCAGCGTCCGTATCATTTCCATTTGCTGCAATTCCGGAATCGCAGGATTATTATATCTAAGAAGTGCTTCTGCACCCATCCAGGCATCTCCCGTTTCATCGGATTTTACAATGGGCTGAAATACCACCCTAAAATGTTCAAAAGCATTTTGTATATCTCTTCGGAGCTCATTTTCCAGAAGATACTGCTGTGAGATCTCGTCCCCCGTCTGTCCGGAAAAAAAGCTAATGCCATCCTTCTCCTCACGGGACATTCGGTAAATGCACTGGTTTGCATGATTCATCAGTTCCTCCACGCACCGTCCATGCTCTGGATAAATCGTAATGGCAACATATGTATTAATATATACAGAGTGTCCCTGCACCTCCCTGGTTTGCTTCAAATTTTCCTGGAAAGGCATCAGGTAGGCCAGAATTCTCATATTATCGCATTCTTTCAGATGTACCAGGAATTCATCCCCGCTGAACCGGTAAATTCCCAAAGCATTGGGGAAATACAGTTTTAGCATATAAGCAAATTCCTTCAGTACCTGATTGCCGAAGCTATGTCCGAACATTTCGTTAAAAAGCTTAAAGCGCCGGATATTGATCAGAAGAAAGCTGCCTCTTACATCAGGGGATTTCAGGTATGCATCCATCTCTTTTTCAAAGCATCTCCTGTTTTTCAGCCCTGTGAGCAGATCCTCATACAGCATTTTATTGATTTTTTCTTCGCTCCTCTTCTGCTCCGTAATATCCATAAGGGAACCGGCGATCATCAAAGGACGTCCCTCTTCATCATGCATTCCTTTTCCATGGCAGGAAATCCACATAATATCCCCCTGCTTCGTATTGACACGGTACTCTGCAGTATGATATTCTGACTGGCCTGTTAAAAAGGGGATATAGGAATCCAGAAATATCTGCCTGTCCTCCGGAACGATAAAGGCCAGGATCCGATTCATAGCATCCGAAAATGTAGGGGTTTCCAAATCAAGTACTTCCAGCGCTTTGGAAGAAAAGGTGCAGATATTATTGACCACATCAAGCTGATAAATATAATCTGTTGCACCCTCAAGGATTAATTCATTTACAGACCGCACATGCTGAAGCTGTCTTACCGCCTGCTGCAGACTCTGTTCATATTCCTGCCCGGATTCATAGTCCACAGAAAAGAATCCCAGCAGATATCCCTCTGCCTCCAGACGGTAAATATACACCACAGTACTTAAGCAGCCCTCCGGGACGTTTACAGCCAAATGGAAATTAACATACTCAGCCTTTCCTGTACGCATCCTCTCAATTTCCTGTTCAAATACATGTCGTCCGCCTTCCAGCAGGAGTTTCCCAAACTCCTCAAAAGAAATCTCTGCCGCCTTCTCCCTGATTCCTCCCAAGAGAAGCAGCCATAGCTTCCTGGACAGCCAGATCTTGCCTTCCTTAAGGTTCACCAAAAACAATTCTTCACTAATATCCATGGGAAATGAAATATTTCCATGTGTTTCTGCAAATGCCTTCCACTGAAAAAATCCCTGATTCATATTACATCCCTCTTTATCCCCAAATAATCCCAAATCAGACCCGATAATGTCATATGTTACTTTTAAGTATACAGGAATCTGCTTCATGAAACAAGGAAAACTTCACGAAAACTTCATCTGCACATTATTGTTTACCCTGCAGGCACAAACAATGGCCTTTATTCTTCCTCATCCTCTGCAGGTTCTGCAGGAATAAACACCCTGGAATGCTCTTTTGCAGCTTTTTTATTTTTTGAAACCATCTCCTGGGCTTCTCTGCAGAATTCCATCTGGGAATTTATCAGTATTTTTCCTCTTTTGTCCGGTTTAATATATGTGCCGTCAGGCTGAAGGATATGGGCTTTCACATTATCCTTAAACTCCAGATCCAATACATGGAGCGCTTGTGCCTTAATCTTCTCATCTTCTACCGGGAACACGATTTCCACACGCCTGTCCAGATTGCGGGGCATCCAGTCTGCGCTTCCCATATAAACCTCTTCGTTTCCTCCATTGCAGAAGCAGAAAATTCGGCTGTGCTCCAGGAATTCACCCACAATTGACCTCACCTGGATATTCTCGCTGATCCCCGGAATACCTACTTTCAGGCAGCAGATCCCCCGTACCAGAAGTTCAATCTGCACGCCGCAGGAAGATGCATGATAAAGAGCAGCCATGATAGCCGGATCACACAGGGAATTCATTTTTGCCCTGATATAAGCAGGAATCCCATTCCGCGCATTTTCCGCTTCTCTGTCAATAAGCTTTATAAAACGGTTCTTCATCCAGATAGGTGCAACGATCAGCTTGTTCCAGCGCTTCGGCTCTGAATAGCCAGAAAGCATATTAAATACCGCAGTGGCATCCTCTCCGAAACGTTCATCGCAGGAAAAAACGCCGCAGTCTGTATACAGCTTTGCAGTGGAATCATTGTAATTGCCTGTAGCCATATGTACATACCTGCGTATTCCCGTTTCTTCTCTTCTTACCACCAGCGTAATCTTACTGTGGGTCTTTAATCCCACAAGGCCGTAAATAACGTGGCAGCCTGCCTTTTCCAGCATCTTCGCCCAGACAATATTATGTTCTTCATCAAACCTCGCCTTCAGCTCCACAAGAACAGAAACCTGTTTTCCATTCTCAGCAGCCTGTGCAAGCGCAGCAATGATGGGTGAATTCCCGCTGACACGATAAAGTGTCTGTTTAATTGCAAGCACGTCCGGATCCTTTGATGCCTGACGCACAAAGCTTACCACAGGGTCAAAGCTCATATATGGATGGTGCAGGAACACATCGCCCTCCCGGATCACCTGGAAAATATCCTTTTCGTTCTGAAAAGCCCTGACCGGGGCAGGGGTATATCCAGGCGTCTTATGCTTTTCAAATCCCTCCAGTCCATAAACCTTCATAAGCATCGTAAGGTCAATAGGACCACTGATGGAAAAAATATCTTCGCTTTTAATATCAAACTCTGTTTTGAGTATTTTCAGAAGGCGCTTATCCATCTTCTCTTCCGCTTCCAGGCGGATCACTTCTCCCCACTGACGCTTCTTCAGTTTTTTCTGGATTTCCACCAAAAGATCCTCCGCCTCATCCTCATCAATAGTCAGATCCGCATTTCTCATAATACGGTAAGGATGTGCGCATACTACATCATTGCTCAAAAACAGCTTTCCGATATTCCGCTCAATGATCTCCTCCAGCATGATCACAGCTCTTACCCCTGTTTTTCCCGAAGGAATCTCGATCACTCTCGGAAGGACAGATGGTACCTGTACAGTGGCAAATTCCAGTCCTTCCTTTTCCTTTTTTTTATCCTTCTTGGCAATGAGCGCGCCGATATTCAGGGTTTTGTTCCGAATCAAAGGAAAAGGTCTGGAGGAATCCATGGCCATGGGGGTCAGCACAGGGTAAACATTATCTTCAAAATACCTGTCCACATATTCCTTTTGCATCTGTGTAAGCTCTTCATGCTCCATGATCATATGAAGCCCTGCTTTTTCCAGAAGAGGGACCAGAGAGCGCATAAGCGTATTATACTGTACATGCACCAGTTCATGGGTACGGGCGCTGATCTCCCGGAGCTGTTCCTTAGGTGTCATTCCTGCAATATCCGTTTTTTCATAGCCTGCGTGAACCTGATCCTTCAAGGATGCCACGCGGACCATAAAAAATTCATCCAGATTGGAAGCCGTAATACTTAAAAATTTCAGTCTGTCAAAGAGAGGAAGGCTTTTATCCCTTGCCTCGCTTAATACTCTTTCATCAAATTTCAGCCAGCTTAATTCTCTGTTTACAAAATATTCCGGTTTATCAAAATTATTATGCTCCATTATCAACCCACCTTTACATTTTTCTCTTACGTCTGAGTACCAGACGAATGCCAAATACTTCTTCAAAGAATTTGACCTTATCCTTTAACAGGCCAAGCTCCAGGGATACATCCCTGCTTGAATTAATGTTAAGCTGCAGTTCTCTGTCCTTTAATACTGCCCGCAGTCCCTCTACCTTCTGATAATGGCTTCTGTCCATGGCATTGGCAAGACGAAGAATTGCAGTAAGCTTTGCCACCAGCACATAACGTTTTCTGTCAAGCCCTGAGCCGTCATCATTTTTCTCATAGTACACAAATTCTGTGGTATTGTACCGGACTGCACTGGCAATAATCTGCCTCTCCTGTGTAGAGAGACCGATGATCTCCGTTGCCATAATGATCTGGTAGGAGCACTCTGCCACATCTCTCAGGCTGATGTATTTCCCGCAGTCATGAAGCTGAACAGCAATCTGCAGCAAAAGGCGTTCCCGCTGTCCCATACCATGGACTTTCTTCATGCTGTCAAAAATGGCAAGAGCAAGATCCGTTGTCCCTTGTATATGATCTTTCCCGCTGGAGTAGCGCTTTGCAATATTTCTGGAAGCCACAAGAATATCATTTTCAAAATTATGTACGCTCTTAATAAACTTTTTCTTTTCTCCAAAGTCAAACGCAATGCCGTCCAGAAGAGAAACGCCAGGCGCCCATATGGACTCTGCATTAAAAATATCCAGAAAGCTTTTGCAGATAACCATGGTGGGAATCACAAGGGATGCATATTCTGCCTCCATCCCCATTTCCTCTGCAAGAATTTCTTCTGTTTTGTATACCGTATTATCATACCGGTTATTAAATTCTTCTCTGGTAATGATGCGGTCTACAAGCTCCTCTTTAAAGATGGTATCTGTAAGGAGATCCCCCATCAGGATCACGTTTTTAATATTCCGTTCCTTCAAATGAAGTCTCTGAAATGCGGTCAGGTCGTTTCGGATAAACTCCTGGATCAGCTGGTCATAATGTGTGTTCTGCTTTTCCAGTTCCTTTAATCGCTCACGGATACGCATACTTCCAATTTTTAAGCTCTGGGTCGTCACCAGCGAATCCTTATCAAAAAGGGATACCTGCAGGCTTCCTCCGCCCACGTCCAGAATCGCAGTTCCTTTCTGGATCATCTTTTTAAAGCCGGTCTCAATGGCTGCAATGGATTTATAGCCCAGAAAATGCTGTTCCGCATTACTGAGCACTTCCATCCGTATTCCTGTCCGCTGATAAATCTGTTCTATAATTAAAATGGGATTTTCCAATTCACGGAATGCGCTGGTTGCACATGCCCGGTAATCTTCCGCCCCAAATTCTTTCATCATTTTTCTGAAATCCGCCAGAATCTCACAAAGAGAATCCACCATGCTGGTATCCAGCCGTCTGCTGGAATAAGCCCCCCGGCCCAATTCCAGGCGGTATCTTATATCATTCAGCTCCCTGAAACCAACCCTTTTTGAAAATTCGAAAATCTTCATACTGGTCTCATAAGAACCAATGTCAATTGCTGCAAAAGTTGTTACTGCCATTTCCCCATCTCCTTCTTCTACCTTGTGTTTACTGCCCCGCAGTACCAAGCAGATAGTCAATAAACTGCTGTGCAGTTCTTCCGGTAAGGCCTCCGTGGGATAATTCCCAGCGATTCGCTTCCAGCATCAGTTCTTCATCAGGCATGGTAATTCCGCTACGTTTTGCAAGTACCCTTACAATATTCTGGAATTCCTTCTTTTCAGGCGCCCCGAAGTAAATCCGCACGCCAAAGCGATATGCAAGGGAAAGCTTTTCCTGCACAGTATCAGAGGAATGGAGATCATCCTTATCCATCAGCTCCATCTTATCCCCTGTGCGCATCCTTACAAGCTGCCTGCGGTTGCTGGTTGCATAGATCAAAATATTATCCGGTTTCTTCTCCAGTCCCCCTTCGATCACAGCCTTCAGATACTTATATTCAATCTCAAAATCCTCAAAAGACAAATCATCCATATAGATAATAAACCGGTAATTCCGATTCTTTATCTGGGCTATCACTTCATTAAGATCCTGGAACTGGTGCTTATACACCTCAATGATCCGAAGTCCCTGGTCATAATACCTATTCAGGATCCCTTTGATACTGGAGGATTTTCCGGTTCCCGCATCCCCAAACAGCAAACAGTTGTTTGCCTTTCTCCCCCGCACGAACGCCTCTGTATTTTTAATCAGCTTTTTCTTAGGGATTTCGTATCCCACCAGGTCCTCCAGCTGCACATGAGCAATTCTGGTAATCGGTTCAATAACCACTTTTCCATTGCCATCGTGGGCAATGCGGAATGCTTTATGAAGTCCCAGCTTCCCAACGCCAAAGTCTTTATAAAACTTCAGCATGTCTTCCATAAATTCTTCTGTTGTCTTTGCTGCTGCCAGCGTTTTGCTCAGGCTGCAGATTCTATCCCGGATCCTGGAATTAAACATCTTCCCGCTTCCATCGAAATTCTGATAATCACGGATTCCCCGGCAGCAGGAAGTATGGAAAAACTGATCAAGCACACTCAGGTCAAAATCATACAGCTCCTTAAATATCCCAAAATCATTCATTGCAAACTGATTAATGCTGCCTTCTACCCTGCCCCGAATCTCGCTGGCTGTACTGAATACATTTTCATGATTTACCAAAAGAAATGTAAGGTAATTATGCCATAAATTTCCTGAAAATCCATAGGTTCCTGCCATTTCCACCAATCCATGGATACAGAAAAAAAAGGTTTCCTCCTGCTTTTCCCTGTCACCAAGGCCATCCTCAAAAGTATTCATCAGCCCTGACATCTTTTGAAGAATCTCTCCGTTTTGAAAACCTCGGTAGAGAATACACTCCTGAATCCTTGCCATTATTTCATCCCCCCCTCTTCTATCTTTAGGTGTTCGTCTCCATACATTGTTCTGAAAAATGCTTATTTCATATTTACCGCATAGCAGCCCAGCACGCGCATCCGGTTTGCTTCCGCTGCCAGCCCCCGCAATGCATTTTTCACTGCACAATCCTCCAGATTTCCCTCAAAATCCACAAAAAAACGATATTCCCAGGTCTTTCCGGGAATAGGCCTTGATTCAATTTTTGTCATATTCAGGCCATTGTAAATAATATGGGAAAGCATGCTGTAAAGTGTTCCGCTGGAATGGGGAAGCTCAAAACAAACGCTGACCTTATCTGCCTGCTTTTCATATGCCGGCCTTCTGCTCACAATAATAAATCTTGTAATATTTTGATCGTTATGGCAGATATTCTCCGCAAGAACAGAAAGGCCGAACAGCTCCCCCGCCTCTCTGCTTGCAATAGCCCCATAGGTTCTGTTTCCCTCTTCCCGAAGCATCTTTGCCGCACCTGCCGTATTTTCCGTCTTTATAGTTTCCCATTCAGGATGTCCCTCCAGGTACTTGCTGCACTGGGCAAGCCCCTGAGGATGGGAATAAACGGTGCGAATATCCTCAATCCCTGTTCCCGGAAGCCCCAAAAGAACATGATCCACGGGGATGAGCTGCTGCCCTACAATATAGAGTTTATACTCTGTAAGGAGGTCATAAATATCCGCCACAATACCCGCCGTAGAATTTTCGATGGGCAGCACCCCATAGTCCGCCCTCCCTTCAGAAAGTTCCTCCATGGCGTCACGCCAGGTTTTTACATGGTAACTTTTTATGTCTTCTTCAAAATAGGCCCTCATGGCAGCATAGCTATAAGCCCCTTCCACGCCTTGAAAAACCACGCTTACATTCCGAAGGGGAAGTTTCTCTACCATTTCATAATCTTTGTTTTCCGTTACGCCCTGCTCATTCAGAAGCTGATACTGACGTTTCCGGCTGATGGCCATGATCTGCTGAAAAAGTTCCTGCGCACCAAGGGCATTAAACTCTCCATGCGCCTTTTCTCTTAAATTCTTTATCTTGCTTCTCTCCCGCTCAGGATCCAGAATCTGATTTCCAGTGGAAATCTTATATTGTGCAACATCTTCGCACACTTTCATTCGTTTCTCAAAAAGCCGGAGCATCTCATCGTCAATTTCATCTATCGCTCTTCTGCATTCCTGTAAATCAACCATGTGTTTCTTCCCTCCGCTTTTTACTTACGATTTTGGTTAAGTCCCCTATAAAGGACAGTGATCCGAAAGATAGAATCACATCCCCAGGACCTGCAAGCGACATTGCCCTCTCCACAGCGTCTGAAATGCTGTCCATGGCTTCCACGTCACTATGGTATTCCCGAACCGCATCAGCCAGTTCCGCTGCCGGAAGAGCACGTGGATTATCAGGAGTCTGTACAGTCAGAATCTTCTTTGCATAAGAATGTGTCATTTGGATCACGCTTCTGTAATCCTTATCCTTAAATACACCCATAATATAATAAATATTTTTTCCCATGAGATACTGTTCAATAGATTGTGCAAGCACCATAGCAGCCCCCGGGTTATGGGCACCGTCCACAAGAAACAGAGGAGAATCCATAATCACACTGAACCTGCCGCCCCATACGGTTTTCTTCAATCCTGCTTTTCTCTGCTCCAGGCTGGTTGGAAAACCAAAATCATCCAAAAGGGAAAGGATCTTCAAGGCAAGAAGAGCATTTTCAATCTGATGGATCCCTGCAAGAGAAATCTCATAATTTTCTCCCTCATGCAGAAAGCTCTGTCCAAAGCAGTCTGCCTGCAGCACCTTAGCCTCTCTTCCGTCAGAAAGATGAATCGGCACATCTTTTTCCCTGCATTTATCCCTGATCACCTTCAGGACCTCCGGCTTTTGTGCCATGGTCACAGCCTGGCATCCGGACTTGATAATGCCTGCTTTTTTCTCGGCGATTTCCTCCAGCGTACTGCCTAAAAATGCCTGATGATCCAGGCTGATGGAAGCCAGCACTGCAAGTATGGGGCAGGATATAATATTAGTAGCATCCATATCTCCTCCCATGCCCACTTCCAGCAGTACCAGATCGCATTTTTCTTCTTTGAAATATAAGAACGCAGCCGCAGTCTCAATCTCAAAGGGTGTTGGATGGGGAAGCCCGTCCTTCTCCATTCCCTCAATAGCTTGGGCAATTTCTGTTACATATGCGGCAAATTTCTCCCGGGTGACCTTCTGACCCGAAGTCTCCATTCTCTCCCTATAGGAATAAATCGTGGGGGAAATATACCTTCCCACATGATAGCCTGCCTCTGTAAGCACAGCATAAAGATAAGCGATGACAGAACCCTTCCCATTGGTTCCTGCGATGTGGATGTATCTGGAAGCCTCCTGAGGATTTCCCAGCCTTTCCAATAGTTCCTTCATATTTGCAAGGCCCAGAACGCTTCCGTATTTCTCTGCGTCATGTATGTATGCCCGGCTTTTTTGATAATCCATGTTTTCTCTCCTGTTCAGGGATCTCACCATTAAAAATCCCACTGATGATTTAAGCTATTTCTGCCTGCAGCTTTTCAGGTGCAAAGCAGTGATAGTATGACTTTTATAATAATAGCATTGGTGAATGTTTTTTTCAAGGTGGGCAATACTAGAAAGAAGAAAAATCTTACCCAGCAAAAGAAAAAGCTATACGAAACGGGGGACTTAATTTATGAAACATAATTTTCTGATCTGCGGCTCTATTGGCTGGTGCCTGGAAGTATTCTGGACTGGCTTTCATTCCCTGATGGCAGGGGAACCCACCATGATGGGAAAAACCTCTCTTTTGATGTTTCCCATTTACGGATGTGCCGCACTTATCAAACCTGTTTACAAAAAAATCGCCTCCATCCCCACTGCAGTGCGGGGATGCATTTATACTGCCGGAATTTACGCAGCGGAATTTTTCTGCGGCTCATTTCTGAAATACTTGGGCATGTGCCCCTGGGATTACAGCAAAACGCCTTTTCACTATAAAGGCGTGATCCGCCTGGATTATGCTCCTCTTTGGTTTCTGACAGGCCTCTTTTTTGAGAAAATACTTACAAAATCTTCTTGAAAAAAAGGCTCATCTATTATATGATGGTTGGCAAGGGAATTTAAGTATTTTTTCATCCCAAAGAAAATGGAGGTATGATATGAGACACTTAATGAGCCCGTTGGACTTTTCTGTAGAAGAGCTTGAGAAACTTCTGGATCTGGCCAACGATATTGAAAAAAATCCAAAGAAATATGCACATACCTGTGACGATAAGCGCCTTGCCACTTTATTCTATGAGCCAAGTACACGCACCCGTCTCAGTTTTGAAGCCGCTATGATGAATCTTGGCGGTAAGGTATTAGGTTTTTCCTCCGCTGATTCCAGCTCCGCTGCAAAAGGCGAAAGCGTTGCCGATACCATTCGTGTTACATCCTGTTATGCAGATATCTGTGCTATGCGTCATCCCAAAGAAGGCGCTCCTTTAGTAGCTTCTATGGCTTCTTCCATTCCTGTGATCAACGCCGGAGACGGCGGTCATCAGCATCCCACGCAGACTTTAACCGATCTTCTTACGATTCGTTCATTAAAAGGACGCTTGAATAATCTTACTATTGGT
Source organism: uncultured Blautia sp. (assembly GCA_946557785.1). Classification (GTDB taxonomy): domain Bacteria; phylum Bacillota; class Clostridia; order Lachnospirales; family Lachnospiraceae; genus Blautia_A. Next base: position 33,544 of record CAMNTH010000026.1, read on the forward strand.
CTGTGCGGGGATCTGAAATTCGGCCGTACTGTCCATTCCCTGATCGAAGCGCTGGTTCGCTATGACAATGTAAAGTTCGTGCTGATCTCACCGGAAGAGCTTCGTATCCCAAGCTACATCCGGGAGGACGTGCTAAACAGCAGAAACATTGAATTTGAGGAAGTGGAGCGTCTTGAAGATGCCATCCCGTCCCTGGACATCCTCTATATGACCCGAGTTCAGAAAGAACGGTTCTTCAATGAAGAAGATTATGTACGCATGAAGGACTTCTACATTCTGGATAAACAGAAAATGGAGTCTGCAAAAGAGGATATGTACATCCTTCATCCTCTGCCTCGTGTAAATGAGATTTCTGTAGAAGTGGATTCCGATCCAAGGGCAGCATACTTTAAACAGGCTCAGTATGGCGTATATGTGCGCATGGCGCTGATTCTCACATTATTGGAGGTGGATGTATCATGTTAAACGTAGGAGCACTTCGGGAAGGTTATGTTCTGGATCACATCAAAGCCGGCAAAGCCATGACGATCTATCATGATCTGAAGCTTGATAAGCTGGATTGTACGGTGGCAATCATTAAAAATGCACGCAGCAACAAAATGGGCAAAAAAGATATCATCAAAGTAGAATGCCCTATTGAAAAACTGGATCTGAATATTCTTGGCTTCATTGACCACAACATAACAGTAAACATTATCAAGGATGAGCAGATTGTAGAAAAGAAAGAACTGAAGCTGCCAAAACAGGTAGTTAATGTAATCAAGTGTAAAAATCCTCGCTGTATTACTTCTATTGAGCAAGGACTTGACCACATTTTTATCCTTGCCGATCCGGAAAAGGAAGTTTACCGCTGCAAGTACTGCGAAGAAAAATACAGAGGAAAACGCAATAAATAAGTTGGTTCCTCTGTTTAGGAGGAAATCTATGGACAAATTATATATCATTATTCCAGCATATAATGAGGAAGCCAACATCCGCCAGGTCATTCATGACTGGTATCCCATTGTGGAAAAGCATTCCTGCGGCAATGAATCCAGGCTGGTGATCATTGATGACGGAAGCAGGGATGCCACTTATGAGATCATAAAGGAGTGCGCAAAGGACCGGCCCCTTCTCACTCCCCTTACGAAAAAAAACGGCGGCCACGGTCCCGCAGTCCTTACAGGATATCGCTACGCACTTTCTATGGGCGCTGACTATATTTTCCAGACAGACTCAGACGGCCAGACTCTTCCTGAAGAATTTGCGCCGTTTTGGAAGCAGAGGGCGCTTTATGATATGGTCATCGGTCACAGGAAAGCCCGCCAGGACGGCCTTTCCCGCATCTTTGTCACAAAAATCCTGAAGCTGGTCATCCGTCTGTGCTTCGGCGTTTCGGTTCAGGATGCCAATACCCCTTACCGGCTTATGAAAGGTCAGACCCTGGAAAAATACATAGGACTTATTCCGGAAGATTTCAATCTTCCCAATGTGATGATTCCTGTAATCTATGCAAAAAAGAACTGCACTGTGAAATATCTTCCCATCACCTTCCGACCTCGCCAGGGTGGCGTAAACTCTATTGATCTTAAAAGGATTTCGAAGATCGGTCTGCAGGCATGGAAGGATTTCCGAAAATTAGATAAAACATTATAAGCTTATATGACTTATACGATAATAAGGGGCGTCCTACAACCAAGGTAAGGCGCCCCTGAAATTTTCGCTTTTATTCTCTTTTACTGCGCAAGCTGACCGATAAGCCGGGTTATGTCATTGAGTGATCATCTATCTAGGCCATTTGTTGCCAAATGGCTCAAGCGACCCACCTGAAAGCACGACGGGCAGCCGTATTGCTTTCTTTTCGGTCTTGCTTCGAATGGAGTTTACATGTGCCCTTTCTGTTACCAGAAAGGCGGTAGTCTCTTACACTGCCTTTCCACCCTTACCCTCCCTAAGGAAGGCGGTTTATTTCTGTTGCACTGGTCTGGGAGTCACCTCCACCGGACGTTATCCGGCATCCTGCCCTATGAAGCCCGGACTTTCCTCGTCTGTACCCTTTCGTTTGTACAGCCGCGATCACCTGGCCAGCTTGCGCAAGTGTTATTCTAGCATGGAATTTTCCTCATGTAAAGTCCCTTTTACACATCAAAGCAGCTTCCGCCTACAAATTCCCGCAATATGGAGTTATGGGGAACGTCCTCGCTTGGCACAGCCACAAAATAATCAAAAAATTTCAAAAGCCTTTTTGCCTCTATATACTCCGGCTCGTCTTTTCCGATTCCAAAAAGAAGGGGTTCTGCATAAAGCTTCAGACAGGCCAGTTCATACACCAGGGCAGAATTGAACATCACATCCGCCTCCTCCTGGAATGGAAAGATATTCTGCTCCTCTCCTCTTCGTACAGAAGGCCATCTGGCAATGGTATCTTTGGCGGAAATCCCCCTCGTCCTGGCATCACGCACAAGCCTGCGTATGAGACGTCCGTCCGTAGTAGGAATACGGTTATGCTCATCCACATTCAGCTGTGTAAGGGCACTGATATAGATCTTAAACTTGCTCTCTTTTGGGAGGGCATAGCTTAAACGGTCATTCAGGCCATGAATCCCCTCAATCACAAGAATATCCTCGGCACCAAGCTTAAGAAAGTCCCCTCTGTATTCCCTTCGTCCTGTCTTGAAATTATAAACAGGCAGTTCTACACATTCGCCCCGCAAAAGAGCCAGCATATCTTTATTGAACTGTTCCACATCAATGGCTTCCAGGCATTCATAATTCTTTTCCCCGTATTCATCCAGCGGCGTCTCATCCCTGTTCACAAAATAATTGTCTACTGCAATGGGGTGAGGCTTCATTCCCTGGGCGATCAGCTGGATGGACAGCCTGTGGGAAAAGGTGGTCTTGCCAGAAGAAGACGGCCCGGCGATCATCACAAACTTTTTATTCCCTGCATGGATAATCTTCTCTGCAATCCTGGCAATCTTCGCTTCCTGAAGAGCTTCCTGCACCAACAGGATATTGTGCACCCCTTCTTTTGTAATACGGTCGTTCAAATCTCCTACACAGGAAATATCCAGTTTTTCCACCCATTCCTTAGACTCCTTCTGCACCCGGAAGATCTTTTCATCCAAAGCAAATGGCGGAAGTTCATTGGGATGGTCTCTGGCAGGCAGTTCCAATACAAAGCCTTCATCATACAATTTCAGGTCAAAGCAGCTGATATAACCTGTATGATGAGCCATAAAACCATAGAAATAGTCTTCGTAGTCCCCAATGCTGTACAGGTTCACCCTGGATACCCTGCGGTAACGGAACAGCTGCTCCTTATCATACATCCGGTTTGCGTGGAAAATGCTGATGGCTTCATCTGTTCCCACAGAACGTTTCATAATGGGCATCTTCGCTTCTACGATCTCCGTCATCCGCTGTTTCACTTTGTTCAGGAATTCCTGATCTAAAAGTACATTTCCCTCTACAGTAAAATAATATCCGGAACCTACGGAATAATGGATCCGCACTTTTTCTATATTATCTTTTGAAGCCACATCATTTATTGCTTTTAAAAGAATGAGACATGCGCTTCTTTGGTAAGTGTTATGTCCGATTCCATCCCTTGTTGTAACAAAAGACAGGGTACATTCCTTTTTCAAACGCTTATGCAGCTCCCGGAGCTTTCCATCTACCGTGACCAAAATAATGGGGGGATCCCCGCTTTTTTCAAAGTCTTTTACAATTTCCCCATAGCAAATACCCTTGGGATATTCTCTTTCCTCTCCAAGAATCCTTACTTTTGCCATTTCCTGTTTCATGATATCCCTCCTTTGCGGCAGGCCTCTTATTTAATTATATGACAATGGTATAAGGTGTTTTCACCTGGGCACAGGAAATTTCAAGCTCCGGAAAGGCTGTTTCAAGTTGTTTTTTCATAGCCTCCATAAAAATATATTCTGTGCCGTAATGCCCTGCATCAATGAGACAGAGTCCCTGTTCCACAGCATCCAGCCCTGTATGATGATCAATATCTCCAGTGATATACACCTGTGCACCCAAAGCGAGTACATCCTTTAAAAGACTCTTTCCGCTGCCTGTACAAATAGCAGCGCAGGAAACCTCCCTATCAAGGTCTCCATAAGCCTTCACATCACTCAGATGAAATGACTCTTTTACAAACAAGGCACATTCTTTCAGCGTCATTTTCTCAGGCAGCATACCTACACGCCCAATACCCTCCTGATGCCCTCCGTCCTCTTTGGTCACGGAAAGTATGCGGATATCGGTAAGCCTTAGATAATCCGCACTTAGCTGCGCCATGCCCAGAATATCATAATTGGTATGCATGGCATAATAGGGAATCTGATGCCTGATCAGCTTAAGGACTTTACGGCCCACAAAATCGTGATTGTTTATTTTTTTCATCCCGCCAAAAATCATTGGATGATGTGTTACGACCATATCAGCTCCTCGTCTGATCGCCTCTGTAAGAATATCGTCCGTCAGATCCAGCGCCAAAAAAACATGATGCACTTCCCCACTGTCATCTCCCACCAAAAAGCCTACATTATCCCAGCTTTCTGCCGAGGAGACTGGGTAATGTGCTTCCAGCCAGTCAATCATCTCACTTACTTTCATATAGTCTAAGGGCAGCGCAAATCAGCTGCTTTTCCTCCTTAATTTCAATAGAACGCTCCTCTGCCGCAGAGGAGGGGGAATGAGAGAGCTTCTCCAGGATTTCCTCCCGGATATGCAGTTCTCTCTTTAGGTATTCCTTTAACACAGGATTCCGCTCTTTTATGGTCTGTTTTCCGAACCACTCCTCCATCTTTGTATAGACCGTTCCCGTCTCTCCATAAGATTTCACAGCCTTCATCATGGGATAAAACTTTCCATCCTCCAGAATGATATTTTCCTGAATGATATTCCATCCTTTTCCCAGCAAGAAACGCCGGAAATGAGGAATATCAGACTGAGGCTGCAGGATCAGCTCCTGAAAAGACTCCAGGACATACTCTCCCTCTGACAGGATTTTTTCCATCAGAGGACCGCCCATGCCAGCGATCACCAAAGTGTCCCCCTCTCCGGGCTTCAAAGCCATAAGCCCGTCGGAGAGCCGTGTTTCTATGTAGTTCCCAAGCCCGTATTCCTCCAGGTGCCTCTGCGCTCTGGATAAAGGACCTTTACGCACATCCATAGCGATGGCGCTGGGGATTTTTTGCTGCAAAACAAGGTATACCGGCAGATATCCATGATCGCATCCCACATCTACCAGCCGGCTGCCCTTTGTCACCATCTCTGCAATGGCAGCTAATCTTAAGGATAATTGCATGATTCCTTCTCCTTAATCCAGATAGTCCCTCAGCTTTCTGCTGCGACTTGGGTGGCGCAGCTTGCGAAGGGCCTTAGCCTCAATCTGACGGATACGTTCTCTGGTAACGTTAAATTCCTTGCCAACTTCCTCCAGGGTTCTTGCCCTGCCGTCATCCAGGCCGAAACGCAGCCGCAGAACCTTTTGTTCTCTTTCTGTCAGCGTACACAGTACTTCATTGAGCTGTTCCTTCAAAAGGCTGAAGGCTGCCGCATCTGCTGGAACAGGCACATTATCGTCCTGGATAAAATCGCCGAGGTGGCTGTCTTCTTCTTCACCGATGGGTGTTTCCAAAGAAACCGGCTCCTGGGAGATCTTAAGGATTTCTCTGACACGTACTTCTGACATATCCATAACATCAGCAATTTCTTCCGGGGTAGGTTCACGCCCTTTTTCCTGAAGCAGCTGACGGGAAACACGGATAAGCTTGTTAATAGTCTCTACCATATGCACAGGAATACGTATGGTCCTCGCCTGGTCTGCAATAGCCCTGGTAATGGCCTGGCGGATCCACCATGTTGCATAGGTACTAAACTTATAACCCTTACGGTAATCAAACTTTTCCACAGCCTTAATAAGACCCAGGTTTCCTTCCTGAATCAGATCCAAAAACAGCATTCCTCTTCCCACATAGCGCTTGGCAATGCTGACTACAAGGCGAAGGTTGGCTTCTGCCAAACGCTTCTTGGCACTCTCATCTCCCAGCTCCATCCTCTTTGCAAGGTCAATTTCCTCATCTGCTGTAAGAAGAGGAACCTTACCGATTTCTTTTAAATACATACGGACAGGATCCTCAATGCTGATGCCTTCAGGAACTGACAGGTCAATTTTTTCCATGTCAATTTCTTCTTCATCGTCCAGCTTATCAATGTCCACATCATCATCCAAAATCAGGTCGTCTACGTTTTCTGTTGTACGCAGAACGTCTACTCCGCTGACCTCCAGAAAATCAAATACTTTTTCCATCTGATCCACACTTAACGGCTGATCTTTAAAAAAGTCGTTGATTTCCTGATACTCCAATACATTTTTCCTCTTCTTTGCAAGTTCCAGAAGTTCTACCAGTTTTTCACTGAATTTACCCATATTCATTTCCATAGGTGTTTTGTACCTCCATTTATTATAGTTTTGCCTTATTCAAAAGAAATATGCAATTGCTGACGTTTTCTTCCAAGCTCCTCCAGTTCTTTTTTTGCTTTTACCAGATTCTGCAGAGCCTGCATATCTGTCGGGTCCCATGTGCGGTTCCTTTCTGCCAGGCTTTCTTCCTTGATCCGAATCAGAGTGTCTTGAAAAGCCCTGTTTTGTTCCTGCTCTGATTCCAGGTGAATCGTCGCATGAAAAAGGGATGCCACTTCTCTCTGCTCTTCATTATCCTGAAATTCATTGAGAAGTTTCGCCGGATTGACCTCCCCTGCTGCACGCTGCTCATAAAGCATTTGCGCAACCTTACGGTACAGCGGAACCACAAAATCCTCAGGTGAGAGATACTTCTCCACCGTTTCAAAAATCCCGGAATAGGTTACCAGCCAGGTAAGCATCAGCTTCTGCGCTTTTTCTGAAGCAGATTCTTTCTTTTTTTTCTCACCTCCAGGGGCTTTTGGGGTAATCCTCTGTTCCGCCCTTGTCCCCTTCATTGCCAGCGCATTGACCCTTTTACGAAGATCCTCATTGCTGATCCCGTAACGGCTCCTGTACTCTTTTACAATTGCTTCTATATAAAGGTTCCTTTCCAGCTCATCATGCAATTCCAGCAGCATACCTGCGCAGCGCTCAAAAAAGCGGTTCTGCCCCTGAGGTTCCTCCATAGGAAATTCATTTTCCCCGATTTTTATCCGGAACATAAAGCTGTCCATGGCCTGTCCCAGACGTTCCTCAAAAGCCTCACTACCCTGATTTTTAATGAATTCATCCGGATCCTTATAGGGCTTCAGGCTGACCACTCTGGAATTGACTCCTGCTTCCCGAAGAACAGGAATGGCACGAAGGGCCGCTTTGACCCCTGCTTCATCGCTGTCATACAGGAGCAGAACCTCCTGGGTATACCGCTTTAGCAAGCTTGCATGTCCTGAAGTCAGTGCTGTTCCAAGTGACGCCACCGCATTTGTAAATCCTGCCTGATGCATGGAGATCACATCCATGTATCCTTCGCAGAGAATGATATAATTTTTCCTGGTGGTCCTTGCAATATTTAAGCCATAAAGGTTTCTGCTTTTGTCAAAAATCCTGGTTTCCGGAGAGTTCAGATATTTGGGCTTTGCATCCCCCATCACCCTGCCGCCGAAACCAATCACTCTATTATTCACATCCATGATGGGAAAAATCACACGGTTCCAAAACTTGTCATACATTCCATGACGTTCATCCACATTAAACAGCCCCGATTCCCGAAGTAACTCATCGCTGTAATTTTTCCCTTTTAAAAATTTGTAAAGATCATCGCTATATTTGTCCGAATATCCCAGGCCAAACTTCCGGATCGTTTCATTGCTCAATCCCCGCCCCGTCAGATATTCATAAGCCCGCACACCGTTTTCCCTGCGAAGCTGATAGTAGAAATATTGTGCTGCCTGCTTATTGATTTCAAGGAGCCGGGACCTGCGCTCTGCCTTTTCCCTCGCTTCCCTGGAATATTCAATCTTCGGCAGTTCCACTCCGGCTCTGTCTGCCAGATGCTTCACTGCTTCCCCAAAAGAAAAGTTTTCGTATTCCATAATGAACGTGTACACATTTCCTCCTGCGCCGCACCCGAAGCAGTAATACATCTGCTTGGAGGGGGATACGGAAAACGAAGGGGATTTCTCATTATGGAAGGGACACAGCCCAAAATAGGAGCTTCCTTTTCTTGTTAATTTTACATATTGGGATACCACGTCTACAATATCATTTTTCATGCGTACATCTTCAATGATATCGTCTGAATATCTCATGCTTATCCTCCTAAAACTCTCTCTTCCATTTCATTTAATGAAGCGCCCACGCTTGTGGTATGTAAATCTCCCGGAATTTCTCCATGGAATACTGATCCGTCATACCGGAAAGATAGTCGCAGACGGCCTGGGAGGTTTTCTCTCCCTTTCTGATCAGTTCCGTGTATTCCCTGGACATGGCCTCCGGATGGTCAATATAATACTCATAGAGTTCTGTCAGCATCTTAATGGCCTTGTTTTCTTCCTTCTTGGCAATGGAATTCTGGTACACATTTCGGAACATCATGCTGCGAAGATCCATCATACCTTCCTGGATTTCCGAAGACATGGAAATTTCGTCTTTTCCCATACTATTCTCAATAATGTCGTGAACTAAAGTATTCAGCCTTTCCCTTGTGGTATAGCCTAAAAGCATCCGCAAAGTAATGGGAATGTCATCCTCCGAAATCAATCCTGCTCTCTGGGCGTCATCCATATCATGATGAATATACGCCATTTTGTCAGAAAGCCGTACTACCTTCCCTTCCAGAGTCGATGGACTGGCGCTTGTTCCGTGATTAAGGATTCCATCCAGAACCTCCCAGGTAAGATTCAGTCCGTTGCCGTTTTTCTCCAGTACCTGTACAACCCGTATGCTTTGGCGGTAATGGGCAAAGCCTTCCGGGTTTACCTCATCCAGCGCCCGTTCCCCTGCATGTCCGAAGGGAGTATGGCCAAGGTCATGACCCAGGGCAATTGCCTCTACCAGATCCTCGTTCAACCGAAGTGCTTTGGCAATTGTCCGGGCGATCTGGGAAACCTCCAGTGTGTGGGTAAGCCTGTTCCTATAGTGAGCTCCCTGGGGTGCCAGAAACACCTGGGTCTTATCCTTCAGCCGCCGGAATGCTTTGCAGTGCAAAATACGATCCCGATCCCTCTGGTAAACCGTCCGAACATCGCATTCTTCCTCCGGACGTTCTCTCCCTCTGGAATTTCCGCTGTGTGAAGCATAAGGACTTAACAGCTCCAGCTCTCTTTGTTCCATATTTTCCCTGATATTCATAAGCATTCCCTCCATGTTCCCACAGACTGACAAAATACTCCTTATAAATTATATTCTACATAAAATCACAAATTCCTCTTTTTTTAAGGAAAAAAAGAAAATCAAATAAAATCTCTGCCATTCCAGCCTTTCCTCCATAAGCAAGTTACCTCTAGTTTCAAAACACCCCTTTTGTATCAGGCATAAAGCCTTTTTATCCATTTTAAATAAAAAAAAGAAACCTCAACAAAATTGAGATTTCCTATCTTTTATCTTAATGCGGAAGATGGGACTTGAACTTTTCATTTTTTATGTCCGCAAACCCCTATAAAATGGGCATTTGCAGATTAATGCATATTGTACATTATGGTTCTGGGGGCAAGTTGGGGGCAGAAATATTTTTATGACAATTATGCAAATTGTGCAAAAAAGTGAAGATGGTACAATATTTAAGCCCGGCAAGATCTGATTCCTACTGGGCTTAAATTTTTCTTTTGTATTTTGTTTATTATTTACACAAACGATACATATA
>CAMNTH010000027.1 GCA_946557785.1 uncultured Blautia sp.
AAATCAAGGTTTTTGAACACTCTCGCATCCTCACGATGGTAATAAAAAATGCGGAAGATGGGACTTGAACCCACACGAGCGCATTGCTCACAAGATCCTTAGTCTTGCTCGTCTGCCAGTTCCGACACTTCCGCATATCGCATTTCTTTAGGATTTTTTTCTGTTCCCTCGCGACAAGTGATAGTATAGCAAACTCCCTACCAAATGTCAACACCTTTTTTTTATTTTTTTATGTTTTTTTCATCCTGTTTCCGCACGACAAAATTCGGCGGAAACAGGATGCTTTTTATCTCCTTGCCAGCGTATCACACCAATTCTGCAATCCTGCTCACGGCCACATAAATCTCCTGGATTTTATACCAGGTGGAATAATCAGTGATTCCTGTCTGAGGCAGGCCGAAAACACTTTGGAATTGTTCCACTGCTGCTTTTGTCCTGCTGCCATATATTCCATCCACATCAATCGTTGGCAGGGCAGGATAATCTTCCGCAATCCGGTTTAGCTGTTCCTGCATCTGGCGCACTTTATCACCCCTGGCTCCAATATCCAGATCATATCCTGGCCAGGATGAAGGAATACCGGAAATTTCCTCTGCAACATTGATATACATATTATTCCCATAGAAATACCGAAGAATTTCAATAGCGGAATATCCCTGTTCTCCAAGATCTTTACTTCCCCACTGTGTCATCCAGCCGCGGCTTTGGCATTCCACCTGACGGCCGTCACAGTACTGCGTCAGGATAGGCTGCCGCACATTTGGCCTGGAAAGGTAATTTTCGAAAAGCTCATCTACGATTCTGGAGATGCTGTCAAAAATATTTCTTCCACGCATCCATTTATGATCATAGGCAGTTGAAGATGTAATCGTAAAATCATATCCTTTATTTCGGTACCATTCTGTATAAACCCGGTTCAGGGTGAAAGACATGATTGCCAGTACATTGGCGCGAATGGTGTCATCCGGCCAGGTTGCATAGATCTCACTGCTGGCTACATTTTTAATGTAATCCCTGTAACGGACATAATAATTCTGGGCGGAGTTATCACGTACAGGCCCGTCATGTACCACCACAAATTCCGGAATCACGACCCTGCTCAGTACGATTTCTCCAGTCTCATTTACAGGTTTAATCTCTGCTTCCTCAATCTTCGGGGGATATACGCCGAACAGCGTATGCGGCGGAATTACGATTCTCCCAAACTGGCTTGACGGTCCTATAACGGGCGTCAGCTGTATGCCCTGTTCTGCAAGAACCGTAGGAAGCACCTCCGTGCCCGCTACTTCCTCCTCTTCAAATCCCTCTGCCAATACCTGTATGGTATATTCTGAATAAGGCTGCTCTTCTTCATTAATGTCCAGGCTGTATTCCAGAGGGGGCGCTTTCAGATCAAGCACGGGAGTCTGCCCGGAAGAATCTGTCCGTACCTCTTCCACCACGCTGTCCGGAACACCTGTATAAGAAATCCTTACAAGCGCATGATCTACCGGCTTGTTTCCCTGGGCAGAACGCACCGTCACCTGAAGCTTCCCCTGATCGACATTATCCTGCATAGCCCGTACATTCCCATAGGAACGTTTATTTCCATATGAATACATAGAAAACTCCTGAAAAATACTTTCATATTATTCTATGCACCGGATTCTGCTGCTATTCTAATGCGTTCCCGAAAATGCAAAAGATGTATCTTCTCCTCTCATGTCATGCATCTGGAAGTTTGCTGAAAAAAGCTATCCAAACATGCCAATATTTACTTTACATTCTAAAATGATTGAATTTTTGTCTAATTCAGTATATAGTAGTAACGGTATCTGTTTCCATGGAAACGTAAAATACCCAAGTTTACTTATCAAGGAGGAACTCACAATGAAAGACACAAAACAGCAATGGTTTAAGGATGCGAAATTTGGTCTGTTTATTCATTGGGGCCTGTATTCTCTTCTTGCAGGAGAATACAAGGGGGAAAAAACGGATCATATTGCTGAGTGGATCATGAACCATCTGGATATTCCCGCAGAGGAATATGAAAAACTGGCAGAACAGTTTGATCCGGTGAATTTTGATGCCGATGCGCTGGTAAAGCAGGCCAGGGACTGGGGAATGCGTTATATTGTCTTTACCTCAAAGCATCACGAAGGTTTTGCCATGTATCATTCCCAGTGCAGCCCTTACAACGTAGCAGATGCTACTCCCTGTAAGCGTGACATCTTAAAAGAGCTGCAGCTCGCCTGTGAAAAATACGGAATGAAGCTTGGACTATACTATTCACAGGCACAGGACTGGCATGATCCCGATGGATACGTTGCCAAGAAAGACAACAGCCAGAAAAATTACCGTGAATACCTTGACAGAAAATGTCTGCCCCAGTTAAGAGAAATTCTCACCAACTACGGTGAAATTGCCCTTATCTGGTTTGATACCCCTCTTGCTACCACACCGGAGGAAAGCGAAGAAATGGCCAGACTGGTAAAAGAACTGCAGCCAAACTGCATTATCAGCGGACGCATTGGCAACGGTCTTGGGGAATACATGACTACAGGAGATAATTTCATTCCGCGTCATCCCTTCGAAGGTGACTGGGAGGTTCCGGCAACCCTTAACGATACCTGGGGCTTCAATAAAGATGACCACAACTGGAAGGATGCATACGAGATTATTCAGCTTCTTGTAAAAATAAACAGCAGAGGAGGAAACTACCTTCTCAACATCGGACCTGACGGAACAGGCCGTGTACCTGAGGAATCCATAAAAATCCTCAGCCAGGTAGGAAACTATGTCAAAACCAATGAGGAAGCTATTTTTGCAACCAAGCGTGTGCCTGTCAATCCCTATGAGCTTACCTGGGGAGAGCTCACCTGCAAGGATTATCACCTTTATGCTCATGTGTTCCATAAGGTTCCCCGCGTGGAAATCCTGAATATCGAAAATAAAGTAAAACGTGCATACCTCCTGGAAACAGGGCAGGAACTGGAGTTTATCGTAGGAAAAACCTGCGAAGGGGATGGCTTTATCAATGTAGAGCTTCCAGAAGAATATAAGGAAAAAACATATTACTGTATCGGCCTTGAGCTTGAAGAAGAAACTCCTGTTTTCCATGCCATTAGGGAATAATTCTTTTAATGCATTGCGGATCGTACTACCGACAATTTGAACAATTTTTTTTAATAATTCCAGTAAAAACGACAATTTTTCACAAAGGAATTGACCAACAAAACTAATTCTGCTAAAATTAGTAAAAAATATGCTACTAGGAGGAGTAATCATGAAAAAACGTATTTTTAGTATTGCACTTGCTGTTGCAATGACAGCGAGCATGGCTGGAGCTACCGTATATGCGGCTGAAGAGGATTTCGCTCTTACGGATGCAAAATTTGAAGATGTAAACCTGAAATTATATCTTCAGATGAATGATACTGCAAACAACTATTTCCAGGAAAAAATCGATGAATTCAACGCAATGGATAACGGCATTACTGTTGAGATCACCAACATCGCTACAGAGAGCGACTACCTGGACAGACTTGCTGCTGACCTTGCAGGAAATGACGCACCGAACGTATTCCTGGAATACGGCGGAGCCCGTGTAATTGACTACATGGATTCAGACGCACTTGTAAACCTGCAGCCATATCTGGAAGCAGACCAGGATTGGTACGGAGGCTTCCAGGAATCTGCATGGGAACCGGCACATTATGAAGATTATGGCTATGAAGGACTTTATGCAATTCCTTTCACAAACTACCAGATCTTATTCTTCTACAACCAGGAAATCCTGGATGCAAACGGCATTGCAGTTCCTACAACCTGGGACGAGCTGATGGCAGCATGTGCCACATTAAAAGAAAAAGGCGTTCAGCCATTCATCGTTGGTGAAAAAGATGATTACCGTTTTGGACATCTTTCCACAGTTCTTGCACTGAAGAAATATGGTGCTGATATTGCAAAACAGCTGGGAAGCCGCGAAGTAGCTTATGACGGCGAAGAAATGCTCAGCATTTATGCAATGATCAAAGAGATGATCGACAACGGATATCTGGGAGATAACCTTCTCAGCACAGATGCAAATCAGGAAAACTCCGCATTTACCAACGGCGAATGCGCATTCCAGTTCCAGGGTTCCTGGAGAGCAAGCTCTCTTGCAAGTTCTGAAAGCGAATATTATGCAAACAAATCCTTTGGCGTTTCCCGTTTCCCAAGCGTAGCTGAAGAATATGCTGATATTGACATGGGCGGCGGAAATGAATCCTTCTTTGTTTGGAAGCTTGGAAAAACTGATGAAGAAGTAGCTGCTTCTATCGTACTTCTGAAATACATCAGCACAGTTGATTTTTGTAACGGTCTTCAGGCAGTAAGCCCGAATACCATGGCAGTAAAGACCTCTGTTGAAACAGATAACTATGTACTGAATGACATTATGGGAATTATGGCAGAAACCAAAGGCATTGTAGGCGATCTTCAGAACTATGATACTCAGTCCCATATGATCAACACCGTTCGTTCCGCACTCCAGAAACTTGCCATGACAGAAGACAATACACCGGAAGCTGTCGGCGCAGAAATTATTAATACAATGTCTATGTATGAATAATTAAAAAACAAAAGAGGTTGTCTCTGTACAGCCTCTTTTTTAAGTAAAGGAGCGACTATGAAGGTTAAACGTAAAGATTATGTAATAGGAATTGCTTTTGTACTTCCTGCATTGATCCTGATCCTATGTCTTATTGTATATCCGGTAATCAATGCGTTAATTTTATCCTTTCAGACCTGGAAGGGAATTTATGGTACACCCAGAACCTGGGTCGGGCTTAAAAACTATACCGGAATTCTTTCCAGTGAAATTTTCTGGAAATCCATGCTGAACTCTTTTTGGTTTATCGTAGGCGGGTTCGGCGTACTGATGCCATTGTCCTTTGGCCTGGCACTGCTCATCACCTCTAAACTTAAATTCACAAGATTTATGAAAACGTCTTATTTTATGCCGGTCATCCTGGGTACCACTACTGTAGCGCTTATGTGGACCTATATGCTAAATCCTGAATGGGGCGCTGTTGCCCAGCTTTTCAAATTTCTCCATTTAGACGGAGCGATTTTTGACTGGCTTTCCACGCCTACCCTCAATGTATGGTGTGTTGTTTTAGTAAATGAATGGATGTATGCAGGATATAATATGCTGATCTTTGCAGCAGGTCTTGTAGCTATCCCTGACGAACTGCATGAGGCAGCCATTATTGACGGCTGCAACGGCTGGCAGAAAATCCGTTTCGTAACCCTGCCCCTTTGCAAGAATTCCTTTAAAATTTTCTCCATTCTTTGTGTAACAGGATGTTTGAAGGTATTCGATATCGTATGGGCAATGACCAGAGGCGGCCCTAATAATGTAAGCTCTACTCCTGCGATCATGCTGTATACCCAGGCATTCCAGTATAAGCTTTTTGGACGAAGCGGTGCATACAGTATCATCCTACTTGTATTCGGTCTTATCTTAAGTGTTGTAATGAATCGTGTTTTCCGTCAGGAAAGCGATCTATATTCTTAAAGGAGGAAGAAAATGAATAAAGTAAAAAATACCGTTTTATATGTTTTTTCTTTTCTCTGGTGTGCAATTACCTTACTGCCGCTTTTGATCACCGTTCTTGCTTCTTTCAAGAATAACGATGAAATTTACTCAGGCCTGTTCAGCATTCCCAAAACCTGGAGATTCTCCAACTTCTCCAATGCGGCCCAGACAGCAGATGCCTTGGTTTCCATCGGGAACTCCCTTCTAATGGCTTTTTGCACTACACTTATGGTCACCATCATCGGTATGCTGGCTTCCTATGCATTATCCAGAAAAAGCTTTCTGAAATTCATGAAACCGCTAAATCTGATTTTTATGGTAGGGGTTATGGTACCTGTTCATTGTACCATTATTCCCATTAATACCATTGCAACCGCTGTGGGCGGAAAGGATAATTATTTCTTCCTGCTGCTGGTTTACACCACCTTTAATCTTGCCCAGGCCATCTTCCTTTATACAGGTTTTATGGACGGCATTGACAGAAGCATGGATGAGGCTGCCATCATTGACGGCTGCGGAGATATTAAGCTGCTTACAAGCGTCCTGCTTCCCATCTGTAAGCCCATCATTGCCACAGAGGCTATTTTTGTATTCATTTATGGCTACAGCGAATTGATCTTCTCTTTGATCCTCATTTCCAATGAAGCCAAATATACCGTTTCCAGAGCAATGCTGAGCTTTACCGGAAACCACACCATTGACCTTGGACCGCAGTTTGCATTCGTTGTTATGGCAATGATTCCTACTGTAGTCATTTATATCCTTTTCCACGAAAAGGTGGAGGCAGGCGCCCTGGCAGGCGCAGTAAAAGGCTGATGGATCTTTGACCGCAAAAAAAGACAGGACTTCCAGCCGCTGTTTGGCGAAAGCTCCTGTCTTTTTTCTCTTTTGATATGGAAAACACATTTTTTAACAATCACTGTCCTTCAATGTAAACTTTATGCCATACCAGGAACATATATACCGTCCAGATCTTTCTGCTATTGTCACGAATGCCATTCTTATGTTCTTCCAAAAGCTTGAGTATCTGGCTGCATCGGAAGTATTCCTTTGCAGTATTTCCGGTAAATGCTTCCTTTACTGCCAAATAGCAGGGTTCTTCCTGAAGCCACACCCTGATAGGTACCGGGAATCCCAGTTTCTTCCTGTCCGCACTCTCCTTGGGGATATATTTCTCCGTTACTTTGCGGAAGAGATATTTGGTCTGTTTCTTTCTGGTTTTTGCATGAGCCGGCATTCCCTGCGCAGCCTTAAAAACTTCTTTATCCAGATAGGGGACTCGAAGTTCCAGAGAATGCGCCATGCTCATCCTGTCTGCATTAAGAAGAATGTCCCCCTCCAGCCAGCAGGTAAGGTCTATATACTGCATTTTATCTACATCCGAAAGTCCTGCTGCTTTCTCATAATAGGGTTTTAGCAATTCTTCTGTAGGAAGTGCGCCCTGCGGCATCCGTAGAATTTCCCTGCGCTCTTCATTGCTGAAAATATTGGCATTTCCAATAAAACGCTCTTCCACATCCTTGGACGCACGGATCAGGTAATTTCTTCCTTTCAGGCTCTCAGGCAGTCTCCCGGCAAGGTTTCCGATTTTTTTTCGAATACTCTTTGGAATCCACCCCATCCATTTCAGGGCATCCGGCTCCAGATAAATATTGTATCCGCCAAATAACTCATCTGCCCCCTCACCGGAAGTCACTACCTTCACATACTTCGAAGCCTCCTGTGACACAAAATACAAGGCGACAGCCGATGCATCACCGCTTGGTTCATCCAGGTAATACATCACCTTAGGAACAGCCTCAAAAAACTCTTCCCGTGCAATATTCTTTGTATGATGCTCCAGGTTTAGTTTCTCTGCAAGCTCCTTTGATACAGAAATTTCGTTATAATGGCTGTTTTTATCCATAAAACCTACAGTAAATGCTTTGTTTCCCGTAAATTCCTCCGCTACAAAACTGGAATCCACTCCTCCGGATAAAAACGCTCCGATTTCAACGTCACTCACCATGTGTATGCTTACAGACTCCTTCAGCACCTCCTCCAAACGCTCCATGATCTTGTGGTCACCACGCATTTTCTTAGGCGTAAGCACAGGATCAAAATATTTTTCTATCTGGATCTGCCCATTCTCATAAATTAAGCGGCTTCCAGCAGGCAGCCTGTAAATCCCTTTAAAAAAAGTCTCATGCAAAATGGAATACTGAAAAGAAAGATACTGCTCTAAGGCTTCCCGGTTTACTTCTCTTGGACATCCTGGGAATTCCAGAATACTTTTGATTTCTGATGCAAACACAAAACATCCATTGATCATCGCATAATAAAATGGCTTAATTCCAAAAAAATCCCTGGCAGCAAACAGCCGTTTCCGCTTCTCATCCCAAATAGAAAAAGCAAACATTCCGCGCAAATGATCTACTACGCCAGTTCCATACTCTTCATAGGCATGAAGCACTGTCTCCGAATCCGAACAGCTCCCAAAACGATGTCCAGACTTTACAAGCTCCTCACGCAAAGCCCTGTAATTATAAATCTCTCCGTTAAATACCAGTCCAATATCCCCTGCTTCGTTTTCCATGGGCTGCATACCTCCCTCCAGGTCAATGATACTCAACCTGCAGAACCCAAGGGCTGCATCACCTTTCATCCTGGATGCCTGCCCATCCGGCCCCCGATGGCGGATGGCATGAAGCATGTGATTTATAATTTCTTCTCTATGTTCCTGTTTACCAATAAAACCGCAAATTCCACACATTCTTTATCCTCTGTTTTTCTTCAAGTTCCCCATAAAATTGTCACATATAGGATATTATTTTATCACATTTTTAGCCTTCTTCAAAGATTTCTATAACGTATTGCATAATAATTTACATCTGTCTCACATAAATTTTACAAAACCAATTTTAACACAGGACATCTCATTTCTGTAATACCCACATCCCCCTATGTATCCCTTTTCACCGTCAAAAAAGAGTAAAAAGAAAACCAGACACTTATGCCTGGCTTCTTTTTTATAAACTACTCTATTATATAATATTTCCCGGAAAATGGAGATAGTTTCAGCAAATGCTCCTTCTGATTCTTTTCAGAAATCCCTTTGACTCCGCAGCATCCCTGCTGGCTGTCAAACAGCAGTGTCATTTCTCCTGCACCGGAAAGCTCATACTCCTGCACCTCATCGGAAAAATTAAAAATTGCCAGTATGGTCTGCGCACTGCATCTGCGTTCAAACACATACACATTCTTTTCTTCCTGACGGCAGTCGATCCACTGAAATCCTTCTCTGTTGTAATCATTCCTGGAAAGTGCCGGATTATTCAGGTAGCATTGATTCAACTCCTTCATAAAACGGTGAAATTCATCATGAACAGGATACTCTAGGATACACCAGTCCTGTTCTCTTCGCTCATCCCATTCCCGGAGCTGACCAATCTCATTTCCCATAAAGTTCAGCTTTTTCCCCGGATGTGCATACATATACATGTACATTGCCCTTGCCTGGGGGAATTTCCTCTCATACTCTGTCCCCATCTTCTGCAGGATCGTTGCCTTTCCATGCACTACCTCGTCATGGGAAAGGGGAAGCAGAAAATGCTCATCATAAAAATACTGCATAGAAAATGTAAGTTTATGATAATTCCCGCTTCTATACTGGGGCGGCATGGAAAAGTAAGCCAGCGTATCATTCATCCATCCAAGATCCCACTTATAATCAAACCCAAGGCCACCTTCCTGCACAGGCTTTGTCACTCCTATCCAGGACGAGGAATCCTCTGCGATGAGCATCACTTCCGGAAACCGCTGCTTCAAGCCCTGATTCATGACCTGAAGAAAAGAAATAGCCGGCTTACACTCTCCTCTTCCAGTATCTCCCTGCCAGTAGATGAGATTGCCCACTGCATCCATACGAAGGCCGTCAAAATGATATTCTTTCAGCCAGTAATACGCTGCAGACTGAAGAAAGCTGCAGGTTTCTCCCCTGGAATGCATAAAATTACAGCTTCCCCATTCATTCACCCCAACAGCACTGTTTGGATATTCAAAAAGGGCCGTTCCGTCATAATTCCACAGCGCATAATCATTCACAGCAAAATGCACAGGCACAAAATCAAGAATCACGCCGATATCATTTTGGTGGCAGTAATCTACAAACCCTGCAAGCTCCCCAGGAGTTCCATACCGTGAGGTGGGGCTGAAATACCCGGTTGCCTGATAGCCCCAGGATGCATCACAGGGATATTCGCTAAGAGGCATAAGCTCCACATAATTGTAGCCGTTTTCTTTCAGATAGGGAACCAAAAGCTCTGCAAGCTCCCTGTAGGAGTACCAGCCGTCTTCCTCCTCTGTTTTCTTCCTCCAGGAGCCAAAATGCAGTTCATAAATATTCAGTGGTTCCTGCATCATATTCTTTCTTTTTTTCATCCATTTCTCATCATTAAATTTATTTTTGCTTCTGTCATAAATAATCGACGCAGAAGCAGGACGCACCTCACTGTAAAATGCATAAGGATCTGCATGGTCAATAAAGCTGCCGTCCTGTTTGTAAATTCGGTATTTATACATCATTCCAGCAAGGGCGCCCTCGATGGAACACTCCCAGAAATTTCCGTCATAAACCCGGTTCATAGGTGTTTCCGTCCAGCCGTTAAACTCGCCGATCACTGCAATATGCTTTGCAGATGGGGCAAATGTACGAAAAGTCGTTCCTCCGCAATAAATATGCGCCCCTAAATACTCCTGTGCTTCAAATTCCTTTCCTGTATAAAAATGATAAAAGTCCATAGGACAACCTCCCAAAAATAATAGACAACCGTCGGATTTATAAGTATAATATATATAGTTTTAAAAAGAAAATCATCCAACATCTTTCCCAAACTGTTGGAAAACCAACTATTTTCAAAAATTGACGGAGAAACCCATGGATAAACGTATACAAAAAAGCAAAAACAGCATTATCAATACTTTTTTAGAGATCAGAGCTAAAAAGCCATTAGAAAAGATTACCGTAACGGAATTATGCAGAAAAGCAGAGATTAACAAATCTACCTTTTATGTCCACTACCATGACATTTATGATTTGTCCGACCAATTGGAAAATGAAGTGGTAGATTCTATCCTGCAGTCCATATGGCATCCGGAAAAGGTCTTTGAAGAACCGGAGCAATTCACCTGCGAACTTTTTCAGGCTTACCAGGCCAAGAATTCCCTGATCCAGATTCTTTTTTCAGATACACGCAGTATGCTTCTGCCCCAAAAAACATCATATGCGATCAAAAACCTTCTTTTTCGTCTCCGCCCGGAATATCAGGAAGACCCTGAGAAAAATATCCGCTTCACTTATCAGATCTACGGCGGATACTATGCTTATAAAGAAAGCCAGCGATATGACCACGCCTACACGGTTTCCATTATCAGCAGCCTCACCAGACAGACTATGGAGTTATAAAAAGAGACAGACTCCCATTGGAATCTGCCTCACTAGTTTAAAATATCCTCAAAATATCATGATACATCACTACAACCATCAGCGCCATCAAAAACATCAGACCTGCGAAATGGACCATTCCTTCCAACTGGCGGTTTACCGGCTTCCTGCGGATCGCCTCCAGGAATAAAAACACAAGCCTTCCTCCATCCAGTGCAGGAAATGGCAGGAGGTTCATCACGCCCAGGTTTGCAGAAAGGAGCACGGCCATATACAGCATATTCATCCATACCATCAATGTACCCTCGGTCTTGCTCTTTTCATAGGTCGTACCAATAGCATCTACTACGCCCACCGGTCCGCTTAAGTCATCCATCCCAATTCCTCCGGTAAACAGCTCACGAAGGCTCACAAGAGTAGAACGAAGCATATATTTCACTTCCAGCGCTCCGTATTTCAGCACGTCAAAGCCCTTAGCCTTTACACAGTTCCCCCTGTAGGAAAACCCGGAATCTGCAGTGCGGTACTGGGACGGTGTGACAGTAGCTTCATATTCCAGTCCGTTTCTCATATACGTAATATCTACAGGCTCATCTGAAAGAGGATGTTCCTGGATATAGGCATCATAATCATCGCTGCCGGCAAATTTTACGCCGTTGATTCCAGTAAGTACGTCCCCAGGCTCTACCCCTGCATCCTCCAGAGGCATTCCTTTTATAAGAGAAGAAATCTCCAGGCTGCCTGCTGACCGGTTCAATCCCAAAAGATAGCGGACATTTACATCCGGTGTAAAAGAGATCTCATACTCCCTGCCATCTCTTTCATACACCATGTGGATCGTCTCATCTGACTCCAGGTTATTCAGATAGCTGTAAAGGTACAGATCCTTTCCAAGGTCAATATGATACCCCTGATATTCCTTGATAATATCTCCCGGGCGAAGTCCTGCTTTTTGGGCTGCAGACCCCTCCTTTACCTGCATGATTTCTGCAGGGTTATATCCTACGACCCCTACGATCAGCAAAGACAGAACAAAAGCCAGGATAAAGTTAAATACCGGGCCTGCCGCAACCACGGAGATCCTACCCCAAACAGGCGCAGCATTAAAACTTCCCGGCAGCTTCTCTTCTTCCGTATCCTCTCCCAGCATGGCACAGGAACCGCCTATGGGCAGGAGCTTTACGGAATAGCGCGTTCCGTTTCGAATCGTGCTCGCCAAACGGGGACCCATTCCAAGGGAAAACTCCGTCACAACGATTCCGTTCTTTTTCGCCAGAAGAAAATGTCCCAATTCATGGAGCAGGACAATTCCGCTGAATATTAAAATCGCTATTATAATTTTCAATCTACCACCTGCTTTCAATCCAATGATATGTCTCTTCCTCTACAGCAAGGATTTTCTCCAGATTGGGGTTTTCAGACTTTTTATGTCTGCTCATAGACTGCCCGATTATTTCATAAATATCCAGGAATCCGATTTCCTGGTGCAGAAATTTTTTTACAGCAAGCTCATTCGCAGCATTAAATACCGTAGGCATGGTACCGCCGGCTTTGGAAGCTTCCATTGCCATAGGCAGGCCAAGGAATGTGTCCATATCCGGTTCCTCAAAGGTAATTGATTTAAGCTTTGCAAAATCCAGACGTTCTCCGTCCAGATATCGTCTGTGAGGATAGAAAAGGGCATACTGGATAGGCAGACGCATATCCGGTGTTCCAAGCTGCGCCATAATTCCCCCGTCCTTAAATTCGATCATGGAATGAATCACGCTCTGAGGCTGTAACACAACCTGAATGTGATCCAGCTCCATATCAAAAAGCCAGCGTGCCTCCATAACCTCCAGTCCCTTATTTACCAAGGTTGCGGAATCCACCGTAATTTTCTGCCCCATTACCCAGTTTGGATGCTTCAGGGTATCCTCAAGGGTCACCCCGGATAATTCTTCCCGTTTCTTTCCCCGGAAGGGACCTCCTGAAGCTGTAATCAGCAGTTTATGTACTTCGTTTTTGTGCTCTCCGTTCAAAGCCTGGAAAATGGCGCTGTGCTCACTGTCCACAGGAAGGATTTTCACACCGTATTCCTTTGCCAGAGGCATGATCAGATGCCCTGCTGTTACCAGTGTTTCTTTATTTGCAAGGGCAATATCTTTTCCTGCACGAATGGCCTCTATGGTAGGCCGGATACCCAGCATTCCCACAATAGCAGTTACCAAAATCTCTGTTTCCGGCATAGAAGCCAGTTCCAAAAGTCCATCCATACCTGAAACAATCTTCACATTCAGATCAGAAAGCCTTACCTTAAGATCCTTTGCAGCCTTTTCATCCCAAACAGCTGCCAGACGGGGATGGAACTCCCGCACCTGATCCTCCAACTTATCTATGTTTCTTCCAGCACTGATTCCCAGCACCTGGATATCCTCATTAGCGCGGACCACATCCAAAGTCTGTGTGCCAATAGAACCTGTGGAACCTAAAATTGCAATTTTTTTCATAAGCAGTCCTTTCTTAAAATACATCCCCTGGTATCATTATATGCCAAGAACCAGTTTTGCCAGATAATAAATCACAGGAGCTGTAAAAATAACGCTGTCAAACCGATCCAGGATACCGCCGTGCCCGGGAATCAGCTTCCCGTAATCCTTAATCCCCTGATTTCTCTTAATCCCAGAAGCTGCCAGATCCCCAACCATGGAGATCAAGGCTCCCGCAGCGCAGATCAGCGCATATTCCGCCGCTTCCCCCCCGGTTGCCGCTGCATAGATTCCTCCCAAAAGGCCTGCACCAAGCACGCCTCCCACCGCTCCCTCCACAGACTTCTTTGGACTTAACAAAGGCGACATTTTATGTTTGCCTATGAGCATTCCCACACAATAGGCACAGGTATCGCATCCCCAGGAACAAAGGAAGACCAGCCATACCAGGAATTTTCCATCCGGAAGGTTTCTGGTAAGAAGAACAAATGACAGCATTACAGCTACATAAATGAATCCGAAATATGCTGCCATCATCTGATTTGCTGTAAACCGCGGATAGGAAAATACATAGACACACATGATCAGCACCAAAGCGGCAATTATGGCCATAGCCCCGAACTTCTCAAAGTCAGCCATCGCTGCTCCATAATAAAGCGCCGCACCCATATATCCTGCTATTTCCAGAGCGGATATGTTCTCTTCCCGCACCTTCATAGCACGGTACAATTCATTCATTCCAATGACCGAAATACTCAAAAGGGTAAATAAAAGTACATAACCGCCGCTTATAATGGTAAGAAGCGCTGCGCAAACCAAAAGGATTCCGCTTAAAAGCCTGGTTTTAAACATCCCTATTCCTCCTTTACCCCGCCGTATCTGCGGTCACGTTCATTATATTTCTCAATGGCCCTGATAAGCTCTGCCTTATTAAAATCAGGCCATGCCACATCCGTAAAATAGAATTCCGTATACGCCATCTGCCACAGCAGGAAATTAGAAAGCCTCTGTTCTCCGCTGGTACGGATCATAAAATCCGGATCCGGGATTCCTGCAGTATCCAGGTAATTTCCAATGGTACCTTCCCCAATATCTGCTGGAGAAATCCTGCCCTTGGAAATATCATCTGCCATGCGGCGCATGCCTCTTACAATCTCGTCCCTACTTCCGTAATTCAATGCAATCTGGAAATGCAGTTCCGTATAATCTTTGGAAAACTCCTCCAGCTCTGCAATCTTGCGCTGAATGTCCCCGTCAAATCCAGTTACGTCCCCGATAATCTTCACACGCATCTTGTTTTTTTCGGAAATCTTAATACATTTTTTCAAATAGTTGCGGAAAAGCTTCATCAGCCCCTCCACTTCCTCTCTGGAGCGCTTCCAGTTTTCTGTGGAAAATGCATATACTGTCAGGTATTTTACTCCCAGCTCCTTCATATCATCGCAAATAGTCTCCAGATTAGCACATCCTTTCACATGACCGTAGCTTCTTGGCATCCCTTTCGCCTTTGCCCAGCGGCCGTTGCCATCCAGGATGATAGCAATATGGTTTGGTACGTTCATGGTTTTCTCCTCTCACCTGTTCTCTTCCTGCTTTTTTGCTTTACGTGGAAAGAGAGCCCTGTCGATGGCTCTCTCTCATATCCGTTCTCATTATACGGTCAGGATTTCTTTTGATTTCTTATCAACAGCCGCATCAATGTCCTTGATATATTTATCTGTGAGTTTCTGTACCTTGTCTCCTAAGTCCTTCACTTCATCCTCAGACACATCCTGCTTGGTCAGCTTCTTAAATGCATCATTGGCATCCCTTCGCACATTGCGAACAGCAACTTTCGCTGCCTCTCCTTTTTTCTTCACATCCTTCACAAGGTCTTTACGGCGCTCTTCTGTGAGCTCCGGCAGTACCAGACGGATGGATTTTCCGTCATTGCTTGGGTTCAGGCCTAAATCGGAAGTTAAAATAGCTTTTTCAATTGCTTTAATGAGACTGGATTCCCACGGCTGGATCAGGATCATACGAGCCTCCGGTACGGTAATATTCGCTACCTGCTGAAAAGGCGTGGGGGAACCGTAATAATCTACGGTAAGTTTGTCAAGGATGTGCGGATTCGCACGTCCTGCACGGATCGTTGCAATATCAGCTTCAAATCCGCTCAATGTTTTTTTCATTTTGTCTTCATACTTCTGAACTCTTTCATCCATAGTTCTAATCTCCCTCTCCTGTTTTTGCTGTATTCTATTTCGTAATCCTTTAAAGCCAATACTTCTTTATACAGTAACCTTTGTACCGGAGAATTTACCGTGAACTGCGTTCACAATGCTGTCCTCCTCTTCAAGTCCAAATACCAGCATAGGCATTTTCTGTTCCATGCACATGATCGACGCAGTAAGATCCATTGCAGCCAGCTTCTTTGCAACCACTTCCTCAATGGTGATCTCATCGTATTTCACAGCACTTGGATTTTGCTTCGGGTCACTATCATAAATACCATCCACTGCCTTTGCCAGGAGGATCGCATCCGCTTCGATCTCTACTGCGCGAAGTACAGTCGCTGTATCTGTGGAAAAATAAGGATGCCCTGTTCCTCCAGCAAAAAATACCACTTTTCCTTCTGCAAAATCCTTTTCAACCTCATCCTTACAGTACAGCTTCGTAAAAGTACTGCAGGCAAAAGGAGTATAGATCTCTGTCTTTAAGCCCAGATACCGGCAGATATCGGAAACATAAATACAGTTCATAATTGTAGCCAGCATTCCGATCTGGTCAGCCTTATTGCGGTTGATCGTTTCACTGGTGCGGCCTCTCCAGTAATTGCCGCCGCCAATAACGATCCCAACCTGCATGCCTTCCTCTGCAATTGTACGGATCTGCTTTCCTACTCCGATTACAGTTGTCTCATCAAACCCTGTCTTTTTCTTTCCGGCAAGAGCCTCACCGCTCAATTTCAGTAATACTCTCTTCATATCCATATTTTATACCTCGGTTTTCTATTTTTTACCATACACCGGATACGATTTCATTGCCGTCCTCGTCTACGGTGGTGGATACGGTAAACGTATCATAATAATGATATCCTGTTTCTCCTGTTTCCGGTTCTTCTTGATAATCGCTGCCTATAGGCTCCCCGCAAACGCCAAACAAAGTATCCAGGGACTGTCCGATGCACCCTTCCGCTGCCTTGATCTCGTCGCTCTTGGGCAGCTCGTCCGAATCTTCTGTATCATCCGGTGCCTGGGTAACCTCTGGCGCAGACGTTATCTCAGGCGTGGGAGTAAGCCCCGTTTCTTCTGTTTGGTCATTCTCTTCTGTATCATCATAATCCAGAAGGCCAAGTCTGTGTTTCACCTCATTAAGGGTAGAAAATTCCTTCTTACTGGTTCCGCTTAAATACTTCGCATATGGAATCGAAGAATCCCCTGATTCGTCCATACATAAGGTCACCTGTCCGATATTCTTCAGAGGAAGCTTTCTGAAATAGCAGTCGTATCTGTCTTCATCTGTATAAACGATCCTGATGTCATAAGTAGAAACAACATTTCCATTCTCATCTTTTTTATTAGGGTCAAAGTAATAAAGGGCTTTTTCACCGTTTTTCAGGACAAATTTCCCCTGTACCAGTTCACTTCCCCATTCTTCGTCATCATCAATGGTTGGTCTGACATAGACAGATGCAATATCTGCTCCTGTCTGATTGATCAGAACCAGCTTCGATGCGGCTGCCGTCTTCTCTCCAATTACATTCTTTATATCCGAATTCTCGGACTTTTGCATTTGTACCAGCTCTCCCTTGGCAGGCGCCTCAGTGGGTGCCGCAGTCGGCGCCGGTGTGGCAGTTACTGCAGGAGGCGTAACCTTTTTCTCTTCCTTCTTGCCGCAGCCTATGGCTGACAGACTAAGTATCAGCATTGCCGCAAGCATAACATATCTTTTTTTCATTTATATTCCTCCCAAACAATGGTTTCATTCACTATCGCTATTTTTATTATACAGAGTATCCCTTTCTTGTCAACCAAACTACGGAGGATTTCATACAATTTTTAGACTTTTCGCTGTGGCTCACACCCTAAATCTTCGTATTCCGATACTCATTTGCTGAAATTCCCTGAACCTTTTTAAACACTCTGGAAAAATGAGCAACATCGGTAAAACCTACCATTTCCGCCACATCCGAGATACGGTATTCCGGTTCCTTTAAAAGTTCTTTTGCGTGGGAAATACGGATCTTGCTTAAAATTTCCGAAAAGTTTTTGCCTTCCTGTTTATTAAGAAGCTTACTTAAATGCCACTGGCTCACATACGTTTTTTCCGCCACAAGACTTAAGGAAATCTTTTCCTGATAATGGCTTTCCATATACTGCAATGCTTTTTTTACGATAAAGCTTCCTGCCATATTTTCTTCCGGCTCTGTATCCTGGCCTCCGGAATATCTTTTATCCAGTACCTCCGTCATAGCCTTCACAGCCTCTTCAAGCTCCTTCATATTAGAAGGTTTCAGCAAAAAACGTGATACCCCAAGGCGGATCGCCAGCTGACAGTAATCAAAATCACGGTAGCCTGTCAAAATACTGATCTGCATATCAGGAAACTCAACCTTCAGCGCAGCGATCATCTGCAGTCCATCCATCCCCGGCATGGCAATATCGGAAAACAGAATATCAGGTTTCTCCGTGCGGATCGTCTCAAGGCCTTCTATTCCGTTATATGCGCATGCCGTCACTGTACAGTGATACTTTTCCCATGGAATCAGACTTGTAAGCCCCTCCACAATAATCGGCTCGTCATCAATTATCACTACTTTATACATGTGGTATCCCCCTGAATTCTTTCTAATTATACCCCTTTTTCACCAAAAAGGAAAGGTAAAAAAACAGACATCCGCCTTTTGCGAATGCCTGTTTTTACCGTTTGGGGCAGTCAGCCTTTTACCGCACCTGCTGTCATTCCTTTGATAATGTACTTTTGTAAAAAGATATATACTAAGATTACGGGAATGACTACCAGGGAAACAGTGGACGCCATTAATCCATAATTGGTTCCCTCTTTTGATGTAAGCATCTGCATCAGCCTGGTAATCGCCCAGTATTTTTTATTTCTAAGGAAAAACATCTGTGTAAATAAATCATTATAGCTCCAAAGAAAGGAAAATATGGCAACCGTAGCAAAAGATGGCTTTGTCAGAGGCACAACAACCTTAAAAAAGGTCTGAAATGCATTGCTTCCTTCCATATATGCAGCCTCCTCAAGTTCTATAGGCAGGCTCTTGATATACCCTGTCAGCACCACAATGGCAAAAGATAAGTTGCCCGCAATCTGGGGCAGTATTACACACAACAGATTCAAAAACAAGGAGTTGGAAGCTGTGATTCCCATTCTGCTCTGCATCTGATAAACAGGAATAATCGTGGAAAACACCGGAAACATCATTCCTGCAACCACCAGGCTCATCAGTGTTCCCCGAAGCTTAAACTGATAGCGTACCAGTCCGAAGGAAGCCATCCCGGCCATCAGGATTACTGCTGCAGCTACTGAACAGGAAATAATAAGGCTGTTCCTGTATGCAGTAAAAATTCCAAGCCTGTCAAAAGCCATTTTATAATTGGCTGTAGTAAACAGATCCCCTAACGGAAGGGAAAAGGAATCCACAATGATCTTATCTTTCGCTTTAAAAGAATTCAGCACTACCCAGACAATGGGATAGATCGTGGTAACAGCCCACATTGTAAGCACCCCATAGATCAGCACCGTACCAGGGGGAATTTTTTTCTTTTTCTTCATGCCGTTTCCCCTCCTCTAGTAATCCGCTTCTTTAAAGATCGCATTTACCACCTTGGAGGTTACGATTCCAAGAACTACGATCACCACTGCAATTGCGCTTCCATAGTCAACATTCATAGCTTCAATAGTATGATAATACATATAAGTTCCTGTAAGAAATGTGCTTCCCTGGGGCATGCCCTTAGGGAACATTACCCAGGGCAGGTCAAATACCTTCAAAGCTCCTGTCACTGCCAGAACCGCACAGGTGCACATGACATTTCTAAGAAGAGGGATGGTAATATAGCGGACACGCTGCCATCTTGTAGCACCGTCAATGGATGCTACCTCATACAGGTCTTCTGAAATATTATTCAGCCCTGTGACCAGGATGACAAAATAGAAGCCTACATACTGCCACATAACCGGTATCATCATTGTGACCAGTGCGATTCCTTTCGCTTTCCAGTCCATCAGCTCCGTTGCACCCAGACGTTCCATAAGCTGATTGATCATTCCTTTGTTATAAAGGAAGATCAGGTTAAAAAGAAGACCAAGAGCAGTCGCCGAAATGACAATGGGGAAGAAATACACTGTACGGAAAAACCTTGCCCCACGTCCGATATTGTCCACCAGAATTGCAAGCACTATGGCAATCCCCACCTGCCCCACGATAGTCACCGCCATCATGATCAGTGTATTGATCATAGCTGTATGCATGTTTTTATCGGTGACCATATTCACGTAATTCAGATACCAGGGATCATTCCATCCCTTAGGGGCCGTCCCCAGCCTGCCTATTTTCTCAAAGCTATTTATAATATTCATAAAGAATGGATAATACAAATAGACGATCATGAAAAGGAAGGCAGGCAGGAGAAAAAATACCAGCTGCTTTTTGTTTTTATAAATATTTGCGCCCATTGCTTATTCTGCTGATTCTGCATAGATCGCAAAACCTTCTGCTACAGCATCTGCTGCAGAAACTTCACCTGTTACAATATTCGGCATACCGTCAAAAGTAGGGACACGGCACTCGCCCTGGAAGTTATCCTGAACTGCCGGTGTATAGGATGTTACTTTTGCACCGAAATCAATGGCTTTAATCTGAAGGCTGTTCATAACGGAAGTATCAGCCTCAGGAGCTTCTTTCAAAGGACTTGCAGAATGCTGAGCAAATTTCAGGATCATATCATCGCTGGTCATGTAGTTTACAAAGTCAACTGCTGCATCTTTCTTTTCCGGATCCTCCCATGCTTTTGCAGTAATATAATATCCCATGGAGAAGCCGCCGATCAGATCGCTTGCTTTTCTCACGTCGTTTTTGGAAGGAACAAATGTTACATCAAATCTGTCAAGAGCTTCTGTATCCAGTGTGGACGGATCTTCCGGATCAGACTGGCATGCACCTACAATACCGCCAACCTTCCAGGAACCATCAAGAAGGAACGCTGCCTTATCCTGTGTAAATAGCTGGAATGTTTCATCATCTGTTGCAGATAAGGTATTTTCCGGGAAGCATCCTGCCTCGTACATTGCTTTTACATCTTCCATACCGTTCACCCATGCATCTGCTGCATCTGCTTCCGGAACTGTGGGATGTGCTGCAAGATCAGTTTGATTATTAAAGATAGAATATTCCCACCAATAATGAGGGATGTTTCCAAGGGCTGCCGCTACTGGTGCATAGCCTTTTTCTTTAATCACTGCACAATCTGCCATAAACTGATCCCAGGTATAGTTCTCGTCAGGCATTGCAACGCCGCAGTCTTCCAAAACAGTCTTATTTACAAACATTGCTTCCCAATAGCCATTTGTGGGAACTGCATAAGCTTTGCCGTCCACCATGGAAGTAGGAATCTTTGCATCATCAATATTTGCCGCATAATCCGGATATTCTGCACGGATATCTTCAATAGAAACTACCTTTCCTGCTTCTACAAAGGAATTTGCATCAGCTCCGGTAAAGAAGAACAATACATCCGGCTCTGCATCCATTTCAAAATCAGATACAACTGTTGTCTTAAACGTTTCATCAGAAGTTGCGGAATTATCATTTACTGTGTTTCCGGTTGCTTCCTGCCAGCCAGCTAAACCTTCCTGATAATTCTTGGAGTTGGAATCTTCGCCTGCAAAGGTGGTTACTACATTCAATTCTACGGACTCAGCGTGTACCATCAAGGCTCCCGCCCCTAACATAGAAGCCGTCATTGCTGTGCACAGTAATACAGATACCATTTTCTTCCTCATAAAAATTCCTCCAATCTTTTTATTTTCCTTTGGGATTTCCATCCCGGAAATTTTTGTTTGTAAC
The DNA here is from genome assembly GCA_946557785.1 of uncultured Blautia sp. GTDB lineage: Bacteria > Bacillota > Clostridia > Lachnospirales > Lachnospiraceae > Blautia_A. The sequence continues at coordinate 21,522 of CAMNTH010000027.1, forward strand.
TATATTATGCCTTAGTATTTGAGGAATTTGAATAACTGGAACTGCGATTTCTTGCATTTTCTTGTTGTGTTTGCACATTTTTGATCAACAATCTGGAGACAACTCTCTTTTCTCCCTCAAGACCGATGGAAAGTCCGCAGTCCTCGCCATACAATATCTTAAGCCTCTGATTTACGTTCGCAATGCCTAAGTTTCCAGAGGATTCCTTACTGGTATCATACCCGGGAGAAAGAAGACGGTTTATTTTCATTTTGCTCTCTTTTGTCATTTCTCCGTCATTTTCTATTTCAAGGATAAGAAATTCTCCCTTAAAAAAGCTTCTGATAGTTACTATCCCCCCTCCCTTTGGCACAACACCGTGTTCTACCGCATTTTCAATAATTGGCTGCAGGATCAGCCTTGGAACCAAGCACTGCATGGTCTCAGCCTGAAGCTCCTTTACCACCTTAAGCCGTTTTCCAAAACGTTCTGACGCAATATAAAGATATGCGTTCACATAGATTATCTCTTCGGACAAAGGAACCTCAGGAAGTTTCCGCCTGTCCATTGCAGCATCCATTAAAGTGGAAAGTGCCTCAATCATCTTGGAAATCTTTTCGTTTCCACCAAGCCTTGCCTCCCAATTGATGATCTCCAGTGTATTATTCATAAAATGGGGATTAATATGGGACTGCAGCGCCATAATCTTAGCATCCCTAAGAGCCAGTTCCTCCTCATAAATATGGTCAAACTGGTATTTCAGGGTTTTGGACATATGGTTAAAAGAATCCCTTAATGATTCAAATTCCAGGCTTCTGGTGTTCTCTTCAAGCTGACATCCCAAATTTCCATATTCAATTTCCCTTGCATGATCCATCATGATATTTAGAGGATGGATCAGGTATTTCTGCGCAAGCATTATAAAAATAAAGATCATGGGTACAAGAAAAGTGATCAGCACCAGGACAATATACTCATATCCATAAAGGGGTTTAAAAATTTCCGAAGTATCTGCCCTTAAAATAGCAGACAGCGTAAAATCACTGCCTTTCACAGTCTGGTAAATATAGGCTATTTCGCCCTCCAGAAAATACTTTGCCTCTTTGGTGCTTGCTATTTTGGGAATTTCATCCCATACCGTCCGGTCTCCCCGAATAATTACATCCTGGCCGCCAATCTTTATCAGCGCCTCCTCTGCCCCTGAGGATTTTAAAAGGGGTTCCAGACAATACTCCATATTCAAACGGTGAACCAGGACTCCCCAGGGCTTATAGGCTCCATTTACCAGGTTTCTCACCAGGTAGAGACGCCCTTCATTATAAAAAAGTCCAATGGAGGTATCCAATCCTTCTGCCAGTTCCATTACAGCCTCATGGTCTTTTTCCCAGTAAGTTTCCAAATGGCGGTAGCTTCCTCCTGCAGGCGTATTGTAATTAGTAATCTTCAGCTCCGTAGGATTGGACTTTATCATAAAAATACTGTCAGAAATCTCTTTTCGTTTTCCAAACTGTCTGGACATATAGTAATGCCCCTTATTATATGCAGCATTAAAATCCGTCTGTTCCCTGCGCAGCTCATCATAACATCCGTAAAGCGTCCTGTCGTAGGTGGCCTGCCTGGAATCACTGATGGCACTGTCCAGACGTTCGATACTAATCTGGTTATCAAGCTCAAGCTGACGCGCCATCTGCTCAAGCACCGCCTTTTCCTGGCGGTTCACCAAAAAGTGGCCCACCAGAAAAATAATGATAATAAACGGAATTACCCAGTAAAACAAAACAATGCTGACCATCTTCCATTGAATGGATGTCAGTTTTTTCGGAATACAGCTTTCTTTCATAATGTCAGTCCCAGAAAGTGCTCAAATTCTTTTACCAAAGTTTTCACGATTTCCTTTTTTTCCATTTCACAGAAAATACGAAGCAGCGGCTCAGTACCGGAAAACCTGGCAATAATCCAGCCTCCGTTCTGGAAATAGACCTTACATCCATCCAAATAAGAAACCTTCTCAATAGGGAACTCCATCTCAGGCAGAAGCTTATCTTCCATTAAGATCTTATAAATTTCACGCTTCCGTTCCTTTGTGAAGGAATAGTCATGCTCCTCCATGTAAATTGTTCCGTATTCTTCCCGGATATCCCTCATAATTTCCGAAAGATGCCTGCCTGTAACAGCTACCATTTCCACCAGAAGCGCAGCAGCATAAATTCCGTCCTTTCCATTAATGTGTCCCCGCACCGTCAGCCCTCCGGAGGATTCCCCGCCGATCAGCGCATTGGTTTCCTGCATTTTAGAGGAAATATATTTAAACCCAACAGGAACTTCGTAGCAGCGCTGACCAAAGCTTTTTGCCACATGGTCCAGCATATGGGTGGTAGCTACATTCCGGACACATGGACCGATCCAGCCTTTATACTTCAAAAGATAGTAATAAAGGACTACCAGAATATCATTTGGATGGAGAAATTCTCCCTGATCGTCGATCACGCCAATTCTATCTGCATCTCCGTCTGTTGCAATGCCGATGTCGCAATAACGGTCTATGACATAATTCTGAAGGGAACGCAGTGTTTCTGCATTTGGAGCCGGAAGCTTTCCTCCAAACAGGGTATCATGGCGCTCATGGATTGTCTCTACCTCACATCTTGCAATGGATAGAATGGTTTTCAGGGAGGTCTGGCTGACTCCGTACATGGGATCCAGCGCAATGCGAAGCCCTTTTTTTCGAATAGCCTCCATATCAATTCCGGAAATAATATTGTCAATATAATCGTTCAAAGGATTAAACTCTATCACCAGTCCCGCCTTTTTTGCTTCTTCATAAGGCATCAGAGCAGGAGGATTTCCTCTTTCCATTTCCCCTTCTGCAAGGGCAAAATACCTCTCCATATCCTGAGTCTGTAATTCATCCGCATCCCTGCCGCCCCTTGTAAAAAGTTTAAAGCCATTATAAATGGCAGGGTTATGACTTGCAGTAACCATCATACCGTAAGGCAGATCATTTGCCATCACATAATACATGATCAAAGGTGTTGGTGAAGAGCGGTTTACAAACCTGCTGGAAATCCCCTCGGCAGCCAAAACCTCACATGCCCACATCACTGCCTCTTTTGAAAGGAAGCGCCTGTCATATCCTATGCAGATTCCCTGATCTGCCACATTCTCCTCCTGCATTTTCATGGCAAGGGCTTTTGCAAGAAGCTGGATATTTGCTCTGGTAAATTCATCTCCAATGACAGCTCTCCAGCCGCCGGTTCCAAATCTGATCATCCTATCCCTCCTTCCGGACATGATACACGTCCTAGGTCCTATCCCATCACAGCTTTCACCTTATGTGTGCTTCCGGATTCCAAAACCGGAATTCTGCGGGTTTCCTTTCCGTCCAGATACAGTTGCTTTATCCCTTTGGAAACATGGTTTGGATTTTCTACTTCAATATCATAAATGGCTCCCCGGAAACGGCGGATTACCCGGAACCCATCCCATTCCTTCGGTATGCAGGGATCAATTTCCAGCCATGCAAGCTCCGGCCTGATGCCAAGAATGTAATGTGTCGCCGCATAATAGGCCCATCCTCCTGTACCGGTCATAAAAGGATGCCGCGCCCTTCCAAAGGCTTTATGATCTTTTCCCATAATAAACTGACAATAGGAATAGGGCTCGGATTCCCTGATTTCTATTTTGTCATTCTGATAATAAGGACAAAGAGCATCGTAAAGTTCCATTGCCCGATCCCCCCGCCCCAGGCAGCATTCCGCAGCCCATGCCCATGGATTTGGGTGGCTGAAAATCGAAGCATTTTCCTTAAGTCCCGGATATACTCTTGTTACAAATCCAATTTCATCATCCGGCACCGTATAGGCAGGGCCATTGAGCATAATTCCATAGGGTGTGAAAAGATATTTATAAATACTGTCCATTGCCCGAAGCCCTTTTTCCCTTGGGGCAGCTTTGGAAAGAACCGCCCATGCGTTGGATTCCAGATGGATCTTTCCTTCTGCATCCGCCATGGTTCCGATCTTTCTTCCGCTGGCTGTAATTCCCCGAATATACCATTCCTCATCCCAAAGGACCTCGTCGCATGCCTTTTTTACCTTCTCTGCCATGGAGGTGTATTTTTCTACATCCTCTGTTTTTTCAAGATATCTGGCAAGCGCCAGGAAGTTCCCCAATGCCCAGTAATGAAGGAATGAAACCAAGGCACTTTCTCCTCCGCCCAGGTTCAGGCAATCATTCCAGTCTGCCCGAAGTCCCTTGCATATGCCATCTGCTCCTACTTCCCTGGCAGAAAAGTCCAGGATCCTTTTCATGTGCTCATAGACCGTGCCTTCGCCCTCATCCGCATAGCCGAAAACTTCATCCAAAAAACCGAAATCCCCCGTTTCTCTTATGTACTCCGCAATGGCGCTTACAAGCCACAAAGCATCATCTGAGCAGGCATCCTTAAGCCCGTGGACCATTTCCTGACGGCTTGGCGTTGGAACTACCGTAGGGGATTTAAATGGCTTTGCTTCATGATCCGGATCAAACCATTCCGGCTGGAAAAGATGCAGTCCATATCCTTTGGACACCAGTCCCCGAAGAAGCTCCACCATCCTCTGGCGGCATTTCTTGGGATTAGAATGGATCACGGTCATGGAATCCTGAGAGGTATCCCGGTACCCAAGACCGGTTCTTCCTCCCACCTCAATAAAGGACGCAAACCTGGAGAATATGATATTAATTTCTGCCTGGTACAAATTCCACACATTCAGCATTTGATTCATACCTTCGCTTGGGGTAAAAACCTGCTGAGCCAAAAGCTTCTCTTCCCAAAAATCTGCAAGCTGGCTGTAAACCTCATCCACCATTTCTCCATTTCCATATTTGGAGCGGATCTTCTTTCCATTTTCCCGTGTGCCTTCCCCCAAAAGGAAGATCAAACGAACCTCTTCTCCTGGTTCAAGAACAAGACGCTTATGCAGCACACCGCAATGGTTGTTTCCAAGCTCAGAGCTGTTGCTGCACTGTCCCCGCTCCACAGCAGCCGGATTTGTTTCCGTACGATAGTTTCCGATAAATGCATCCCGCAGGCAGTCATAACCATCCGGCTGAAAGTCCGAGGTAAAAAACTGATATCCGAATTCTTCATAAAAAAGATCATGCTCAATAACCCCGTCGTCATAGGAAGAGCCTGCTGCATACATGCTCATCTGAAAATTCTGCTGATCCATTTCAATATGATGAAATGAAAATTCCAGATAAGAGAATACGCTTAAGCTGCGCATCCTTGTATCCATGTTCTTCAAACGCACATCCCAGATTTCCACAGGATCTTCCATGGCTATGGACATCTTCTGGGAAGCCCTGATATGGTCGTACTCACACTGGTACACGCTATAGGACAGTCCATGACGGCAGGAATACGAAGCCTGATCCAAAGGCTTTCCAACCGGCTGCCAGGAAATGCTCCAGTAATCTTTCTTCTCATCATCCCTTAAATACACATAATGCCCCGGACGATCCATGGGAACACCATTTGGCCGGAATCTGGTAATCCGGTGATACTGGGGTGATTTATAAAAAATGTAGCCCCCGGCCGTATGATTCAGCACAGCACACATATCCTTTACCCCCAGATAATTGGTCCAGGATGCGGGCAGGTCTACCCTGTCTATTACATATTCTCTTTTATCCTGATCAAAATGTCCGTATTGCATAAAAAACCTCCTATCCGCCATTTTATAGCTTTATTATAGGAGATTTTTTATATGTTAGGAATGCTTTCTTATGGGAAAAATTGTCTTGTTTTGTTCATGTGAATTAATAAAGATTTTTCACCTTAAAATCTCGTTCAGCCTCTCTGCGCTGGTCCTTTTTGGCAATATCCTGGCGCTTGTCATAAAGCTTCTTGCCCCTTGCAACGCCAATTTCCACCTTTACCAGGCTGTCCTTAAAGTAAACCTTTAAAGGAACCAGGGTCAGCCCCTTTTCTTTCAGCTTACCTTCCATTTTGTTGATCTCATATCTGTGCAGAAGCAGCTTACGAACACGGAGAGGGTCTTTATTAAAAATATTCCCCTTTTCATAGGGGCTGATATGCATACCGTAAATATACACTTCCCCTCTCTCAATACGCACAAAGGACTCCTTAATACTGCACTTGCCCATGCGCAGGGACTTTACCTCTGTCCCTGCCAGGGCGATCCCTGTCTCAAATGTATCTTCAATAAAATAATCGTGAAATGCTTTTTTATTATTGGCAATCAGTTTGATTCCTGTCTTTTTAGTCATAGAACCCTCCCTCTGCAATGACGAAATCAATAGTTTTCATCATAGGATCCGCATCCTCCACACGAACCCTGATCTTCTGTCCAAGACGGTAGACTTTTCCAGTCATATCCCCCCGAAGTTCATAAGCATCCTGGTCAAAGGTATAATAGTCATCCCGCAAGGTATTTACATGCACCAGCCCCTCCACTGTATTAGGCAGCTCCACATAAAATCCCCAGCCTGTCACTCCGGAAATAATCCCTTCAAATTCTTCGCCCAAATGATAGGACATATACTCTGCTTTTTTTAGTTTATCGGACTCCCGTTCCGCATCATCAGCCCTTCGCTCACACACACTGGACTGTCTGGCCACTTCATCCAGAATTTCACGGTAATGCTCTGTCTTCCCTTCCCTTACTAACCTTCCCCGGAGATTGTCCCGTATGATCCTGTGAATCTGCAGATCCGGATATCGCCTGATAGGGGAGGTAAAATGGCAGTAATATTTTGCGGCAAGCCCGAAATGCCCGCTGCACTCCGTGGTATATCTTGCCTGCTTCATTGTCCGCAGTGCCAGACGGCTGATCAGCGGCTCATTTGGCATCCCTTCAATGCTCTCCAGGATTGCCTGAATTTCCTTGGGAGTGATTTCTTCCTTTGCCTTTTGAATGGAGATTCCCTGATTATGAATCAATGTCAGAAGGCTTTCCACTTTTTCCGGATCCGGATTCTCATGAGTTCTGTAAACAAAGGGATATTCTCCCCTGCAGTATTCCTTCGCAACCGTTTCGTTTGCAAGAAGCATAAAGTCCTCAATGATCCTGGTAGCTACATTTGCCTCATAAGGCTTCACATCCACTGCACGGCCTGCTTCATTTAAAATAATCTTGCTCTCCGGGAAGTCAAAATCAATAGACCCTCTATTATGCCTGCTGCTGCGAAGCAGAGAAGATAATTCCTTCATTAGGAAAAACATAGGAACTAATTCTGCATACCGCCCTTTTGCTTCCGGGTCGCTGTCCTCCAGAATATTCTTTACATCCGTATAGCTCATCCGCTCATCCACACAGATAACAGTCTCTGCAATCTTGTGTCCGATCACCTGCCCCTGTTCGTCAATATCCATCATGCAGCTTAAGGTAAGACGGTCCACGCCTTTATTAAGGGAACAGATTCCATTGGAAAGCCGCTCTGGCAGCATTGGGATCACCCGGTCTGCCAGATACACGCTGGTTCCCCGCTTTAAAGCCTCCCTGTCAAGGGCACTGCCTCCCTGTACATAATTGCTCACGTCCGCAATATGGACTCCCAAATGGTAAATTCCATTTTCTTTAGAAAGGGAAACTGCATCGTCCAGATCCTTGGCATCCTCCCCGTCAATGGTCACCATGGGAATGTCCCTCAGATCTATGCGTCCGTCAAAATCCGCTTCCAGGACATGATCCGGAACACGCATGGCCTGGTTCAGCACACGCTCCGGAAATTCCGATGGAATTCCAAAGCTTTTTACAATCGCCAGAATATCGGTCCCAGGTGCACGGCAGTTTCCTAAATTCTCCAAAACCTTCCCCTCCGGGCTTTTATTCTTAGAACCGTAATCTGTAATAGATACGATTACTTTATCCCCATTCTTTACTCCCTTGGAGTCTTTTTTAGGAATAAAGACGTCTTTGGAAAATTTCGGATTATCTGAGACTACAAAACCATAGTCACGGTTCGCCTGATATGTGCCCACCACCTGGGTCATTCCTCTTTCCAAAATTCCTGTGACAACGCCTTCCCTGCGCTTTCCCTCTTTTTGTTCTTCTTTCAGCAATACCTTCACACGGTCATGATGCACAGCCGTTCCGGTATCCTCTTCCGGAATAAAGATATCTTCCTTTTCCCCTTCTATTTCCACAAAACCAAAGCCCTTGGGATGCCCGATAAAAATTCCTTCTTTAACAGCACCTGATTTCTCTGATCCGGCATCTTTTTCGTGTGCTGCTTTCTTCCCGGGGCGCTGATGCCGGCCTTGTCTGTCTCTCTTTCCTGAAGTTAATTTATATCGTCCTTTGGAGTCCATCTCCGCCTTTCCTTCCTGCAGAAGTGACTCCAGAATGTCATACAGATCCTCTTTTTCTGATTTTCCCAAATTCAAAAGGGAGGCAATCTCTCTTAACCTCATTGGCTTATATAAGGGATCTCCCAAAAGCTCCTGAATAAATTTCTTTCTTTTTTCAAATACTTGTCTTTTTTTCAATTTTTCTCCTTATTGATACAAAAAACACTCTTGTGAACATACAAGAGTGTTTCCCTTACCTTAGAAATTTTCTTAGAAGTTTAAGTTCAAAACTGCTGCCAGAACAAAGAACAAAACTCCCATTAAAGTTGTAGCTTTTACCAAGCCGCCCTCCATTGAACGTCCCTTGTTCTTGCCCCAATAAGAATCAGCTGCACCGGAAATAGCTCCAAGTCCCTGGTGCTTGCCCTCCTGCATCAGAACAGCAACGGTAAGAGCGATACAATCTATTGCGAAAATAACTGTTAAGATGATTCTCAAAATTCCCACTGATGTTACACCTCCTAATCAACTAGGAAATATTGTATCATAGCAGAACCTGGATTTCAACTGTTTTTCACGATTTCTGCGGGGTTTTTCATCTTTATGCCTCATCCCTGGGCTTCTGTCCGGATTTTTCAAATGGATTCTGAAAAACCGACAGCTCTCCAAGCCCTTCATGAATACGCAAAAGCTGATTATATTTTGCATTTCTGTCGGAACGGCAGGGTGCGCCTGTTTTTATCTGCCCAGCACCTGTTGCAACGGCCAGATCTGCAATAAAAGAATCTTCCGTTTCTCCGGACCGGTGAGAGATCACAGCCCTGTATCCTGCACGATGAGCCATTTCAACAGCATCCAGCGCTTCGCTTAAGGTACCAATTTGATTCACCTTCACCAGAATAGCATTTCCTACCCCGAGAGTAATGCCGCAGCGCAGGCGCTTAATATTGGTCACAAAAAGGTCATCTCCAACAAGCTGGATCTTTTGCCCAAGACGTTCTGTAAGAAGCTTCCAGCCATCCCAGTCATCTTCCTGAAGTCCGTCCTCAAGAGACACGATTGGGAACTCCTCCAGAAGTTCTTCATAATACGACACCATTTCACTTGCATCCCGAAGTACTTCTTCTCCCTTCATTTCACTTTCACCAGGGAAATAGTAGGCATTCCTTTCTTCATCATAAAGTTCACTTGCAGCAGCATCAATAGCAATCCCAATGTCTTTACCCGGCTCATAACCAGCCCGTTCCACAGCTTCCATGATCAGTCTGAGAACATCCCTGGATTCTGCCAGGTCCGGTGCAAAGCCGCCTTCATCTCCCACAGCAGTGGAAAGCTTTTTTTCCTTTAGAATAATCTTCAGGAACTGATATATTTCCACACACATACGGATTCCTTCCGAAAAGCAGGAGGCACCCATGGGCATGATCATAAATTCCTGGAGATCCACCGTATTGTCCGCATGACGGCCCCCATTTAAAATGTTCATCATAGGAACCGGCATTCTGCAGGTATGACAGCCTCCCAGATACTGGTAAAGAGGAACTCGAAGAGCCATGGCCGCTGCCCTGGCAACTGCCATGGAAACACCCAATGTGGCATTTGCCCCAATGCTGCTCTTATTTTCCGTACCATCAGCCTCTATGATCAGGGAGTCCACATACATCTGATTCAATGCATTTTCCCCGAGGATTGCTTCTGCAAGCTTTGTATTCACATTATTTACTGCCTTTTCCACACTTAATCCTACATAATTCCCTTTATCTCCATCCCTCAGCTCCACAGCTTCAAATTTACCTGTAGACGCTCCGGAAGGCACAATTGCTCTTGCTGTATATCCATTGATTCCAATTACGCCCTCTCCAACAGTTACTTCTACTTCTACTGTAGGATTGCCCCTGGAATCCAGTACTTGTCTTGCGTGCACTTTTCTTATGGGCAGATAACGCAACATAATTTTACCTCCTAAAACTTTATGAACATATCATTTCCCAAAGAAAAGCTTTCTATTCTTTTTGTATATTTTATAATTTTCAGTTTATTTGTTATTTTTATTTTATTTATTTGTTATATATATTTTTTTATTTGTAATTTTCTATTTTACTATTGACATTTCTTTAGTTATCTGTTATATTATACCCATAAAACAAAAGGAAAACAAAAATAAAGAAAAGGAGCGTGGAACCACCGAAAACCTAATTAAATTTTTATAATCTAAGAAAGGGAGGTACAGACCGCCAGAAGCATAAAGATTTTACAATAACATTATAATAGGAGGTACAGACCACCAAGAACGTAAATTACTTAATTCCAAATGTTTTATGCACGCACACAATATAAACAAGGAAGGTACGTTCCAATGAGAACTTAATTTTTCATCCAAAATCAAAACTGAATAAGGAAGGTAAGGACCAATGAAATCTTAAGTAATTACTCATAATTTAACGAAAGGAAGGTAAAATCCATTGGATACTGAGCAATAATAAGAGCCATCAGAAAAATAAATCTGCTGGCTCTTATCTTTTTGTTTCTTGTTCATATTTCTCCGGATATCTACATATAATAAATCGAAAACCATATCCGGAGCTTTTATGAAATATAATCCCAAATACATATCTCTTTTGAAGCTCTCTGCCATTCTTCTTGGCTCTTTCGTCCTCGGCTCAGCCACTGGAAAACTAACCTCGTATTTAACCCAGGAACAACAGGCCATACAGACTTCTGCAGAATCTGCAAGCTGGGGTTTAAGCTTTCAGGAAGAAGGCAAGCGCCCTGTGGGAAATGCCTCCATTGAAGAATTAGCACAATACAATGCACACTATGTAAAAGACACGGAGGAAAAGGTTATCTATCTTACCTTTGACTGCGGTTATGAAAACGGAAATATGCCTGCCATCCTAGATGCTTTAAAAAAGCACAGCGCCCCTGCCACCTTTTTCGTAGTGGGAAATTTTATCTCTGACCAGCCGGAGCTGATAAAGCGCATGTGTGCAGAGGGCCACACCGTAGGCAATCATACCTTCACCCATCCCGACATGTCCAAAATCGCCACAAAAGAAGCCTTTTCCAAAGAATTACAGCAGGTAGAAGACGCATATGAGAAAATCACCGGCACCCCCATGACCAAATTTTACCGCCCTCCTCAGGGCATCTACAGCCTGACCAACCTGAACATGGCCCGGGAAATGGGCTACCATACCTTTTTCTGGAGTCTGGCTTATGTAGACTGGTATCAGGATAAACAGCCAAGCCACGAAGAAGCCTTTGAAAAGCTCCTTGGCCGCATCCACCCCGGCGCCATCGTCCTTCTCCACAGCACCTCCAAAACCAATGCAGAGGTTCTTGACGAGCTGCTTGGTAAATGGGAAGAAATGGGATACCGGTTTGATACGCTTACAAATCTGGCTATGAAAAACCCAAAATCTAAATAATGATCCGGCAAAAAAGCAGGCAATCACTCCTTTTGAATGAAGCAGCCTGCTTTTTTACCTTTGCATCAGATAATTTTGTCTTTTTTCAGCATACCAATCAATCGCTCTGTATTTTTTCCGTCATGGAACTCAACAATCTGCTGATAATTTTCACGATGGTGCAGTGTCTGCCCTTCCAGATAATTTCTAACAATCACCTTCTCTAAATCTTCTTTTCGGTAACAAACATCTCCATATACGTTTGTCTCGTTCAGCATCAGCTTGGATGAGGGCCCATAATTTTTCAGACATTCTTCCTTCTCTTCCCAATAAAAAATCACATTAGCGCCACGATAAAATGCATCATATGCAATGGATGAATAGTCTGTTATAAGGACTTTGGTATTTCTTAAGATTTCATCATATTTTGTATTTCCGTCAAAATATTTCTTTAAATCAAACTCTGCCGCTTTTACAGCATCAAAAAACAACGGATGAGGGAGAATGATCACCTTTTCATGATATTCCTCTGGAATCGCCTGAAAGATTCTCATAATCATCTGATAATATTTGGAATTCTCAAAACTGAAACGTACTGCATTATATTCCCATGCCCGCCATGTCAGCATAATAACAATTTTATCTGCTCCGGAATTCCAACTGTTTCTATCATACTTCGGTAATCCGCAAATATATAAATATGATGGATCATATTGTCCAAGTTTAACAAAATGTTCTGCTTCCTTTTGGGATGATGTAACTACTCTATATATCCCCTTCGTATTAGAAGGTTTAAAAAATCCCCTAGTTTCTGCATCCAGCGATACCATGTACATAACGCCGTGCTGCAGAAATACATAATTAATATCCTTTGACTGCAGCCTGCGATTTGCATATTTGTTCTTAATGCGTAAATCTATCGCATGAGACAACATTTCTGAGCCAAGAAAGGTGTTTGCTTTAAAGAAATAGAAATAATGCTTAAAAGTTCCTTTATATATAAGGTTAACACGATACTTTTCAGGAATTGTATCCAAATATGCATATCGTTTATCAATAAAAAAATATGCGTTGCTATATCCCTGATCAATCAGTTTTTCATATAATACGGAGGCACTTTCTTCATATCTGCTGCTATTCTTCTCATACAAAACAAGAATATTATGCTTCGGAATGACTTTTGCAGCATAATATGCCAAGGCCATCTGTATTTGGGCTTTTTTAGAATCCGTCAAATTGCATGATCTAACCGTAAAATACATATAGTTGTATTTTGACTGCCGAAAATATGCGGATGTATTCTCCTCATGAAAAATTTTAATAGATCCTTCTTTTCCTTTTCCCTTACTGAAATTCAGAAAACTATAGCGAATCCCCCGTTCCATCCCATAGCCACACGAATCTGTAAAGACAAATGTAACTTTGTTCTGTACATCAAGAGTCTTCATATTTTCAAATGGAATCTTTAATGCATAATGAGTAAGTCTGTAGCCCTTGCCAATTTTTATTCCCTTTGCCATATGAGCATCATAATATTGATCAGAACTTAATCGAATCTTAATTTCATTTAATTCACATGGCAGGCTGGTTCTTACAAGAGCAAATGACCATATTCCTACGGAATTTTTTTTATTTCGAAATAAAGGGATCAAATTTGAAATTTGAAAACATGCATTATAATATTCCTTTTTTTCATCCTCATTCCAATATCTAACAACATCTATACTGCTCTCATCATATACCCGATTATAATGATCTTCAAAATAATTCCCCATAATCTCATATCGTTTATTGAGAACATCATATCCTTCAAACACAGGGTTGTGGATGTACGCTTCTTTTACACATGAAAAACCTGATAAAATCTTATATAAATAATTTGGCTTTCCGGCATAATAAACAACCTTCGTTGGAACTAAGCTATAAAAAATGCGTTTCCGCTCTTTTTCAAATACTGGCTCAAGCCTTCTATTCAGCCAGGGTGCCATCACCGTATTGCGCATAGAACATATAGCCATAACTCTCTGGAATATCCCCATATCCACCTGAGACACAAGAGCCATATAATTCACATTCTCCGGCAATTTTATAAGCGTTTCTATAACAACAGGCCTGATAACTCCCCTAAAGCAAATCAGAATATTTTTTCCCTTCGTATCTAAAGAATTAATATAATCTAAAATTCTTCTGTTTTGTACCTTATTATTAAGCGCTCCAACATATATTATTTCCAGTTCTTTACCATTATCCGGAGCTTTTTCTATCACAACATTTTTTTCATTTCCGTTAATCATTGCCTCCAATACCTTTTGCGGGGCATTCAGATCACGATAACGGCAGTATTCATTTAAAAAATCCGCATAATCTTCACTGGCAGCGGCTCGATTAATTTCATCAATAAGCGACTCAACATTATATGCAATCGGAAACGGAAGGTCGGTAATAGGAAAATAGGTTCCCCTATCCCGCATATATCCATCCAAATCATATGGGAATAAAATAATTTTTCTTCCAGTAGACGCAAAATCAAAAAAAACGCTGGAATAATCTGTTACAAGCATATCGCATATTGACAGAAATTCATAAGTCTCATATTCCGGCGGAAATGGCTTTATATGTTTATATTCACTATAATCCATAACATCTCCCAGAAGGAAATGAAGATTCACATAAAATATCTGATGCTCCCCAAGCCTTTTGTCAATCTCCAAAAAATGCTCATGCAAAATTCTTTTTTGAACTGCTGCATCCGCTTTTCTATTAGTTCCCCGCCATGTCGGCAAATAAGCAATAAGCTGTTTGTTTTGAAGCTTTAACTTATTTTTTAATTCAGAAGAAAATTTATCATCCAAAAAAACACTGTTACGTGGATAATCACACATAAAAATTTTTCCAGTATAGATGTTTTCCAGCATATAATCTTTCATAAAAACATCACGGGTAAACGAATTTGGGAATAACGCATAGTCCGCCATTAAATAATTCTTCTGAATATTAGCAAGAGACAACGCATTTTGTATATCACTCTTCCCCATAAGTTTTAATGGCGTACCATGCCAGGTATTCATATAAACCTGACCTTCACGTTTATTAAAATATGGCGGAAAGGAATTATCCGTCAGCAAATATTTTGCAGTAGCAAGGTCATAACAATACTCTTTTGTATTTCGGATAACAGTTTTTGCAGTAAATCCATAAAAAGCCAGCCGTTCTTTGGCACCAGCCTCCGTATGCTTAGTAACAACGAAGACGGGTTCTATATGTTCCCATTTTTTATTTGTACATAATTCTTTTAAAATTGCAAACATATTTCCATTTAAATTCTTTCCCTGTCCAGCTTCCAAAAGAATTTTGTTTTCCTGAATTGGCTGTTTACAATAATACATATAATAATTTGACTTTTTGACAAATTTATTTTTAATTTTTTTTATCAACTTAAACATGATATATCCCTTTTCAAACCAGCATATTAAACTGATCTCCCGTTTTACTTCTGATTTAAGTCTTTTTTTATCTGGGTTGTAGAAATTTCCGGAGTTCTGGAAAGATAAATCACTTCACACCCATCTTCGTTAAGGAAATCAAACTTTCCTTTCCAATCATCTCCCATTACAAATGTATCAACATGGTATTCTTTAATATCACTTCTCTTCTGTTCCCAGTTTTCCTCCGGTATTACTAAATCCACGTAACGTATTGCCTCCAATAACTGCTTGCGGATTTCATAAGAAAAATAACACTTTTTCTCTTTTTCATTCCAATTAAACTCGTCTGTTGACAATGCAACAATCAAATAATCGCCCTGCTGCTTTGCTCTCCTCAACAGGTTAATATGACCATAATGCAATAAATCAAACGTCCCATAAGTAATTACCCGTTTCATTATAACCTCCTCGTTATATACTCAAATTTTTTATGCTATAGCCTAATCAAAAAGCACAATATTTATTAATCAGAATTTACATTTTGTTTCATTATATACTAATTATTTTTTGTCGTCAATCTGCTATGACTTTTAAGTCTGCTGAACAAATGACAATAAAAAAACCGGATGCCTTGAACTCTCAAAGCGTCCGGATCTTTTCAAACAGGGGATGAGAGAATCGAACTCCCACCAAAGGTTTTGGAGACCCCTATCATACCATTTGACCAATCCCCTTTATACGAAACTGTATCTTCAAAACTACATACATGCTGACATTTGAAAACCAACTGACCATGCC
>CAMNTH010000028.1 GCA_946557785.1 uncultured Blautia sp.
AGACCTTAGCATTACCATAGACCTCAGCATTACCATAGACCTTAGCATTACCATAGACCTCAGCATTACCATAGACCTCAGCATCACCCCAGACCTTAGCATCACCACAGACCTTAGCATTACCATAGACCTCAGCATTATCACAGACCTTAGCATCACCACAGACCTTAGCATTACCATAGACCTTAGCATCACCATAGACCTTAGCATCACCATAGACCTCAGCATTACCATAGACCTTGGCATCACCCCAGACCTTAGCATTACCACAGACCCAAGATTTATTTTCGTGAGAAAGATTCTCTTCCTTTTCAATCCATCCTCCAATATCGCCAGCTTTAATCATTCCAAATTCAATCACGGCACGGATTCTATGCAAGGTTACTTCTCTTCCCCAAACATTGATTACCTTTGTTTCCCCAGTGAATTCATATTTCTTCATCTTGATTTTTCCTTTCTTTCTGTTAAAATGAGGATAGGTTAATTACCTATCTTTTGGTCTGAGCCTTACGGGTTGCCGCCCAGGGGCTCATTTTATTTTCTGTCTCCCAGTCTTTAAGCTTCAGGTACAGGCAGGCCAGCAGGTTCCCATTTGTAGGCTTCTGAGCTGCCGTCATATACTTATTCAGGGAATCAAGATTCCCGTATGTAACAGCCTTCTCAAACGCGTGTCTGATAGCCCGTTCGACCCTCGTCCAGGTAGTGCTATGCATATCTGCAATCTTTTTATACAGCGCCGTTGTCCCGGATAATATGTAATCTTCCTCCTGCTCGTAGATTTCCATCGCATCAATGATATAAAAGAATCCATGCAGGTTCGCCGGTACTCCTAACTCGATCAGCGCATCAGATGCTTTTTTCTTCATTTGTCTTTCCTCCTGCAAAATAAGATTAATATGTAGGCTAATACGGCCAGCCCCATGGCGATTATGATCTGATCTCCTGAATCTGTCTCCCAGATCGGCAGGAAACTCAGCAGGCCTCCGGCCATAAGACTGTCAAGTACGTCTCTTTTCATCTGGTTCCTCCCTTATCATCCTCATAAACACCTCGTCCGGAAGCTTTGCCTCTCGGTACAGAATCCGAAGTTCCCCAAGTGTAAACTGCTCTGGGTTCTTCTGCCTTTTGTAGTGTGTCGGTCTGCTGTATCCCATAATTTTGCACGCTTGGTCATCGGAAATGCCAGCGCAGAAAAAGCTGTAAACTTTCCTGGAAGCATCATCTAGTTTGGCGGTTCTGCTTATATTCACTTTTGGCATGTTTTTCACCTCCGATTGTTCCATTGTCTGTTCTCTTTGATATTTCATTTAATTGCTTCAAAACACCCCTAAAAACCCCATCAGAAATCTTTCTTTGAGTTTCAGGATCAATACCAGAACGAAGAGCTTGCAGTTCCACTCTGATTAATACAAGCTCCTGGTAAATCTTTTCTAATATTTTTTCCGACATCTGTTCTCACCTCCTGTATATGGTAATATTGTTATTTTGCTGTTAATCTCTTATAATCTAAGTACAGGCACTGCCATGCCGAGTACTGAAGAAAGGAGAGTTTTTTCTATGGCTACATATAGAATCAGTGAGCTAATCAAACATCTTGCTAGTATTATGAATGATGGTTTCGAGTACGTTCAGATATCTGAGCTCGAAGCAGATGAAGATCTTCCTATCTGTCTTTCGTTCGAAGCAATTGAAAGCAGTTGTTGTGGTATTGGTTATGAAGAGGTAAACAGCGTTGAAGTCCCTGAAAATTATGATTCTTCATCTTCTGTCCTTTACCACGTCGATGTTAATTTCACTTTATAGTAAAAGTCTTTGCTCACTAAATTCTTTGCTCCTGGTTGCTTCATCAATCAGGAGTTTTCTTTTGTACAAAGCGTATGTTGCTCTATTCTTTCCATTTTTCTTTCTTGCTCTGTTTATTTTTAATACAGCTTTCAATATTTCCTCTCGTTCTCCTTTTGTAATTCCATCGATTTGAAGTACTGTTGTTTCTTTTTCCATATTTAATTTATTACCTCCTTATCCTGCTTTCTACCGACTTCATCAGCAAATTCATTCCTTGATTTCTTGCTCGTTGGTGGTATATAAAGTATCTTCTGTAGTCACCAGCGATCAATTTCCATTTTCATATTTAAGACTCAATGCGCATCCGCTTTCTGAAATATCTCTTCCATTGACTTCATAGATACCTTTTTCTATATCAATATGGATGCTTTTGAATTTTTCATATTTTGCCATCTTATCCCACCTCCTTATCCTGCTTTCTGATCTGGTTCTCTGTTATCCAGCGCGTCCCTGGCTTTTAATACCTCAGAATTGCTCTTCATAATCATCAAACTTTCTCTGTCCATATGTTTTAGGTTTTCTACTGTTTCTACGAATAGCTTCTTCTTTTCTTCGCTCATTTTGTTCTCACCTCCCATATATGGTAGTATTGTTATTTTGCTGCTAATCTCCTATAATCTAAGTACAGGCACTGCCATGCCGAGTACGAAGAAAGGAGGAATTGCGCTATGGATGATAGAACAATTCATGATTTAGCTGTTGCTTATGCCCAAGCTGAATTAATTGTTACCATTCAGAAGAATCCTAATCTCACAGGATATGATGAAACATTGCGTTCATTTGTAAAATCCTATCATCATGCCCTGAACCAGATTCCTATTGAAGCTCAAGAAGTAGATGAGGCATTTTAAATCTTATTTTTGAGGGACGCTCTTCTCAGAAATGACTGGGCGTCCTCAAGAGCTTCTATTGCCTCTCCATATGTAACTTCCTTGCTTTGAAGGAACCTGATTATTTCTATTGCAAGTATTTTTTTCTCTCCCTGCCTTACTACAGTTACTTCTTCCACTTTATCTCACCTCCTCTTACTTATCCGCGAAGTCCTCTACTCTTTCCCTGACCCGAATAATAACTTAAAGTTATATATCAGGTAAAATAATACAATTTTCTGGGGCTTTAACAATAAAACAATACATTTTAAATTGTGCTGGTTTCATTTCAACTTTCCCATTTTCCCAGTTTACTATTGTATTTTTTGACACACGCATTTCTTTCGCGACCTCTTCCTGTGTCATTCCCGCATTTACTCTGGCTGCTGCCAAAGTAATTTTATAATCACCCAATTGTTTTCACCGCTCCTTTCTTTTTTTATACGCTTATTCTAATATAACTTTAAGTTAATGTCAATACTAAAAGTTATATTTTTTTATTTTCAGTTGATTTTTCATAACTTTTAATGTATTATATAGGTATGAAAGATGAGGTGATTAGGTGAACGAAAAAGAAATAAATTCGATTATTGCTAATAACATTACCAAATATTTAGAACTCAATAATAAAACACAACTGGAATTGGCTGAATACATGCAGGTTTCCCAAGCTACGGTTTCAAATTGGTGCAAGGGATTAAAAATGCCACGTATGTCAAAAATTGATATGATTTGCACGTTTTTTTCTATCAATCGCTCTGACCTGCTAAATGAATCTGCCCCAACTAATACCCCGAAACGTGGCGTTGTTATCAACGTCCTTGGCCGTGTAGCTGCCGGCATTCCAATCGAAGCTGTTGAAGATATTATCGATACTGAAGAAATCACGGAGGAGTTTGCCAGAACTGGAGAATTTTTCGGGCTTCAGATTCATGGAGACAGCATGGAGCCACGGATGTGTGCTGGTGATGTAGTAATTGTTCGCCAACAAGACGATGCTGAATCTGGAGATATCGTAATCGCAATGGTAAATGGTGATGATGCCACTTGCAAGCGATTAAAAAAATACCAGAGCGGCATTGCCTTGATATCCAATAATCCTTCATATGAACCTATGTTTTTCACTAATGAAGAGATTGTTTCAAAACCAGTAAAGATTATCGGCAAAGTTGTCGAACTAAGAGGCAAGTTCTAAGGAAAGGGTAAAATAATGAAATTTAAGAAAATCAAACTTTCCGGCTTAATAGGAATTGTAATTTGGACTCTAGGTATCTTATCCGATTATCAAAATACTATAGGTAACACAAAACCTTTCCTGGCATTAATTACTTATATTTTTGGTGCTACCATTTTCTACTTTGGAGCAATATTAATTACATATCCGTTCAGAAAACGGAAAAAGAAAAATCTCCAATCAAAAAGTAATGTTAATACGGCAAATTTAACTCCGCTCATTACACATGGTGCCAAAAGTGATACCTATCCTAAAAATGAAAAAATTAAAGTTTCACTTGAAATCATGCCTACTACAGACAACGTTGTTTTCCCTGATTGGTATGTCTCTCTTTCTTTTGGAAAATCAGCCTCAGAAAATTATCCAAAAGCCGTTGCGCTCGCAAAATCTGCCCCACAATACTTAGAGCAAGTAGATGATGGGAAAATACTGCACCAAGCTGTATATTCGCATAAACCCAAAGAATATCTTGCTTTTATTATGCTGTATGAATTAGTCAGTTCTTGGAAGTCAACATTTGTTATTATAAATGGGCAATTGATAGATAGAAAAATAGTTGGTAAATTAAATTACTGTTATGGTGATAAATGCCGTTCTGGGAATAATAGATTTTGTTATGGAGCCAGCTATATGACAGAAAACCCTTTTGGGTGTCACCGTCTACAGATTAGCGCCGCAAATAATCCATGGTGGTCCTTTTACAAGCAGAAAGGTATTAAATGGGTACTTGATAAGCAGGTATTATTAGAACGCATCAACTCGTATGCGCAAATATATTGTATATGTCCCTGTTTTGATTATGAAAATATAATAAAAGAATTAAATAGGCTTCCATTAGAACTTAGTGCGCGACAAATGAAAAAACTTGCTGATAATAATTTTGGGCTTCGAATGTAATTAAAAACTGGCCCCTGCATCAGCGGGGCCTGCACCCTATACTATCCTGACAATAGCAAATGGAAAGACGATTATAAAACCCGGAAGGAGGACAAATAATGACATGTTTTACTTGTAAAGGCAACATCGAAAAAGCTACTACCACTTATATGACGGAATATAATGGCTGCTTGTCACACGCTACAAACGGAAATTCGGAACATCTGATCCATTCAAAATAGCAGATACCTTGCATATAGAATTCTCAATTTGCGATATTGGCAGCCGAGAAGGTTGTTATATGTATCTCAAAAAGCACAAATGTATATTTTTGAATGATAATCTGGATGAGCGTGAAATGAGACTTGTTATGGCGCATGAGCTTGGGCATGCAATCATGCATCCAAAAGAAAACTGTTATTTTATCAGAAACAAGACTCTTTTGCTAAATTCTAAAATTGAAATAGAAGCCAACAAATTTGCCATGGAATTATTGATATCAGATGAGTTTCTGGAAGAAAACAAGTGCTATACAATAAATCAGATCTCAAGAATGACTGGATATCATGAGAATCTAATTAGATTAAGGTTTGAGTGATTACTACTGTATTATGTAGTAATGATTTCTTTATCCTTATATTGTATAATGAATAAAAAAAATACAAAGGAGATTTTTTTTATGAAAAGGAAATTTTACTTACAAACCTGGTTTATCGCCCTACTATTTTTCTTCTCGTTTCTCGGCATTGCTGTTCCTCCAATGTCCATTTTACTTGTGATGGGAATTATACTAGTATTCTTGCAACATAAAGAGGATAAAAAACTATTCGCCGCTTATGGTAGCTATGATCAAGTCGTTTCTTCTATTGATAGCCTAAATAAAGAATACGAGGAGAAGAGTTCTTCTTTAGCCAAAGAATATAACTCAAAAACAGAAAAACTTGATACTCAGTATAAAAGTACTGAAAAAGAGTTACATTCTAAAATCAGCTCATTGAAGAGCGAAATAGGAAAGTTATCATCTGAATTATTAGAACTTTCATCTGATATAGTTATTGCTCATTACAACTTTTCAGATTATGAAGGTTTGTCTTCTGAAGAATGCAAAAATAAACTTTCATTGCTAAAAAATAAAGAACAGGATTTGATTAAATCAAGCAAAGCATTGTCTGTTACCTCTTCTGGATCCAAAAAAGAAATTAACGACAATACGAAACAGATACTCCGTTGTTTTCAGGCGGAATGTAATAATCTATTGGCAAGTTTGTCTCATAAAAATATTGATTCCGTTCGTGGAAAGATTACCAAATCTTTTGAAACGCTTAATAAGATCTTTGCTGTAGATGGAGTATGCATGACTGAGCAATTGCTGGAATGCAAGTTAGAAGAACTTAATTTGTTATATACTTTTGAGTTAAAACAAGAACAAGAACGCGAACAGCAGAAAGCCATTAAAGAGCAGATGATCGAAGAAGAAAAGGTTCATCGAGAAATAGAGCGCCAGAAAGCCAAAATCGAAAAAGACCAAACTCAATGCAGTAATGAAGTTAAGAAGTTAATGGCATATATGCAGAAATCTTCCAACGATGTTGAAAAGCAATTATATGTTGATAAAATCAGAGAACTTGAAGAAAAACTACGCAAATTGGAATCTGATAAAGAAACGGTCTTGGAACGTGAAGCCAATGCTAGAGCCGGTTTTGTATACGTGATATCCAATATCGGATCATTTGGAGAAAACATATACAAAATAGGTATGACACGACGCTTGGAACCCATGGACAGAATCAAAGAATTAAGCAGTGCTTCTGTTCCTTTCGAATTTGATGTACATGCCATGATTTTTTCAGAAAATGCACCTGAATTGGAAAACACGTTACATAAACACTTTGAAAAGCAAAGCGTCAATCGAGTGAATTTGCGGAAAGAATTCTTCCGCGTGTCATTGGATGAAATAGAAAAAGTTGTAAAAGAAAACTTCAACAATACAGTAACATTTACAAGGGTTCCTGTTGCTGAAGAATATAGACAAACATTAAATATTCTTTCTTCAGAATCATAAAATAAAAAACCGCCCAGTGTTACCAGCACTGAACGGCTTTAGATACATCCGAAGATGTACGAGGTTTAGCAAACTTATTGTATCATCTTCGGTGACAGGTGGCAAGAGACCACCTGTATTTTTATACACTTTTTTTAAGGAGGATGATAATATGCAGGCAAAAAAACTACCATCTGGCTCCTGGAGAGTCCAAGTATTCTCCCATTACGAATACATCCAGCAGCCAGACGGAACTGTCAAAAAGAAGCGAATCTACGAATCGTTTACGTGTAACGATCCATCGAACCGAGGGAAGA
This sequence comes from uncultured Blautia sp., assembly GCA_946557785.1. Taxonomy (GTDB): domain Bacteria; phylum Bacillota; class Clostridia; order Lachnospirales; family Lachnospiraceae; genus Blautia_A. The sequence continues at coordinate 7,183 of CAMNTH010000028.1, forward strand.
GGGAAGCAGAACGCTTGGCGGCTGAATATGCCGCAAATAAAGAGCGAATGGCAATAACTGACTACACATTAAAAGAGGCCATGGAAAAATATGTCGCTTCCAAGGAAAATGTTCTGTCTACCACCACCCTGCGTGGATACAACACACTGATTAGAAACGCTTATCCAAATCTCCTTCAAAAACGCATCCGAAAAATGACTGCTGCTGATGTTCAGGAATGGGCCAATGAATATTCATTAAAACATTCGCCAAAATCTGTATCTAATGCTCATGGATTTATATCTGCAGTTCTTAATGCATATGAACCATCTTTGAGACTATGTACAAAGCTTCCGGAAAAGGACCATCAAGAGCTGTATGTGCCTTCTGACGAAGATATTAAAAAGCTTTTAAAGTATATTGAAGGCACGGAATTGGAAAAAGCTGTACTTCTCGCAGCGTTTGGTACACTACGGAGAGGAGAAATCTGTGCCCTGACAGATAAAGATATCAACGGAGATGTTATTACGATCAATAAAGCAATGGTCAGATCCAATGACGGAGGAATGGTTATTAAGTCTCCAAAGACATTGTCCAGTAACCGGTCTGTAGAATACCCTCATTTCGTAATAGAAAAATTTAACGGAATTGAAGGAAAGCTTGTCAAAATGCATCCGGAAGATATTTCCAAAAAATTCGGCAAAATCCTGGATGATGCTGGTGTGCACCGGTTCCGCTTCCATGATCTCAGGCATTACTCAGCATCGATCATGCATGCAATAGGAATTCCCGATCAATATATCATGGCTCGTGGAGGATGGAAAACGGATAAGGTGTTAAAAGCAGTATACAGAAATGTAATTAAGGATGAAGAAAAGAAATTTACGGACAAAATAAATTCCCATTTCGATTCTATGCAACACGAAATACAACACGAAAAGAAAAAAGTGCCATAAATACGGCACCTTTCCCATGGACCTGGCGGGAATCGAACCCGCGTCCGAAAGCCTATCCCTTGCGGTATCTCCCATCACAGTCGCTGTTTTAACATTCCCTTGGCAACACGCCCACCGACAGGCTTACTGTCTCAGTAGCTTCATAATACATCTGCCGGGGCAAAGCTTACCCGGCAAGGTTTCTCACATGATTGACGTCAGATTCCTGATGTGTGAGTGCACCAGGGCTGACGAGCAGCAATTAGGCTGCTAACGCGTACTGTTCGTTTGCGTTTATATTTAGTTTCCCGGTTGGTACGCAGTCCAGGAGTCTGCGGATGGCTGCCTCAACTTCAAAGCCCCCGTCGAAACCAGTACAAGCCCTAAAATAGTATCCTGTACTGTTTATCATTATATGCAGGCTCTTTGTTTCTGTCAAGGGATAAAACCATTTATTTTTATGCCTTCTTTTCTGTTTCATCAAACAAATTGTCCCTAGTAATGTTTTTCAGCCATTTTCCGCTTCTATACCGCCTAATCACCCAGGGCCATTTTACAAACTCATCTGTACAAAGCAGGAAGTACACTGCCATAACCGGAAGCCGTAATACAAAGGCAGCCAGAAAACCAAGGGGAACTGCATAACACCACATATCAATGGTGTCACAGACAAAACCAAACTTGCTGTCCCCTCCTGCCCGGAACAATCCGGCGATCAATGTTGTGTTAACCGCCATTCCCATTACATAATACACATTGATCAGCAGCATATATTTCAGATAATGCATTGCCTGGTCTGATAAAGACGCATTCCTAAGTGCAAAAGGCGTGATCGCCAGAATGATCAGCCCTCCCAGCGCCCCGGTAACCACCGTAAGCTTCATCAGCTCCCTGGCATTCTTTTTGGCATCCTCCAACCGATTTTCTCCTATCACGTTTCCGATCAGGATTCCTCCTGCACTTGCCATTCCAAAGCATAGGATCGTCCCAAAATTACGCACCACCACTACAAAAGAGTTGGCCGCAACCGCATCCGTACCTAAATGTCCCAAAATTACGGAATACATGGAAAAGCCAACGCTCCAGCTAATGTCATTGCCCAATGCAGGCATTGAAAGCCGCAGGAAATCCGAGTACAGTTCCTTGCTTTTTACAAACATCCATCGAAGGTTCAGCTTGATATCCTTTCTGGATACAGATACTCCCACACATGCCAAAAGCTCTATCAGCCTGGAAAGTGAAGTAGCAATCGCAACTCCCATAGCTCCCAGCTTCGGCGCACCGAATAATCCGAAGATGAATACTGCATTTAAAAATACATTCAGAGAAAATGCCAGTATATTCATCAGAGTACTGACCATCACGCATCCGATGCTTCGAAGCACTGCTAGATACACCTCTATGATTCCCCAGCAGACATAGCAGACGCTGATACATCTCAGATAAGAAGCTCCCACTTCGATCAGCTCTGTGTCATTCGTAAAGATCCGCATCATCTGCTCTGGCACAGCAAGAGACAGCAATGCAAAAAGCAATGCGATCCCAAGGGAAAAACGCATGGCAATTCCTTCTACTGCCTGAATGGCACGCATATCTCCCTTTCCATAATATTGTGCGCACAGCACCGTTGCACCTGTGCCCAGTCCGTAAAAAACCATAAAAAGTATATTCGTATACTGGGACGCCAGGGAAACTGCAGAAATAGAGGACTGCCCCACATAATTAAGCATCACCACATCCGCAGAGCTGACTGCCGCACTTAACAGGTTCTGAATAATGATGGGCAGCACAAGTTTAAAAATTCGGCTGTAAAATTCCCGATTCTCCCGGATTGCTTTCTGAAACATTTCTCACCATTTTATCCTTTGTCTATTCTCCAAATTCTTCTGCACATTTTTTCATCATTTCCCTGATTGGCAAATGATAAGGGCATCTGGGCTCACACTCCCCACACTGTACACAATCAGAGGCTTTTGCGCTTAAGCAGCCATAGCGATCCCTTGCCCATTCTTCCAGGTTATACCGCTCCAAATATCCGGCAAATAAAAAGACGCTGGGAATATTAATCCCCATAGTACAAGGAGCGCAGTAATTACAGCGGCGGCAGAAATTTGTACCAAGCTGCTCTCTCACTTTTTCAAAAGCCTGCTTCTCTTCTTCTGTAAAATCAGAGGTATCTGAACATGCGCTGATATTTTCTGTCAGTTCCGCAGGATCTGCCATTCCGGGAATGACAACCGTAACATCCTGATTTCCGCAAACATAGCGCAAAGCCAGTGAAGCATCTTCAATAGCTCCCCCTGCCAAAGGCTTCATGGCAACAAAGCCAATATTTTTCTCCCTGCATCTATGTATTAATTCCTCTCCCTGATTTTCCACGATATTATAAGGGAACATAATCGTCTCTACCCAGTCAAGCTCCAAAGCCCTTTCAAAAACAGCAGCAGAATGTGCCGTCAGGCCAATATGGCCAATCTTTCCCCCATCCTTGGCTTCCAATAATGCTTCCAAAGCGCCGTCCTTGGCAGTCAGCATATCTAATTGCTCCATGCTTGGATTATGTACCTGATAAAGATCAATGTAATCTGTCCGCAAATTGCGCAGGCTAATTTCAATATCCGCAGCCATAGCCTCTTTCGTTCTGGACATACTCTTTGTTGCCAGAACAAATTTATCCCGGATTCCTTCCAGCGCATAGCCAAGGTACTGTTCACTTACCGTATATCCCCGGGCAGTATCAATATAATTTACTCCTGCATCCAAAAGCTGGTGCATCAAAGCCTTTGTTCCTTCTTCATCAATCCGCTGAATGGGAATTCCTCCGAAACCCATGCGGGATATTTTCAATCCTGTTTTTCCTAAAATACTATATTCCATACTTTTCTCTCCTCTTTTTAGCATACTCCATAAAACCACAGTTACATCCTATGATACTAGAAAAAACTGCCACCGAGTTCTCTCGATGGCAGCCTAAATTTGACTTCAAAATCATACACGAGACAAATATTCGCCTGTCCTGGTATCGATTTTCAGTTTATCACCCTGGTTTACAAACAGAGGAACCTGAACCTGTGCACCTGTTTCTACAGTTGCCGGCTTTGTTGCCCCCTGTGCAGTGTTTCCTGCAAATCCAGGTTCAGTTTCAATAACCTCCAATTCTACAAATAACGGCGGCTCGATTGCAAATACGTTGCCATTATGAGAACAGATCTTAACCATTTCATTTTCTTTTACAAATTTCAGTGAATCGCCTACCTGATCTTCGGTAAGTCCTACCTGGTCAAATGACTCTACATTCATAAAGTAGTATAACTCTCCGTCATTATACAGATACTGCATATCTACACGCTCAATACGAGCCTGCGGGAATTTCTCTGTAGGGCGGAAAGACTTCTCAAGTACAGATCCTGTAATAATATTTTTATATTTCGTTCTGACGAACGCTGCACCCTTTCCAGGTTTTACATGCTGAAATTCTACAATCTGACATACATTGCCATCAATCTCAAGTGTGATACCATTTTTGAAATCACCTGCTGAAATCATATTATTTCCTCCTTATTGTACGCTTCGCTATCCACTATTCTATAATACCTGCCTTGTTTTTTCAACTACTTTTTTGTAGATGCTTCCAGTTTTTCCTTGATTTCCTGAATCAAAGCCTCAAAAGGCTTCACTCCTGTTACAACTTCAATGTCTGCATACCTGGAATAAACAGGATCTCTCTGCTTCAAAAGCTTCTTGATCTTCTCATCTCTGTCGTCACCCTCAATCATGGGATTGCTGCTGCCAGCCTCCAGACGCTTTTTCAGTGTTTCCAGGGATCCCTTCAAATATACGATCGTTCCAAGCTGTTTCAGATACTTCTGGTTCTGCTCCTGCATGGGCAGGCCTGATCCAAGAGAAATCACCTTTCTCTCTTTGTCCGTAATTAATTCCTTCACCACCAGGGTTTCCAATGCACGGTAGAAAGGTTCTCCAAATCTTTGGAACATTTCACCCACAGACAAATTCATTTTTTTTGTGATAACCTTATCAACGTCAATAAACGGCAGATCCATATCCTGTGCCAGACGTTTTCCCACTCTCGTTTTTCCTGAACCCATAAATCCGATAATCACAATATGGTTCATGAATTCTTTTCCTCCTTCTGGTAAAAATATAGTACGATTCTCTCCAGATAGCGCTTCAAAACAATCTGAATCTCTTCCTTGGGGTCAATAGGTTTTACCAGGATATTGCGGATACCCGCCCTCTTTGCTCCGTAAATATCCGTAAAAAGCTGATCCCCGATGAAGACCGTATTATCAGTGTCTGTACCCAAAAGCTCCATCGCTTTTCGGTAATTGCGAACGGAAGGTTTATGTGCATTCTCAATAAAGCGCTCTCCAATAGCATCATTAAAAGAAGAAACCCTCTCAATCTGGTTATTGGATAAAAAGCAGCATCGAAAGCCCATTCTCTTTAAACGGGCAAACAGCTTCACTGCCCTGTCATCTGCAGGCGCCCCATGAGGTACAAGGGTATTATCAATGTCAAAGAGCAGCCCGCGATAACCTTCCCGATATAACCTGTCAAAATCAATTTCATAAGTAGAATCCCGGTATTCATCCGGAAAAAAACATCGAAACATGTGTCTCCCGCCTTTTAACGCTGGTCAAGCGGCACATACTCCACTGAACCAAGCACATTTTTGTATGCCGGACGAATAATCTTGTCTGTATTGATCAGCTCCTCCATACGATGGGCACTCCATCCGACAATTCTCGCCACTGCAAACATTGGCGTATACAATTCCATAGGAAGATCCAGCATACTATACACAAAGCCGCTGTAAAAGTCCACATTGGCACTAACGCCTTTATAAATACGGCGTTCCTCTGCAATTACCTCCGGAGCCATACGCTCAACCATAGAATACAGGCGGTAATCCTTCATCCTGCCCTTCGCCTCTGCAAGCTTCTCTACAAAGCTCTTCAGGACTTCGGCACGGGGATCCGACACAGAATATATGGCATGTCCCATACCATATATCAGGCCTCTTCTATCAAAAGCTTCTTTGTGCAGGAGCCGTTTCAGGTAATCTCTTACAGCATCCTCATCTTCCCAGTCCTTAATCTCTTTTTTCATATCATGGAACATGCTGACAACTTTAATATTAGCGCCTCCGTGCTTCGGGCCTTTCAGGGAACCTAAAGCTCCGGCAATGGCAGAATATGTATCTGTTCCTGAAGAAGATACCACATGGGTCGTAAATGTAGAGTTATTTCCGCCGCCATGCTCCATATGCAGGATCAATGCCAGATCCAGGATCTTTGCCTCCAGATCTGTATACTTCTTGTCAGGACGAAGTATGCGGAGAATATTTTCAGCAGTGGACAGCTCCCTCTTAGGATTGTGAATATACAAACTCTTGCCCCGGATATAGTGATTATAAGCCTGATATCCATATACGGAAAGCAGCGGGAAAACGCTGATGAGATTCAGGCACTGACGCAGTACATTTGGAAGAGAAATATCATCCGGATCCGTATCATAAGAGTAAAGCGTGAGTACACTTCTGGAAAGAGCATTCATGATATCTTTGCTGGGCGCTTTCATTACAACATCCCTGACGAAATTTCTAGGCAAAGAGCGCTGGTTTGCAAGCAGCTTCTTAAAATCCGCCAGCTCCTCCTGATTCGGAAGCTGTCCGAAAAGAAGAAGATAAGTTGTTTCTTCAAATCCAAAACGGTTGTCCCGTACAAAACCGCCGGACAGCTCCTTAATATCATGTCCTCTGTAGGAAAGGCTTCCCGCACAGGGAACTTCTTTCCCATCTACCATCTTTGTCGCCTGTACATTTGATATCTGTGTCAGTCCCGCAAGGACTCCCTTACCATTTACATCACGCAGTCCACGTTTCACATCGTACTTTCCGTAAAGAGACAAGTCTATGGTACTATGGTCTTTACAAATGTTTGTAAGTCTCTCGATTTCTGGTGTTACTTTTGTGTTAAATCTTGTCATACTTAGGTCTCCTTTCGTTTCTCAATTCAGCCGATGAATTTCCCTCCTCATTTCCTTCAAAATTTCTTTCTGATTATTATAGCATGAATTTCCTATTTGGTCTACGTTTATTCCCTACTTCCTTTATGACTGTCTGTAAGTACTGAGGAAATCCTTAAGCTTTTTGGTAGCCTTTTCAAGCTGCAGAATATTTGGCAGATAGACCACGCGGAAATGATCCGGCTCATTCCAGTTAAAACCTTTTCCCGGTACAAAGAGCACCTGCTTCTCGTGAAGGAAATCCAGGGCAAATTGTTCATCATCCAGAATATGGAACTTCTCTGTGTCAATCTTAGGGAAAATATAAAAAGCAGCCTTTGGCTTCACCGCAGTAATTCCCGGAATATCTGTCAAAGCCTTATAGACAAAATCTCTCTGTTCATAGATTCTTCCGCCTGGCTGTATATATTCGTTCACACTCTGATATCCGCCAAGTGCAGTCTGCACAATAGACTGCGCAGGCACATTTGAGCACAGACGCATGGAAGAAAGCATATTAATGCCCTCGATATAGCCTTTTGCACGTTTCTTATCACCGCTTAAGATCATCCAGCCAATACGGAAGCCTGCGACCATATGGGATTTGGATAATCCGGAAAACGTAATACAGAACACATCCGGCGCCAGGGAGGCAATGGAGGTATGCTCATACCCGTCCATCACAAGTCTGTCATAGATCTCGTCCGAAAAGATCATCAGGTCATGTTCCCTTGCGATCTGGACGATCTGTTCCAAAACCTCTTTAGGATATACAGCACCTGTGGGGTTATTGGGATTTATAATAACGATAGCCTTGGTTCTGTCTGTAATCTTGCTGCGGATATCCTCCATATCCGGATACCATTCAGACTGTTCATCACAAATATAGTGCACTACATTCCCCCCTGCCAGCGTGGCAGTTGCAGTCCACAGAGGATAATCCGGAGACGGTATCAGAATCTCATCCCCATTATTCAAAAGCGCCTGCATACACAGACTAATCAGTTCACTGACGCCGTTTCCTGTATAAATGTCATTCATTGACACATTAGGAATCTTTTTAAGCTGCGAATACTGCATGATTGCTTTTCTTGCGGAAAAAATCCCCTTAGAATCCGAATATCCCTGAGAGGTACGGATATTGCTCAGCATATCAAGGATTACCTCCTGTGGTGCAGAAAACCCAAAAGGATATGGATTTCCAATATTCAGCTTCAATATTTCCATTCCATCTTCTTCCATCCTATTGGCCTCGTCAACCACCGGTCCACGCACATCATACAGCACATTCTCCAGTTTAGAAGATTTTTCTAAAGTTCGCATTTTTTCACACTCCTTATTTTTATCCTAGATCCACTTCTTATTCGTATCAGGATCCATTCCTATCCCATACCTCCTGCGGTAATAGCCTTCATGTCATAATATAATCTCATATTTACGGTCTTTTCGCAAGCCTTTAAAAAATTTTCTTCTTCCTCTTTTCATTTGTAACACTTTAGTGTATAATAACCCCGATACAATTTATTTCTATAATGGACGAGGAGGAAAATATCATGTCTTACACAGAAGAAGTTTATGAGAGAGTCGTTACACAAAATCCGGGCGAACTGGAATTCCACCAGGCAGTCAAAGAAGTCCTGGACTCTCTGAAGGTTGTTATTGACAAAAACGAAGAAGAATACCGCAAACTTTCTATTTTGGAACGCCTTGTTGAGCCAGAGCGGATCATCTCTTTCCGTGTGCCGTGGGTAGACGATAATGGTACCGTACAGGTTAACAAAGGCTACCGTGTCCAGTTCAACAGCGCCATTGGACCATATAAAGGCGGACTTCGCTTCCATCCGTCTGTAAATCAGAGTATTCTGAAATTCCTTGGTTTTGAGCAGATTTTCAAAAATTCCCTGACCGGCCTTCCCATCGGCGGCGGCAAAGGGGGCTCTAACTTTGATCCAAAAGGAAAATCTGACAGAGAGGTTATGGCATTCTGCCAGAGCTTTATGACAGAACTTTGTAAATATATTGGTGCTGACACGGATGTTCCTGCCGGAGATATTGGCGTAGGCGGACGTGAAATTGGTTATCTGTTCGGTCAGTATAAGAGAATCCGCGGACTTTACGAAGGCGTTCTCACAGGCAAGGGCCTTACCTACGGCGGTTCTTTAGTTCGTACCCAGGCTACCGGATACGGCGTTGTGTATATGCTGAACGAGATCATGCAGGCTCACGGAGATTCTCCCGCAGGCAAGACTGCAATTGTAACCGGTTCCGGAAACGTTGCAATTTATGCAGTTGAAAAATTCACACAGCTTGGCGGCAAGGTTGTTGCAATGTGTGACTCTGCCGGATATATCTATGATCCGGAAGGCATTAAGCTGGACATTGTAAAAGATATCAAAGAAGTAAAACGCGGACGTATTTCCCAATACGCTGACCTTGTGGAAGACGCTGTCTATACTCCGGGAACAGGCATCTGGAACATTAAATGCGATGTTTATCTCCCATGCGCAACCCAGAACGAGCTTTCTCTGGAAGGAGCTAAGGCTCTTGTTTCCAATGGCTGCAAATACGTGGTAGAAGGAGCCAACATGCCCACTACACTGGATGCAACCAACTATATTATGGAGAACGGCCTTTACTTTATGCCTGGCAAAGCTGCCAATGCAGGCGGCGTAGCCACTTCCGCTCTGGAAATGAGCCAGAACTCCATGAGACTTTCCTGGAGCGCCAAGGAAGTAGATGAAAAGCTTCACAACATCATGAAAGATATCTTCAGAAAAGTAGATGATGCTTCCAAACGCTACGGCCTGACAGACAACTATGTTGTAGGTGCAAACATTGCAGGCTTTGAAAAAGTAGTGGATGCTATGAAAGCGCAGGGAATTGTTTAATTCTTTTTATAACTTATTAGAAAAACAGCACCGGTACCTTCCGCACCGGTGCTGTTTTATATGTTATAGATTTGATGTTTTACGGTTCCATAAATTTCTTCAGTTCATCCATAAAGGTGCTGACATCCTTAAACTCCCGGTAAACGGAAGCAAATCTTACATATGCCACCGCATCCAGATCCTTCATATGCTCCATCACCACTTCTCCGATCCTGGTGCTTGGAATTTCCCGGTCTTCCGTATTAAAGATCACCCCTTCAATGGAATCCATCATCCCTTCGATCTTCTCAACCGGAATGGGTCTTTTATAGCACGCTCTTAAAATGCCTGCCTGAAGCTTTTCCCTGTCATACTGCTCCCTGTTCTGATCCTTCTTAATAACACTTAGCGGAATGGTCTCTACCTTTTCATACGTTGTGAATCGCTTGCCGCAGATATCACACATCCTTCTGCGCCGAATGGAATTAGTATCATCCACAGGCCTGGAATCTACGACCTTCGTATTATCCTGATTACAAAATGGACATCTCATCGCCTTCCCCCTCGCTTCCCAGGTTTATTATATTTTTATCATTATACTTTACTTTTTCCATCCCTGTCAATAAATGGGTCTGCATATTTCCTTCATTTTCCGAATAAATAATAAAAAAATGCAGGTTATTCTATGCGTATATGTGAGCTGAAACAAAAAGAAGTTATCAATACCTGTACCTGCCGCAGCCTTGGATGCCCTACGGATGTAGATTTTGATTGTAAAACCGGACGTCTAACTGCTTTGATCGTCCCTGGTCCCGGCAGATTCTGCGGCATTTTCGGCAGGGAAAATGAGTATATCATTCCATGGGAATGCATCTGCCAGATTGGAGATGACATCATACTGGTGGAAATTCAGGAAGAGAAATGTTTCCATAAAGAACAATCTGTGTGAATTTTGTCAAGGGCTTATATTTTTTATATTTTCCCGGAAAAAGAATATTTATCCTCTCATCTGAGAATCATTTGTAATAGCAAAAGAAGATAAGGAGGATAATTCAGATGGCGCTTAATAAAGTAGAAATTTGCGGAGTAAATACCTCAAAACTTCCCATACTGAAGGCCGAAGAAAAGGAGGAACTATTCCGCAGAATAAAACAAGGCGACAAAGAAGCCCGCGAACTGTACATCAAAGGAAATTTAAGGCTGGTATTAAGCGTAATCAAACGTTTCCAGAACAGCAACGAAAACGCCGATGACTTATTTCAAATCGGCTGTATCGGGCTAATGAAAGCAATCGACAACTTTGATACTACGCTGAATGTGAAATTTTCCACATATGCGGTCCCCATGATCATCGGAGAAATCCGGCGTTATCTCAGAGACAACAATTCCATCCGGGTCAGCCGCTCTTTGCGTGACATTGCCTACAGGGCCATATACGCCAAAGAAAACTATATCCGGAATCACGACAAAGAACCCACTATTGCAGAAATTGCCGAAGAGATCGGCATTGAAAAAGAAATGATCGTCTATGCCCTGGACGCCATCCAAAACCCTGTAAGCCTTTTTGAGCCTGTTTATACAGAAGGAGGAGATACCCTTTATGTAATGGATCAGATCAGTGACAAAAAGAACCGTGAGGAGCGCTGGATTGAGGATTTATCCCTCCGGGAAGCCATGCAGCGCCTGGGAGAACGGGAGCGGCACATTATTTCACTACGATTTTATGAGGGCAAAACCCAGATGGAGGTTGCCGATGAAATCGGCATCTCCCAGGCGCAGGTAAGCAGACTTGAAAAAAGTGCCCTAAAAGCCATGAAGAACTATCTTCGGCCATGAAACACCTGTCATAGAATAAAAATGAGGGCTGTCAAAGACAGCCCCCCCTCTTTCTTATTGTCTCTTTTTCTTTACATTTAATACAAGATGTCTCGGCAGACCATTTACCATGATCGGCTGATAATCGCCCTGGATCAAAGGTTTAATATAATCAATAAAGTCCTTGGTCACGTAGGTTGCATCCTTGTTCATCCAGTTTCTTGGAACCAGCTTCTCTTCGTTTGCAATACGGTGCACATCGTAGATGCCTGTTGCTGCCATATACGGGTCATCGGAAACACGGTCGATTACAACCATCTTGCCTGTATCTCCCTCGTCAGCAGCCTTGACAGCAGCGCCGCCAACCATAAATGCCTCATCAATATCCACCCGGGATGCCATATGAGAAGCACTTCTCTGCAGTGTGGAAAGCTCTACGGCTCTTGTCTTGCAGCCGCATTCTGCTGAAAGGAAGTTTGCCAGATATGTGGCAGTACCCTGAAGCTGTTTGTGTCCAAAAGCATCCACATAATCCCCCATGCTTCCAAGCTCACCTACATAACGGCCGTCTGCCAGCTTGATGCCTTCTGAAACAACGATTACAATAGATGATTTCTTCTTCAGAAGTTCTTTCACCTTAACCAGGAATTTGTCCATATCAAACGGAACCTCCGGAAGGTAGATAAGATCCGGTCCGTCACAGTCTTCTGTCTTAGCAAGCGCTGTAGCGCCTGTCAGCCATCCTGCATTACGTCCCATGATTTCCATAATAGTGATCATGTTTTTCTTATAGGTAAGACCTTCTGCATCACGGATCACTTCCTTTGTAGATGCGCCGATATATTTTGCAGCGCTTCCAAATCCAGGAGTATGGTCTGTCAAAGCCAGGTCATTATCAATTGTCTTGGGTACGCCCAGGAACTTCTGGGAATGTCCGGTAAGAATGGCATAATCAGAAAGCTTCTTAATGGTATCCATGGAATCATTGCCGCCAATGTAAATAAACGCTTCGATTTCTAATTTATTTAATATAGCAAAAATTTTCTCATAAATCGCCCTGTCTTCATGAATTTCAGGAAGCTTAAAACGGCAGGAACCTAAAAATGCGGAAGGTGTTCTCTTCAAAAGTTCAATATCCAGCTCCGAATGAATCTGTGTGGAAAGATCAATGTACTGCTCATCCAGCAAGCCCTGAACGCCATGAAGCATACCATACACCTTATCGAAGCCTCTCTCAATGGCGTTCTTATAAACGCCTGCGAGACTGGAATTAATAACAGAAGTAGGGCCACCTGACTGTCCTACAATGATGTTTCTTTTCTTCGCCATAGTCTTTTTTTCCTCCTCTGCAACGGCCTATAATTTTCAATTTTAACAAATTTTCCTTTTTAAGTCAATAAAAATTGTATATTTTCATGTACCGTTCTCGCCTTCCGGCATAATCTGTGCTATAATATGCACAATATACAAAAAATTCAGGAGGTTTTTTCATGATACACTCTTTAGAAAACGAATTTTTGCGGGTTAGTATTTCAGATATGGGTGCGGAACTGGTAAGCATCTACGATAAAAAGAAAGAACGGGAAATCATCTGGCAGGCAGACCCCGCATACTGGAAACGCCACGCCCCTGTTCTCTTCCCCAATGTTGGCCGCCATTACCAGGATTTCTATACCGTAGAAGGGAAGGAATATCCCTCTAAGCAGCATGGCTTTGCAAGAGATACGGAATTTTCCCGCATAGAAAGCTCCGCTCTTTCCATTACCCACGAAATGCATTCCTCAAAGGTCACCAAGGCAGTCTATCCCTTTGATTTTACACTGCAAATCACCCATATCCTTTCCGTGCAGGAAGTGAAGGTCTGCTGGAAGGTAATTAACAAAAGCAATTCTTCTATGTATTTTACCATCGGCGGACATCCTGCGTTTCGCATCCCCGTCCTTCCGGATACGGCTTACCAGGATTACTCCCTTTCCTTTGAAGGACAGGATTCCCTGCAATATGAGCTTTTAGATCCGGCTTCCGGAACAGTGGTGGAGGGAAGCACACAGGAATTGTCTCTGACCGGCGGAATATGCCCTCTAAATTCCCATTTATTTGACCATGATGCATTGGTCTTTGATAACGGTCAGATTTCCCGTGCAGGGATACTTCTGCCAGATGGAAGCCCTTATCTGGAAATGTGCTGCGAAGGATTTCCTAATTTCGGCATCTGGTCTGTTCCAGGCGCCCCGTTTGTCTGCCTGGAGCCATGGATCGGACGCTGCGACAATTGCGGATACACAGGCTCGCTGGAAGAAAAACCAGGCATCAATGCTTTGAAGCCTGGCGAAACCTTTAACGCTTCTTATCTGATCAGAATCTTTTAAAAAAGCTTCTTACCCAAAGAAACAGTCAGGTTTCCCTGGCTGTTTCTTTGGATACTTATCGTTTTGCCGTCTTCACCTGAGAGTATTTTCCATAGACCCGTTTTCCCCGGAATACCCGGTACGGGCGAATCCGGTATTGATAGCTTGCCCCTTTTTTGGCTTTGTTATCCACATAGTATAACGTTCTTGCATCCAGGCTTTTGATCACAGACCACTTACCGCCTGAATAACGCTGCAGCTGATAGCCCGTAGCACCATTTATCCGTTTCCAGGAGCTTTTCAAACCGCTTTTGCATCTGGATACGGTAAGACTGATATTTCCCAGAGAAGTCTTGACAGTCCTGCCTTTTTTATCATAAAGGCCGAATGTATTTTCAGTCCTTGTGTAGGAACGGACAGTATAGGTATACGCAGTTCCAACATAAATGGGATATCGTTCCGAAGCCACATGGGTATAACTGGTTATACCGGATCCCTTCAAAGTGGCAATCCTCTCCCACTTCTCTCCTTTTTTTCTATAAATTAGATAATGGGTTGCGCCGGCTGTCTTTTTCCATTTCACCGTAATTCTATTATAAGCATCTGCCGTAACATTAATTATAGCAGGACTTCCGGAGACGGCCTTTCCTCCTGTTTTTGCAGAAAAAGCTCCATAAGTTGTAAGGTTCTTTACCGTACAATAAGCCCGTACCCTAAAATAACAGGTCACCCCTGTCTTTACAGGGTATGTAGAATTGCTGATATGGAGATAAGAGGTTTTTCCTGTCCTTCCTATAGTTTTCCATGACTTTCCCTTCAGATAAGCGATTTCATATCCTGTGGCGCCTTCCACTGCATCCCAGGTAAGCTTTAACTTATTATATCCTGCGGAGCTAATTCTGTTAATCTTTACAGCGCCGGGGATCAGCTGACCCTTACACCTTTTACAAATCTTATTCACAAATGTACATTTCTGTGTTTTTGAGGTTCCGCAGACAGAACATCGAGCCTTGTGGTCATTTTTTTTTGCATTCTGTGTATACTTCCATTTATGAACAGTAGTGGGGATTGAAGCATAATCCTCTACGCCGCATTTTATGCAGCTTCTGCTTTTCATACCTTCGGATACACAATCTGCCTTCAGCTCAGTCTCCCAGGAGGTCCATTCATGGCTGCATTCTTCCCCTTCCGGCGTATCCTGTGGCAGAACCACATAATCTGCCGCTGAGGCAGGATAAGCATTTCGAAATTCCTCTGAATTGTAATCGCAGAACAGGTCATCTGTTTCCCGGATATGATCCGCATCTGCCTCAAAGGACTGGCTGCCCTTTAAAAAATACAGATACTCCTCCGGAATCACCTGGGAATCCCAGGTGGCATCCACATGGTAGTACGCACCCCGCAGATAGACCAGGTTCCAGATATGCCGCTCACTGGGAAGCATACGGTTCACGATCCCTGCTTCCGTAAGCATGCGGTACAATAAAACTGCATATCCCTGACATACTGCCGTCTGATTAATGATCGCTCCGTACGCAGTAAACTGCAGTACATAATCCGGATCGGATTCGTGTATGTCATCATAGACTACAGTAGAGCATACATAGTCATAAATTTTCTTAATCTTCAGATACGGAGTGGTTTTATCTGTGATCCCCATGTCCGACAACGCTTTATCAACTGCCTGAGTTACCTTATATTCATGGTAATAGGTGGTATAAAACACAAATGGCAGTTCAATCTGATAGACGCCTGCTGAATCCACGGAAACGATGCTTTCTTTTGTCTCCTGGAACTGCCACCGCAGATAATCACCCTCCCAGGAATTTCCGGTTTCTTCAAAAGCCATTAAAAGGAGGCTGTAAACAACAAAAAACCAGTCGTCATCTTCTATTTCAAAGGACAGATCCAGGGTAAGCTTTACTTTCCCTGCCCGGTTGACCATAGCTCTCCGAAGCTGCTGAGCTGCCCCAAAAAGGGCGGCTTCATCGGCTTCACTGATTCCTTCCTCTTCCTCTCCTGCCGTAAATAAGCCAGGACCTGCTTTTGCAATAATTTCCTCTGGAGAAGGGGTATCACATCCGGTTCCAATAGGCGTATAGGCATCTGGCCGGCAAATGGGAGGTACCCTGCAGACATACTGCTCCCCTTCTTCCCAGCTTCCAAGCAGATCCCCGGAAGCATCATCTGCAAACTCCATCCACTCTTGCGTACACTCCTCTTCCTCGTCTTCTGCGCTCCAGTCAGCATCCCCTGCTGAAAAAAGCTCCGCACCGGTTTCCCACTGGCCTTCGCCATCCCCGAAAACCGCCTCACCAAAAGCAGGAGAAACGCATGTAACACATAAGATCATCGCCAAGATCATGGCAATCCATTTTCTGCTTCCTCTCACGCCCTGCCTTCCCTCCTTCCTGAAAGAAGAAAAGAGTGCCCGTTTAAGAGCCCTCTTTTATCCTTTTTATTGATGCTGTGCAATGTTAAAATGTAAATTTATCTGCAAAATATGCATCCAGCTCATCAATCTTCACGCGCACCTGCTCCATAGTATCACGGTCGCGCACCGTAACAGCCCCGTCATTCTCTGATTCAAAATCATAGGTAATACAGAACGGAGTTCCGATCTCATCCTGTCTTCTGTAACGCTTGCCGATATTACCCCTGTCATCATACTCACAATTATATTTCTTGGAAAGCTGCTGATAAATCTTCTCAGCACCTTCATTCAATTTCTTGGAAAGAGGAAGCACGCCAATCTTCACAGGCGCAAGTACAGGGTGGAAACGAAGCACTGTACGAACATCGTTCTTCTCTGCATCCAGAACCTCTTCATCATAAGCGCTGCAAAGGAATGCCAAAACCATACGGTCAGCACCCAAAGACGGCTCAACAACATACGGAACATATTTTTCTTTCTTCTCATCATCAAAATAGCTCATATCCTGTCCTGAAACATTCTGATGCTGCGTCAGGTCATAATCTGTTCTGTCTGCAATACCCCACAGCTCGCCCCATCCGAAGGGGAATAAAAATTCCACATCTGTGGTAGCCTTGCTGTAAAAGCTTAATTCTTCTTTGTCATGATCACGGTAACGCACCTCATCTTCTTTAAGGCCCAAAGAGCTCAGCCAGTCAAGGCAGAACTGCTTCCAGTATGCAAACCACTCCAGGTCTGTATCCGGCTCACAGAAGAATTCCAGCTCCATCTGCTCAAATTCACGGGTACGGAATGTAAAGTTGCCTGGCGTAATCTCATTACGGAAAGACTTGCCAATCTGTCCGATACCAAACGGAATCTTTTTGCGGGAGGTTCTCTGCACATTCTTAAAGTTTACAAAAATACCCTGAGCTGTTTCCGGTCTTAAGTATACGGTATTTTTAGCATCCTCTGTAACACCCTGGAAGGTCTTGAACATTAGGTTAAACTGACGGATATCTGTAAAATTATGCTTACCGCAGGTTGGACAGGGAACCTCATGTTCTTTGATAAAGGACATCATTTCTTCCTGGGACCAGGCATCTACGCTGCCCTCCAGTTTGATTCCATGCTCTTCACAGTAATCTTCAATCAGCTTATCTGCACGGAAACGCTCATGGCATTCCTTACAGTCCATTAGAGGATCGGAAAATCCCCCAAGATGACCGGATGCAACCCATGTCTGGGGATTCATAAGAATAGCGCAGTCCACGCCTACATTATATGGGGATTCCTGGATAAATTTCTGCCACCATGCACGTTTTACATTGTTCTTCAGTTCTACACCAAGGTTGCCGTAATCCCATGTATTTGCAAGACCGCCGTAAATCTCAGAACCAGGATAGACAAATCCTCTGGCTTTTGCAAGAGCTACAATTTTTTCCATTGTTTTTTCCATAATATCTCTCCTCATTTCTTCTATTGATAATTGATCTTACCAAACATTTACAATTATCTCGATTATCCTCATTATAACATCAATTCAATTTTTTTCAACAAAAACAAGGACAAATCCATGTTTTTCTTATGATACAGACAGTCTCTTACTTTGTCATCATTTCCAGGATATCCAGGCTCCTAAAAGATTTATCCGTATTCTGGGCTGTATATCGTCCAACGTGATATTCCAGTTCTTTCAGCACCTCTTCCGTGAGCTTAAAGGTATATAGCTTCCCCATAGGCGCCTGGATAATAAAGCGCATGGCAAAAAGAGCAGCGCCGGAGAGCCTGGCTGCATCCCTTCCCCCCATTGCACAGGAGCCGCAAAGAATGCCGTGCTCCTTCTGTGAGAAAAAGACCGGTTCCTTCTCTTCCGTTTCATGACCGCAGGCGGCACACTCAAAGACCTGGGGGCAAAGCCCCTGCTCTGCCATAGTCCGAAGCTCATAAACGCACCTCACCAGCCGCTGGTCAATCTTGGGGTTCAAAAGAGCCTTTACAGTCACATACAGAAGATTCATCATCTCCCTCTCATCCGTTCCTTCTCTGCCAAAGTAGTCCGCAAGCTCCAGAAAATAATATCCGTAATAAATCCCCGGCTGCATTCCAGCCAGTTCCACAAAATGATTGGTCACGGACACCTGGTTCAGATTATAGCTGCTCCGCCCCTCATAAAGGGTAAAGGTTCCGAAAACAAAAGGATTTGCAGCCGCCATAAACGGACTGTTGGGCCGCCTTGCACCTCTTGCAAAGGCAGAGATCTTCCCCCGTTCCCTTGTCAGAAGCACGATCCGTTTATCATATTCTCCCACAGGCGCTGCCAAAAGCACCACTCCCTGTACTGTAATCAGGTCACTCATGAATTAAATTTCCTTTTTATCATAGCCGAAATTCTTTATCAGAAAGTCACTGTCCCGCCAGTCCTTTTTTACCTTTACCCAGAGCTTCAGGTTCACGCCGGATTCCAGCATCCTCTCCAGCTCAAACCTGGCATTGCTGCCAATTTTTTTCAGCATTGCACCCTGTTTTCCGATAATGATCCCTTTATGGGACTCCCGCTCGCAGATAATGGTTGCCTCAATGTCCACCATGGGCTTCCCGCCTGGACGGCGTTTCATCTTATCAATCGCAACTGCAATACCGTGGGGAATCTCCGCATCCAGGGCATGAAGTGCTTTTTCCCGGATGATCTCCGCAGCGATCTGTCTCTGTGGCTGGTCTGTCACAGTATCCTCATCATAGAACATAGGGCCATAGGGCAGATATTTAAAGATGCTGGCAGCAATATCTTCCGTATTCTTTCCCCGCAGGGCAGAAACCGGAATGATCTCGTCAAAATCATATATTTTCCGGTAAGTATCAATCACTTTCAGGATTTCTTCTTTTTCTACCGTGTCTATTTTATTGATCACAAGGATCACAGGTACATGGATCCCGCCAAGCTGCTCTGCAATATGCTTTTCCCCTGCTCCAATAAAGGTCGTTGGCTCCACAAGCCAAAGGATGATATCCACCTCTTTTAAGGTACGCTCAGCCACCTGAACCATATATTCTCCCAGTTTATTTTTCGCCTTATGGATTCCGGGGGTATCCAAAAACACGATCTGCCCTTCTTCACAGGTATAAACCGTCTGAATACGGTTCCTGGTAGTCTGAGGCTTTTTGGAGGTAATGGCAATTTTCTGTCCGATCAGATGATTCATAAGAGTAGACTTTCCCACATTGGGACGTCCTATGATCGCCGCAAAGCCTGATTTAAAATTTACATTCATGAATTATATCCTCTCCCAATGGTCTTTTCCTATTAGTCAGCAGGTAATCAAAGGCTTAATCTCCTGGAACAGCTCTTTTTCCTTTTGGATTTCTTTTTCGCTTCCCACTGTGCACACTGCCCCGTCTGAAAGAATAGCCTCTACTAAAGGAGCAAGAGCGCGCATATCCTCAACTGTAGCATCCAGGATCTCATTCCGTTCCTTCTGCAGCATTTCTTCCGTAATCCCACAGAAATATGCTGTTTTCGAAAGATTTCCCTGCATCTTCGGCGTTCTGGGCACATCCTTGCCGCTGATGGTTCCGATGATGTATTTGGTCATTTCACGCTCATCCGCCCGGAAGTTCCTGATATATTCAGGTACTCCCTGATATACCTTCAAGGTATTCCTTAAATTCGGATCCCTGTATGATACAAAGAAACTCTCCCCATTTCTTCTAAATCCGCTCATGCAGCCGTATGCCCCCCCCTTTACACGGAGGTTGATCCACAGATAATCATAGCTTAGGGCAACCTTCAAAATATCAAGTGCTCCTGTATACGCAAAACCCTTTTTGCGGAAGTTTCCTGTCTGGGCTACATACTGTACCTGCCCGGATGTCATAAAGCCTTCATTCTTTTTTTCACAACACATTTTTTCAGCAGAAGCCTTGTAGTCTCCTGTATGAAGCTGCTGCTTCAGAGATACGGATAATGCCTTCACCTGTTCCACAGATTCCGGCTCTCCGCTGTAGCTGATCATCAGATTTTCCGGACGAAGAATCTCGATCAATAACTGGCGCAGTTCCTTTATCAATTCTTCCTTACGGCTGTGAAATTCCTTCTCCAGCTTTTCAATGAACTGGTAATAGCCAATACCTGCCATCTCATCCTGGAATGCAGCCATCGGAGAACCATAGGAAGTGCCCCGAAGTACTGCTGTGGAATGACCGCCGCTTACCAGGCTGGCCTGTGCTCTGGATTTTACCTCTGCAATGATCTCATAGAGACGTTTCGTATCCTCTATTTTAGAGGTAAGAAGAATTTCCCTTACCATATCAAAAAGAAATTCCAGTTTTGTATAAAGAGCCTTTCCCCGAATTGCAAACATGGCACGGAAGTCTTCTGCAGAACCTGCCTGCTCAAAAACCTCCACGCCGCAGTGGATTCCTCCGGTACCTGCATTGATCTCATTAAACAAGCCTCCATAGGTAAAATGCTCTGTATCCACATAGCCCAGAACGGATTTTAGAAGCCCAAGATAAGGAACCTTTTCAGGACTCAGATGCTTCAGGTCAAACAGAATGTCCACATAACCGATTCCATTGGTACATACGTCATGATAAAGAAACAGGCTGCCCTGCGCATC
Source organism: uncultured Blautia sp. (assembly GCA_946557785.1). Taxonomy (GTDB): domain Bacteria; phylum Bacillota; class Clostridia; order Lachnospirales; family Lachnospiraceae; genus Blautia_A. Next base: position 28,186 of record CAMNTH010000028.1, read on the forward strand.
CAGTTCCTGATTGTATAATTTGGCTGCCTCTCTTCCAATATCCTCCCGTTTCAGCATGGGAATACACGCAAGGGCTTCCGGCGTTTCTTCCTCTTCCTGATATGCTTCCAAAGCATTGGTCTTTTCTACCAGAAGATTGCGTTCTTCCTCTGATAAACTCCTTAGATAACCTTCCAGCTTCTCCTCCAGTTCCTTTTCTCTTTTGGATGCAAGGCCTTTTACTGGAACCAGGGCCAGCAGGGATCCGTGAGGATTCTCAAGAAGATAGGTGCTGATCAGCTTTTCAAAATACCCCTCTTCCACTGCCTTTTTCAGGTATGCAAATACATCCAAAAGCTGAACACATGCAAAAGGCTTTTCATCATCATACAGCCAGCATCCAAAGATATCCAGGCTGTACATCAGCCCCTTGGGATAAGAAGAAAAGTCTGCTTCTCTATAGCGGAATTCAAAATAATTAATTCCTGCCTCTACGGCTTTTTTGTCAATGCCATTCTTCACAATATCCTTTAAAACCTTTTGTATCACAGAGGAAAATTCATCCTTTTTCTCTATATTGGAGCCTTTGGCAATGATATTAAAATAAGGCTGACGGATTCCGTCATCATAAGAGCCATAAATGTCCTTACCGATCCCGGCTTCTAAAAGCGCCTTTTTAAGAGGTGCCCCCGGTGCGCTCAAAAGAGCATAGTCCAATATTTCAAAGGCAGTACAAAGGGTAATATCCAGAGAATTTCCCACCACCCTGTTATAAGAAAGATAGGTATTGTCCTTCAGGCTTTCATTTTCGGAAATGGGATACTCCATGGTCAAATCCCTGCAGGAATCAAAGGCTTTTTGCTCCTTTACTTCAGAGTCCACAGTCAGTGCTTCAAATGCCGAGAGATAATGCCTGTCGATAAAATCCAATTTTTCTGCCATGTCCATATTTCCATACAGATAAATATAGCTGTTGGATGGATGGTAATAGCTTCTGTGGAAATCCAGAAATTCCTCATAGGAAAGCTCAGGAATATTCTCCGGGTTTCCTCCTGATTCATATCCATAAGAAGTATCAGGAAACAGGGAATTCATGATCTCTCGCTCCAGCACTTCGTCCGGAGAAGAAAAAGCCCCTTTCATTTCATTATAAACCACGCCGTTATAGGTCAATGGCCCCTCCGGATCTTCCAGATGGTAGCTCCATCCCTCCTGACGGAAAATCTCTTCCCTTTGGTAAATATTCGGATAAAATACTGCATCCAGATATACATTCATCAGGTTCTGAAAATCCTGGTCATTGCAGCTTGCCACAGGATAGCAGGTTTTATCCGGATAAGTCATTGCATTCAAAAAGGTATTTAAGGAGCCTTTTACCAGCTCCACAAAAGGATCCTTCAGGGGAAATTCCCTGGAACCGCACAGTACGCTGTGCTCCAGAATATGTGCCACACCGGTGCTGTTTTTCGGCGGTGTGCGGAACGCAATATTAAAAACCTTGTTTTCGTCTTCATTCTCGATAATCATTACTCTTGCGCCTGTTTTTTTGTGGCGCAAAAGCCATCCTGCAGAATGAATGTCTGTTAAATTTTCCTGTTTAATGATTTCGTATGCAGTCAGTGCTTCTTTTCTCATTCTTTCCTCCAGTTTCTGATTGCCGGCAGCTTATTTTAGCTGCTGCCCTTCCTTACTATTCTGCCATTTTATTACAGCTGCTATACTCCAGTCAAATGAAATAAATCCGTTTTCATTCATGTGAAGAATCCGCCGGGACATAGTGTCTCCGGCGGAATCAGTTATAAATCTTCCTCAAAGGCAAACTTTTCGTCATATACCTCTTTTGCGGCCTTCGTAAACAGCTCAAGCTCACTCTCCAGCTGAAGCGTCGCAGGAAGCCGCATTGCAGTGCTTTTAATATCCTCCTGGAGCTTCTCTCTTGAACGTTCCTTGCTCATGCTTATAAGACCGCAGAGCAGATTATTGTAGCTCTTGTCCGTTTCACACAGCTCAATGTAGGTTCTCACTAAATGGACACATTCTCTGTAAAGCAATTCCCTGTAGGTTTCGCTTTGAGATGATAGCTCCTGAAACTTAAGATTCTCCAAATGTTTCGTAATTTCTTTTCTGGCCCGCTTAATGGCAAACCATTTTTTATCTGCATTACGGTTAAATTCCAGGGTCATCCAAAGAGCCATAAACCCGTCTGCACGCTCTGTTTTACTCACTTCTGATGTACCGCCGTATCTGATTTCCCAGATTTCTCTGCGAATTTCATTCTCCTTAGTATCCTCTCCTGAAGCAATGGCTTTTTCCAGGATTTTTTTTCGTTTCAGCGGATTACTCTCACGATAGTAAGCCGCAACAGCCGGTGTATCCATCCATTTTTCTCCTTCCGTCATTCCTGCTATGCTTCATAGCTCAGTTCTGTCTCAGCCAGGTTCAGGGCCTCCTCAATTACCTTATCCATATCCATATAGCGGTACATTCCAAGGCGTCCGCCAAAGAGCACATTCTCCTCTTTTAATGCACGCTGTTCATATTTTGCAAACAGCTCATCATTTTTAGGATCATTGATGGGATAGTAAGGCTCTACGCCGGGCTTCCATTCTGCTGAATATTCTCTTGTAACAACGGTCTTGGGCTGAGTGCCGAACTCAAAATGCTTATGCTCGATCACCCTTGTATAGGGAACATCGTAATCCGTATAGTTCACTACTGCATTTCCCTGATAATTTTCCATATCCAGAACCTCTGTATCAAAGCGCAGGGAACGGTATTCCAGTTCTCCATAACAGAAGTCGTAATAAGCATCAATCATTCCCGTAAACAGGATCTTATCTGCTTTAGCCGCCAGCTCCTCACGGTTTGCAAGAAAATCCGTATTCAAAACCACCTGCACACCCTCCAGAAGCTTCTTCACCATGCGGGTATAACCGCCCTTTGGAATTCCCTGGTAAGGATCTTTAAAATAGTTATTATCATAAGTATATCGAAGAGGAAGACGTTTGATAATAAAGGAAGGCAGTTCCTTGCATTCTCTTCCCCACTGTTTTCTGGTATACCCTTCGATCAGTTTTTCGTAAACATCCTGTCCCACAAGCGCCAGGGCCTGTTCTTCCAGATTCCTTGGATGGGTAATGTGCATCCTGGTGATCTGCTCCCGTATTTTTGCCTGCGCCTCTGCAGGAGTGCGCACCCCCCAAAGCTGGTGGAAGGTATTCATATTAAAAGGCAGATTATAAAGCTCATCCTTATAAACAGCAATGGGGGAATTTACATAATGGTTAAACTCTGCAAGTTCATTTACATAATCCCATACCTTTTTATTGGAAGTATGGAAAATATGGGCACCGTAGCGGTGTACCTGAATGCCCTCCACCTCCTCTGTATAAATATTTCCTCCGATATGGTCCCGCTTATCAATCACAAGACAGGTTTTATTATGCTTTACAGCCTCGTGTGCAAAAACAGCGCCAAACAATCCGGCACCTACGATCAGATAATCATACTTTTTCAAAAATGACACCCTCTTTCTGTTTATTGTCCTTATGATTCTTTTAAATAAACATGCTTGATATAATGAAGCGTTTTCTTTTCTCCGTGATCTGCCAGGATCCGAAGCAAAGCCTCCAGATCCCGTTTTGTCTCCGGATGAATGAACCACAGCCTTTTCTTGCTGGTCAAAAAGTATTCCAGGGGTTTTTTGTTTGTATATGAATCCCCCAGATAGATACGGGAAGCACTGATCCTGTCCATGATCATCTCTGCAACATATTTCTTAGGCATCCTGGCGCCCATGATCACATGCTCTTTGTCCAGGGAATAGTCTACCCAATATTCAAAATGATGGCGGTTGCGGCCTTTGTGGTGAAGCCAGGCCCTGGATACGCCCTTTTCCTCACGCTCCGCATTGTGTGGGCTCCGGTTTCCCTGATAATATCTGCATCCTGCCAGGAATTCTGTAGGAGAATACTTTGACAGATCATGAAGCATTCCCTGTTTATATAATCCAATCCGAAAGCAGTACTGCATAACCAGCAGCTTATGTGAAGTAATGGTACGAAAATGCTGCCATGCTTTCATTACTATGCCTCCCGCGTGCCCAAAAGCACCACAATGGTGCGGGGCTTTATTTCTATATGTTTCTGGTAGCTTTCTTCTGATTCCTGAAAACCAACGGACGTGTCATAGGTATCCGCAACCTTTTTCCAGACACTTCCAGAGGGCAGATTTGGAAGTGCGATCTGCCGGTTTTCCCAGTGAAAGTTATACGCTATATAAATATGGTCATCCTCTGTCCCGTCTGCCTTTTTCCCATAAGCGCCGCAATACATCACGCCCAAAAGCCGGGAAGTATTTTCATAACTGCAGTACCAGGCCCGCTCCTGATGCAGCGAAATATCAGGAAAGCCTTTGGCAAGATAATCTACGCCTTTCAGCTCCTTTTTCTGGTGAAGAATGGGATGTGCCTTCCGAAACGCAATGGCTTCCTTTACAAACTTAAGAAGCTTTTCCTGCTTCCTAAGACCCTTCCAGTCAATCCATCCAATGGGATTATCCTGACAGTATGCGTTATTGTTTCCTCCCTGGGAATTAGCGATTTCGTCGCCCCCATAAATCATGGGCACTCCCTGGCTCAAAAGAAGCATCAAAAAAGCATTCCGCATCTGCCGCTCCCTGCTCTGGCGGACTGCATTCCTGCGGGTTGGCCCTTCCACACCACAGTTCCAGGAATAGTTATAGCTGCTTCCATCCTGATTGTTTTCCCCATTATCCTCATTGTGTTTATAATTATAGGACACGGTATCTGCCAGGGTAAAACCATCCTGGCAGGACATATAGTGAACTACCCCATGGGTATTAAAGTTTTCTCTGACCCTGCCGGCAGCAGCCTGCAGCATTCCTTCATCACTTTTTAAAAATCGCCTCATATCCTGGAGAAATCCCTGATTATATTCCGCAAGATATCTTCCGGAAGATAAATTCTCCTTGGGAATTTCCCATGCCGGAACATTCCCAAGCATCAGCTTCGTTTCAGACAGGATCCCATCCCTTAAAAGGAGGTTTACCGGAATGCCCTCACCCAGAAGGTGAAACCCATCCACATGATAATGCAGTCTCCAGAACTGCAAAGCCCGAAGTACCGCAAAAGGATTCGATTCCTTTGGAAAATAAAACTCCATCACGCATTCGATTCCTGCTTTGTGAAATGCCTTTACAAGGTCACGGAATTCCCGCTCAGGATCCTTTGCCGCACAATAGGATTGTTTCGGCGCAAAATAAAAGCCCGGCAGATATCCCCAAAAATTCAGCTTATCATCCATTTTCCTGGAAATCATCCCACTGTTCTCTCCTGCCCGGGGAACTTCCTGAAACTCGTAAGAGGGCATCAGCTCCACCGCATTGATCCCCAGTTCCTGCAAATAAGGAATCTGCTCTGAAAGCCCCAAAAAGGTTCCCCGTTTTCCAGGGGAAAGCTTTGCCTGTTTCGTGTAGCCCCTTACATGAAGCTTATATAAGATCATATCCTCATATGCAATTCCCGGGTTCACATCCCCTTCCCAGTCATAAGGCTTTTCAGAAAGGAAACCGCAGCGTACCTTATGAATGTCTTCTTTGCTGATAGGCATACCGAATCGTTCCCTTCCCAGGATACGGTATGCATAAGGATCCTGCACGATCCTGCCATCTACTGAAAAATTATATTCATAGTCCTTCCCATGGAATCCTTTCAGAAACAGAGTCCTGATACTGCCTGTATCCAAACCCTTTTCAAAAGGAATCTCCATGGAAGGCTCTTGTGACTTTTTACGGTATAGTAAAAGAGAAGCCGTCTTCTCCCTGGGTATTTCCAAAGCAAAGTTGTATCCATCGGCTATCCTATTTGCCCCAAGTACCAATGGGTACCCCTGCCGGGCATGGATCCTTTTCTGTTCTTCCATAAAGTACCCTCCATTATTTTAACTGCAGTTCAATAGGACAATGATCCGATCCCATAATTTCTCCATGAATTGCAGCGCTTTCCAGACGTTCTTTCAGCACTTCCGATACGATAAAATAATCAATCCGCCATCCGACATTTTTTTCTCTGGCGTGGAACTGATAGGACCACCAGGAATAAGCGCCTTCCAGGTCAGGATAAAAATAGCGGAAGGTATCCACAAAACCACTTTCCAGAACCTTCGTAAAGCAGCCCCGCTCTTCATCTGTAAATCCCGCATTCTTTCGGTTGGTTTTCGGATTCTTAAGATCAATTTCCTGATGAGCCACATTCAGATCTCCGCAGCAGATCACCGGCTTCTTCTCCTGAAGACTAAGAAGATACTGCAGAAAATCCCTCTCCCATTCCATTCTATAGGAAAGTCTGGCAAGCTCCCTCTGGGAATTTGGCGTATAAACTGTTACAAAATAAAAATCTTCAAATTCCAGGGTGAT
>CAMNTH010000029.1 GCA_946557785.1 uncultured Blautia sp.
GCGCGCACGGCTGGGGGCCGTGAGGTCGCAGGTTCAAATCCTGTTGCCCCGATTTATCCTTTATAATCAGAGGCTATGATAGAATAGTATTTAGGCTTTTAGTTACCTTTGGTTATCTGCAGGTGTATATAAGATAAATGCTGTGATGAGGAATAGTACACAGGGACTGGAGCACAGAGAACTGCTGGCTGGTGAGAAGCAGTGGAAGGAAAATGTGGAACTCGCCTTTGAGCTTCTGCCCGAAATCCTGAAGAATGGGAGAGAGTAGGCGCAGACGGTATCCACCGTTACATGGAGAGGATATAAGAATGCTGGAATCGGTATTCCGTATCCCATAAGCGTATGAACTTGTTCATAAAGAAGAGTGGTACCGCGTAGGACATGAATAGTCTTTCGTCTCTTGCATTGATCGTGCAGGACGAAGGATTTTTTTTTATCATAAGAAATTACTTTGCGATTTCCTATGATGTTGGGCAAAAGGCCTCAACTATGAGCAAGCTCATGTGGGTTTAGAACTTTAGACCCTGGTATCATGATATAAAAAGCAGCAAGTTATGAAAATGGAGGAAAAGAACTATGATGAATGCAAGTAAGTATCAGAGACAGTATTATATGCCGCCGAAGAGATGCATGAAATGGACGGAAAAAGAATACGTGGATAAAGCACCTATTTGGTGCAGCGTAGATCTTCGTGATGGAAACCAGGCTCTTGTAATTCCCATGAGCCTGGAACAAAAGATTGAATTTTTTAAACTTTTGGTAAAAATCGGATTTAAAGAAATCGAAGTGGGTTTTCCGGCAGCATCTGAAACAGAATATACTTTCCTTCGTACTTTAATTGAGCAGAACCTTATTCCGGAGGATGTGACCATTCAGGTGCTGACACAGGCAAGAGAACATATTATCCGCAAAACCTTTGAGGCGGTAAAGGGTGCTCCAAAAGCAATCATACATGTATACAATTCCACTTCTGTAGCTCAGCGTGAGCAGGTATTTAAAAAATCAAAAGAAGAAATCCTTCGTATCGCAGTAGAAGGTGCGGCCCTTTTGAAAAAGCTGGCAGCAGAGACGGAAGGCAATTTCCAGTTTGAATACAGTCCGGAGAGTTTCACAGGAACAGAGCCGGGGTATGCACTGGAAGTATGCGATGCAGTATTGGATGTATGGCAGCCAACACCGGATAACAAATGTATCATAAACCTTCCTGTAACGGTTCAGCATTCCATGCCCCATGTTTATGCGAGTCAGATTGAATACATGTGTGAGAATATGAAATACCGGGAAAATGTAATCGTTTCCCTGCATCCTCATAATGACAGAGGCTGCGGTGTGGCAGATTCTGAGATGGGACTTCTGGCAGGTGCGGATCGTATAGAGGGAACTTTATTCGGAAACGGCGAACGTACAGGCAATGTAGATATTATTACCCTTGGTATGAACATGTATTCCCAGGGGGTTGACCCGAAACTTGATTTTTCTGATATGCCCCATATTTGTGATGTATATGAAAAATGTACAGGTATGCAGGTAGACGAAAGAAGTCCGTACAGCGGTGCTCTGGTATTTGCTGCATTTTCCGGCTCTCACCAGGATGCCATTGCCAAAGGCATGCATTGGATTGAAGAAAAAGATCCCAATCACTGGACAGTTCCTTATCTTCCCATTGACCCCACTGACGTGGGACGCAACTATGACGCAGATGTAATCCGTATTAACAGTCAGTCCGGAAAAGGCGGCGTAGGTTATATTCTGGAAACAAAGTACGGACTGAATCTTCCGGCAAAAATGCGCGAGGCTATGGGATACACAGCCAAGGCAGTTTCTGATCATTTGCATAAAGAGCTTCTGCCTGAAGAAATCTTTGGGCTGTTTAAGAAAACCTTCGAAAATGTGGTGGAGCCATATAGTATTAATGAAGTCCATTTCCAGCAGGGAGATGGAATTACTACACAGGTAACATCTACATTCCGCGGAAAGACAATTATTACGGAAGCAACCGGAAACGGACGCCTTAATGCAGTAAGCAATGCGCTGAAGAAGGCATACGAACTGAAATATGATCTGGTAACCTATCAGGAGCATGCACTAGAGCAGAGCTCCAGTTCCAAGGCTATCGCATATGTTGGAATCCGCAAACCGGACGGAAGCCTTTCCTGGGGAGCCGGCGTAGATGCGGACATTATACGTGCCTCTATTGATGCACTTGTAACGGCAATCAATAACCGCTGATAAATAGAAAAATCCAGAGTGTTATGTTAAGATAACAGCTCTGGATTTTTTTATCCTTCGGGATCAGTCTTCTTTAAAGCAAAAAGGAAGACAGAAATATGACAGCCGGAATGGTAATCATAGAAAGTACAGTGGTAAAGGAAAAAATTTTGGAAGCATAAGTATAGTCACAATGAAAACGTATGGCCATCATTGTCAGGGTAGTCGCTGTAGGGCAGGCGGCTGCGATCAATATGGTATAGGCAACCGTATGGTCTATGGAACATGCCCATAGAAGCAAAAGGACTGCCAGAGGGAATACAAAAAGTTTGATTAGGCTGACACGGTAAATCCGAAGGTCTGTAAGCAGCTTTTGGATATCCGCTTGGGCAATGGAAAAGCCTGCTACCATCATGGCCATAGGCGTATTCATATCCGCAATATAATTCATGGTATCCAAAAGTACCCCAGGAATCTGTATCCGTGCGAAAAAAAGAAGAACAGCGGCAAAAGTGGCAAGGAGCATGGGAGAACGCAGTCCTTCTTTCAGCCTCTTCAAACTGAAGCCGCCCTCCAGGAGACCAAGTCCATGGGTCCATGACAGGATATTAAACACAGCGATATAGGCAGAAAGATAGAACACGCCTTCACTGCCAAGTACACTGTTGATGAGAGGGATGCCAATAAATCCGCAGTTGGAATAAACGGCGCCGAACCTGTCAATGGCAAAGTTCTCATTATTTTTTTGAGGGATTAGAAATCTGGCAATAAGAATTCCCACAACATGAGCAGCAAATGCAGCCACAAAGGAAATCAGCAGCCCTTTTACCAGACGAATATCATAATCGGTCTGATAAACGGTGATGACCAGGCATGGATTTACAACCATCAAAAGCAAATTAGAAATATTCTTGTTGCCCTCCTGACTGACCATGCCAATGCGGAAGCAGAAAACGGAGAGCAGAAGGATAAAAAGCATTTTAAGAAGCTGATTGAAAATTAAAGTAAACATGGGAAATTTCCTTCTTTATTAGTAGTAAGTTTCTGTTGGTAGCATAAGGCATTCCCGGAGAAAAATCAATCTTTTTTGACAATTAAATTTCTTTGAAAATTAGGGCTAATGGGATATACTGTTATATGAAAGATTGAAAAAAGCAATGAATACCGTGGAAAAGAGGGAAAATTATGAGATTCATGCATTTATCAGACCTTCATATTGGAAAAAGAGTGAATGAATTTTCCATGATCGAAGATCAGAAATATATATTAGCTCAGATTTTATCTATTCTGGACAGGGAATGTGTGGATGCCGTATTTTTGGCAGGCGATATTTATGATAAGCCCATCCCCAGTGTGGAAGCTGTGCAGGTATTTGACCGTTTTCTTACCAGCCTGGCAGACAGAAGGGTTCCGGTGCTGGTAATCAGCGGGAACCATGATTCTGCAGAAAGATTATCCTTTGGTGCGCACTTAATGGAGAACAGAGGCGTACATATTTCCAAAATATATGATGGAAAAACAGATAAAGTAATCTTCCGTGACGAATATGGGGAAGTATTCGTTTATCTTCTGCCCTTCCTAAAGCCGGCAGCTGTGCGCCATGCTTTCCAGGGTATGGAAATCAGCAGCTATCAGGATGCAGTAACAAGTGCGGTATCTGCCATGGATGTTCAGCCAGGGGCACGCAGTATCCTGCTTGCCCATCAATTTGTAACAGGGGCAAGGTGCTGTGAATCAGAGGAGCTTCTGGTAGGGGGACTTGACCAGGTGGATGTGACTGCTTTTAACATATTTGACTATGTGGCTCTTGGACATCTTCACAGTCCGCAGAAAGTGGGGCGGGAGACAGTACGCTACTGCGGGTCGCCGCTGAAATATTCCTTTTCTGAAGCAGAGCAGCAAAAATCAGTGACGATTGTGGAATTAAAAGAAAAGGGAAATACAGAGGTGTCTAAAATTCCGTTAAAGCCTCTTCGGGATATGCGAAGGGTGAAAGGAACTTACCTGGATGTTACCAGGAAATCTTTCTATGAAGGAACCAATACAGAAGATTATATACAGATTACTCTGACGGATGAAGAAGATATTCCGGATGGATTTTGGAAGCTGCGGATTATTTATCCGAATTTGATGCGCCTTGAGTATGATAACCAGAGAACCCGGGAAAATCGGTGTGTAGAAGCTGCAAACTCTGTGGAGCAAAAATCAGAATTGGAATTGTTTGAGGGTTTTTTTGAAATACAAAATAATCAGCCAATGAGCGAACAGCAGAAACTTTTCGTAAAAGACCTAATTCAGAAAATTCAGGAAAAAGATTTTGGGAGAGAATAGAAGATGAGACCGCAAAGACTGATCATCAGTGCATTTGGCCCCTATGCAGGGGTAACGGAAATAGATTTTGAAAAGCTGGGAAGTCACGGCCTGTTCCTGATCACAGGAGATACAGGCGCAGGAAAGACAACGATTTTTGACGCCATTACCTTTGCCCTTTACGGAGAGGCCAGCGGAGAAGTACGGGAGGCGGGAATGCTTCGCAGCAAATACGCAAAGCCGAAAACGCCTACCTATGTGGAACTGTATTTTGTTTACCAGGAAAAATGTTACCATGTAATCCGCAATCCGGAATATCTGCGTCCAAAAGAAAAGGGAACGGGATTTACCACGCAAAAGGGGGATGCGGTACTTTTTTATTCGGATGATCGTCAGCCTGTGACAAAATCACGAGAAGTAACTAGGGCTGTAACGGAGCTGATAGGACTGGACTACAGGCAGTTTACCCAGATCGCCATGATTGCCCAGGGGGATTTTCAGAAGCTTCTTTTGGCTGGGACTGCTGCGAGAAGCGAAATTTTCCGCCAGATTTTCCATACGGGATTATATCAGGAACTTCAAGTGCGCCTGAGGGACGGGGAGAAAAGATGCTGGAAATCCTACGACGAGCTTCGAAGAAGTGTCAGCCAATATTTAAGCGGTGTGATGTGTGAACAGGATTCTGATTTTTGGCCGGAGCTTAACCGCCTGAAAAAAGAAAAGTTTGAGGGAAATGTAGTACGGGGGCTGGAGATTCTGAGCAGTCTTTTGGAACAGGAGCAGTGCGAAAAGGAAGCTTTAGACCAGGAGATTCAGGGAATGGAGCAGGAGATTCAAAAGGCAGACCAGCTTCTGGGAAAAGCAAGGCAGAATGCAAGACTTTTGGAGGAATTGAAAAAATGCAGGCTGGATCTGGAGAACCTGTTTCCTGAGCTGGAAGAGAAGAAAAAGGCATTGCAGGATGCCGGGAAGGCTGCACTTAAAATAGAGGAACTGGAACAAAGGGCTGGCGTTTTTCAGGATAAGCTTGAAAAACACAGAACTTTAGAAGAATACCAGAAAGCAATTGAGGATAAAGAAAAAAGTATTAATATTCTTTTAAAAAAGAAGGCAGGGATAGAGGAAGAAAAGGCGCTGCAGAAATTGCAGCTTGCGGCAGACAGGGCAGAACTTTTGTCTCTTATGAACTCAGGGGAGGAAAAAGAACGTCTTGCATATGATAGGGAAAGACTGGAGGGTAGGATACAGGAGCTTAATACTCTGGAAAATCAATGGAAGACCGCAGAAGAAGTATATGAAACTGCGGAAAGAAAACTGCAGGATCTGAATCTGTGCGCTTTGGAAATAAATGAGGAATACCAAAAGCATCTGGCAGAATGGGAAATGCTAAAAGACGTGGAACTCCGTCTGGCTAGATTGGAGCAGCACAAGGATAAGCTTAAGGCGGCCTGGAAAGATTTAAGTGATCTGGGAGGACTCTATAGGAGGCTTTTGGAGGAAAATACAGATCTTCAAAGGCTCCAGAAGGAATACACGGAGGCTGTAAAGCTCCGGGATCATCTGCGCTTGGAATATCAGCTTCTGGAGCAGCGTTTTTTGGATGCCCAGGCAGGAATGCTGGCGCGAACCCTGGAACCGGGAAAACCATGTCCTGTGTGCGGTTCCCTTACCCATCCACTTCCTGCAAAGCTTGCAGGGCATGTGCCTGAAAAGAAAGAACTGGAGATGCGGAAGAAAAAGGTAGCTGCTGCGGAGGCAGAGACGGAAAAGAAAAGTGCCGGTGCCAGTGCCCAAAACAGGCAGATACTTCATTTGCAGACAGAGATACTAAAAAAGGGGAAGGAGCTGTTTGGCTGCAGCGAATGGGATGCTGTAAAAGTGCGGGCAGAAGAAGTGAAAAGAAAGATACGGGCAGAAGCACAGGAACTGTCTGCCAGTTGCGAAAAAGCAGAAAAAGAGAAAGCCAGGGAAAAAGAAGTGGCTGATTATGTGAAACGAGGTCAGCTTGCATTGGGGGAGATTCAGCAGGAAATACGAAAAAAGGAGCAGAAAACCATTTCAGCCAAAGAAAAGCTGGGATCTGTCTGGGTACAGGTTAATAAGGCATTAGGGCTATCCGGGACGCAGGGTGCAAATAAGCAGAGTGAAGCAAAAATACAGGATCTTCATGAAGCAAGGGAGGCCTGGGAGAAACAACTGGAGAAAGTAATGGATAAGATCCGGGAAAACCAAAAAAGGTGCAGAAGGAGAAAGGAATTGGAGGAGAGGATTCCAGAAAGGGAAGCCAGATCTTTGGCATTAGGGGAGGATATCCAGAAAATGGAGATTTCCCTTGCTTCTCATGAAGCAGAGCAGGAAAAACGAAAAGAGACTTTGGAACAGCTGATGCAGTCCCTTGGTCATCAGACCAGAGAAGAATTGGAGGAGGGAATCGCCGGATTTATTAAAGAAAAGGAACGTCTGGATAGAGAATTAAAGATGGCAGAAACCGCATATCAGGAGGCAGAAACAAAAGAAACAAGGCTTCGTGCAGCAGCAGACGCCCTGCAAAAACAGATCCAGGACCAGGAGGACCTGAAGGAAGAGGCTATCCAAGAAAGAAAGGAACGGTGCCTGGAGAAGAAGAATTTCCTTACAGAAAAGAGAACAGGGAAGTTTTCTGCAATTGAAAACAACCGTAGGATTTACCAGGCTGTCAGGGGCAGACAGGAAAACATGTCTGAGGTGGAGCAGGAATATATATGGGTAAAATCTCTGGCAGACACGGCCAATGGATCCCTGGGGGGCAAGCGTAAGATCGAGCTGGAGACTTATGTACAAATGGCATACATGGATAGAATCTTAAGACGGGCGAATCTCCGCCTTATGACCATGAGCAGCGGACAGTACGAGCTGAAACGGCAGGAGGACGGAGAGAACAAAAGAGAAAAGGCCGGTTTGGAACTGAATGTTATTGATCATTACAATGGGACGGAGAGAAGTGTAAAAACACTGTCAGGCGGGGAGTCCTTCCAGGCATCCTTATCCCTGGCCCTTGGGTTATCTGATGAGATTCAGGAGAGTGCAGGAGGTATCCGTCTGGATTCTATGTTTGTAGATGAAGGCTTCGGCTCTTTGGATGAGGAGGCGCTGGATCAAGCTATGAGAGCCTTATCCGGCCTGTCAGAGGGGAAGCGCATGGTTGGCATCATCTCCCATGTGGGTGAACTGAAAGAGCGGATTGAAAGAAAGGTGATTGTAACAAAGCAGAAATGCCGGGAGCAGGCAGGCAGCAGCGTTCGGATTGAATGAGGCTTTCTGCTGCCTTACGGCAGCAAATTGGAGCGGTGGAAAGGAAAGAATATGGCACTTGCCATAAAATGCTGTCTGAGCATGTCAGAAACAGAAGAAATTCAACGGACGAAATTCCTTGACCCAGGTGCGATTCTTGCCTATAATACAAATAGAGCTGAAACAACATAGAAAATAATGGAATTCATAGAAATTTGGGGAGAATTATTTAAGGGGATACATAGGATACAGAAGATTTTGCCATAGGATGGGGCAGAAGCGCTCTTTTAGGGAGAAAAGTATGTATTTTATGTGTCTTTTTGCTGTTTTTTAGGACAGAGAAATAGATCTTCTCCAGATTATTTTTCTTTTTTAGGATAAAAATATCTCAGGATTATACAAAAATGTAAAAAAATCCCTTGACATATGCACGCTTATTAAATATAATTTTCCTATACATTACAAAAATGTTACAAAATAAATAAATAAAAAAGAAAAGCGCAGGGAATAAGGCATATGAGAACAAAGAAAATATTACAGAAAAATGAAAAAAAGAAAAATGATAATTTCCGTAGTTTTGTGCTGCTGAGTTTCTGCGCAGTTTTTGCCATTGTTATTGCAGTTGGCTCCAGAATTGCCATCAGCGGAAATGGTGACCAGGTATACGCAGCTTCTGAAAGAGAACCGCAGGAGATAGCTGCCTCATCAGGACGGGATGAATATCAGCTGCCTACCGGAATTGCAGGTGTTGTTTCGGGAGTACAGGAAGCGCCATTGCCCGGAGCTACCATCAATCGCATTGGTACTTCTTGTGAGCAGGTAATGGTTGGGCAGCGTGTACAGACAGTGACAGAGAGAGCAACGGAGCTGAATGTAAGGGATTCTATGGCGTCAAGAGTGGATTATCTGGATTCTGCAGCCATTTCCCTGGCTTCCAGTGCCAGAATGATGACAGACAATGACTATGAGAATCTTTTGAAGATCGTAGAAGCGGAGGCGGGCAGTGAAGATCTGAAAGGACGTATTATGGTGGCAAATGTCATCATGAACCGTGTGAAGCATGAAGAGTTTCCGAACAATATTACGGATGTGATCTTTGAATACGAAAGCGGTGTTCCACAGTTTTCTCCTGTTTATGACGGAAGGATTTATGAGGTAACCGTGTCTGACCTGACAAGAGAAGCTGTGAAGGCAGCTTTGGAGGGATCGGATTATTCAGAAGGGGCATTGTTCTTTATCCAGAAGAATGCTGCGGAGAAGGACAGCATTACCTGGTTTGAGAAAGAGCTGAAACGTTTGTTCAAGCATGGTGTCCATGAGTTTTATACATACCCGGAGGAAGGATCTGAAGGGAATTCCGGCAAAGAAAATGAGAAAGAGAAGTCCGGTGAGGAAATCGTTCAAATGATAAAAAAGTGATATGCAGGAAAGGCATTTTCATAAATAAGGGGTAAAAAGGCTGTGCAGGGAGTTCCCGGCACAGCCTTTTTGGCTCCTTCAAAGCAGCGCTTCGTTTATATGAAATATATGAAGATTTTCATATGGTATTTTGCTAAAGTTCATGATATAATGGGAGCGTTTCAAAAAAGAATTTTATAAAAACAATAAATGACGAAGAAAGGCAGGAGAGATAATGCAGGTATTATATAAAAGCACCAGAGGAAAAGGAGAAACCGTGACTGCTTCTATGGCCATCTTAAAGGGACTTTCAGATGATGGAGGCCTGTTTGTACCGGAGTATATACCGAAGCTGGATGTACCTATGGAAAAATTGGCCCGGATGAGTTATCAGGAAACCGCCTATGAAGTAATGAGCCGTTTTCTTACGGACTTTACAGAGGATGAATTGAAAAACTGTATAAGCAATGCATATGATACAAAATTTGATACGGATCTGATTGCACCTCTTCATGAGGCCAATGGCGTTTATTTTCTGGAACTGTTCCATGGCGCAACGATTGCATTTAAAGATATGGCACTGTCCATTCTTCCTCATTTAATGACTACGGCAGCAAGGAAGAACCAGGTTAAGAATGAGATAGTTATTCTTACAGCAACCTCAGGAGATACCGGAAAGGCCGCTCTTGCAGGTTTTGCAGATGTGCCCGGAACCAGGATCGTGGTATTTTATCCGAAACACGGAGTAAGCCCCATTCAGGAAAAGCAGATGGTTACCCAGAAAGGAGCAAATACCTGTGTCATTGGCATTACCGGAAATTTTGATGATGCTCAAAGTGCAGTTAAGAAAATGTTCAACGATAAGGAGCTTGCCGGAGAGCTGAATGATGCAGGGTATCAGTTTTCCTCTGCCAATTCCATTAATATCGGACGTTTGGTTCCTCAGGTGGTTTATTATGTCTATGCATATGCATCCCTGGTCAGAGAAGGAAAGATTGAAGCAGGGGAAAAAATAAACGTAACTGTTCCAACCGGAAATTTCGGAAACATTTTGGCTGCTTACTATGCAAAACAGATGGGGCTTCCCATTCATAAATTAATCTGTGCCTCTAATGAAAATAAGGTTCTTTATGATTTTTTCAGAACAGGAACCTACGACAGAAATAGAGAATTTATCCTGACTACTTCCCCCTCTATGGATATTTTGATCTCCAGCAATCTGGAACGTTTAATCTATCGCATAGCAGGAAATCAGGCAGAAACGTGTGAAGGACTGATGCAGGCATTGAACAAGGGCGGAGAATACACTATCACAGAGGAGATGAAGGCGCAGCTTTCTGATTTCTATGGAAACTTCTGCAGTGAGGGAGAGACAAGAGAAGCCATCAGCGCTACATATTATGGAAGTAACTATGTGATTGATACCCACACGGCTGTGGCGGCAGGAGTTTACCAGAAATATCTGCGTGATACGGAGGATCATACGGTTACGGTGATCGCCTCAACCGCAAGCCCCTACAAATTCCCAAGAAGTGTTGTGGATGCCATTTCTGACAGATATGAGGGATTGGAGGATTTTGCCCTGGCAGATGCCTTGAGTGCGCTTTCCGGTGTAAAGGTGCCGAAGGCTGTGGAGGAAATCCGTACAGCTCCCGTACTTCATGATAAGGTAGTGGACGCGCCTGACATGCCTGCAGCAGTAAAAGAATTTCTTGGGGTCAGGTGATGATCATGGAGTGGAATCGGCTCCTTTCCCCAAAAAGAGAAGGATTTTACGGCAAAGCTTATGTGAAAAAACAGGGCGATCTGCGCAGCGAATTTGAAAAAGACTATCACCGGATCATAGGAAGTTCTTCCTTTCGAAGGCTCCAGGACAAAACCCAGGTATTTGCACTGGATAAAAGTGATTTTATAAGAACGAGGCTGACCCATTCTCTGGAGGTATCCTCCTTTGCTAAGTCCCTGGGCCATAACATTTCCCAGTATTTACTGGAAAATAAGATTGATGAATCCTTTACCATGCAGACCAGGTCTGATATCTGCGATATCCTTCAATGTGCAGGCCTGATCCATGACATTGGCAATCCTCCCTTCGGACATTTTGGGGAGGAGGCGATCCGTGACTGGTTCGGCAGGAATATGGGCGGTCTGAAGTTTAAAGGAAAGCCGATTACAAAGATCCTCAAAAGCCAGATGCTTCAGGATTTCTATCACTTTGAGGGAAATGCCCAGGCACTGCGCCAGGTGAGTAAGCTTCATTTTTTGGTGAATGAGCATGGAATGAATCTGACCTTTGCTCTTTTGAATACTATAATCAAGTATCCGGTGTCATCTGACTGTATCAGGTCAAAGAGCGGAAAAATCCGGGAAAAGAAGATGGGGTATTTTTATGCAGAACAATCCCTTTACGAGAAAATTGCCCGGGAAACAGGAACGGAAGGTATGCGCCATCCTTTGACATTCATTTTGGAGGCGGCAGATGATATTGCCTATAAAACTGCGGATATAGAGGATGCATTTAAAAAAGGCTGTATCTCCTATGAAAAATTAAAGGAGGAACTTCTGCTTGCAGGAGAGAAAAACAGGAAAGGTCATTTGGGCATTGATCCTGCGGCTATGATGGAGCACCAGTTTGACAATGCCATAGCCCGAAAGGTAGAAAATCCCCAGCTGTATACAGTACAGAATTTTCTGGTACGTCTCCAGAGCTCTTTGATTTTCTGTGCTACAGCCGGATTTACCTCCAATTATCAGGATATTATGGAAGGCACCTATGACCATGATCTATTTTATCAAACAGATGCGCAGTGGGTGATGGAAGCACTTGGAGATGTTGCTTACCGCTATGCTTTTACATCAAGGCCCATTCTGCAGATGGAGGTATCGGCAGGTACGATCCTGAATTTTCTCCTTGATCGTTTTGTACCTGCAGTTCTGAACTATGATACAGAGGAATTTCTTCCCATGATGGAGAAAAAGATGGTAGCGCTTATTTCCGAGAATTATCGCCAGATTTATCACCTTTATGCAGAACATGCGGTATCCTGGGAGGAAAGGTTATATTTAAGGCTTTTGCTTGTAACAGATTTTATCAGCGGAATGACGGACAGTTATGCGAAAGATCTGTATCAAAAGCTTAACGGAATCTCCTAGAGATTGTATAAATTCGGATACAATTTGTTTGTGAAACTCTTGACATTTTCAGCCAAAGATGCGATAATAGACTAGATTTTTGGATTCATTTTGCAACAGAGATACTATTGAAGAAAAGAGGTTAAAAGATGGCAGAGATCAATTTAAGCAAGTATGGTATTACCGGCACTACTGAAATCGTACACAATCCTTCTTTTGAAATGTTATTTGAAGAAGAAACAAAGCCGGGTCTGGAAGGATATGAAAAAGGACAGGTAAGCGAACTGGGCGCAGTGAATGTAATGACTGGTGTATACACAGGCCGTTCACCCAAAGATAAATTCATCGTTATGGATGAAAATTCAAAGGATACTGTATGGTGGACTTCTGATGAGTATAAGAACGACAACCATCCGGCATCACAGGAGTGCTGGGACGCAGTAAAGGAAATTGCGCTGAAAGAGCTTTCTAATAAGAAGCTTTATATTGTAGATGCTTTCTGCGGTGCAAACCATGATACCCGTATGGCTATCCGCTTCATTATGGAAGTTGCATGGCAGGCTCATTTTGTAAAGAATATGTTCATCCAGCCTACAGATGAAGAGCTTGAGAGCTTTGAGCCGGACTTCGTTGTTTACAATGCATCCAAGGCAAAAGTTGAGAACTACAAAGAACTGGGTCTGAATTCTGAGACCGCAGTTGTATTTAATATTTCAAGCCGCGAGCAGGTTATTATCAATACCTGGTACGGCGGAGAAATGAAGAAAGGTATGTTCTCCATGATGAACTACTATCTGCCGCTGAAGGGCATCGCTTCTATGCACTGCTCTGCAAACACAGATATGAACGGAGAAAATACCGCAATCTTCTTCGGATTATCCGGAACAGGCAAGACTACTTTGTCTACAGACCCGAAACGTCTTTTGATCGGTGATGACGAGCATGGCTGGGATGACAACGGAGTATTTAACTTCGAAGGCGGCTGCTATGCGAAGGTTATCAACCTGGATAAGGATTCTGAGCCTGATATCTATAATGCGATCAAACGCAACGCTCTTCTTGAGAACGTTACATTGGATGCAGAAGGCAAGATTGACTTTAATGATAAGAGCGTGACAGAGAATACACGTGTATCTTATCCGATCGACCATATTCAGAATATTGTACGTCCGGTTTCTGCTGCTCCTGCTGCAAAGAATGTGATCTTCCTGTCAGCAGACGCATTCGGCGTACTTCCTCCAGTGTCCATCCTTACTCCGGAGCAGACACAGTACTACTTCCTGTCCGGATTTACTGCTAAGCTTGCTGGTACAGAGCGCGGTATCACAGAGCCTACACCTACTTTCTCCGCATGTTTCGGTCAGGCGTTCCTGGAACTGCATCCGACCAAATACGGCGAAGAGCTTGTTAAGAAAATGGAAGCAAACGGTGCAAAAGCATATCTGGTAAATACCGGATGGAACGGCACAGGAAAACGTATCACTATCAAAGATACCCGTGGCATTATTGATGCAATCTTAAACGGCGACATCCTGAATGCACCTACTAAGAAGATTCCATACTTTGATTTTGAAGTTCCCACAGAGCTTCCGGGCGTAGATTCCAATATCCTGGATCCCCGCGACACCTATGCGGATGCTTCTGAATGGGAAGAAAAAGCAAAAGATCTTGCACAGAGATTTGTGAAAAACTTTGCAAAATACGAAGGCAACGAAGCCGGAAAAGCTCTGGTTTCTGCTGGTCCGCAGTTATAAGAATTTCAGCGCCGCCTTATGGCGGTGCTGTTTTTTGCGAATTTTAATTCTATGATAAAAAATTTAATTTCATAATGTATAGAAGGTCTTTTTTGCGGTCATACTATAATTGTTCATTGGAACCCCCTTCAATAGAACAATCACAAAAGATAAGCATAGAAATACTTATATCCTCCCCTTAAAGATCCCGGAACCGACCTAAAATGAGGTTCCGGGATTTTTTATTTGTTTTTTCATGAAAAAGATGATATAATAATGCAGAAATACGGGAAGTTATTATTTCCTGCGGCTTCTGGCATAAAGGACCGGAAGGAAACGAATTTTTTGGAAAAGAGGAATAAACAAATGAGCGATAAAACAATCTTAGAACAGTGGCGTGCCATTGCTTACGACCAGCAGGCTGACCGTAATAAGCTTCAGCAGTTCTGGGCTAATTATTTCAATATTGAGAAAGGGATTTACGAAGAGCTGCTGGCTAATCCGGATGAAGTGGTGAAGGGGACTGTGAAGGAACTGGCTGAGAAATATGGTCAGGAAGTACTGACTATGGTAGGTTTCCTGGATGGCATTAATGACAGTTTGAAGCTTCCGAACCCTATTGAAACAATGGATGAAAATACAGTTGTAAACCTTGGCTTTGACAAAGAACTCCTGTACAAGAACATGGTTGATGCAAAAGCCGACTGGCTGTATGAGCTTCCGGAGTGGGATGCTATTTTTTCTGAGGAGAAACGAAAAGAACTGTATCTGGAGCAAAAGAAATCCGGTACAGTTGTAAAAGCAAAAAAAATCGGACGTAATGATCCATGCCCATGCGGAAGCGGTAAAAAGTATAAATTCTGCTGCGGCCGTTAATGAAAGAATGTAAGATCACTTCTGCTAAAACGTTAGTTTTCATTGACAAACGGCTTTGGGACATATATAATGGGGAGCATAGAAAAAACAACACGTTGACGAGACGAGTAAACTGCGGAACGTTCCAGAGAGAGGCACATATGCTGGAAGTGCCTTATCGGGAAACAGTTGAAGACTACCTCTGAGTGGCCCCAATCCGGTCCGGTGATTCCGTTATCATCAAATGAAGAGGCTGATCCTTTCAGAATACGTATCAGCAAGCAGGGTGGAACCGCGAGCTTAAGAATACTCGTCCCTTACAGTGCGAAGTGCATTGTAAGGGATTTTTTTTATCATAAAAAACTATCCTGGTTCCGGATCCCGGCGAAAAAGAATAGCAGAAAATAATCAATTCCAATAAGGAGGAAGCAAATCATGATTATCACATTAAAAGATGGCTCAAAAAAAGAATATGTACAAGCCAGATCAGTTATTGAGATTGCATATGACATTAGCGAAGGACTTGCGCGGGCTGCCTGCGCAGGGGAAGTAAACGGAGAAGTGGTAGACCTTCGCACAGTGGTGGACTCTGACTGTGAGGTAAATATTCTTACTGCAAAAGACGAAAAAGGTCTTGCTGCACTTCGCCATACAGCATCCCATGTTTTGGCAGAAGCTGTACAGACACTGTATCCGGATGCGAAGGTTGCCATTGGTCCATCCATTGATACAGGTTTTTACTATGATTTCCAGTGTCCGCCATTTTCAAGGGAAGCTTTGGACGAAATTGAAAAAGAAATGAAAAAGATCATCAAAAAAGGTGCTAAGATTGAACGCTTTACAAAATCAAGAGGAGAGGCCATTGCTTTCTTTGAAGAAAAGAATGAGCCTTATAAAGTAGAACTGATACAGGATCTTCCGGAAGATGCAGAGATTTCTTTCTATTCCCAGGGTGACTGGATAGATCTGTGTGCAGGTCCGCACCTGATGAGCACAAAGGGAATTAAAGCATTTAAGCTTCTTTCTTCCTCCGGCGCATATTGGAGAGGAAGTGAGAAAAACCAGATGCTTACCCGTGTTTACGGAACTGCCTACGCTTCCAAGGAAGAGCTGAAAGAACATCTGGAGCAGATGGAAGAGGCTAAAAAAAGAGATCACAATAAGCTGGGCCGTGAAATGAAGCTTTTTACAACTGTAGATGTGATTGGTCAGGGACTTCCTTTGATCATGCCAAATGGCGTTATTATGATTCAGGAGATGCAGCGCTGGATTGAAGACGAGGAAGCAAAGCGCGGTTATATCAGAACAAAAACTCCATTGATGGCAAAAAGCGATCTGTACAAGATTTCCGGTCATTGGGATCATTACAAAGATGGTATGTTTGTTCTTGGAGATGAAGAGAAGGACAAAGAAGTATATGCCCTGCGTCCAATGACCTGTCCATTCCAGTACTATGTATACAAAGCAGAACAGCATAGCTACCGTGACCTTCCCCTGCGCTACGGAGAGACTTCCACGCTTTTCCGCAACGAAGACTCCGGTGAAATGCACGGCTTGACGCGTGTACGGCAGTTTACCATTTCAGAAGGCCACTTGATCGTACGCCCTGACCAGATGGTAAAAGAATTTAAAGACTGTATTGCACTTGCGCAGTACTGTCTCCAGGTGCTTGGCGTAGAAGAGGATGTAACCTATCACTTATCTAAATGGGATCCGGAAAACACAGAAAAATACATTGGTTCTCCAGAAGTTTGGGAGGAAACGGAAGGCCATATCCGCACCATGCTTCAGGAACTGAATATCCCCTTTGTAGAAGATGTGGGTGAGGCTGCATTCTATGGCCCGAAAGTAGACATTAATGCCAAGAATGTATACGGCAAAGAAGATACCATGATTACCATCCAGTGGGATGCTCTTTTGGCAGAGCAGTTTGATATGTACTATATTGATGAGGACGGCACAAAGAAACGCCCGTATATCATCCATCGTACTTCCATGGGATGCTACGAAAGAACCCTTGCATGGCTGATCGAAAAATATGCAGGAATGTTCCCTACCTGGCTTTGTCCGGAACAGGTCCGCATCATTCCTATATCTGAGAAGTTCCACGACTATGCCGCAAAAGTAGAGGCTGCGTTAAAAGACAGCAATATCCGCTGTTCTGTTGACCAGCGTTCTGAAAAGATGGGGTATAAAATTCGTGAAGCCCGTCTGGCACGTGTGCCCTATATGCTTATTGTAGGCGCTAAAGAAGAAGAGGAATCCAAGGTTTCTGTAAGAAGCCGTTATTTAGGCGATGAAGGCATGAAAGACCTGGAAGGATTCATTGTATTCCTGAAAGAGGAGATTTCAAGCAAGCGAATCCGAAAGATTGAAGTACAGCCGGAAAATTAAGAGATTTTCAGCAAAGGGACCGAGGGTCGGTCCCTTTGCAGTTTTTAGGAAGCAAAATATTTTTCTTTTATACTGTCAACAGGCATTTCCTTTCCTGTCCAAAGGCGGAATGCCTCAGCGCCCTGGTAAAGGAGCATATACATTCCGTTAAAGGTTTCGCATCCGGCCCTTCGAGCTTTTTTGAGTAAAATGGTTTCCCTGGGATTGTAAATAACATCGGAAACCACCAGATTGGGCTTAAGGAGAGAATCATCCTGAATAATGCATTTTTCCGTATCCGGTGCCATACCCACGGAAGTCGCATTCAACAATAAATAACTTTCCAGGAGCGCATTATTCAAAGCGCCGTAATCCTGATGATCATGAAGGAACGCCTTACAGGAAGTGGAAGCATTAATATTATCCGCTAACTTCTGCATTCTTTCAAAAAACCTGCTTGTGGGCCGTGCAAAAATATGGATTTTTTCCACACCATCCAATGCAGCCTGTGCACAGATTGCTGTAGCAGCGCCGCCGGCACCCATTACGGTAATGGTTTTGCCGGGAAGAGGATGCCCTGCATCCTGTGCGGCTTTCATATATCCGATCCCATCGGTATTATATCCTATAAGCCGCCCTTGTTCATTTACGACTGTATTAACGGCTCCGATCATTCTGGCAGCAGGAGATAGCTCGTCCAGAAATTCAACGATTTTATTTTTGTTAGGCATAGTTAGGTTAAATCCTCGGATACCGCAGGCCTTCAAGCCGGACACGGCCTCAAAGAGGGAATCTTCCCTAACATCAAAACATAAATATGCATAATCCAGTCCAAGCTGCTGAAAAGCTTCGTTATGCATCAGCGGAGAAATGCTGTGGGAAACAGGACTGCCCAAAAGAGCAGTAAGCTTTGTATGACCAGTAATCAGATTCATGATGGACCTCCCTATAAAAATGAATTTCATAATAAAAAAACTACACTTATTTTATTCCAGCACAAAGGAGATGTCAAGAAATGACCAAACCCATCCAAATAAAGAATATAACCATTGGAAAAGGAATCCCCAAAGTTTGCGTACCTTTAATCTGCACAACCAGAGAGGGGCTTCTAAGTGAGGCGGCGGCAGCCAAAGAAGCAGGTACGGATTTGGCTGAATGGCGAGCAGACTTTTACCAGGATCTTTCTGATATGGCTGCCGTAATGAAGACTCTGGAAATGCTTTCCGGCATTTTGGATCCCATTCCTTTGATCTTTACCATACGAACAAAAGCAGAGGGCGGAAACAGTGAGATTTCTTTAAAAGACTATATAACCCTGAATTTGGAAGCCGCACGATCCGGCAAAGCCCACCTTGTAGATGTGGAGGTATTCGGTGAAGAAGAGCAGAAGAGGACTTTGATCGCAGAGATCCGCAGCACAGATGCCAAAGTTATCGCATCAACCCATGACTTTGAGAAAACGGATGATAAAGAAACACTTCTGAAACGTTTTCACATAATGGATGCCACAGGTGCAGATATTTTAAAAATGGCGGTTATGCCGGATGAATTTGAGGATGTTGCTGCCATTATGCAGACCACCAGCCAGATGGCTAATGAGTTTACGGAAAAGCCTATAATATCCATGGCTATGGGCAGCATTGGCTCCATAAGCAGGATCGCAGGAGAAAACTTCGGCTCCACAGTCACCTTTGCCACAGTCGGCGCAGCATCCGCACCAGGACAGTTTCCCATCAGAGAGCTGCGAGCCATGATGGAAGCGCTCCATGTGAAAAATCAGGAATAAATGTCGAAATATAACGAGAAATTCTAAGAAACCCCTCTGCTGTTTTGACAAATTACGCACCCCCTATCACCTATAATGAATTCACTCACCAAAGTGAAGGCATGACGGGTCATAGGGGGTTTTTATGTATTACGAAATATACATAGACATCGTTTTTCTGACGAATCTCTTGATGGATTATATTCTTTTGCGTCTTGTGGGAATGTTGTTCCGATGCAGGGGAAGCCGTAAGAGATACCTTCTTGCGGCGGCTGTTGGCGCCCTGTTTTCCTGCTTCATTCTTTATGTACAGTTGGATGGATTTCTTCCGGTTGTAATTTTGCTGCACGGCGCATGCGCCATGGGAATGCTGTGGATTGGCTGCGGGCTGAAAAAAGGCAGCCTGCTGGTAAAAGCAATGCTTGCCATGTACATGACAGCGTTTCTTTTTGGGGGGCTATGGGAAGCGGTAACTGCCGGGAGCCAAATGACCTGGTATGTTTTTTTGCTTCTGACCTCAGGATCCTATCTGGGATTAAGCACCCTTGTGTATTTGTCTGATTCCATTCGGGCACAGCGGAAGAACATCTATCCTGTAACCCTGTCCTATCGGGGAAAAGTACAGTCAGCTTACGGCTTTTATGACACGGGCAATTTGTGGACAGACCCTGTAAGCGGCATGCCGGTTTCCGTAGTGAAGCCGGAGATTTTAGAACCAGTGCTGTCAGGAGAATTATTAAATAAGCTAAAACACCTGAAAGAGAACCCAGGGGAGCAGGAAAGTACAGAGCTTCTCCGGCTTCATCCAAGATTTTTGCCATATAGGACAGTAGGGCAGACGGAAGGAATGATGCTGGCGATTACGCTTGAAGACCTTTGTATTCACACTCCCAGAGAAGTGGTTCACATATCCGGACCGGTGTTTGCCCTGGCCTTCGAACCCTCCGCTTTGAGAAAAGAGTACAAAGTATTGTTAAATTCCAGATTATTGCATTAGGAGGGGTCACATATGAACACGAACGCAGCATGCAGCTACTCTACGCTTCCGGCCTTTCAAAGATTGGTGATCACAAGACCGAGGGAGCTTTATTATATTGGCGGAAATGATGTGCTTCCGGCGCCTTTGACATCTCAGAGGGAAGCTTACGTAATCAGTAAGCTTGGGACGGAACAGGAAAAAGAGGCGAAAGCCCTTTTGATCGAGCATAATCTTCGGCTGGTGGTATACATTGCCAAGAAATTTGACAACACCGGCGTGGGCGTGGAGGATTTGATTTCCATCGGTACTATTGGACTGATAAAAGCCATTAACACATTTAACCCTGTAAAAAATATTAAGCTTGCAACCTATGCATCCAGATGCATTGAAAATGAAATACTGATGTATCTGCGCCGCAACAGCAAGACGAAAATGGAAGTTTCCATAGACGAGCCGTTAAATGTGGATTGGGATGGAAATGAATTGCTGCTTTCGGATATCCTAGGAACGGATGACGATGTGATTTCCAGACGAATGGAGGATGAGGTGGAAATTACCCTTCTTGCAAAAGCGATCAGTAAACTTTCCAAAAGAGAGCAGACGATCATCCGGCTGCGCTTTGGGCTGAACCATCCGGACGGCAAGGAAAAAACCCAAAAAGAGGTAGCAGACCTGCTTGGGATTTCCCAGTCCTATATATCCAGGCTGGAAAAGCGGATTATGAAACGCCTAAAAAAAGAAATTGTAAAATACGAATAAAAGAATTTTTTGAATCGCCGTCCCTGGAAAAGACTTATTCCGGAGACGGCGGTTTGCATTACGGGAAAAGAATCAGGCAAAGATCGTATCTTCTGTGCGGCGGCGGCGGTACTCCTTTGGGGTGCAGCCTTTTAGCTGTTTGAATTTTCGGATAAAGTAACTGATATTTTCAAAGCCGCAGTCCATGCTGATATCCAGAATGGGATTCGTGGTTTCCACAAGGAGAGAACAGGCATGTTCCACCCTGCAGGAAATTAGATACTGCACAGGGGATGTCCCTGTGATTTCTTTAAAAAAACGGCACAGATATTGTGGGTTGCAGCAGATGACTTTTGCTAGCTCACTAAGAGAAACGGGCCTGAAATAATTTTGTTCCATATAGGAAACCAGTTGTTTGTAACGGTCGATTTTCAGTTTATCTCCTGCACAGAGAAGCTCATCTGCAGTCTGCAGCATTTTACTGTCATGCATGGCGCTGATGATCTGAAGCAGGAGCAGCTTGCAGGATATATACCAGCCCGCCGGCCTGGAAAAAGAAATATCCATCAATTGCAGAAACAGGGGCTTTAGGAGCTCATAATACCTATCGGAAGTTCGAAGAATATGGGGCAGGATCTGCCTGCGGCTGAGAAAAGGGGCAAGAACCTGCTCTTCAAATTCATCGTGATAGGAGAAATCAAGGATTTTTGGGTCGAAAATACACACCTCATGTCTGGTATCCTGGTCTATGGCTGTAATCTGATGTAAATCTTCCGCATTGAGAAAACAGAGGTCCCCTTCTCCTACAGTATACTCTTCCAGATTAATCTCCAGGAGAAAGTTTCCTTTGGAAATATAAAGAATCTCAACTGTATGGTGCCAGTGACGATTTGCGAGAAAAGGATCAGGATTAGGCGTATCTTTCCCGTTTATAAAGCGAAGCCCTGTGATAGGCTTATCTGCTGTGCCATGTGTTACATTTTCCTTTAGCGAAAAATCAGGATTCATAAAACCTCCAAATAAAAAGTCACGATTGTGTTATTATTATATAGGATGGTGCTAGATAATTCAAGAAAAGAAAGGTATAATAAAAGACAATATGAAAATCGGGAGGAAAAGAAGCATGATACGGAAATATATTTTTGGAAAGCCGTTCCATACGGACGCTGTAATTGCCAAGGTGGAGAGTGCAGACGGAATTCCCTCTTATGGAACGATCTCTTTGGCAGAGGGCTTTTCTTTTGCTTATAAGATGGAACAAGATGATATTGTATACGGTTTGGGCGAAGCAAACCGCGGTTTGAATAAACGAGGATATTGTTATATAAGCGATTGTACAGATGATCCTAACCACACGGAAGACAAGCGTTCCCTGTACGCTGCCCATAATTTCATTGTGGTATCCGGAAAAGTAAACTTTGGCTTGTTTTTTGACTATCCCTCCAAACTTACCTTTGATATTGGATATACAAGATCTGATCTTCTAGAAGTAACCTGTGAGGAAGCACACCTTGCCCTTTATGTGATCGAAGGGACAGATGCCTATGATATTGCAAAACAGTTCCGAAGCATAATCGGAAGAAGTTATATTCCGCCGAAATTTGCCTTTGGCTTTGGCCAAAGCCGCTGGGGATATAAGACAAAAGAGGATTTTCGCAAGGCTGCAGAAGGATACCGGAAAAACGGGATTCCTCTGGACATGATCTATATGGACATTGACTATATGGAAGGCTATAAAGATTTTACGCTGAATAAAGAAAACTTTTCTGATTTTCCGGAATTTGTAAAAGAGATGAAGGATCAGGGAGTACGCCTGGTTCCCATTATTGATGCGGGCGTAAAGGTAGAAGATGGATATGATATTTATGAAGAAGGGGTAAAGAACCGCTATTTTTGCCAGAGGGAAGATGGAAGCGATTTTGTTGCTGCCGTATGGCCCGGGGATACTCATTTTCCAGATGTACTGAATGAGGATGCTAGAAAATGGTTTGGGAATAAATACAGGATCCTCATAGACCAGGGAATTGAAGGCTTCTGGAATGATATGAACGAGCCTGCGATTTTTTATTCCAAAGAAGGTATGGAAGAACTGAAAGCAGTTATTAGGGAATGTGTGGATGAGGAACCCTTTCCTTTATGGAAGCTTGAAGAAAAGCTGAATGGACTGTCCAACAGCCCGAAGGATTATAAGCGCTTTTACCATAATGTAAATGGTGAAAGGATCCGCCATGATAAAGTACATAATTTGTTTGGATGTTATATGACCAGGGCGGCAGGGGAGGCATTCCAAAGGATTGCTCCTGAAAAGAGGTTCCTTATGTTTTCCCGTTCCTCCTATGTGGGAATGCATCGCTACGGTGGAATCTGGACTGGTGATAATAAATCCTGGTGGTCCCACATTCTCTTGAACCTGAAAATGATGCCGTCTTTAAATATGTGCGGATTTTTATATACAGGTGCGGATATCGGCGGCTTCGGTGCGGATACAACAAGAGACCTGGTGCTGAGATGGCTGGCTCTTGGAGTATTTACTCCGCTTATGAGAAATCATTCTGCCATTGGAACAAGAGAGCAGGAGTGCTACCAGTTTGAGAATACAGAGGATTTCTGCGGAATTATAGAAACACGTTACCGTCTTGTTCCGTATCTGTACAGTGAATATATGAAGGCTGCCCTGCATGACGACCTGTATTTTAAACCGCTGGTATTCATATATCCCCAGGATGAATTTGCCCGTGGGGTAGAGGATCAGATGATGATCGGAAATGAAATTATGATTGCCCCGGTATATACCCAGAATGCAAAAGGACGTTATGTGTATCTGCCGGAAAGAATGAAGTTCCTGAAGTTTTCCAAACATGGTCAGGTTACGGAGGAGCTTCTGGAGAAAGGCCATCATTATGTAGAGATAGCATTGCATGAAGTACCTCTCTTTATAAGAGACGGAAAATGTATTCCTCTTGCAAATGCAGCTTCCACAGTGGAGGAACTGGATACGGCCCGTCTTACGCTGGCAGGATTTGAGGGTGCTCAGTATGTGCTCTATGAGGACGATGGTATCCACAAGGATTATGAGAATCCCAGAAATTACAGGACTCTTGTAAAATCATCCGAAATGTAAGGTTCTGGTATAAATTTTTGTATTCTGTGCATCCTAAAAGAAAAAAGGAGTGCCAGGCATGAATGCAAATGCAGAATTATTAAACTATGCATATCAGAATTCCCAGATGGGTGTGGATACTATTCAGCAGCTGATGGAGATTGCAGAGGATATTTCCTTTAAGGAATTTCTGGAAAAGCAGCTTAACGGTTATGAAGAATTTCATAAGCGGGCCCGCAGGATGCTGAACCAGAATGGGTATGATGAAAAAGGACTGAACGCCTTTGAAAAGGTGAAAACCTATTTTATGGTAAATGCCCAGACAATGAATGATTATTCATCTTCTAATATTGCTTCTATGCTTATTAACGGAAGCACCATGGGCATTATTGATACTGTGAAAAAGCTTCGCCAGTATGAACATGATGCTGATAAGGAAAGTATAAAGCTTATGGAAGATCTGAGGGATTTTGAAGAAAAGAGTGCAGAAAAGCTGAAAGATTTTTTGTAAAGGTTATTTACGGGAAAGAATGACCAAAATAAACAGGAAGGTACAGCCTGGGTGCTTTGGGGCTGTACCTTTTTATATCATAGGAGAACAGGAGGGAATTATGTCTGGAAAGGTTCGTGATATGACCAGCGGATCGCCGTCAAAGCTGATCATACTGTTTGCATTTCCGCTGATGCTTGGAAATATTTTTCAACAGTTTTATACCATGGTAGATACCATGGTAGTAGGACGGATCGTAGGAGTGCAGGCATTGGCTGCACTGGGGGCAGTAGAATGGATTATGTGGCTGGTGCTTGGAGTATCCCAGGGAATGACTCAGGGATTTTCCATTTTGATCGCACAGTATTATGGTGCAAAAAACTGGGATGGATTAAGAAAGGCTGTAGCTCACAGCTGCATACTGACGGCGGTTCTGGCGGTTTTGGTATTTTTATTTAGTCAGGCAGGAGCGTATGGTCTGCTGGTGTTTTTGAAAACCCCGGAGGATATCATCGGGATGTCTCTTACATATTTAAGGATTGTGTTTTTAGGAATTCCGGGGATTGCTGCATATCATATGTTTTCATCTGCATTGAGGGCTATGGGAAACAGCCGATCCCCCTTAATAGCCATGGTAAGTGCGGCAGTGATGAACGTTGTGCTGGATATTGTGTTTGTTGCTGGGTTCTCCTGGGGAGTGACAGGCGCTGCTGCTGCTACAGCCATTGCCCAGACTTTTTCTGCATACTATTGTTTTATGGCACTGCGTAAGATTGACGTGCTTCAATTAAAAAAAGAGGACTTTGCACGGACAAAAGGTCTTTTTGGAAAGCTTGCTGCTCTTGGAGTTCCTGTGGTATTCCAAAATGTGATCATCGGTGTTGGCGGGCTTGTTGTCCAATATGTGGTAAATGGCTATGGTTTTCTGTTTGTGGCAGGTTTCACGGCAACAAATAAGCTTTATGGTGTTCTTGAAATGGCCGCTATTTCCTATGGATATGCAATTGTAACCTATGTAGGGCAGAATTATGGAGCTAATAATTTGATAAGGATTAAAAAGGGTGTAAAAGCAAGCGGCGGCATTGCATTTTTAACATCTGCAGTGATTTCCGCAGTGATGATCCTGGGAGGAAAAAGAATTTTGTCCTTATTTGTTTCCGGAAGCCCGGAGCAGACAGAACTTGTGCTGGGGATTGCATATAAGTATTTGTTTATCATGGCCTGCTTTTTATGGATTCTGTATTTCCTGTATGTGTACCGTTCTGCGCTGCAGGGCCTTGGAAATACCCTGATTCCAATGCTGAGCGGAATTGCGGAATTTGTGATGCGTATAGGCGCAGCGCTGCTTTTGCCGTTGGTTATCGGGGAAGACGGGATTTTTTATGCGGAGATTGCCGCATGGACAGGAGCGGCAGTTCTTTTGTCAGCCAGCTATTATTACATTATACGGCGTATGAGGTAACAGAAGGGTATAGCTTACGTCTGCATGAGAAAATTGCATCAGTGATTTGATAAATTATGCGAGAAAAATCTTTACGTTGAAGCGATAAAGTGCTATAGTAATGGGAGGGATATTGCCCGGGTGTACCGGCATTTGGAAAGAAAAGATGCCTGTATGCCAGGATAAATAGAATTAAGAAAGGAAACAGAGAGATATGGAAAGATATTATCAGCCGGAAATCGAATGTGCTTCCAGAGAACAGATTCGGGAGTGGCAGAGTGAGAGACTGGTAAAACAGGTACAGAATGTATGGGATAATGTTCCGTTCTACAGAAAAAGAATGGAGGAAAAAGGGGTTTCACCAAAGGATATCAAGTCTATTGACGACCTGCATAAGCTGCCCTTTATAGAAAAAGACGATTTGCGTGAATGCTATCCCTACGGTTTGCTGGCAAGGCCTTTGAATGAGTGTGTGCGGATCCAGTCTACAAGCGGTACTACAGGAAGGCGTGTGGTAGCCTTTTATACACAGCATGACCTTGATTTATGGGAAGATTGCTGCGCAAGAGCGATTGTAGCAGCAGGAGGAAGCAAGGAAGATGTGTGCCATGTAAGCTATGGATATGGCCTTTTTACCGGAGGCCCTGGGTTAAACGGAGGCTCCCATAAGGTTGGCTGCCTGACGCTTCCCATGTCTTCCGGAAATACAGAACGCCAGATCCAGTTTATGACAGACCTTGGATCAACCATTCTTTGCTGTACCCCTTCTTATGCGGCTTATTTGGCGGAAAGCATTCATGAAAGGGGAGTTCGTGACCAGATTAAATTAAAAGCGGGTATCTTCGGTGCAGAAGCGTGGACAGAGGAGATGCGTCATGACATTGAAGAAAAGCTTGGAATCAAAGCCTACGATATTTATGGCCTTACGGAAATTTCAGGACCGGGTGTATCTTTTGAATGTTCCGCCCAGACAGGCATGCATGTAAATGAAGATCATTTTGTTGCAGAGGTAATCAATCCTAAAACAGGGGAGGTACTGCCGGACGGTGAAAAGGGCGAGCTTGTTTTTACCAGCATTACTAAGGAGGCATTTCCGCTGATCCGCTATCGTACCCGGGATATCTGCATTTTAAGCAGAGAAAAATGTGCCTGTGGCAGAACTCATGTAAAAATGACCAAGCCTCTTGGCAGAAGTGACGATATGCTTATTGTAAAGGGCGTAAATGTATTCCCATCCCAGATAGAGACAGTTCTTATGAACAAGGGATATCCGGCAAATTATCAGATTATTGTAGATCGGGTTAACAACAGCGATACTATCGAGGTACAGGTTGAGATGACTCCGGAAATGTTCTCGGACAGCTTAAGCGCAGTATCTGCAAAAGAGAAAGAACTCATCGATGCATTGAAAGCAATGCTGGGTATTTACGCAAAAGTGAAGCTGGTGAATCCAAAGTCTATTACAAGAAGTGAAGGAAAAGCCGTGCGTGTAATTGATAAGCGTAATTTGTATCAGCAGTAAAATGATGTCGGTATTGAGAAGGAGGGCGTTTTTATGACAGTAAAACAGATTTCCATTTTTTTGGAGAATAAACCGGGCAGGCTTGCGGATTTTACCGATATTCTGTCTAGGCGTGGTATTGATATGAGAGCCTTGTCCCTTGCGGAAGCGGAGGATTTTGGAATTGTGCGTATCATTGTAGATGATGTGTACAATGCAGCTACCGTTTTGAAAGACGAAGGGTATGTGTACTCCATTACGGAGGTGCTGGCAGTGAACATGCCGGACGAACCGGGGGCTTTGTCAGGGATTATCCGTGTTCTCGGAGAGAATGAGGTAAATATTGACTACATGTATGCGTTTACAGCCCGGAAAAAAGGCTCTGCATATATGATCCTCAGGGTAAAAGATAATAAAAAGGCCGTGGAAGTACTGAAAGCAAATAATATCAGACCTGTAGGCCAGGAAGAACTTGCAGACCTTTAAATGAAAAAATGGATTTGTTGAGGTGCCGGTGCCGAAATGCACCGGCACTGCGGCTGACAAATAGTATTTGTATTTTGAAGGAAACCAAGGTATTTTAACTTTAAATTGAGCCTGACTGCTGTT
>CAMNTH010000030.1 GCA_946557785.1 uncultured Blautia sp.
TTAAAATAAAAAAACACCCCACGTTTTGCCCTGTATTAATTTCCATAATTATAAATTAAAATTTTTTTTTTTTGTGGGGGCGGTGCAGAAATGCACCGGCACTGCTGCTGACAAATAGTATTTGTATTTTGAAGGAAACCATGGTATAGTAACTTTAAATGGAGCCTGACTGCTGTAATTGACTCTTTAATGTCAGGAGAGGATAAGATGAAAGTTAGCATACGAGACTTAAGCAAAATAACCGGTTTTTCACCGGCAACCATCTCTAATGCTTTGAATCATAAAAAAGGCGTGAACAAAGAAACTGCGGAGGAAATTTTCCGGGTTGCAAGAGAGACAGGGTATTTAAGCGCCAATGCGGTAGCGAAGATCAAGCTTTTGCTTTTTAAGAAAAACGGGCTGATCATTGAAGATACTCCTTTTTTTCAGAGCCTGATTGAAGGGTTTGAGGAAGAATGCCACAGGCTGGGATATGAGATGGTAATCGCCAGGGCAGATCAGAGGGATGCGGATTACGAGCATCAGGTGCAGGAGCATTTGAGGGAGCAAGGCGTTGCTGTAGTGGTTCTTGCTACAGAAATGATGGATGGAGATCTGGAACCCTATCGAAATGCGCCTTGTCCGCTGGTGATCCTGGATCATTGGTCTGAATCTATGGAGTACAATTCCGTACTTATTAATAATGCAGATGCAGCCAGGATGATAACGGAGCATATTTTAGATAACGGGCATACGGAAGTTGGGTATTTGAGGGGAGCTTTTCGGATCAAGGGATTCAGATCCAGGTTTGTGGGATTTCAGACTGCTCTGAAGAAGAGGAAAATTCCCTATAAGGAGGAATATACCGTTACGCTTGGAACTTCTTTAAATGGCGCTTATCAGGATATGCTTCAGTACTTAAAAAAGGGAAGTAAGCTTCCCACTGCTTTTTTTGCAGATAATGATATGATTGCCCTGGGAGCTATGAAGGCACTTCAGGAAATGGGGTATCGTATTCCTGAGGATGTTTCCCTGGTAGGATTTGATGATCTTCCCTTCAGTGCCATTTCGTCTCCGGCACTGACTACCCTTAGGGTTCCAAATAAAGAGATGGGGAAGATGGCTGTGAGACGCTTGGCCGAGCTGGTGGAAGGAATTGCAGTTGATGCGGTTACGAAGACCCAGGTTTGTCCTTTTATTGTTTATAGAGATACTGTAAAAAAAATATTGTAAAGAAAATATTGTAAAGAAAACAGCACCGTGGCTTTGCGGTGTTGTTTTTGTTTGTTTATATAAACGTTTATATGAAAGTACCATGCTGCATAGAAAAAAGCAAAAAAACACTGTAAAAACAGACAAAATAGTGACATAAATATTGTGTAATACGATGAATATTTAAATGAAATGAAGAAAAGTATTGAAAAAACATATAAACAGTTTATAATAGTGTTTAGAAAAATAAAGAGTAAATTTACAGCAGAAAGAGTAAATATTTGGCACAAAAACTATATTTTGAAAAGGAGAATCAGATTATGGATCAGATTAAATTAGGGTTTGCACCTACCAGAAGAAGTATTTTCAGTGCGCCGGATGCAGTGAAGTATCGGGGGCTGACTGCAGAAAGGCTTAAGGAACTGGGGATTAACTTTGTAGATATTACAGATATTAATGAGGAAGGTCTTCTTTATAATGATGAGGATATGAAGAAAATTGCAGAGAAGTTTAAGGCAGAGAAGATTGACGGTCTGTTTCTTCCTCACTGCAACTTTGGAACAGAGTTTGAGTGTGCGAGGCTGGCAAAGGAACTGAATGTGCCGGTGCTTTTATGGGGACCGCTGGATGAAAGACCGGAGCCGGACGGGACAAGACTTCGTGATACACAGTGCGGACTGTTTGCTACAGGAAAGGTTTTGAGGAGATTTCGGATTCCTTTTACCTATATGACCAACTGCAGACTGCATGATCCGGTATTTGAGAGAGGGATCAGAGACTTTATGGCTGTTTGTAATGTGGTTAGGAAGTTTCGGAATATCAGGATCCTGCAGATTTCTACACGGCCATTTGAGTTCTGGACTACCATGTGTAATGAAGGAGAACTGCTGGAACGGTTCAATATTCAGATATCCCCTATCCCTATGCCGGAGCTGACGGATGAAGTAAAGAAGGTAAAAGCAGAGGGCGGCGAGGTTGCCAAAGTAATTGAATATTGCCGGACAAATATGAAGATTGAGATTAAGGATGAGGAATTGGAAAATGTAGCTGCTCTTAAGGTGGCTATGAAAAACCTGATTCAAAAATACGGATGCCAGGCAGGTGCAATCCAGTGCTGGAACCAGCTTCAGAGCGAGCTTGGGATTATGCCCTGCGCTGCCAATGCACTGCTGAACGAAGAGGGAATTCCGGTTGTTTGTGAAACCGATATTCACGGGGCGATTACAGCGCTGATGGTGGAAGCAGCAGGAATGGGAGATACAAGAAGCTTTTTTGCAGACTGGACTATCCGCCATCCGGATAATGAAAATGGAGAACTTTTGCAGCACTGCGGTCCATGGCCGATTTCTGTTGCAAGGGAAACACCGAAGATTACCTACCCGTTGGCATTCGACCATCCGGGTGCCATTACTGCAGAAGCAAAACACGGGGACATTACCTTGGCTCGTTTTGACGGCGATAACGGAGAGTATTCCTTGCTTCTTGGAAATGCCAAGGGAATCGACGGACCGAAAGGCATGGGAACCTATCTCTGGGTAGAAGTGGAGAATATTAAGCGCCTAGAAGCCAAGATTGTGGAAGGCCCCTATATCCATCACTGCGTTGGCATTCATAAGGATGTGGTTCCGGTATTGTACGAGGCTTGTAAATATATCGGGGTGAAACCGGATCTGTATGATCCTATTGAAGAGGATGTAAAAGCATATCTGCGGGGAGAATGATTCAGGTACGATGAGCTGTACAGCAAATACATAAAAAGGAGAAAAAAATGGAGAATCTGACTGTTTTATCTTATGATTTAAGAAAAGATGTCATTGAGATCATCTGTGCCGGAAAGGCTGGACATATCGGCGGTGACATGAGTGTTATTGATACATTGATTACCCTGTATTTTAAGCAGATGAATATAAGTACGGAGAATATGGATGATCCTGACCGTGACCGTTTTGTTATGAGCAAGGGACATTCTGTAGAAGCACTATATGCAGTCCTTGCAAAAAAAGGCTTCTTTGGCCTGGATGAGGTGCTGGAAGGCTTCAGCAAATTTGGCTCCAAATTTATCGGACATCCCAATAACAAGCTTCCGGGCATTGAAATGAATTCCGGTTCCTTAGGACATGGGCTTCCGGTATGTGTGGGCATGGCCCTTGCAGGAAAAATGAACCGCCAGGATTACCGTGTATACACAGTGATGGGTGATGGTGAGCTGGCAGAGGGATCTGTATGGGAAGGCGCCATGGCCGCAAGCCATTATAAGCTGGATAATCTTTGTGCTGTAGTAGACCGCAACCGGCTCCAGATTTCCGGAAACACGGAAGATGTGATGCATCATGACGATCTTCATGAGCGTTTTAGAAGTTTTGGATGGAATGTGATCGATGTAGAGAATGGAAACAGCATTGAGCAGTTAGATGCCGCTTTTAACAAGGCAAAAACAGTAAAAGGCAGGCCGACCGTACTCATTGCCAATACAGTAAAAGGATGCGGATCTCCGGTTATGGAAAATAAAGCGGGATGGCATCACCATGTACCAAATGAGGAAGAATATATTCAGATCATGAAAGATCTGGATGAGAGAAAGGAGGCTGCTCTTCATGAGTAAAATTGCCAACAAACAGATGATATGTGAAGTCCTTATGGAGGCTTCCAAGACAGACAAGGACATCGTTGCACTTTGCAGTGATTCCAGAGGAAGCGGCTCATTTACTCCTTTTGCAGATGCCTATCCGGAGCAGTTTGTGGAGACTGGCATTGCAGAGCAGAATCT
Source organism: uncultured Blautia sp. (assembly GCA_946557785.1). Lineage (GTDB taxonomy): Bacteria > Bacillota > Clostridia > Lachnospirales > Lachnospiraceae > Blautia_A. Next base: position 3,959 of record CAMNTH010000030.1, read on the forward strand.
GGTAAGTATTGCAGCAGGCCTGGCAAAATGCGGCAAAAAGGCCTATGCGGTTTCTCCTGCCTGTTTCCTTTCTACAAGAAGCTATGAGCAGGCAAAAGTAGACGTGGCTTACTCCAATACCAACGTAAAACTCATTGGTATCAGCGGAGGGGTTAGCTATGGTGCATTGGGCATGAGCCATCATTCTGCTCAGGATATTGCTGCCATGTCTGCGATTCCGAATATGCGCGTTTATATTCCAAGCGACCATCTTCAGACAAAAGAACTGGTAAGGGCTCTTTTAAAGGATGAAAAGCCTGCATATATCCGGGTAGGACGTAATGCCGTAGACCCCACCTACGAGGAAGGGACAGTGCCCTTTGAGATGGATAGGGCAACAGTTGTCTGCGAGGGTACGGATGTGGCGATCATTGCCTGCGGTGAGATGGTAAAACCTGCAAAGGATGCGGCGGCCATTTTGAAGGAACAGGGAATCAGTGCAGAAGTAATTGATATGTATTGTGTAAAACCGCTGGATAAAGAGGCAGTTGTAAAGGCAGCCCAAAAGGTAAAAGCGGTGATTACGGTGGAAGAGCATGCCCCCTTTGGCGGTCTTGGCTCTATGGTAAGCCAGGTGGTTGGAAGCGAATGCCCCAGAAGGGTGATTAACATGAGCCTTCCGGATGCACCTGTAATTACCGGAACTTCTCAGGAAGTATTTGATTACTATGGATTAAATGCAGAAGGCATTGCAAAAAAAGCAGCAGAGTTGGTGAAATAAAATGAGCAGATATGTATTGGGCATTGACCAAAGCACACAGGGCACCAAGGCACTTCTCTTTGATGAAAAAGGAGAATTGATCTGCCGCAGTGATGTGCCGCATAAACAGTATATTGACCAGCGGGGCTGGGTGGAGCATGATCCGGAAGAAATTTACCGCAATACCATTTCCGCTGTAAAGCGCCTGGTAGATAAAGCCGGGATTAATAAAAATGATCTGGCAACCCTTGGAATCAGTAACCAGCGGGAGACTGCCATGGTTTGGGAGCGGGCTACCGGAGAACCGGTATACAATGCAGTAGTATGGCAGTGTGCCCGGGGTGCAGAAATCTGTGCCGAGATCCAGGAGGCAGGCTATGGGGAAATGATCCATTCTCATACAGGTCTTCAGCTTTCACCCTATTTTTCTGCGGGAAAGATTGCCTGGGTGCTGCAGAATGTGGACGGTGCCATGGAAAAGGCAGAAAAAGGAGAGCTTTGCTGCGGAACGATTGATAGCTGGCTTGTGTATAAGCTCACAGGAGGAACACAATTCCGCACAGATTATTCCAATGCTTCCCGCACACAGATGTTTAATATTTCTACCCTTTCCTGGGATGAAGAGGTATGCTGCCTTTTTAAGATTCCAACCTGCACTCTTGCAGAGCTGACAGATTCCGATGGAGAATATGGGGCAACGGATTTTGAAGGATTTTTGGATGCCCCCATTCCTATCAGGGGTGTGCTGGGGGATTCCCATGGGGCTTTATTTGGGCAGGGATGTATTGAAAAGGGAATGATCAAAACCACATATGGGACAGGTTCTTCCGTTATGATGAACATTGGAAAAGAGCCGGTGTTCAGCAAACGTGTGGTAACCTCCCTTGCATGGAAGCTGAACGGCGAAGTAAATTATGTGCTGGAAGGAAACATCAATTATACGGGCGCAGTGATTACCTGGCTGAAGGACGATCTTGGACTGATTTCTTCCCCGGGTGAGACGCAGGAGCTGGCTTTTGCTGCCAATCCGAAGGACAAAACATATCTGGTGCCTGCATTTACAGGGCTTGGGGCACCTTACTGGGATAGTGAAGCTGCTGCGGTTATCAGCGGAATGACGAGAAACACAAAACGGGCTGAAATTGTCCGTGCAGGTCTGGATTGTATTGCCTATCAGATTACAGATGTAATTAAAGCTATGAGTGAAGAGTCTGGGATTGGGATCGGAGAGCTTCGGGTAGACGGAGGACCAACCAGAAACCGATACCTGATGCAGTTCCAAAGCGACATGGCTCATGTGACAGTTCAGGTGCCTTCTGTAGAAGAGCTTTCCGGAATCGGCGCTGCCTATGCAGCAGGTATTGCAGCAGGCATTTATAACAGAGAAGAGGTTTTTGCCAAAATGAGCCGCACGAAATTCCAGCCGGCTATGGAAGAAGAGGTACGGAGGGAAAAATACCAGGGCTGGAAAAAGGCGGTTTCAAAGGTTCTTACAAAATAGGAGGTAAATGGTTGTACTGCTTGATTTTTCATTGAATTCAGTTATAATAGAGGAAGATTGCGTAAATACAAATGCAAGGGGGAATACCAATGAAAAATAAAGCAGTGAGAGTGATGCTCTCGTTGTCTATAACCGCAATGCTGGGATGTGTCATGCCTTGTACAGCTGCTGCTGTACAGGAGGAAGGTCTGGGGACGGCTGCCGGGGAAGAACGGGTCTCGGAGGATGTATCTTTGTCCCTGATTACAGGTGAGGTGGTTTTAAAGAATGAAACCAGCCGTTTCTTTTGCGATGCAGAGTATAAAAAGGCAGAATCCAGGGTTATGGAGAATGCACAGGTAACAAACCAGGGTGCAGAGCAGCTTGCACAAACATGGGATTTGGTGCTGAGTGAGGAAAATGGAGTCATACATACTTTTCCGGATGTTCGTGCAGATAAATGGAAAGAACCAAAGATTATAGAACAGTTGGGGATGCTTTATGTGGAGTTTCTAGATGAGGAAAACCAGAAACAGGATGCTTCTGAAGAGACAGAAGAAAGAAATCTGGAAGCATCGGTTATAGTATATGCAACAACAGAAGTGAATGTAAGGGAAAAACCTGATATTGCATCCCAGTCACTGAAAGTGACAAAAGCAGGCGAGGAATGGAGAGCAGTTGCTGTTCTTCCTGGATGGGTGAAAGTGGAAGGAAACGGTATCACAGGGTATGTGCATCACGAATATATGACAGAAAATAAGGGCACAGTGGGTTAAATACTGTTCAGAATACGGATTAGCCTATAATGCAGCAGAATCAGCCGGTTTATCAGGAGCCTGAGTATGATCCTCCGGAAGCCCAGGAACCGCAGGAGCTTTCCGGAGAGGATGATTCCGGAGGAGTAACGGAGATCAGCAGAGAAGATTTCCCGAATAAATCAGGAGATGGGCATGGAATGTATGTGATTACTTATTCCGACGGAAGTGTGATTTATCAGGATTACTAATGAGAAGGCAGGAATCAGCAAATGATTCCTGCCTTCTTATCATGGAGACAACAAGTCTTCTTTTAACTTTTGGATTACATCCTGCAAATAGAGGCACATCTCATCTGTCGTAGAAAGTACGGAATCATCCAGGCTTTCTGCATAATCTAAAAATGCGGATAGGATTCCCGGTTCTTTGATGATCAGATAAATATTTTCCTCCTTAATATTGGTGAATAAAAGATACCCGGAGGAGGTGCTTACAGATAAATGAAGATTATCGGAAATTTGATCCAAAGGTTTTTTCAGGAGACGGTATACGCCGCTTACACATTGTTTCTTAAGTTCTTCCAGAAGAAAGATCCGTTCCTTAATGGTAAAGGGACGATAAATTTCAGAAGGGATTTCCGTGACTCTTCCAGTTTTTGCAAAAACGTCGATACCATGCTTCGTGTGGTACATATGTTTATTGCAGGTGGTAAGCTTAGTCCTGGCCAGGCTGATAAATTCCTGCAGACGTGGTATCATGGCTTCTCTGCCGGGAAGACACTCTGGTATAGCATTTTCCAGAAGCTCATGGGTAATAAACGGAATTATGCATGGCTCCGGCTGGATGCCGTAGCTGGATGAATCCGCCCAGGCCATATTGCCAAGGACAAGACATTCCTCCAATACAGAATTAACTGTATGGAATAACGGAAAACATTTATTCAGGTAATAATGATAAAGATCCCATATCATCCGGACAGTGTGCGGCTCTGTATAAAAAATACCTGCTTTATAGTCGGAGGTGCAGGCAAGAGCGCTGTCTTGAGTAAGAATCAGACAGGGGAATCCATTAAAGCTGTTGTAGTGTGAATGAATGTCATCATAAAAATAAAAAGGGTGATAATTCAGTGCATGGATGTATATGGAGATAATCTTGCGGATATACATTAAATTATAAGCTTCGTGGTTTTCTGTCATTTGCTCGGATTTGCTCAGACAGAGTATATGCTCAATATACAAATCGGTACTCATAGATTTCAAACTGGCCAGCAGGCTGAAGAGGAAATCATAGTCCGGCTGAAGAAAGAGAGCAATATGCCCTTTTTCTTTATTAGATTCTGCAATAAGCATACGATGAAGATAATCATTAACTTCAAGGTTAGTGGATAAAGCAGTACAGCCGGAAATAATCCTATTTGTATTTTGATTAGAACAGGAAATCCTAAGGTGTGACTGCAGATTTCCCTGGGAGGAATATCGTGGGAAGGTCATAAGGAAGTGTTCTACACTTTTTCTGTTAAAATATGTAGTCCGGCCGGTTACGGTAATCTGGTATGCTGTTTGAAACTGCTCATATTCCAATGGGGTGAGATGCATAAATTCTGCCATTTTATCTACGATTACAGGAGTAGGGGGATTACGTTTTCCGTTGATGATCTTATACATGGTGGAACGGTCAATATTGCAGTACCGAACCATAGCATATACCTTGATATCCTTGTCATGTATGAACTGGGTTAATAAATCTGAAAATTCTGACATAAACATCCTCGTGCTCTTTATTTTTTATTAAATAAAAATAGTTTCTAAAGAATATTTTAGGAGAAAATAGTAGTTTTGTCTACTGCAAAATGAAAAAAAGTGTAAAAAATGCGTAATAATAGTATAGAAAAAATGTTCCTGATAAATTGACTTAATTAGCAAGTGTGATATAATTTATTTTAATGAAAAATCAATGGTGAATGAGAAAGGGGAAATCATTATGAAAATTGCGGTAACATATGAAAACGGACAGATATTTCAGCATTTTGGACATACGGAACAGTTTAAAGTGTATACTGTGGAAGGAGGAAAGGTTACAGGAGCAGAAGTGGTAGATACCAATGGAAGCGGACATGGTGCCCTGGCAGGATTTCTGAAGGATTTGGGAGTGAACGCTTTGATCTGCGGCGGTATTGGCGGAGGCGCAAGGGCAGCGCTGGCGCAGGCTGGTGTGGAACTGTTTCCGGGTGCTGTGGGAGACGCAGATGTCCAGGTGAACGCATATCTTGCAGGAAAACTTGCTTATGATCCGGATACAGTATGCAGTCACCATCACGAAGGGGGACATGACTGCGCAGATCATGGAAGCCATGAGTGCGGCCACCATTGCGGGGAATAGGTATGAGTCCTCAGCAAGCCTTTTCTTTATTAAAAGACTGTACGCTTTGCCCAAGGGAGTGTCATGCGGACCGTTTGGGGGAAGCGTTAGGATATTGCGGCATGGACAGCAGACTTTTTGCTGCCCGTGCCGCTTTACATATGTGGGAGGAGCCATGCATTTCCGGGGAGAAAGGTTCCGGAGCTGTGTTTTTTTCCGGATGCAGTCTTAAGTGCTGTTTTTGTCAAAACCGGGAGATTGCCATAGGAGATCGGGGGCAGGAGATTTCTGTGGACCGTTTGGCTGACATTTTTCTGGAGCTTGAACAGCAGGGAGCAGCAAATCTGAACCTGGTGACAGGAGCCCACTATGTTCCTCAGATTTTGCTTGCTCTTGAAAATGCAAAAAGGCGTGGATGCAGACTCTTGGTAGTGTACAATTCCGGCGGATATGAAAAAGTGGAAACCTTGCGTCTTATGAAAGGCTATGTAGATGTTTACCTTCCAGATCTGAAATATCTGGATAGAGACCTTTCAAGGGCATTTTCGCATGCACCGGATTATCCGGAAACTGCTATGGCTGCCATTATGGAAATGGTGGAGCAGACGGGGAGCTGCCGCTTTGGGGAGGATGGATATATTAAAAAAGGAACCATTGTCCGGCATTTGGTTTTGCCGGGGCATACGAGAAATTCAATCCGTGTTCTGGAGTATCTTCATAGAACCTATGGTGAAGATATATATATAAGCATTATGAACCAATATACACCCGTTTATCATCAGGAGTCATATCCGGAGCTGAACCGAAAGATAACGAAAAGGGAGTACCAAAAGGTTCTGGATGCAGCCTGCAGCCTGGGTATTGAAAATGGATTTTTCCAGGAAGGGGAAACTGCCATGGAAAGTTTTATTCCCGGATTTAATTATGAAGGTGTTTTATGAAGGAACTGATCAGGAAAAAGTTCCGAAAATGGAAGGAGGCCGGTACTTTCGTACCGGCGCGTATGAAAAAGAAAAATATATAGAAAGCTTTTCACTTTCTACATTACCTACTATAATATAAAAATGTGAAAACTTTGTGAAGAGCATTTGAAAAAAATGTGAATAGAGCTTTTGTATAAGGCATTTTTAAAATTTTTTCCAGGTTCGTTTGGAAAAAAGCAGCAGGAGAGGAAAGATTTCCAACCGTCCGGCCAGCATATCAAAAATCAAAACAATCTTGGAAGGGTAGGAAAACATATTAAAGTTTCCTGTAGGCCCAACCAGTTCAAGACCTGGGCCGATATTATTCAGAGTTGCGGCAACTCCGGTAAAGTTGGTGATCAGGTCAAAGTTATCAAGGCTGATGATTAAAACGGAAAGGGCAAAAATAAGGACATAAGTGCTCATAAAAATATTTGTGGAGCGAACCACTTCATGAGGAATGGATTTGCCGTCTATTTTAACCTTTTTTACTGCATTGGGATGCAGGTATAAAACCAGCTCCTTACGGATGGCTTTAAAAAGAATGATCAGCCTGGAAACCTTAATTCCGCCCCCCGTGCTTCCTGCGCAGGCTCCCATGAACATTAGAAGAACCAGAATCGTCCTGGAAAGCTCGGGCCACAGATTAAAGTCAGCAGTTGCAAATCCGGTAGTAGTAATAATAGAGCCTACCTGGAAGGCTGCGTCTTTTAATGCGATACCGATGTTTCCGTACAGATGGCGGATATTAAAGGTAATGACCAGCAGGGCGAGAGTAATGGCAAAGAAGTAATAGCGCACTTCTTCAATGTGCAGTGCAGTCCGAAGCTTTTTGGTAAGGAGCAGATAATAAAAAGTAAAATTTACACCAAAAAGAATCATAAATATGGTAACAACTACCTGGATGTAAGTACTGTAGCCTGCCATACTGTCGGAATATATACCGAAGCCTCCGGTACCGGCTGTACCGAAAGCGGTACAGATTGCGTCAAACAGCGGCATTTTCCCCAGAAGAAGGAGAAAAATCTGGAGCAGCGTCATCCCAAAATAGATGGAATATAAAATTTTTGCTGTAGACTGAACCTTGGGAACCAGTTTACTGACAGTAGGTCCCGGGCTTTCTGCACGCATAAGGCTCATATGGTAGCCGCTGATCTGGGGAAGCAGGCACAGAAGGAATACAAGGACTCCCATACCGCCGATCCAGTGAGTAAAGCTTCTCCACATAAGCATGCAGTGAGAGAGAGACTCAATATCCTCCAAAATGCTGGCTCCCGTTGTAGTAAAACCGGAAACTGTTTCAAAAACCGCATCTATATAATGAGGAATGGAGCGGCTGATAGTAAAGGGAAGCGCGCCGGAAAGGCTTAAGACGATCCAGCTTAAAGCCACTGTAACGCAGCCTTCCTTTGTATGGAACACTTTATTAGTTGGTTTTTTAAAGGTAAGGGCAGTTCCGGCAAGAAGGCACGCTCCTATGATAATTAGGAAGGCAAATCCGTCCTTTTCCCTGTAAATGAGGGAAGTAACCAGGGGAAGTGCCATAAAGGCTGCTTGGAATTTTAAAATCCATCCGATAATATGTATGATAATGGAATAGTTCATAACTGCTCTCCTTTATTTTTCCAGTATGTCACGGATATCGCGCAGACCCTTGTTGGTGGTTACAATGATTACACTATCCCCTACCTGGATGGTATCCTGGCCTCTGGGAATGCGTACGGTGCCCCCGCGGTGCAGACATCCAACCAGAAGGTTTTTCTTGAGATGGAGCTGAGACAGAGGAACGCCTACCACAGGAGAGTTTTCATGGATGGCAAATTCCAGAGCCTCTGCCTGATTGTCCAAAATATGATAAAGAGTTTCCACATTACTGCCAATGGTGTTCTGCATAGCCCGAACATATTGCAGAATATAATCAGCAGTAATGTACTTAGGATATATAACACTTCCAATATCCAGCGAATCAATAATTTCATCAAAGGCAAGCCGGTTTACCTTGGCTACCACTTTTCCGCTGGAGACAGATTTGGCAAAAAGAGAAAGGAAAATATTCTCCTCATCTAAATTGGTGAGTGCCACGATGGACTCCGCCTGGGAAAGACCTTCTCCCATCAAAAGCCGCCGGTCTGTACCATCGCCGTTGATGATTGTGGCTCCCTGAAGGAGGTCACTTAATTCTTCACAGCGTGCCTTGTCTTTTTCCAAAATCTTTACCCCGATCTTCATGGCCATCAGAGCCTTTGCAAGGTAATAGGAAATAGTACCTCCGCCTACAATAATGGTGTTTTTTACCTGGTTGGTTTTTAATCCGATTTTTTTAAAGAAAAGGGCTGCATTTTGGGGAGATGCAATAATGGAAACCAGGTCTCCGTTATGCAGGATATGATTTCCGCCTGGAATGGAAACCCGATCCTTGTTTTCAATGGCACAAAATAGAATGTCGCAGCGGAACTTTTCTGTGATCAGAAATACGGACATTCCGTCCAGGCCGAATTCAGGCATAACTTTAAATTTCAGAAGCTCTACCCGTCCCCTGGCAAAGGTATCAATCTTGATTGCTGACGGAAACCGCAGAAGGCGGGAGATTTCCGAAGCGGCAGCAGCTTCCGGATTGATGATCATAGAAATGCCAAGGCGTTCCTTAATAAAGCCGATTTCCTGGTGATAAATGGGATTACGCACACGGGCAATGGTGTGGCAGGCGCTTGTTTTGCTGGCTACCAGACAGCACAGCAGATTCAGTTCATCTGAAGCAGTAACTGCAATAAGGATATCTGCAGTAGAAATGCCTGCTTCCATTAGGGTATTGATGCTGGCTCCATTGCCTACAATGCCCATCGCGTCAATATTTTCCGTAAGGTCATTGATCTTCTCCGCATCTGTGTCGATTAGTGTAAGGTCTGTTTCTTCTTGCTGCAATTGTTCCGCAAGGGTACGTCCGACTTTGCCGCACCCAACAATAATGATTTGCATAGTTCCTCCGAATTGTATGTTAATTTTAGTCAGTATTTCTATTTTATACTTAACGACTGTATTATATCACGGTACTGGGGTTTTGCAACTGCCAATTTTGCAATTGCCTCTTGAGTCTGTAATGGTTGTAGGGTTTAGGATAAGAAAAAGATCCGGATGATGGGAGGAAGGAGAATAAGTATGAAAGAAATGGATTTGACAGAAGGGAATATCTTGAAGAAACTGCTTGCTTTTACAATTCCTTTTTTAATAGCAAATGTACTGCAGTCATTGTATGGAGCAGTGGACTTGTTTGTGGTAGGGAGGTATTGCAGCGCAGAAAGTGTGGCGGCAGTGTCCACAGGAACCCAGGTGACCCAGATTGTTACAAGCCTGGTAACAGGGCTGACCCTTGGCAGTACTATTATCATTGGGCAGTATAAAGGGGAAAAGGACTATGAGCGTGTAAAGCAGGCCATTGGGACAACCTTAAGTGTATTTGGGTGTACGGCGGTCTTTTTGACTGTGGTGATGCTCTTTTTTGAAAGACCACTTTTAGTTCTTTTGAAAACCCCTTCCCAATCCTTTGAGCTTACGATGGAGTATGTGGCAGTATGCCTCCTTGGAAATATTTTTATCTGCGGGTACAATGCCATTAGTGCAATTCTGCGGGGGTACGGTGATTCTACCCGGCCCATGATCTTTGTGGGAGTTGCCTGCGGGCTGAACATTGTGTTGGATTTTGTGTTTGTGAAGTATTTGGGGCTTAATGTGGCGGGAACTGCATTGGCTACCGTGATATCCCAGGCAGTAAGCATGATTTCTGCCATTGTCTATCTGAAACGGCATCACTTTTTGTTTGATTTCAGGTTAAAAAGCTTCTGCCCTGTATGGAAAATCGTAAAAAAGCTGGCCCTTGTGGGAATTCCCATTTCATTTCAGGAAATGATGGTGCGTGTTTCTTTTCTGTATCTCATGGCAGTCATGAATAACTGCGGGGTTTATGCTGCTTCGGTAGTGGGGATCAGCAGTAAGTATGATGTATTTGCCATGCTTACCTCTACGTCCATGGCCAGTGCCTTGGCCGCCATAACAGCTCAGAATCTGGGCGCAGGGAAGCCGGAACGAGCCCGGAAATCCCTGTGGTACGGAATGGGATTTGCAGTGTTTGTTTCCTGCTTGTTTTGGCTTTGGGCTCAGGTGAATCCGGTGTCCATGATCCGGATTTTTTCCGGGGATGAGAATGTGGCGGCAGCGGGAGCTCCGTTTTTTAAGTCCTGCAGCTATGATTATCTCATGGTTGCCTTGGTATTCTGTCTTAATGGATATCTGAACGGACGGCAGAAAACCGTGTGGACTATGGTAAGCTGCAGCGCTGGAGCATTGGCTTTTCGGATTCCCATGGTATATTTCTTTGGTAAATATTTCTCAGAGGATCTTGGTAAGCTTGGAATGATAGCGCCTATTGTTTCCGGAGTCATGGCATGTTATACTTTGGTATATGTGCTGTATGAAGGAAGGAAAAAGAAACATGGATATGAAAAACAACCAGCTGTTTCAGATCGGTGAGGTTTCAAAGCTGTTTCATATAAGTGTGGGTATTCTCCGCCATTATGATAAGATCGGTCTTTTAAAGCCGGAATATACGGATGAGGGGACTGGGTACCGCTACTATAGCACCCGGCAGTTTGAATGCCTGAATACCATCCGGTATCTGAGGGCACTGGACCTGCCGCTGGAGCAGATTTCTTCGTTTTTGCAAAACCGTGATACGGAGCACATGGCAAACCTGCTTCAAAGACAGAAAGAAGAAGTAAAACGTAAAAAACAGGAGCTGGATCTGATTGAACGAAAGATTGACAATCGCTTAAGCCAGCTTGCGGACGCCCTTTCTTCCGAACTTAATATCTTAAAGATCTCTCAGAAACCGGCCAGGCGGGTAGCAGCAGTGAAACAGAAACTAATTCCCAAAAGCTACCTGGATCTGGAGCAGAGCATTCGGCAGCTGGAGGCACAGGAAGATAACACTGTGGTTTTCCTGGGAAAAGTGGGTGTGGGGATTAGCAAGGAACGCTTGGCAAAGAGGCAGTACCTGCCCTATGATAGGGTATTTGTCATCCTGGATGAAGAAGATTCTTTCCGAGGGGAGACCCTGCTTTTGAAACCGGAGCAGTGTATTACCATTCGTTTTCAGGGAAGCCATGAACGGGCAGCAGTGTATTACGACAAAATGATGGACTATATAGAAGAAAATGGGTATGAAGTAAATGGTTTTTCAAAAGAATTAACCATGATTGATTATGGGCTGACAAATGATACGTCAAAATTTGTAACGGAAATTCAAATACCTATCCGGAGAAGGAGGCTATGAGCATGGAACAGGTAGAACATGAGGCAAACAGATTGTATGAATACTTACAGGCACAGCTTCCTGCAGTTGCAGGATTTGGAGTGAGGGTTGTGCTGGCCATCCTTGTCTTTCTTTTGGCAGGAAAAGCAATCAAATGGGCTTTGAAGCTGACAAGGCAGTCATTGGAAAAAGCAAATGTAGATAAGGGAGTGGTGCAGTTTGTCTGTTCCGGGCTTAGGTTTTTCCTGTATCTTCTGCTCGTATTTAATATATCCACCAGTTTCGGGGTGAAGGAGTCTTCTGTGGCAGCGCTTCTTGGAACTGCCGGGGTAACGGTTGGCCTTGCACTGCAGGGAGGACTGGCCAATGTGGCAGGCGGCGTGATGATTCTTCTTTTTAAACCCTTTCAGGTAGGAGATTATATTATTCAGGATCAGTCCAATGGATGTGAGGGAACGGTTTCCAGGATTGATATGTATTATACGACCCTGCTTTCTATGGATAATAAGAATGTGGTAATTCCCAACGGCACCCTGGCAAATAGCACCATCATGAATGTTACGGCAAAGGAACACAGGAAATTGGAGATTAAGGTAGGGATCTCCTATAAGTCTGATATAAAGGGTGCGAAAAAGATCCTGGAGGAGCTTTTAAAAGAGGATCCGGATACCAGGACGGATGAAGAAATGGTGGTGTTCGTGGATGAGCTTGCAGAAAGCGCAGTGGTTTTAGGATTGCGTGTGTGGGTGGCAACAAAGAATTACTGGACTGTCAAATGGAGACTGAATGAGAGGATCAAGGAGGAATTTGATAGGAAAGGGATAGAGATACCTTATAAGCAGGTAGATGTACATGTTGCATTGTCAGAGCGTATAGATTATAATGGTAATACTTAAGGTGCCAGGATAAAAATACGTATGAGAAAATAAGGGGGATGAAAGAATGAAGAAGTTTTTTGAGGAATTTAAGGCCTTTGCACTAAGGGGAAATGTGATGGATATGGCTGTCGGTATTTTGATCGGCGGCGCTTTTTCCGGGATCGTGACCTCCCTGACTGACAATTTCATTACGCCGATCCTGAATTTTATTACTGGACAGGCAACTTATGGAATGAAGGATATCGCAGGATTCGGATCCAATTTTCTGGCTGCAGTTCTGAATTTTCTGATCATGGCGTTTATTCTGTTCTGTATAATGAGAGGGATTAATAAGCTGATGGCCATGGGGAAAAAAGAAGAGATCGCAGATCCGGCAACGAAGGTCTGCCCGTTCTGTAAATCAGAAATCGCGGTTGATGCTGTAAGATGCCCTCATTGTACTTCACAGCTGACAGAATAAAGCCTTATATTCTTTTGGAGACATTCCATATTCTTTTTTAAAGGCACGAAAAAAGCTGGAATAATCCTTAAAACCGTACATGAGATACGCTTCGCTTATGCTGGTATGCCCTAGAATGGCATCCCGGCAGAAAGCGAGGCGTTTTTTTATGATGTACTGATGAATGGAAATACCAATGCTTTCTTTAAAAATATGGGCAATGTGATACTTGCTTACATAGAATTCAGAGGCCAGCTTCTCCAGGGAAAGATCTTCGTCCAGGTGCTGTTCAATGTAAGCGCAGAGATTCTGGTAAAGGGTCTTTTCTTCGCTGTATTCCATTGGATGATTCTGCTCATAAACAGTACGGTTCAGATGAAGGATCAGATCATCTACACAGATAGGAATCTGAGCCTGACGCCCAAAGCGCTGGGACTTCATTTCATCTATAAGACGGATGATCTTAGATTGTATGATATTGAATGTAATCTTATCATTATGAAAGAGATATTTTTTGAATGTTTGGACATACTGCATTATATAGGCGTAATTGGGTGATGTATCCAGAAGATGGCTGAAGTATTCCTGACTGATCCAAAATACAAATCTGCGGTAAGGAACATTTACGCTGCGGATAACAGCGTGATGGCGGACATGGGGCGGAAGAAGCAGAATATCTCCGTATGAAACAGGATGTTCAGTATCTTCAATGCGGATACTTACGTCTCCCTCCAGAAAAAAATAGAATTCATAATAGTTGTGTGTATGGGCGTCTACCTGGATCATGGTGGTATCGCTGTAGTAAAAGATTTCAAAATCCTGGGACAGCATATACTGTCTGTTGCTGAATTGTGTCTGCAGATGCTTTTTCATAAAGCTTCCCCCTCTGTGACGGTGATTCTTTTGCTAAAGTTTACCACAAAGGCGCAACTTTTGCAATGCATACAACAACCCTGCCAATGGCATTTTGCGGGAGACTATCATACAATAAGGTCACCATGAAGCAGAAACGTCCGCTTTGAATTATCAACTATTTTACCGAAAAGGAGAAGCACAAAATTATGGAAATGACATTAAGATGGTATGGTTCTAAATTTGATACGGTAACACTTGAGCAGATTCGCCAGATTCCAGGAGTGACAGGCGTGATCACCACTTTGTACGATACAGTGCCGGGAGAGGTATGGAGCAGGGAAAGAATCCATGCTTTAAAAGAAGAGGTGGAAGCCTCCGGACTTCACATTGCAGGAATTGAGAGCGTCAATATCCATGACGCCATTAAAACCGGTGCGCCGGAGAGAGAGCAATATATTGCCAATTATATAGAGACACTGGAGAACCTGGGAAAAGAGGATATTCATCTGGTGTGCTACAATTTTATGCCTGTATTCGACTGGACAAGAACAGAACTGGCCCGTGTAAGGCCGGATGGTTCTACAGTGCTTGCCTATACGCAGGAAGCGGTGGATGCTCTTGATCCGGAAAAAATGTTTGAATCTATTGCAGGGGATATGAACGGAACGGTGATGCCAGGCTGGGAACCGGAACGTATGGAGCATGTAAAAGAGCTTTTTGAAATGTACAAAGAAATTGATAATGAGACGCTCTTTGAAAATCTGAAATATTTCCTGGAAAAGATTATGCCGGTATGCGATCAATATGACATTAATATGGCCATTCATCCGGATGACCCGGCATGGAGCGTGTTTGGGCTTCCACGCATCATTATTAATAAAAAGAATATTCTTCGTATGATGAAGATGGTGGATAACCCTCATAATGGCGTTACCTTCTGCTCCGGTTCTTATGGCACAAATCTGGAAAATGACCTGCCGGACATGATCCGCGCATTGAATGGAAGAATCCATTTTGCCCATGTGAGGAATCTGAAATTCCATACGCCTTCCAACTTCGAGGAAGCAGCCCATCTGTCCTTAGACGGAAGCTTTGATATGTATGAGATCATGAAGGCGCTTTATGAAATAGGCTTTGAAGGACCTATTCGTCCGGATCATGGACGCATGATCTGGGGAGAAGTGGCAATGCCTGGCTATGGGCTTTATGACAGAGCCCTTGGAGCAGCTTATTTGAATGGACTTTGGGAGGCAATTGAGAAAGGGGCAAAAAGATGATCTTAAATGCAGAAGGACTAAAAGACAGGGAAGCATGGAAAAAGGCAGGATACCGCTTGCCGGAATATGACAGGGAATCGATGATCTGCGCCACAAGGGAAGAACCCTTCTGGATCCATTTTGGTGCAGGTAATCTTTTTCGGGCATTTCAGGCAAATGTTGTTCAGAACCTTTTAAATGCAGGGGTTCTTAAACGCGGTCTTGTGGCTGCGGAAGGGTTTGATTACGAGATAGTGGAGAGAATGAACCGGCCCCATGACGATTATTCCATTCTTGTTACCTTAAAAGCAGATGGAAACGTGGAAAAGACAGTGGTAGGAAGTATTGCAGAATCCTGTATTCTGGATTCGGAAAATGAAAAGGAATACAGCCGCCTGAAAGAGATTTTTTGTAAAGCTTCGCTTCAGATGGCTTCCTTTACCATTACGGAAAAAGGCTATAGCCTGGTAAATGGAAAAGGAGAGGTGCTTCCCCAGGTAGAAGGGGACTTTAATGCCGGACCTAAGGCTCCGGCGAGCTACATGGGCAAAGTAGCGTCCCTTTTGCATACAAGGTATCTGGCTGGGGAAAAGCCTATTGCAATGGTGAGTATGGACAATTGCTCCCATAATGGAGACAAGCTTTACACTGCCATTCATACATTTGCAAAGAAGTGGACAGAAAATGGCCTGGCAGAGCAGGGATTTCTTAAGTATGTGGAAAACCAGGAAAAGGTAACCTTTCCCTGGACTATGATTGATAAGATTACGCCCCGTCCGGATAAATCTGTGGAAGAGATTTTGAAGAAGGATGGAGTGGAAGGCCTTGAGCCGGTGGTCACTTCAAAAAAATCGTATGCTGCGCCCTTTGTAAATGCGGAGGAATGCCAGTACCTGGTTATTGAAGATGCCTTTCCAAACGGACGGCCGGAACTGGAAAAGGGCGGATTAATGTTTACCGATCGGGCAACTGTGGATAAAGTAGAAAAGATGAAGGTCTGCACCTGTTTGAATCCCCTTCATACTGCATTGGCTATATTTGGCTGCCTTCTTGGATATGAGAAGATTTCGGAAGAAATGAAAGATCCTGAACTGAAAAAAATGGTGGAGATCATCGGATATCAGGAGGGGCTTCCGGTTGTGGTCGATCCGGGAGTTTTAGATCCCAGGGAATTTATTGATACGGTACTGAGTGTGCGCTTCCCCAATCCCTTTATGCCGGATACTCCCCAGCGGATTGCTACGGATACTTCTCAGAAGCTTGCTATTCGCTTTGGAGAAACCATCAAGGCATACGATGCTTCAAAAGAACTTGATGCAAAAGAGCTGAAATTGATTCCGCTTGTATTTGCAGGCTGGCTTAGGTATCTTATGGGAATCAACGATAAGGGAGAGGAATTCACCTTAAGCCCGGATCCGCTTTTAGATACCGTGCGCCCTTATGTGGCTAAGGTGTCTTTTGGCAGTGAGATGGATGCAGAACGTATTTTGAAGCCTGTATTGGAGAAAAGGGAAATATTCGGCGTGGATTTATTTAAGATCGGTATGGCTAAGAAGGTATGCGATTATTTCAGCCAAATGGTCAAAGGTCCTGGAGCTGTTCGTGAAACTTTAAAGAAATATACCTGCTGATGGGCAGGATGAGGGCATAGAAAAACGGAATCTTTCTTCTGGAAATAACAGTGGGAAAGATTCCGTTTTATTTGTATCAGGTAATATTTTGTATCAGGAAGATTTTTCCCCAAGCACACCTGCATTGAGCTTCACTGCATAGCGGAACAAAACTGCGCCGACCACAAAGAGAACGGCGATCATGCCCACCCCTTTGCTGATGTCTCCTGTAATCTGGGATACAAGGCTTACGATGGTAGTGCCTACAAAAGAAGCACCCTTGCCGCAGATATCCAGGAAACCGAAATATTCGCCGGACTGCTCTGCCGGAATGATTTTTGTAAAATAGGAACGTGACAGAGCCTGAATACCCCCCTGGAACATTCCTACCAGAACAGCCATAGCCCAGAACTGGCTCTGGGTAGTTAGGAACATAGCGAAGATGGCAATTCCAAGATAGGCAAAGATACAAACAGTGATCAAAATGTCTGCTGAATATTTATCTGCCAGCCGCCCGAAAATAATGCAGCAGGGGAATGCTACGATCTGCGTTACCAAAAGGGCAAGAAGCAGTCCCGTACTGTCAAGCCCCAGGGCAGAGCCATAGGCAGTAGCCATATCAATGATCGTGTAAACCCCGTCAATATAGAAGAAAAAGGCCAGAAGAAACATAAAAATACGTTTTTCCTTACGGATATTGCCAAAAGCTTTGCCTATTCTCCGGAAACTTTCCCTGATTGCATGGGGCTGCTTTTCTATATAATATTTTTGCCGGTAGCTCTTAAAAAGAGGAGCGGTCATAAGAACCCACCAGGCTGCTACGATTACAAAGGAAACTGCCATGGCTGTTTCCATGGAAATGCCTAATTTCCCTGATCTCAGAACAATCAGGAGACAAACCACAAATGGTATGCAGCTTCCGATATATCCCCATGCATATCCTTGGGAGGATACATGATCCATCCGTTCTTCCGTGGTAACATCAGAAAGCATGGAGTCATAAAATATGAGACTTCCGGAATAACCGATCTTGGCTACAAGGAATACGATCAAAAAAGCCAGCCATTGTTTTGCAAAACCCATGCAGACACATGCCAAAGCACCCACAAATAAGGAAAGAGAAAAAATTGGCTTTTTAAATCCTTTTGTATCAGCCAGCGTGCCAAGGATCGGGCCTAGAAGCGCAACCACAAAGGTAGCGGCAGAAGCGGCATATCCCCAGTAGGCCAGGTATTCCACGGAAGAAAGTCCGCCGCTTTCGGCAAGATAGTTAAAGTAAATGGGAATAATGGTAGCGATCAGCAGAGTAAAAGCGGAATTGCCGACATCGTACAGCACCCAGTTGCGTTCGCTTTTGGTTAATTTGAAATTCATCCGGATATCCTCACTTTCGTTGATAATGGAAAGCACTTTCAATTGCTTTTGCCATTCCTATTATATCACATTTGCCCTGCCCTTAGCATTACATTGACACAGAAAATACAAGAATTTTCATAGCAAATCGGGAAAGAATATGCTAGAATTGTTTGACAGGGAAACATTGGAAACAAGATTGTTAAAAGGAGAACAAAAAAGGATTATGATGAGTACAACAGGGAAAGCGAAAAGTCTGACGATTGGTTTTTCGTTTATTGAGGGATTTTATTGGATGAGTTTTGCAGCGATCATGGGATTTTCCAGCCTTTATCTTTTGGATAATGGCTTTTCCAATACGGAGATTGGAATGATCATTGCTATTGCAGGGATTATCTCGGCAGTACTGCAGCCGCTGCTTGCAAGCTATGCAGATAAGCCGGAGAGCATGTCATTAAAAAACATGATTCTCGGCTTGTCCGGTATTCAGCTTGTATTGGGAGCAATGCTCTTTCTTACATATCAAAAACTTTTTGTGCTAACAGGCGTGTTTTATGGCTGTCTTGTGACGATTCTGCAGCTTATGACTCCGCTTATTAATTCTCTTGGGATGGAAAGCCTGAACCAGGGAAAAAAATTAAATTTCGGGCTGGCAAGAGGAATGGGTTCTGCAGCTTATGCCGCTGCGGCCTATGCCCTTGGCATTTGGATTGCAGGATTAGGGGCAAGGTTCGTACCGATTTCAATTATTGCAGCGTATTCCGTTTTTTTGGTAAGCCTGCTGCTTCTGTTTCCATTTGAAAAGGAAACAAAGAAAATTAGTGAAAATGTGAAGAAAAAAAGTGACAGTCCTATTGCCTTTTTAAGAAGATATAAGCGGTTTAGCATTGTACTTGTTGGATGTATTTTGGTCTACATAAGCCATGTGCTGCTAAATAGCTTCACCTTCCAGATCGTGGAGCGCAAGGGAGGCGGAAGCCCGGAAATGGGTGTTGCCATGGCGCTGGCTTCCTTAATTGAGCTTCCCACATTGTTTTTATTTTCGTTTATGCTGAAAAAAGTACGCTGTGATATCTGGTTTAGGATCTCCGGTATTTTCTTTATGCTGAAATCCCTTGGAACGTTCCTTGCGCCTACGATTCCTGTATTTTATGGCGTGCAGGCATTCCAGCTTCTTGGATGGGCACTGATTACCGTATCATCCGTATATTATGTGAATTCTATTATGGACAGGCGGGATGCCATTAAAGGGCAGGCTTATATGACAATGACATACACCATTGGAAGCGTTATCGGAGCGCTTCTTGGGGGTGCGCTGATTGATCTTGCAGGTGTAAATGCCATGCTTTTATTTGCAACAGGCTCTGCGGTACTGGGAATGGTGATCATGCTTCTGGCTGCACAAAAGGCATAGACAGCTTCTGATATTCCCTGGGGCTGTATCCCATTCTTTCACGGAAGACCCTGGAGAAATAGGATGAGCTGGAAAAACCGCACTGCCCAGCGATTTCCGTGATATTTTCATTACCTAAAGAGAGCAGAGAAAGGCTCTGTTCGATCCGGTAATTGAGGAGATAATCAAAGAGGGACTCCCTCATATGTTTTTTGAAAAAACGGCAGCATTCACTTGGGCAGATATTGACCTCTCCGGCAATGTCCTCAAGAGAGATCTTCTCCTTGTAATGGCTGTGAATATAGGTAAGGATCTGCTTTAGCCGTGCGATGTTTCTGGTAGCGGCCTGATCATTTGCGGGTTTTTGTACGTTCCTGCATATGATGCGCCAGATCTCCATAAGAAGAAGATAAATCTGGAAATCATAATCCTCTTCTTGCTTCTGGGTGCTGTAAAGGGTTTCAATTTTTTTCAGCATATTCAGGATATGGCTTTCCCAGTCAGCAAAAGAGGTAAGGGCAACGCATGGTATGGAGGGATTTTCCACGATCCGGTTCACATAGCTGGTTTTCAGGAAGCTGTCCTTATATCCTTCCAGCAGCCGGGGGTGAAAGGTAATGGACACATAATGGCAGTCCTTTTCATTAACGGGGCGGCCGGTGTGGAGCATATTAGAATTGCACAAAAGGCCCTGCCCTTCTTTTAGATGGTAGGCCTGCTGATTTACCTGGTATTGGATTTCCCCTTCGAGCACATAGGTCCATTCCAGTTCCTTATGCCAGTGCCACATGAAGGATTTCCGTTCATAATTAGAGAGACGTTCGTGGCTTACAAGCAGGGGAAACTCGTAGGTTCCGTGGAGTTTGATTTCTTTTTGGTTGTGGTCAGTCTGAATTTGCATAAATTCCTCAATATAGTTCAAAAAAAATATAAAATAATCGTAGAAATTATATCTGATTCTCATTATAATAGTATTAAGAAGAAAGTCAAGGCTGGCGTTCCCACCTCTTGTATTGTTCCTGGGGCTTTAAGGAATCGCCACGAAACTTTATTACAGTGAGAAAAAGGAGTACGTCCACTATGAAAGCAGAACAGGTAAAAGAGTTATTAAAACAGGATTCTGCCGTACAGCTTCTGGAGCAGATGTACGGCAGAGGAAAAGCAGAAGAAAATGCAGTACGCTACGAAAAGGCTGCAAATGGTTTTCAGGAGAAATTCGGAGACAAAGAGTTTGAATTTTTTACTTCTCCCGGAAGAACCGAAATCGGAGGCAATCATACGGACCACAACCAGGGTAAAGTTCTGGCTGGGAGTGTACAGATGGACTGCGTTGCGGCAGCGGCGGCAAATGGCACGGAAACCATCCGCATCATCAGCGAAACCTATAAGCAGGATCTGATTATTCATTTAAATGATATTGCTCCTGATAATCAGACAACAGGAACCCTGCCTTTGGTAAAGGGAGTTCTTGCAGGCTTAAAGAACCGGGGATTTGAAATCCACGGATTTGACGCTTATGTAACCAGCAATGTGATCGGCGGCTCGGGCGTAAGCTCCTCTGCTTCCTTTGAAATGCTGGTATGCTCCATTGTTGACTATCTCTTTAATAATTATACGCAAGATGTGGTATCCTATGCTAAAGCAGGACAGTATGCAGAGAATAAATACTGGCTGAAAGGCTCCGGGCTTCTGGATCAGATGGCTTGTGCAGTGGGAGGGATCATTACCATTGACTTTGCCGATGCAGAAGAACCGGCTATGCGCAGGGTAGACTGCAATTTTGATGACCTGGGTCTGGATCTGGTAATTGTAAATACCGGAAAAGGACATGCAGACTTAAGCGCAGAGTATTCTGCGGTGCCGATTGAGATGAAGAGCGTTGCCAAATATTTTGCCAAAGAGGTTCTTTCCCAGGTAAAGGAAGAAGACGTGATCGCAAATGCTAAGGAAATCCGTAAGCTTTGCGGAGACCGTGCGCTGCTACGCGCATTCCACTTTTTTGAAGAAAACAGGCGGGTGGATATGCAGGTTGAGGCGCTGGAAAGCAAAAATAAGGATGCATTTTTACAGGAGATCACTGCTTCCGGCAATTCTTCATGGAAATGGCTGCAGAACTGCTATCTCAATGAAACACCAAACGAACAGCCTATGACCTGTACGTTGGCTTTGACAGAGCTGTTCCTTGGGAAAATCAAAGGCGGTGCCTGCCGTGTTCATGGAGGCGGATTTGCCGGTGTGATCGCAGCGTTCGTTCCAAAGGAGAATACGGAAGAATACTGCACCTATATCAATAAAGCATTGGGCGAAGGCTCTGCATTTATAATGCATATCCGCAGCCAAGGCGCAATTCGTGTGGAATTTTAAGATACGGAAGAGAAAAACCAAAGATTTTTCATGAATAAAGTTAAGGAGGAAAAAAATATGGCAATTTTAGTAACGGGCGGTGCAGGCTATATTGGAAGCCACACAGTGGTAGAGCTTCAGAACGCAGGATATGAGGTGGTTGTTCTTGATAATTTAAGCAATTCCAGTGAAAAATCCCTGGAACGTGTGGAGAAAATCACAGGAAAGCCGGTGAAATTTTACAAGGCAGATATTTTGGACAGAGAAGCCCTTGATCATATTTTTGACCAGGAAGAGATTGATTCCTGTATCCATTTTGCAGGATTAAAGGCAGTGGGCGAGTCTGTTGCAAAACCATGGGAATATTACGAAAATAACATTGCAGGAACTTTGACCTTAGTGGATGTTATGAGAAATCACGGCGTAAAAAATATCATTTTCTCCTCCTCCGCAACGGTATACGGCGATCCTGCCATCATTCCTATTACAGAAGACTGCCCAAAGGGACAGTGCACAAATCCATACGGCTGGACAAAATCCATGCTGGAGCAGATCCTTTCTGATATTCAGAAAGCGGATAATGAATGGAATGTAGTGCTTTTGCGCTACTTTAATCCAATCGGTGCACATAAGAGCGGAACCATTGGTGAAAATCCAAACGGCATTCCAAATAACCTGATGCCTTATATTACCCAGGTTGCTGTAGGCAAGCTCAAAGAACTTGGAGTATTTGGAAATGACTACGGCACTCCGGACGGAACCGGCGTAAGAGACTATATTCATGTTGTAGACCTTGCCAGAGGCCATGTAAAAGCTTTGAAAAAAATCGAAGATAACTCTGGCTTGAATATTTATAATCTTGGAACAGGCAAAGGCTACAGTGTATTGGATATTGTGAAAAACTTTGAAGCAGCTACAGGCGTAAAGATTCCTTATGTGATCAAACCGCGCCGTCCAGGTGATATCGCTGCCTGCTACTCAGACGCTTCAAGAGCAAAAGAAGAGCTTGGCTGGGAAGCGGAATATGATATCAAAGATATGTGTGCAGATTCCTGGAACTGGCAGAGCAATAACCCAAATGGTTACGAAGAATAAAAAATGTTTTTTTGAAAAAAGGATCCTCAAAAAAAGGATCCTTTTTCTTATGAAATGCCCCAATAGATGTTTGATGTGATATAATCCTGTTTTTGACAGTTGAGTAGAGCAAAACACCTCGCAACCCCAGTAC
>CAMNTH010000031.1 GCA_946557785.1 uncultured Blautia sp.
TTCATGCGACCTGCAAGTACTTTTTTTAATATTTAACTGTCAAACTCCCGAGCAAATACATAGGAGATTTCTGGAGGCTTTTTCATTTTTTGTCATATGAGGAAGAAAATATTCAGAAAATGTCTTATAATTAACAGGATTGTCAAGAATATTGCATTGTATTTTTTTTGGTACAATACAAAAAATGCCTGTTTTTTAATGCTTTTTGACTATGAGAGTAGGGAAAAAACGGAAGATACTGCTTGTGAAGAATGCCACTATCATGTATAATAAAATTATAACTTTATGTGAAAATTTACTAAAAGTGAGTAGATGACAAAAGTGTAAAATCATTTTAAGGAGGGAAATGAATGTTAGACCAGTCTTATTACAAAAAGGCAGATGAGATTATCGAACATTACGGACGTAAATCAGGATCGTTAATCCCCATCATGCAGGACATCCAGGCAGAGTACCGTTACCTGCCGGGAGAGCTTCTCACCTATGTCGCTGCAGAAATCGGCGTAACAGAAGCTAAGGCATACAGTGTAGCAACCTTTTATGAGAATTTCTCCTTTGAGCCGAAAGGAAAATATATCATTAAGGTTTGTGACGGAACTGCTTGTCATGTAAGAAAGTCCATGCCTGTGAAGGAAGCCATGATGAAAGAGCTTGGCTTGAGTCATAAGAAACATACCACAGACGATATGATGTTTACTGTTGAAACAGTATCCTGTCTGGGTGCGTGCGGATTGGCGCCAACACTGACTGTCAACGATGAAGTACATCCCAAGATGACACCGGAAAAAGCTGTTGAGTTGCTGAAAGGATTGAGAGGTGAAAAGGCATGAGTATCACTTGTAAAGATGACCTGTTAAAGAAACAGGAAGAAGTGAAAAAAATACTGGGAACTTATACCTGCCGTGTTCTTGTCTGTTCCGGTACCGGATGTATCGCTTCCGGTTCACAGAAGATCTATGACGAGATGGTGAAGTTATGTGCAGATATTGACGGCGTAAAGGTGGAAATGCAGAAAGATGTTCCCCATGTGGGCGTGATAAAAACAGGCTGCCAGGGTCTTTGCGAGCTGGGACCTCTGATGCGCATTGAGCCTTATGATTATCAGTATGTACATGTGCAGATTGAAGACTGTAAAGAAATCGTTGAGAAAACGATCCTTAACGGACTGCCTGTAGAGCGCCTGTTTTATAAGCATAATAATGAAGCCTGCCAGCATCCGGATGATATTCCGTTCCTGAATCAGCAGACCAGGATTGTTCTGGAGAACTGCGGCAAGATTGATGCAGAATCTATTGATGAATACATAGCAGTTGGCGGATATACCGCTTTGGCAAAAGCTTTGTTTGATATGGATCCGAAGTCTGTTATCGAAGAAGTAACCAAATCCGGCCTTCGTGGACGAGGCGGGGCAGGATTCCCGGCCGGCAAGAAATGGAGCCAGGTTGCACGGCAGAAGGAGACTGTACGCTATGTTGTGTGCAACGGTGATGAAGGCGACCCAGGCGCATTTATGGATGGTTCTGTTATGGAAGGCGATCCATATAAGATGATCGAAGGTATGACAATTGCAGCTTATGCAGTAGGTGCAGAAAACGGTTATATTTATGTGCGTGCAGAGTATCCGATGTCTGTAAAACGTCTGCGTATGGCTATTGAGCAGGCGGAAGCCTACGGACTCCTTGGTGATAATATCCTTGGATCCGGCGTGAATTTCCATTTGCATATCAACCGCGGAGCAGGGGCTTTTGTATGCGGTGAAGGTTCTGCCCTGACGGCATCTATTGAAGGAAACAGAGGTATGCCGCGAGTAAAACCGCCTCGTACCGTTGAAAAAGGCCTTTGGGAAAAACCAACTGTTTTGAATAACGTAGAAACTTATGCAAACGTGCCGAAGATTATTCTGGAAGGTGCTGACTGGTTCCGCACCATCGGAACAGAAGGAAGCCCGGGAACCAAGACATTCTCCCTGACAGGTGCTATTGAGAATACAGGTCTTATCGAAGTTCCTATGGGAACAACACTCCGTCACATTATTTATGATATCGGAGGCGGCTTAAAGAGCGGCGCAGCATTTAAGGGAGTGCAGATCGGCGGTCCTTCCGGCGGATGTCTTGTGGATGAGCAGCTTGACCAGCCACTGGATTTTGACTCTGTGAAAAAGCTGGATGCGATCATGGGTTCCGGCGGACTTGTTGTTATGGATGAAAACACCTGTATGGTAGAGGTTGCAAGATTCTTCATGAGCTTTACCCAGCGTGAGAGCTGCGGCAAATGTGTTCCATGCCGTGAGGGAACCAAACGTATGCTGGAGATTCTGGAGAGAATTGTAGACGGTAAGGGCAAGATGTCTGACCTTGACGAGCTGGAAGAGCTTGCAAGGATGGTTCAGAGCATGGCTCTGTGCGGTCTTGGAAAGAGCGCGCCCCTTCCTGTTATCAGTACCCTGAAACGTTTCCGCAGTGAATATGAAGAGCATATCAAAGATAAGAAGTGCCGTGCGAAGGTTTGTACCGCACTGCGTCAGTTCCATATCAATCCGGAATTCTGTATTGGATGCGGCAAATGTGCGAAGAACTGTCCGGCAGGAGCAATTCACGGCAAGATCAAGCACCCGTATAAGATCGACAATGATCTTTGTATCAAGTGCGGTGCATGTAAAGATAATTGTAACTTTGATGCAATTTATGTGGAAGCATAGAAGGGAGGATAAACTATGGGAACCATGACAATTGACGGTAGAAAAGTTGAATTTACCGATGAAAAGAATGTCCTGACGATAATCCGTAAAGCAGGCATCAATATTCCGACATTGTGCTATCATTCCGAGCTATCCACTTTCGGTGCGTGCCGTCTGTGTACAGTGGAAGATGACAGAGGCAGAACCTTTGCGTCCTGTTCTGAAGAGCCAAGAGACGGAATGGTAATTTATACCAATACAGGGAAACTCCGGAAATACAGAAAGCTGATCGTGGAGCTGCTGCTTGCATCCCACTGCCGTGACTGTACAACCTGCCGTAAGAGCGGCGAGTGTGAACTGCAGGCTCTGGCACATAAGCTTGGTGTTCGCGAAATTCGTTTCAACAATTATAAAGAAGAGCATGAGGTTGATTTCTCATCCCCATCCATCGTGCGCGATCCGAATAAATGTATCCAGTGCGGACTTTGTGTTCGTGTCTGCGAGGAACTTCAGGGTATCGGCGCCCTTGGTTTTGCAAACCGCGGTACAGAAGCAATCGTAATTCCCGCATTTAATAAAAAGATTTCTACTACGGACTGCGTAAACTGCGGACAGTGCCGTGTATTCTGTCCTACAGGCGCAATTACGATCCGTTCCAACAGAAGCGATGTATGGGATGCTCTGTCTGATAAGGATGTAAGAGTTGTTGCGCAGATCGCACCTGCTGTACGTGTGGCAGTAGGCGACCATTTCGGACTTCCTAAGGGAAAGAGCGCAATGGGCAAGATCGTTAATGCACTTCATAAGATGGGCTTTGATGAGGTTTATGATACAACCTTCAGTGCTGACCTTACCATTATGGAAGAAACTGCAGAATTCTTGAAGAGAGTAGAAAAAGGAGAGAAGCTTCCGCTTCTGACCTCCTGCTGTCCTGCATGGGTGAAATTTATTACAGATCAGTATAAGGATTTTATTCCAAATCTGTCTACCTGCCGTTCACCTCAGGGAATGCTTTCTGCAGTTATCAAAGAATATTTCCGTGATCCTGAGCATGGCAAAGGAAAGAAGACTGTTATGGTTTCTATTATGCCGTGTACAGCGAAAAAAGCCGAAGCTGCTCGTCCAAACAGCGTAACTAAGGGCGAGAGAGATACGGATATTGTAATTACCACTACAGAGCTTATCCGCATGATCGACGAATATGGCATTGATCTTTCCAAGCTGGAAGCCGAAGCATGCGATATGCCATTTGGATTCGGTTCCGGCGGCGGCGTGATCTTTGGTGTTACCGGCGGTGTAACAGAGGCAGTTCTTCGCCGCCTGTGCCCGGATCATACAAAAGAAGCCCTCCAGGTTATTGCTGACAGCGGTGTTCGTGGAGAAGAAGGCATTAAAGAGTTCTCTGTAGATTATAACGGTATGGAAGTGAAGATCTGCGTTGCCAGCGGTCTTGCAAATGCCCGTATCGTTATGGATCGTGTAAAGAACGGCGAAGCAGAATACCATCTGATTGAGGTTATGGCCTGCAGACGAGGCTGCGTCATGGGCGGAGGACAGCCTACCAGGGCTGGAAGCAGAACCAAAACTGCAAGAGCACAGGGATTATATAATGCAGATAATGCAACCATCATCAAAAAATCCGATGAGAACCCCATGGTACAGGAACTTTACAAAGGCTTCCTGAAAGGAAAAGAACACGAATTGCTTCATAATGAATTCTATTAAGAAATACCCGGACGGCCGCAGAAATGCGGCCGTTCTGTTATTCTTGTGCTCTTTTACTGGAGACATTTGAGGCATTTCAAATCTATATGGACATGAACTTTGATGGTTTGAAGGACAGTATTATCAGAACGATGAAACCAGATTAAGTAGAAAGAATATGTGAAATTTCTGAAAGAATATCGAGGAAACTTACTATATAGTAGGGATTGATTATAAACCAAAGACCAGAGAGCACTTTTGTAAGATTGAAGAATACAATTTATAAATAAAGAATGAACAACGCCCCCTGTGCATATATATATAACAATACATGCGATTGTGTAAATCTATGCAAGGGGGCTTTATTATGGAAAACTTTCAGGTTTACCGGGATATTGAGGCACGGACTGGGGGAGATATATACATAGGGGTTGTAGGACCTGTCCGTACCGGAAAATCTACATTCATAAGAAGATTCATGGAACTGACAGCGCTTGCAGGCATGGACCCTGGGAAACAGGCAGAGGTGCGCGACCAGCTTCCCTTAAGCGGCGCTGGAAAATTAATTACAACTGTGGAGCCGAAATTTATCCCGAAAGAAGCTGTGCCGGTTCTTCTTGGAGGACAGCAGAAGGTAAAGGTGAAGCTTATAGATTGCGTAGGATTCCTGGTAAAGGATGCATCAGGCCATGTGGAAGAGGGACGGGAGCGTATGGTGAAAACACCCTGGTTTGAAAAAGCCATTCCTTTTCACGAGGCAGCCCAGCTTGGTACAAGAAAGGTAATCCAGGAGCACTCCACCATTGGCCTTGTTATTACTACAGATGGATCCTTTGGGGAGCTTCCCAGAGAAAATTTCCTGGAGGCGGAAGAAAAAACAATAAACGAGTTAAAGAAACAGGGAAAACCCTTTCTGATCCTGGTGAATTCCCAGACACCTTATAAGGAAGAAACTATTTCCCTTGCAAAAGAACTCCAGGAAAAATACATGGTAACAGCCATTACGGCAAACTGCGAACAGCTTCGCAAGGAAGATATTCCAAGGATCCTGGAAAATATTTTGTATGAGTTTCCTGTAAGCGAAATCCAGTATTTTATCCCCAAATGGGTAGAGATGCTTCCTATGGAAAATGAGCTGAAGAACCAGATCATTACACAGATTAAAGAAAATATGAAAAAGCTTTGCCATATCCGGGATATCAGCAGAGAATCCATACAGCTAAAGGGACCCTATGTACAGGATACCCTGCTGGAAAATGTCAGCCTCTCAGACGGGAGCGTACGTATTCAGGTTCGGATAAATGAAAAATACTATTATCAGCTTTTAAGCGGCATGTGCGGGGTAAGTATGGAAGGAGAGTACGACTTGATTCATACGATACGTGAATTGTCCAAAATGCGTGAACAATATGTAAAAGTCCAGGCTGCCCTGGAAGCTGTTCGAGGCGGCGGTTACGGGGTGGTAGTTCCGGAGCTTGAGGAGATAAAAATGGAGGAGCCTACAGTTATTAAGCAGGGAAGCAAATTTGGAGTAAAGATCAGATCCAAGAGTCCCTCCATCCACATGATTAAGGCAAACATAGAAACAGAAATTGCCCCTATCGTAGGTACGGAGCAGCAGGCTAAGGATTTGATCCAATATATTGGCGAAAGCAGCGAACGAGGAGAAAGTGTCTGGGAAACTAATATTTTCGGAAAATCCATTGAACAGCTTGTGCAGGATGGTATCCGAAGTAAAATTGCAGCGATTACAGAAGAAAGCCAGGTAAAACTGCAGGATACCATGCAGAAAATTGTTAATGACAGCAAGGGCGGGCTCGTGTGCATAATTATTTAGAAATATTTGTAAAAATTTGAGATTTTTTGAAATTTCCTTCGTATTACTAATGTATAAGGTAATAATTGGGCTGAAAAAAAGTTTAAAATAGTATTATTCAGCAAAGCATTGAAACGAAATACACCAGGAAACGGGGGAAATACTAATGAGAGAACAGAAAGTGCTTGCAGAAAGAATTAAGAAACTTTGCGAAAGGAAAAGGATGTCTTATTATGTTTTGTCGTATAAGTCATCAGTACCCATAACGACCATCATGAATATCATTCACTGTACTACAAAGAATCCAGGAATATTCACGATAATTAAGATTTGCGATGGACTTGGGATCACTATCCGGGATTTTTTTGAAACAGATGAATTTCAGAATATTGAAAGGGAAACAGATTAAATGTGTGAATACTTTTGCCGGAGAACAAAATAGTTCTCCGGTTCTGTTTTTAGTATTAAAAAATGGCAAAAATAGATAGATTTGAGACTGAAATAGTACTTAAATAACATTGACGAAACGGCAAATAACGTATATCATATAAAGGTATAAAATAAGAATTTTGTGTTTGGAGAAGGAAGTATGTATAAGAAATCAGCGCAGGGATGGCTGAAGCATTGGGATTTTATCCTGATGGATGTAATTTGCCTGCAGATTGCCTTTGTGATTGCATGTTTTTTGCGTCTCGGAGCCGGAAATCCCTATAGGAATCCTTTATATCGGAATCAGGCAGTGGTGCTTATGTTTTGTCAGATTTTTGTAGCTTTTTTTGGTCAGACATTCCGTGATATATTAAGACGCGGTCATTATGTGGAATTTTTAAAAACATTCAAACATGTGTGTGCTGTGATGCTTCTTGATATGTCCTATATGTTTATCACGCAGTTGTCAGGCTCATATTCGAGAATGACATTTTTTGCCACAGGGGCTGTTTATTTTATTCTGTCATATGTGCAGAGGGAGTTTTGGAAAGGCTTCCTTGTAAAAAAAGGAAAAGCAGCTGAAGGGAAACGATCCATGGTGGTCATTACTGTTTCTCATATGGTGAGGCAGGTTCTGGAAAATCTGGATGTAAATCCTTACGACGGCTTTGCCGTTACAGGAATTGCTGTACTTGACAAAAACATGATTGGGCAGTATATTAGAGGCGTGCCTGTTGTCGGAGACAAAGATACCATTGAAGATTATGTATGCAGGGAATGGGTTGACGAAGTTTTTCTGGCACTTCCGGAGGAAATGGAGTCTCCTAAGAAACTTCCATTGATGAATTCCCTCAGTTCTGGAATGTGCTGAAAGGTGATATGAGCCTGGTAGGTACCCGTCCGCCGACACTTGATGAGTGGAAGAAATATGCACTTCACCACAGGGCCCGAATGGCCATCAAGCCAGGCATTACAGGTATGTGGCAGGTAAGCGGCAGAAGCGATATCACTGATTTTGAAGAAGTGGTTCGGCTTGATACACAATACATTGAAAACTGGACCATTGGACTGGATATTAAAATTTTATGCAAAACGGTTTTAACGGTACTGCATAATGACGGTGCAATGTAAAACAAAAACAAATAATATATTTAACGGCTGGAAGGCTTCCAACTGCTAAATATATTATTTGTGATAAGTAATAAATATAATTGTTTTAAGAGGTGTGGAGAAACGAATGCAGGAAGAAAGATGTTCTAAAAGACAGAATCAAGGAAATATCAGAAGAAAACGTAAACGTTTGGAGCACTGGCAGATAATTGCTATTTATTTAATGATATATGATGCAGTTGCTGTAAACGGGGCATATCTTTTGGCTTTGTGGGTGAGGTTTGACTGTGTGTATTCCAGAATCCCCCAGGGATATCTGTGGGCGTATATGAAATTTGCTCCGGTTTATACGGCTTTTGTTATTTTAATCTTTTGGGTACTCCATTTATATAACAGTGTCTGGAGGTTTGCAAGCTATAACGAACTAGTTCGTATTGTCGCAGCATCAGCAATCACCGCTGTTTTCCATATCGCTGGAATGGCTGTGGTATATGGCCGTATGCCTGTTTCCTATTATTTGATTGGCACAGGCTGCCAGTTTTTGCTGGTGATTGGTGTTCGTTTTTCCTATCGTTTTATTCTGATAGAAAAAAGCAGGCGGGGAAAAAGTGAGGAGGAAGGAGTTGTCCATCGGGTGATGCTTGTGGGAGCAGGTGCTGCAGGGCAAATGATTCTTCGGGAGCTGAACGGGGCTAAAGAAACAAAAGCAAGGGTTTGCTGTATTGTTGACGATAATCCTAATAAGTGGGGTCGGTATATAGAGGGAACGCCTATTGTGGGAGGAAGGGAAGACATCCTTCTCAATGCGATTAAATATAAGATTGACCAGATTTTTCTTGCAATACCAAGCGCTAGCGCAGAGGAAAAGAGGGATATATTAAATATCTGCAAAGAAACTGGCTGTGATTTGAAGATTTTGCCGGGAATGTATCAGCTTGTGACCGGAGAGGTGTCTGTCAGCAATATGAAGGAAGTTGCTGTGGAGGATTTGCTGGGACGTGACCCCATACAGGTGAATATGGAAGAGATCTTTACATATCTTAGCGGGAAGACGATCCTGGTAACAGGCGGAGGAGGGTCTATTGGCAGTGAGCTTTGCCGGCAGATTGCAGGACATAATCCTTTGCACCTGATTATTTTTGATGTGTATGAAAATAATGCATACGATATTGAACAGGAACTGCGGGCAAGTTATCCTAAGCTGCATCTGACAGTTCTGATCGGGTCAGTTCGGGACAGCAGACGGATAAACAGTGTATTTGAAACCTATAAGCCGAACATTGTGTATCATGCGGCAGCACATAAGCATGTTCCCTTAATGGAAACAAGCCCCTGTGAAGCAATTAAGAATAATGTATTAGGAACGTATAAGACGGCCTATGCTGCTATGAGGAACGGATGTGAGAGATTTGTGCTGATCAGTACGGATAAGGCAGTGAATCCCACCAATATCATGGGAGCCAGCAAGCGCTTATGTGAAATGGTAATCCAGACAATGGATAAGATTGGGAAAGAGAAGAAGAGCTTTTTGCTTCAACCTCTGTTTGGGCATTATGAAGATTGGGAAGAAAATAAAGGTAGTTTTCCTCAAGTGCAAGTCAGCAGTACGGAATTTGTGGCAGTGCGATTTGGCAATGTTTTGGGAAGCAACGGCTCTGTGATTCCGCTGTTCAAAAAACAGATAGCCAAAGGTGGCCCTGTTACAGTAACCCATCCGGATATTATCCGGTACTTCATGACTATACCAGAGGCGGTAAGCCTTGTGCTGCAGGCAGGAACATATGCCAGAGGCGGTGAAATATTCGTATTGGATATGGGAGCACCGGTAAAGATTGATACACTGGCAAGAAATCTGATCAAGCTTTCCGGGTATAAGCCGGGCGTAGATATTAAGGTGACTTATACAGGCCTTCGGCCCGGTGAGAAGCTGTATGAAGAGAAACTGATGGCTGAAGAGGGAATGAAGAAAACACGGAATGAGATGATCCATATCGGCAAACCAATTCCTTTTGATGAAGAAAAATTCCTTGATCAGTTAGAACAACTGGCAGAAGCAAGCTATAGCAACAGTGATGAGATTATTTCTTTAGTAGAAGGGATTGTGACGACATATCATCCTGCTTCTGAAGGGATGGGAGAAAGAAAAAAAATCTACGAAGAGCTGATGAGCCAGGCAGCAGCTGCTGTGGAATAAGAACGTTAGGGGAGTTAAAAGCAATGGAGAAAGAGAAATATTTATCAGATCCAAGATTCAAAGGAATTAAGCCTTTCGAAAATAAGGTTTGGCTTTCTTCACCAACTATGCATGGGGATGAGCAGAAGTGGGTAAATGAAGCAATCCGGACCAATTGGGTATCAACAGTGGGAGCCAATATTAATGAGGTGGAGAGAATGACAGCAGAGAAGATTGGCCGTAAGTATGCAGTGGCATTATCTTCCGGTACGGCGGCTCTTCATCTGGCAGTGAAACTCTGCGGAGAAAAGCTTTACGGTCAGCCAAAGGTTGGACATGGATGTCTGGAAGGTCATAAGGTTTTTTGCTCAGATATGACATTTGATGCTACCGTAAATCCTGTGGCATATGAGGGCGGCGAGGCTGTATTTATTGATACCGAATATGAAACATGGAATATGGATCCGGATGCTCTGGAGAAAGCATTTGAAATCCATCCTGACGTGAAACTGATTGTGGTTGCTCATTTATATGGTATTCCCGGCAAGATCGAGAAGATCAGGCAGATTGCAGATTCCCACGGTGCCCTGATCGTGGAGGACGCTGCGGAGTCAATGGGTGCGACTTATAATGGCGTGCAGACAGGATGCTTCGGAGATTGCTCGATCGTGTCATATAATGGTAATAAGATCTGCACCGGAAGCTCAGGAGGAATGCTGCTGACGGACAATCGGGAAGATGCAAATAAGGCGAGAAAATGGTCTACCCAGAGCCGGGAAGATGCACCCTGGTATCAGCATGAGGAGGTAGGCTATAACTATCGGATGAGCAATATCATTGCGGGTGTGATAAGGGGCCAGCTTCCATATCTGGAAGAGCATATTTCACAGAAGAAGGCCATATATGAAAGATACAAAGAAGGTTTGAAAGGACTGCCTGTGTCGATGAATAAGGTATCTATGACCGGTGCCAGCCTGGAAGCAAATTACTGGCTGAGTTGTATGATCATAGATAGGGAAGCTATGTGCCCCATGGTACGAGGGGAACAGGAAAGCCTGTATGTGAGCGAAACAGGAAAGTCTTGCCCTACAGAGATTCTGGAAGCGCTTGCAGCATTTAATGCGGAAGGACGGCCAATTTGGAAGCCAATGCATATGCAGCCGATCTATAGGATGCATGGATTTGTTACGAAGCACGGAAATGGCCGTGGGAAGAGTAATGCGTATATTCAGGAAGAGAATAATTTTGATGTTGGTGCTGATGTTTTTGAAAGAGGATTGTGTCTGCCCAGTGATAATAAGATGACAGTGGAGCAGCAGATGAAAGTGATTGGAATTGTAAAGAGGTGCTTTAATTAGATTGAGGAGTAACTTATGAAGAGAAGAAAACATGATATTTATGCTACATATATAAAACGTATAATAGATATTAGCTGTTCTATTCTAACATTGATTTTATTTTGGTGGGTCTATCTGATTATAGCAGTGTTAGTAAAGTTTAAATTAGGATCACCCGTCTTATTTAAGCAAAATCGTCCCGGAAAAGATGAAAAAATATTTAAGTTATATAAATTTCGTTCTATGACAGATGAAAGAGATGAGAATGGGGATTTTTTGCCGGATGAAATGAGACTGACTAAATTTGGGCAAATTCTTCGGTCCACAAGCCTGGATGAGTTGCCCGAGCTCTTTAATATTTTGAAGGGGGACATGAGCATTGTGGGACCAAGACCGTTAGCTGTACAGTATTTGCCGTATTACAACAGTGAAGAGAGACGGCGCCATTCTGTTCTTCCTGGTTTGACGGGTTTAGCGCAGATTAATGGACGAAATACGGCAAACTGGCCAGAGAGATTCAAATATGATATTGAATACGTAGAGAATGTTTCCTTTATGATGGATGTGTCTATCATGTTAAAAACTGTTTCTAAAGTGCTAAAAAGAGGAGATGTTACAGTTCGAGGAAGCGGCAAGGTAATTGATTTTGATAAATATAGAATGCAGGAACAGGGACAGGACATTAATAATGGAAAATAAACATTGCTCTGTAAAGTTACGTAGGATTGAAAGAAAAGATGCAAATATACTAATGGAATTAAATAATAATGATGTAATTGCAAAATCTGTAGTGGGTAATCCCAGAAAGGTTAACATTGAAGAGCAGCTTTTGTGGATGGATAGTTTAGCTAAAGAGAGAAATACCGTACGTATGATGATTGAATATGGGAGCAATCCCGTTGGTACGATAATTATCAGCAGCATCGATTTGGATAATGAAACAGGTAATATGAATATTAAAATTTTGCCGGAGTTTCATGGGAAAGGGATTGGTACAAAGGCACTAGCATTAGCTTGTCAGTATGCGTTTGTTGAAATGAAGTTATCGTGCTTAACAGCTCATATATTATCAGATAATTTAGCTTCTGTTATGCTATTTAAAAAAATCGGGTTTATAGAAGAAGGCGTATTACGTAGCCGGGTTGTTAAAGAGGGGCGAAGAAGAGATTTACTTTCTTTGTCCTGTTTGAAGTCTGATAGCAAATGGAGAAAATATAATGTTTGAAATGGGGAGCGAATTTTCTGAGGGGGCAACAAAGGTTGGAATAAATAAATATAAAAATCTAGTGGAAATGGAGAAAAGATACGTTCTCTCAGGAAGAACTGCAATTGCACATATTATTGAGGATATCATGTCATATTCTTTATTTCGAAAAGTTGCATTGCCAGGTTACTGTTGTTCTTCAATGATTAAGCCCTTTTATACCAAGGGAATTGATGTGATATTTTATGAGTTTTATTCAAAATATGAAGAAATAATTGATCAGGCGGAAGTTGTTTTAGTGATGGATTATTTTGGATTTGAGAGTAGTTTAACTGTAAAAATTGCAGAAATTGTTAAGAAAAAAGGAAAGATCCTGATTGTTGATGGGACACAGACTGCTTTTTCCAGACTGAAGACATATGATTTGGCTGATTATATTTTAGTGAGTTATAGAAAATGGACTGATTGTTTATGTGCGGCGGTGTATTCCAGGAGGGGGTTTTCTATTGATGCGCTAAAGAAGAATAATAGTGATTACGTTCTGCCTTGGAGAAAAGCTGCAGATATGAAAAAAGAATATTTGGAGTGCAATCGAGGAAACAAGACAGATTTTTTGCAGCTATATAGAAAAGCTAATGAATTGCTTGATGCCGAATATGACGGATACGCTGCCCCACCTAGTGAAATAGAGAAATTTGAGTCGGTTGATTCGGATGATATCAGGATGCGTCGGAGAAAGAATGCGCTTTTTTTAATAGAAAATTTAAAGCCAATGCTTCATCTGAAGCGATGTAACCTGGGGCTTATGTATGAGAGGTTAAGTGATGAAGATTGCCCATTGTTTATTCCTATGCTTGTTGATGCAGTGAAAAGAGATGAAATTCGAAAGCAGCTAATTAGCCGTGGAATTTATTGTCCAATTCATTGGCCAATTGATCAGCGGTATCCATATGTAAGGACGCAATATCATAACAGTGAAATATCTTTAATATGTGACCAAAGGTATGAAAATAGAGATATATCTCAGGAGATTGAGGAAGTATCTAAAGCTGTTTTTAGTTTCTAATACCAATAGAATTAGCTTGAGGAGGAAAAAAGAGCATGAAAACAATATTGGTTACAGGTATTGGTGGCCTTACCCCACGATCAATTACAGGGGTAATAAGAAAGAATCATCCGGAATATAGGATTATAGGTTGTGATGTTGAAAAAAAGGCTGTAGGCTTTTTTATGAAAGGGTTGCTGGATGAATATTATGTTTGTCCGCGCTGTACATCTCCTGAGTATTTCCCATGGATAAATAAACTGGTTATACAAAAGAATATTGATTATGCTTTTGTGCAACCAGAGAGCGAAATTGTTGAATGGGGAAATTATTATGATACGCATGGAAAATATCCATGCCCTGTTTTTATGGGAAGTAAGCTGCTTTCGGCATCTTTGAAAGATAAATCTATTATGGCGGATTTGTTGGAGGGTACAGAGTTTATTCCTAAAACAATAAAAGTGACACAGGAAAACCCACGATATGAAGACATAGAAAAAGAAATAGGGTTTCCTTGCTGGATTCGTGCTACACAAGGAACTGGCGGTTTAGGTTCACTTAGGCTGGATGATATAAGCAGTTATAAAAGCTGGTTGTTTATTAATGCGCACATTCCGGAATTTACGGTAAGTGAGTTCCTTTCAGGCAGACACTTGGCTAATGAGATGCTTTATTACAATGGTGAATACGTAAAAGGTGCGGCATTAGAGTGCGTAGAGTATGTAATGGCAAACACGGCGCCATCTCATGTTACAGGAAATACCCATTTTGGACGTTTTTTAAATGAAGACAAAATAAATGAATTTTGCGACCGTTGTATTAAATATTTGGAAAAGAAACTTGGGACTTCTGCTCATGGGATTCTTTCATTTGATTTAAAAGAAGATAGCAGAGGGAATATGAAAGTGACAGAGGTGAATATACGCCATATGGCGTATGCAGGGGTAATGGCGCGTGTCGGCTTTGACCTTATTGAAGATACGATTCAAATTTTAGAAAGTGGCAATTGTGATCAAATTGAACGTGTACCATACTACCATTATGATAAACCATATGTATTTTTGAGAGATGTAGATGTGGAACCAATTATTTTAGACAGTGAGCTCATATTTGATAGGTATGATGCGAATCATTTATAAGAGAGAGGATAGGAAGAAATGAGAAGTGGGTTTAGAAGTAAGTGGGATAGACTGAATTTTGCCGTTGAATCGGTTTTTAGGAAACATAAATATACAAAGCGCGGAAAACAGCGGATTAAGCGTATGAATGGTGGTTATGATTGTCAGAAGGAATATGAGACAATTGTGGTACCATTCTGGAAACGTTTTGGATATAAGCCTAATAAAATGTGGTTTCAAATTTACTGCGACAGAGAGAAGAAAATTGATCCCAGATATATGCCGGATGATTTGTACTATGGTGAGCTTGTTCCATATTTCAGCAATACGCAATTTAGACGATTTGCGGAAGATAAATGCTACCATGATGTATGGTTTCATGATTTAAAGCGCCCTAATACAGTATTTAAAAATATTGCGGGTGTTTTTTATGATGGGAATAAAAATGTAATTAGTAAAGAGCAGGCGATTAGTCTCTGCCTTAACCATGAGAGTGAAATGATAATAAAGCCCTCTATTGATAGTGGAGAGGGACGTCTTATTAGTTTTTTTAATCCTAAGAAGGATAAAATGGATGAATTAGAAAAAGTAATTAATGATTTAAAAGCTAACTTTATTGTACAGGAGGTTCTAAAGCAACACCCGGTTCTTGAGAAAATGAATCCATCTTCATTAAATACGATTCGAATCGTATCGTTTTTTTTCGAAGGTGAAGTTCATATTTTATCAACCATTTTGAGGATGGGAGCGGAAAGTGCCAGAGTTGATAACATAGGTGCCGGTGGTTTTGCCTGCCCAATTCATGAAGATGGCAGGCTCTTTGAAAAAGGAGTTAATAGAAAAGCGGAGTGGGTTGAACAAAACGCAAGGGGAATAAAGTTTGCTGAAGTAACAGTTCCGGCGGTTGATAAGGTAATTGAAATTATAAAAAATAAGCATAAAATGTTGGCGCATTTTAAAATTATTGGATGGGATTTTTCAATTGATCAGGATGAAAATCCTGTATTTATTGAATATAATCTTTGTCCGGGACAAAATCAGATTACATGTGGACCAACATTCGGCGACTTAACAGAGAAAGTATTAGAAGAGTATTTTATTAAAAAAGCATTGGGAAGTGCACAAAATTAAATATAAATAAAAGTGATTCATGGAGGAAAAACAGATGAAGATTGCAATGGTGGGGGCTGGAAATGCTGGATGTGCTGTGTCAGCCGATTTAACTTTGAAAGGACATGAAGTGACATTAATTAAGACTTCTCATGCGATGCATGACGATAACTTTGATTTTCTTCAAAAAAACCAAGGAAAAATGACACTGAATGAGTTCGGGGATGTTAAAACAGCATATATACATAAAGTAACAAGAGATATAGAATTAGTGAAAGATGCAGAGGTTGTTATAATTTATATTCAAACAAACTTTCATGAACAGTTGATTGAGCGGATTATTCCATTTTTGCATGATGACCAGATTCTTCTTATTAATCCCGGGTATCTTTCTACTGCTTATGTTCTTAAGCATTGTGGAGAAAAGAGACTGATTATAGCGGAGGCAGAGAGTTCCTTTATTGATGGAAGGATCATGGAACCAGGACTTTTTAAAGTTGGCTTCCGAAATGTAAGAAATCCCATAGGAATTTATCCATCCAGTCGCAGAGAAGAGGCTATTAAAAAGCTGGATCTTTTGGACGAGCGTTTTGTATATTTAAACTCCGTTGTGGAAGCTGCTCTTCACAATCCAAATTTAATCGTTCATACGGTAGGATCTGTTATGAGCATTCCTAGGATTGAAAAATCACATGGTGATTTCTGCATGTATCATGAAGCATATACAAGAGATAATCCATGTACATGGAGGATTCTGGAGATGCTGGATTTTGAAAAAATGAATGTATTAGAGCATCTTGGATTTGAGAGGATTTGTTATGTGGAAGCATGCAAATATAGAAATTCTCTTGACGATGGTATGGATGCAAAAGAGGTATTCTTAAATTATGCGGAGATGGATACCAGAGCAAAAGGCCCGACCAAAGTAGACTCCCGTTATATTTCAGAGGATGTACCGCAAGGTCTTGTTATGCTTGAGGCTCTTGGAAAGGCAATGAATATCCCAACTCCGATTGCAACGGCATTAATTGAGATTGCAAGCGCTGCACTTGGAAGAAATCTTCGTGCAGAAGGCAGGACACCGGAAAAACTAGGGGAACGTAACATCCAAAAAATTATTGATGACTGCAGATAGAATAGAAATAAAGGAGCTTAAAAGACATGAACAGCCGCCTACTTATGACATTGAAATTATGGACAATACCAGGGCCAATGAAGCGTGCGGATTATCTTCGTAATAAAGGGATCTTTCATCACATGGGCAGCCGTGTGATGATTATTCCGAGAAGGATTCCGTTATATTCGAAACTGATAAGTTTTGGGAATAACGTGTGGATTGCATCTGGAGTGAACTTTGTTACACATGATGTAGCGCATTTTATGCTGAATGGAAGAGAAGACGGTATTCG
The DNA here is from genome assembly GCA_946557785.1 of uncultured Blautia sp. Taxonomy (GTDB): domain Bacteria; phylum Bacillota; class Clostridia; order Lachnospirales; family Lachnospiraceae; genus Blautia_A. The sequence continues at coordinate 17,133 of CAMNTH010000031.1, forward strand.
TTATCAGGAAAAGATTGGATGTATTGAAATAGGTGATAATGTTTTCGTTGGTTCTAATAGTCAAATTCTTTATGACGTAAAAATTGGTAATAATGTGGTTGTTGCGGCTGGTGCAGTAGTCACAAAAGATGTACCTTCAAATTCCGTTGTAGGAGGCATACCCGCAAAAGTAATTGGTAGTTTCGATGATTTTCTTCAGAAGATTGTATCATATAGAGTACCCAGTGGATAATGCAAATCAGTTTTTATCTTATGAATGTGAACAAGAAGCATGGAAAAGATTTTATATATATAGAGCCTCCGATAACAGTGAGGAGTGATGTGAAGGAGTTCCTATGGTAAAAGAGTCCCTGGCGGGTAAAATAAAAAGATTTAATGAGGCTGTAGACAAATATATAAGCCAAGATATATCTCCAGTCAAAAGATTGGGCTTGTTTTTAGATTTTTTTTATGAATATAAATTTCACGGAGCCTATTTGCAGGATTATATTCAATATGAATTTTATAAAAAGAAAGCAGCTGAAAGAAAAAATTTTATTGTATTTGGGAAATTGCTAGAAATTATGCGCATTTGTAATAATCCAAAGCATAGATATATTTTTGATGAAAAGCCTGTATTTAATAAAACCTTCAGCAATTATGTTGGCCGTGACTGGCTGGATATGGAGCAAGCAAGCCTTGAAAATTTTCAACAGTTTTTGGAAGGAAAAACTCAGATTTTTGTTAAAGATCCAGAGGGTATGTTTGGTAAAGGTGTAGAATGTATCAATACAGAAGACATTGTGAATGTTGAGAAGGAATACTTGAGGCTTAAAAAGAATAAAGCGTTATGTGAAGAGGTATTGGTACAATGCGCAGAAACAAATGCTTTCAATGACAGTTCTGCAAATACGATGAGAGTAGTAACGCTTATATGCGCAGACGGTACCGTACGAGTTATGGCAGGCGTTATTCGGATTGGACGAAAAGGAAAGTTTGCCGATAATTTTCATCATCAGGGAATTGCAGCATTGATTGATGTGAAAACCGGTATAGTTAAGACAACTGGAGTTGACCGGGATTTTAGAAGATATGTGGTTCATCCGGATTCCGGAGTCCCTATTGTTGGATTTCAGATACCGGAGTGGGAGAAGATTGTTGAGACAGTGAAGAAAGCTGCTATGATTGTTCCTGATATGCGGTATATTGGATGGGACGTGGCAGTTAACAAGAATCATGATATTATTTTGATAGAGGGAAATCCCGGAGCGGATCCAGATGTAACACAAATTCCTGATCAGGTTGGAAAGTGGCCTGAATTCCAGAAATATTTACAACAAATTTGTAAAATGGATTCAAAATAACATTGTAGTACTATTTTTATAAGATACCATCAATATGAATCATATTGATTGGTATCTTAGGCTATTTAGAACAAACAATGAAAAATAGGGAATAAGGTGAGCGTATGCGTGAAAAGGATGATGGATTAAAAAAAATCACGTTTATTGGCGATATTATGTGTGAGAAGCCTTTGCAGATCTATGCTGAGAAGCATGGATATTCTTCTTTTAAGAAAGTTTTTAAGAATACAAAAGATTTTTTTGAGGATTCTGATTATGTAATAGGGAACTTGGAAACGGTATTTGGCGGGAAGGAATGCGGATACACCAGAGAATTGTATAATTTTAATACACCGGATGAGTTTGCTGATGCACTTTCTCAAAGCGGCATTGATATGGTGACTACTGCTACTAATCATAGCCTGGATCGCGGTATAGATGGGCTTATCCGTACGATATCTGTACTAGATGAAAGAAAGATACAACATACCGGTACTTATAAAGCAAGGGAAGATGAAAGAGTTTTTATAAAACAGGTAGGTTCTGTAAAGATTGCAGTTGTGAATTATACCTATGGTACAAATGTACATGAAACAAAAGTGATTCTTTCAAAGGATCAGATTTTCCATTTAAATCTCATGAAACCTCAGACATATCATTTGCAGACGTATGTAAATCAGCAAAAAAGCAGCAAAATGAGAAAGCTGTTAGCAGCCTTTCTTGGCGGCATTTTGAATACAGAACAAAAAATTAAAATAAAAAAGCACTTGCATATGTCATATAATTCTGTAAGAATAGATCATTTAGATAAAAATGAGCTTGATGCTGATTATCTTGAGCAGATAAAAAAGGATATTGCTGATGCTAAAACAAAAGCAGACTTTGTTATTGCCTGTATCCATAGCGGCGGTCAATTTAACGCAGATCCTGGAGAATTTACAAAATATATGGTAGAAAAAATTTCTCAGTTTGGCGTTGAGGCAATTGTAGCAAATCATCCCCATGTAGTACAGAAATATGACTGGTGTGGAAAAACATTTGTTGCCTATTCGCTGGGAAATTATAGTATTTCGCCTTTATCTGTTTATTTGCTCCATGATTTGAAGCCGGAATATTCTGTAGCTCTTCATTTATATCTGGGAAGTAAAAGCATTAAGAAAGTTAGTTTTTCTATTTTGAAAATCGTAGAAGCTGAAGGGTTAACTGTGTATCCAGTTGATGAACTATACGGACAGTTATCAGCAGAGCAGAAGAATGACTTGGAGAAAGATATCCAGTTTATATATTACAGATTCACCGGTGTGCATAAGGCGGATTTAAAGGTACAGCATGAGTATGTAATTTTAAATTTCTGCGAGTAAATATATGCCTAAAAGAAAAAAGGAGAAGTAAAAATTAATGAAAATTACAATTAAACATAGAAAAAGGGCGGTAATTTCTCCAGATTCAGTCGCTATCGGTCTTTTTGTGATTTTTTATTCTTATGGATTCTTTGCCTGGCTGTCAGAGCAGATATTAGCTCCAATAGGATTGGCATCATTTTCTGAGAACGTTCTTTTATTAATATTATATGTAACATTATTTTTGCTGTGCGTTTGTTTTCGAGATTATTTGAGACTTGATTTTTTTGCTTTGCTGGCGCTGTTGATTCTCTTTTTGGTATTTACTTATTTGTTTCATCCGGAATATGAATATGTTTATACAAGAAAACAATATGGTGTTTTGGAATATGTATTATTTCCAGCTAATGGAATATATGCCTATCTTTTTGTCAGACTTGTAAATAATCCCCAAAATCTTCTCAAGGGGTTGCGAATCGGTGGTTATTTCACATATATTTATTCTGGGCTTAGGTTATATATTGCATTAAAAAGAGGATATTGGATAGAAGAAAATTATTTAGGACAGGAAATTCACCTTTCTTATAATCTGAATTTTGGATATGGTCTGGTGATTTTTATCTGCTATTTTTTATATTGTGCTTTGAAGAACAAGAGTGTAAAAGATGGAGTGCTGGCAGGGGTGGGAATTATGATGGTTCTGATCGGCGGTTCCAGAGGCCCACTGTTAAACATTGCTATTTTTTTAGCTATTTATATTCTATTGACGACCAGTGAGACAAAAAATAAAATTATATACTTTTCATTGATTGTAATATGTACGCTTGTGTTTCTAATGTCTTACAGAATTATTTTAAGCACGGCGGTTAATATCCTTGAAACATTCAATTTGCCATCCAGAACAATCATGAAGCTGTTGGAGGGATCGATTTCGGAAGATAGTGGAAGAAATGTTATATGGTCGGCTGCAATTAACATGATAAAAGAAAATCCCTTTGGTTATGGTGCAATGGGAGCTAGACATGTTATATATCAAATTCATATAGTAGGGCATCCTCATAACTTTTTTTTGGAAATTTTAATTGATTATGGTGTTATTTTTGGGGTTGCTATAATACTGATTTTGTTTTTGGGGGCTGTCAGGATTTTTTTTGATAAGAATATTGGAGAATGGAGATATGTATTTTTGATCTTTTTTGCTTATGCCTGTCAATTGCTTACCTCTTATACATATTGGCATAGCATGGGATTATGGGGAGCATTAGCAGTGGCTGTTTCCATAAACAGGACAAGGAAAATAAAAAGGATACAGGGAACAAAATAGATTAAGGATGGATAAGCAATGGCAGAGAGCAGAACTTCAAATGTTATTAAAAATTCAACTGCAAGTTTAATGTTGAAATTGGTGAGCATATTATCACAATTTATAATACGAACGGTTTTTATTCATTTTCTCGGCAATGAATATACTGGTATTTCCGGTTTGTTTACGGATATACTTAATGTCCTTTCTTTAATGGAGATGGGGCTGGATGTGTCAATGGTTTATGCATTATATAAACCATTAGCGTATGGGGACAGTAAAAAGATTTCTGCCTTAATGAGTTTTTATAAAAAAGCTTTTACAGTGATTGGAGTTATTGTACTTTTAGCAGGAATGGCCTGCATCCCATTTTTGCATTCCATTGTAAAGGATGTTCCTAATGTTAAGGAAGATATACGTCTGATTTTTGGAATGTATGTGCTCACTTCTGCATCTTCATACTTTTTTATTTATAAGGCTGTTTTGCTCAGGGCTAACCAGAAATCTAGGATAATTTCAAAATGGAGTGCAATTGTGCAGCTTGTGGAGTGTATGATTGAGGTTATCCTGCTTGTTGTATATAAACATTTTTTTACATATTTGGTAATCCATTTTCTTGCTTCTTTAATAAAGAATGTGATTCTTTCTAATATAGCATCCAAGATGTATCCCCAATATTTTGAGAACAAAGGTGCAGTATTAGATAAAAAGGAAACTTTTATATTGTTTAGAGATATTTTGTGCCTGACGGCTTATAATCTTTCAGGAGTTGTGATTAACAGTACAGATAGTATTTTTATTTCTGCGTTTATGGGAACGGCCGAGGTTGCGATTATCGGAAATTATAGTCTTATCATCAATAGTGTGAGAACATGTGTTGAACAAATTGTAAATGCAACAAAGCCAAGTATAGGAAACATGGCTGTAACTTCTTCCAATGAGAAGCAAGAAGAGATCTTTTATAAAATGAATTTTATTTCATTTTATGTATCAAGCTTTTGCTGTGCGTGTTTTTTTACTTTGCTAGTTCCATTTGTAGGTGATATTTGGTTTGATCAATCCTATAAAGTATCTTCTTTGATAATTACAATTCTTACTGTTAATTTTTATATTGCTGTTATGGTTTTTCCAGTAGAATCTTTTAGGACTGCAAATGGACTTTTTGTTCAGGGATGGATTCGGCCCGTCATTATGGCTATTATGAATATTATTCTGGATTTTTTTATGGGAAAAAGGTGGGGGATAGCCGGAATTTTCTTGGCTACAACAATTTCCAGGTTACTTACTCAAGTTTGGTTTGATTCTTATTTGGTATACAAAATAGTATTTAGAAAGAAACCATGGAAATATTATCTTGATTATTTGGGAAAGTTTTTGGTTGCCGGGATGATTTGTTTGGTTACCAGTGGGATTATTAGTTTTGTGCCATTCAAGAATGTCTACATAGAATTTCTTTTGAAAGTGATAATTGCAATTATAGTACCTAATGTGATGTTAATCCTCTTTTATTATCGAGATAGGAATTTCCAGTACGTCATGTCGATGCTAAAGACTAGATTAGTAAGACAGTAGCAAGAGAGTGTAAATAAAGGAGAAGAAATAAGACATGAAGAAAAAAATAGTTCTGCTTTTAATGATGGCTGCTATAATGAATCAATTTTCTTGTGAAGATATTCGTGGGGAGAATCTGCCTGCTGATGTCTTTTCCTCAGGCGAGAAAGAGAATATGAATATAGATTTTTTTATTAGTGATCAACAGGCGGAAACTATATCTTCAGAAATTTTTTTTGATGATGGAAATGTAAGAGAAGATGATAGTAAGGAAGAGAAACCCGAGAATGATTATGAGGTTTTCTTCCAAAATGAGGAAACCTTTGCTGAACAAGCAGATGATGATATGACCGAATTTACATCTGGAATAAGCGGATTTGTAAATCAGAATAACAAGATTTATTATATACAGGAAGATGGAAGCTACGCGAAGGGCCTGAAGGAGATCGAAGGAAAGG
>CAMNTH010000032.1 GCA_946557785.1 uncultured Blautia sp.
TGCCCGCTTTGAGTTTATTTGCTGACACCGAGGATATCTGGGCGTCACCGATAGCGCCTTCCGCCATCCAGCCCTTGGCAGCGATGAGTTCCTGGGTGGTTACTTTTTCAAAAGTTGCATACCGGCCGGATAAGGCTGTCACGTCTGCAGATACGGCTTGGAGATTTTGTGTGACTGTATTTTTAAATTCCGCATATTCGCCACGCAGCTCCTTTATTTCCGCTTTATCCACATAGGCATTTTCAATGACGGCAACCCTGGCGGTCAGCTTGGTCACGTCCAGGTCCTGGATGGACGCTTCCAGGCTCTCAAACCTTTCCGTTTTAACAAAGTTCGCTTCCACATAGTCTGCTTCTATTTTATTTGCAAGAACACGATCCACAAGAAACAGCTCCGTATATACCCGGTCTATCATCTTTGCCGTAGGACCTTTGGTGTCAAAGTTTTCCTCTGTTTCCGCATTTCCTACTGCTTCGATTTCCATGGAAAGGCCGCCATCCCATTCCAGGATAAGATTCATTACCGGGAGACGGTGATCTCCTTCTCCATCGTTAACCGTCAGCACATCCCCCGCTTCAATACGTGGGTCTCCAAAAGCAGTCACGCTTCCAGGCCGGAACTGGAACCCTTTAATAGCCTCATAAGCAGCATCCAATGCTTCCTGGGTCATGAACGGGTTCGCGAAGGAAATCCCCCGTATTCCGGCACCTGCAGCCAGTGTCTTGTTCTGGGTACCTTCCTCTCCCTCTTCCCGTCCCACGGTACATTCCAGCTTATTCAGGCTGTAATCCTGTTCGGCACGTTCGTATGGCGGCCAGTAGCGGTCTGTGCCTAAGGGATGATCCACATCCTGATACCACTTCAGCTCTAGTTCCCCGTCACGGTTAATGATGGCAAAACATCCAAGCATCTGGGCGATATACGTAACCACTTCCCTGCAGGTATATCCTTCCGGTTTTTCTTGGAAAGTAACACTCCGGGCAGGAAGCTTTACGGGAACAGCGCGCATCTGCCCGATCTCCTGCAGCATGGCATTGGTTCCGGCCGGGTAAGACAGCTTGGAAAAGTACGGTTTTTCCAGTTTCTTCATCCGGTCAAATGCAGTGATCCGTGTGTCCTCCCCGTCCTCCTTTGGCTTTTGAACTGTAAAAAATCCAAGCGGTACCCATTCCATGGTCCCGTCTATATCCATACCCAAGAACGCCTGGATCTCCTTGTCCTGCAGGATAAGGCCCGGCTTATAGATCGTCAGGTCAATATAGGCAGATACGGAACTTCCAAGGGCGATCGAATCACCGGCATTGCAGCCCGCATGGTATTTTAGGGAGCGTATCTCTGCCCCGATGCTGTTTCCCTGCAGTCGGATGTCTGTTTTTATTCGTCTGTCGGCAGACTCTGTTTTATTTGCAAATGTTTCTGAAGTCTGGCGCATCCGGCATTGTCTCCTCTTATTTCTTCTTTTCCACTACGATCGGGAGCAGGTGCATGATCTGGTTCGGGGTCGGGGACATCTTCTTGATGTCGTTCATGGTAAACTGGGTAAGGGTTACCTCCCCTTCCGCTTCAAGCAGGCGTCCGTACTCCTCATTATATTTTTTTCCATCCTCCAGGACAACACGTCCTCCGTCTACAGTGACCAGCTTCCCCTTTTCATCGTGCCGGCCATATCTGTCCAATAGCTTCTCTTTTTCTTTTTCTACCGGATCCGTCATCCGGATCAGTTCATAGTTATTCCTGGCAATGGTCACGCCAAGCACCGGGTCGATGCCTTCCTTTTTTCCGATCTCGCTTAATGCATTCTGCATGTTGATCATCTGTTTGTTTGTCAGTTTCATAATTTTGTCCTCCTTTATTGTTCAATGAGTGAGACGGATATGCTCCGATACCAGTATTTTCCGTCTCCAATATAGCCTAACGGCGTCTTGCTTAAAGTTCCCCTGTATTGCTGGATGGTCAGCATCATCCCGTCATCCCGGAAGGTAATGGGGTTAAATCCAGCCTTCAAGGCGTTTTTGATCACCAGATATTCCTCTTCCTTGAGGAACTGCCATTTTATCTTTATAGTCTTCTTCTCTGCCGTGACATCCCCCAGCATCTTCCCCGATGCGCTCCTTCCGGTTTTGGTTGACCAGATGATTTCGTCATCAATAGAGATCTCTGTAGGCTCCGGAAGCGCGGTGCTTCCGGATGCTAACGTTGCCATATCCCGCACCCCCTTACGTCCTTAACTCACAGAATCCATTGAAGTCTGTGTTTTTGTTTGTTTCCTCAATAAAATATTTCCTTAGCATTTCCGGATTCAGCCTGACCAGCTTGGTATTCCTTAAATAAACCAGGATTTCCTTCAGGAGCAATACCAGTTCCTCCGATCCTCCGCCGCCTGCTGCCCTGGCTGCATTCATTGCCATCTCTTCCAGCTTGTTTTCTGGGGCAACGATCTCACCGTAATGCCGGTTGTCACCGATCATGGCAAGCTGCGGCGTGTTCTTTTCTACGAATCCGCCCTGGGCAAGGTGAGGAATTTGTGGTACCCCTATGGTAGGCAGCCAGCTAAACGGTGAAATACTATATGGTCCTATGTGCATTGTCAGGTTTCTGAGGCTTCCCAAGGCACTGTTAATACCATTAAATGGTATTGTGATGACATTATTAATTCCAGTAATCAAGCCGTTAATAACGGATTTGAGGCTTGATAAGATTCCATCCTTAATCCCTTCAAATACCTGTCCTCCACTACTGAATACGTTCTTAACTGCTTTCCATGCCTTCGAAAATGTTGTCCTGAACCACTCCGTAATGTTTCCAAAAGATTTCTTTATTCCTGTCCAGACATCTCCGAAAAAAGTCCCAGCATTTTTAAATGCACCCGTCACTTTTTGGTATGCCAGTTCAAATTTCTCTTTAAACCAGGTATGCACTTTTGAAAAAGCTGTCGTTATGTCTTTATACTTTTCAGAAAACCAACTTCCGATTGCTGAAAATGCCGTATGCACGCCTCTTTTGGCAGCTTCAAATTTTTCAGTGAACCAGGTACCTACACTGGCAAATGTTTCTTTAACCCCTTTCCACAGACCAGCAAAGAACTTTCCAATTGCTGCTATTGTTTTCTGAAACCATTCTTTTATCGCTCCCCATATCTGGATTGCCTTTTCCTTGATGACATCCCAGTTCTTATACAGAAGTACACCTGCTGCCACCAGAGCTCCTATTGCCACGATTACAATACCAATTGGTGATGTGAGGAAAGCAACCGCTGCCCCAAAAGCTGTTGTTACCGTTGTTGCAATGGTGCATACGGCATTCCATGCAAACGCCAGGAGTACTATTCCTTTCCATGCCGAAAAAAATCCTGCTATTACTGTGGCAATTCCTTGTATAATCCCAGGGTTTTTGCTACACCAATCCGAAAATTTCTCCAAAGCTCCATTGATCCCATCCCAGACTGTCAGGAAAATTCCTCCCGTCCACTGTGCAATCGGAAGTAAAACATTGTCCCAGAACCATTGGAAAAGCGGCTGCAATGCTGATAAGATTTCATTGAGTATCTTTATCGCGTTACTCAGTGTATCCAGGAATCTCGGTACTACTTCGTTGGCAGTCCATGTCCCAAGCGGAACTAAAACATTTTCCCAGAGCCACAGCAGGCCTTCCCCAACCTTTATTGCAAACGGGGCAAGGGCATCCCATAGTTTCCGTAACGACCCATTGATATTTGACCAGTTTACTTTATTCAGTCCGTTGTTCAGTGCATCCACCAATCGTGGGATCCCTGTTCCAAGTGTCCACCTCCCTACAGGCACCAGGAATCCATGATAAAAATCTTTTAGCGCTGTCCAGACAAAGTTTCCCAGCTTCGCAAGCCCTTCATTCCACAGCCGCTTTAGAGACTTGGTTGCTGGCTCACAAAGCTTTTGGATGTTGTTAAACATCTTTTGGAGCTTGCTGTCTACCTTGTCAATGACCGTTTCGCCCTGTGCAAGGCCACCAAAATCCACCGCACTTCCAAGCACGCCTGCCGATGTCCCGGATCCGCTTCCAGAATCCCCTCTGTCTGAGGTTTCCGTCTGGTCTGACAGTTTATTGATCTGGTCAAAGCCCATCAGGGCGCGCATTTCTTTCGCAGCCTTTTTTGCAGCGCTCCCGGCCCTCTTTGAAGATGATGCCAAATCATCGGCAGCACCGGAGGCACCTTCCAGGCCTGCGCCTGCGGCGGCCGCTACAGTACCCATGCCGGAAATCTGTTTCTCTGCGGATCCGCTGCTTTTATTCCCTGTAATCAGTTCGGTGAAACTTTTAAATGCATTCGCCAGGGTACTAAGCTTGCCCAGAAGTGTATTCACAACCTTAATAACCGGCGTGAACAAATTAATCAGTCCCTGTCCGATCGTAGCTTTTAGGGAATCAAACTGAAGCTTCAAAATCCTTACCTGGTTAGCCCATGCACCGCTGGTCCTTGCAAAATCCCCCTGGGCTGCAGCAAGCCTGTCCTGTACAAACTGGTACCGCAGCGCAACCTTTTCTGCCTCGCTCATGGCCTGTGTGGTCTTTCCGAAGCCATTTGCCATGGCATAGGCATCCAAGGCACTCTGTGTCATGACTACGCCAAGGTCTTTCAGGCTCTCTGTCTCACCTGTAAACACAGATTTCAGCTTTGTATAAGCCTCATCCTGCGTGATGTTGTAGAAAGATGCCACGTCACCGGCCAGGCCTGTGAGAGTGGATCCCATATCATATGCGGCACTTTCGGAAAATCCGAAGGCTTTGGCCATAGCCCCGAAGGTTCCTGTGAATTTCTTGGCCATCGTCTCTGACAATCCGAAGCTGGTTGCTGCGGACTTGGCGAATCCATCCACTTTTGATGCCATGGAAGGAAATGTCACGTCTACAACGTTCTGTACTTCAGCAAGGTCAGAACCAAGTTCCAGACAGGACTTCCCGAAATCCACTATTTTCTTGACCGCAAAAGCGCCTGCAAGAGCGGCACCTGCTTTCTTTGCCAGACTTGTAACTGATGTGAAGCTGCCTGAAAGATTATTTTCTATTTTAGCAGCCGTCTTTTTTGACTGGCCAGATATAGCTTTGATAGATTTTTTTACACTATCAGCACCCGATGCGCTCTCTCTTTCTATGTGACTCCATGCCTTTTTAAAAGCCTCTTCCTGGGAATCACCTTCTTTTCTGTATATTGCCGCAATAGATGCTGCTTTTGATTTTGCGCTCCTTCCAGTATCTTCAAGTATTTTGTTAATTGTGTCGTTGCTCGTCTTAACAGCTTTCGATGCAGAATTTCCTGCTTCCGTAAAGCTTTTGGTAAACTTCTTTTTTACTTTTGTACAGGCAGCATTAATACTTGTCATCATTTTGCTGCCATCAAAAGTTAATTCAAATCCTATTCCTGCAATTTTTTCTGTAGCCGTAGTTCACCTCCTCCCCGCCATGGCAATAAATGCGTTTTTCATTGTCTCCAGTATTTTCTCTGTATCTTCCGGGGCTTTGTTCCTGGCGATCCTCTTCTGCCATTCACTCCGGATCCGCTTCTGTTCCGGGGTGTAATGTTTCAGAATGTCTTTGTCATCTTCTGACCGTATAGATACGATTCTGCCCAATGGCGTTTCAGGCGAAATGCCAGACAGTAACTGTTTGAACTCCTCCCATGGCATGTCACCTATCTCCCTGGAAAGCCTTAACCCGTACTGTGTCTGAAAGGATGATACGATTAGGTCATAATCATCTATCAGGTCATAGTACGGGTCACTGCTCTCCCGGTTCGTCTTCTCCCTGCACCAGTTCCATTGCCATCTCTATGACCTTCATGTAGTCCTTAAACAGCAGGTTAAGCTTTTCCAGCTTCTTCTTTTCTTTTTCATCGATCAAAAGATCAAACGCTTCGAGTGATGCTTCCATCTCACTTTTGTTTTTGAAAAGACCCATGATCTTCAGCATGGTCTTTGCGTCTGCATTTACCTTTATTTCAGTATCTTTGATCTTCAGCCTTGGGTTCTCTTCAAAGCTCAATTTATCTGTGATATCAATTATTTTTGCCATTTTTCATATCCTCCCTATACTGCCGGTGGTGTTATAGTTGGTTTGCCGTTGCTCATTACATCAAATTCCAGGGGGCCTGCATTGGTTGCATCCGCTGCATTTAAGGCTGTGATGCTGTACACCGCCTTCTCCCAGGATACTTTTGTCCCATCCGGGAATACCCACTCGAAATATCCCATGGCATTCTGGCCATTTTTAAAAGCTTTATCTGCCACAAAATCATTCCCCGTATCTCCCAGGTTTCTTTTCCCTTTAATGGAAATTGTAACTGATTTTGCTGTTGGGAGCCGGTTTGCCCAGCCGTCCTGGCCGTATGCATACCACTCTTCCACGCCATTATCAAAAGACACGGAAAAGCTTTCCATGTCGGCAATAGGCGCTGCATCTTCTTTTGTAGCACCGGCTTTGAACTGGTTTTCATAACACGGGAAAACTCCCGTTGTGCCGCTTCCGGAAAATTTCTGTATGTCCATCTCGATCAGGCGTTTTCTCACTTCATTTGCTTTCATTGCTTTCTCCTTTCTCATAAATAACAGCCGCCTCAATTACCATTTCGAAGATCCCGGCATCGTCAGTGCCCACATCCTGGATGTCATAAAGCGGCTGGATAAATTTGATCTTTGCATTGTTTACAGTTACTTCCCTTGCCTTTGTGACGGCGCCAAATAAGGCTGTTGCGGCTTTTTCTGTCTCACCCGGGGATTTATTCCAATGGATCAGCAGGGTCACGTATTTCATGCCGTAGGACTCCATGGCAGATCCACCAATGGCAATCTTATAGGCATGCTGGTGTTTGCTGTTATATACCCCAATGGATTTTTCCTTCTTATCCGGCATCTTCCCCATGTACACATGTTCCGCAAGGCCAAGGGAATCAATATAATCCCTTGCATCTGCCAGTGTCATAATCCGGTCAGCCTCCTGTATAGTTTTTTATATGTGTTGATAGCAAAATCGGACTTTTTACCGCCCGGGAGCCAGTCTTCGTACCATTCCCCCCGTGTATTCTTGTTTTCGTGTTTCTGGAAATGATATTCCGGATGAAAATAAAGACGGCGTGCATAAGGCGTGGAACTTACCAGCGTCACTTTTCCGGATACTGATTCTGAATAATCTACAAACGTGCTTTCATTCTGCAGATTTCCGGTATCCCTTGGCATTACCTGTGCCTGAACTACTTCTGTATGCAGCGCCTCTGCAGTCTGCTCAAGAGCAGTCACCTGTGCCTGTGTGAGCTGCCGGATCTTGGGGAAATTCAATTTCACTACAGAACTGATCTTGATCATATCAAAAGTACCTCCGTGTAATTAACTGTCCCATCCGGATTCCTTCCTTTTCTCCCTTCCTGGATCCGGCGCTCCGCACCGAATACCACTGCCTTTCCTCCGGAAATAACCGGAAGTTCCGGGTAGATGTCACCGGGAAATAATGCTGTCCCGGTGATCTGTATCAGTTTCTTATCCGCAGTCAGGATCGTTTTGGCTTTATCCTGGTAATTACACTTCCCGGCATACTCAAATGACGGTAAGGGCTCACCATATTCCGTCAGCCCTTCCTGTTCGAGCACAAGGCTGATATCTGTCCTGCATAATCTTTTCGGTACTAAACATGGATATTTCATACACTCACCTCAATAACCTGCAGCACAAGCCCGTCTGGCACAGCAGCGCATACACATCACGCTTCATCGCTACGCCATTGTCCATATAGACATTCCAGGAGCTCCCGAACTGCGCAGACACGCCGTTAATGGTGTAGCTGGACAGGATTGTTTCAAGTTCATCCGCATTTTCATACTCAAATTCCGCCTGCATGCAGCATACCTCTTTGATGATATCCTGCTGGAATGGCGTTAAGTGGGAAAATCCCTGTCCCACGATCCGGTTATATGTCAGGGAATCAATATGTCTGGATGCCTGGATCAGATATTTTTTTACACCATCCTCGATAACACTTCCGCCGTAGGCACCTGTGTAGTAACTGTCTGATGCATAAGGTTCATAAGCTATGGCTATTCACCCCTTCCCGCTGTAGGCTTTTTCGTTTTCTTTCCTTCTTGAGCTTCGGGCCATTTCTCTTCTGCTATCGTGTATCCATGATCCCGGAACCACTGTATCAGGCGGGGATTATCGGTTTCTCCCACACCTTTGCAGAAGGCAACCGATGCCGATACCCCGGTATAATCTTTGTTTGGGCTATATATCTTCATTTTCTCACCACCTTATTTCACTTTAATGCCACGGAACACGCCCGCCGCTTTTGATGTTTTCAGTGCGATTGCGGCATTCATTTCTACCTCACCTTTCTTCACAGCTCCGGCAGTAGAGAAATCTGGCAGCCAGGTCTGTACCGGCGCAACTCCTGCGAATGATACTGCATGCAGGCCATCCATCGCTAAACGCGCAACATACAGTGACGTGCAGCCGTAGTTCGGATTATTCGTCTGACTGCCCGTTTCTTCCAGCTTCTCCCGCTCATCAACCGGGATCACCTCTGTATTGGTCCCCGGCTTTGTTTTCATATCCACAAATGGGATACCGCCATAGCTTTCCACCTGGTTGCCCCAGTTGTCTTTTGTTACCTGGTACATGCTTGCGCGTCTTGCACAGGCCCTGAGCTTTGCGATCAGTTTGTTATTTCCCATAATGCAGGTGGGTGTCCCGTCCAGGCCGCCAAGAAACTCATCCAGCATATCGAGGAAATACTGATAGTTTGCAGTCACTTTCTCGGATGTGGACAGGTCGATCACGCTGCCAGCATTATACTCTGTCGTACTTCCTGTCAGGGCCTTGTCCAGACCATCAAAACACTTTACGTCCACTGCCATATCCCCATTGATAAAGGTATCATTAAACAGGGCCTGGGCAGCTTTGATCTTCTGGGCCTGCTGCAGTTCTACCTCGCTGACAATACCTCCCATGTTTGCAATCACACGGTCGATCTCATAAGATCCGCCAAAAACCTTGATTTCCACTGTATGGCGTTCCTTTGTTACCTCAGATGGTGTGTATTCCGTATTAATTGCACGGAACTGGGCAGTTGGCTGTGTCTTCAGCCTCGTGTAGCTGTAGCTCGGCGTCATACCTCCGCCAGCCGGGGATACCGCATCATCAAAGGGGATATGCTCCAGGATATAGTTCGATTTCTGAAACTCATCGATCACCCCCATCTGCAGGTCATCCTGCACATTTTTCTTCGCTTCTTCCAATGTGATTGCCATAATTATTCACCTTTCCCTTCCTGATTCATATTTAACCTTGCAGCAATGGCTTCTTTCATCGTCATCCGTTCATCCGAGCCGCTTCCTCCTGTTTCTTTCGGCCCAAGCGGGAAGAACCCTTTCTTTCCGGACGGCTTACTTTCCTGTTTGAAGAGAAATGCCTTGCTTTCTTTCAGTGACTTGATCTGTTCGTCCAGGCCGGTCACCTTTCCATCCTCACCAAGGATCAGCTTTGTTTTGTCAATCAGGCCTGCCACAAGGTCACTGTCCTGGGCGGAATCATTGATGGCAAGCTTGATCGCATTGATGATCCGTAGCTCCTTGAGCTGTTTCTGGTAATCAACATCTTTCTCCTGGTTCTGTGTCTGCAGGTCTGCAATCTGCTGCTTTAAGGTATCATTGTCTCCGGCTGCTGCTTTTAACGTTTCAAGCTGACTTTTGTAATCATTCACAGTAGTCTCCAGCTGTTTGCGCTGCTGCTCTGTTGTATCAAAAATCTCTTTAGATACATAATTTTTCAGTTCCCTATCGGATTCTTCTGCCGCTTTCCTGGCAAGGCTTTTTTCAATGCCAAGGGCTACAAACTGTTCCTGTGTCATTGCTTTCTCCTTTCTGGTAGTTTCACGCCATTCCGGGCATAAAAATAAGACGTTTGACCCAACGCCTCAATGGGAGTTATCGGATCACCGCCTTTCTATGCTTTTGGTGGTTCTTTGCTGACTGGCTTTCTGATCCTGGATACAAAACCAAGCCTCTCCAATTCCGCTGCTCTCTCCTTCGAAACTTCCAGTTTCTCTCCTGCTTTCCTAAGCTTCAGGCTATGTTCCTTGTCACGGAATTCTCTTTTTACACTCACCAGCATTCCCATCACCTCCCTTCATTGCGCCGGCGCAATTTCAAAAATAAGCATAAAAATACCACTCAATCATTTCTGACTGGGTGGTATTAAATAAACTCAACTATCTTTCCTAAATAGCTTTTATCCGAAGTGACCGCAATACACTGAGGTAAATCATAGAGCGGTACGGGTTCAAACTCCTCTGTACCGATACGGTATTTTCTATAATTTACCTTGGGCATTTCATCCAGTTTCAATACTGCATACTGCCCTATCCGAAATTCATCAACTACTCTGCTCATTGATCCTTTTACCTCCCTTCTGATATTTTTCCAGCTCATGCTGGTAAGATTCCAGTTGTTTCCGGGTCAGTTCAATCTCTCTTCTTGGAATTTTGTACTTTTCGGCATTTTCCAGTAAATACCGTTTGGCATCTATCTCATTTAAAATGCTTCTGAGCGGTTCCCCTTTATCATCATTCAGCTTTGCAAGATTCTGCTCAAAATGATAAGTTTCTTCCAACACCTCACTGATGCAGACATCTTTTCTGAACATTAAAATATCTCCAACATTAGATGCTGCCGCACCCATCTTATCAAGGTGCTCTTCAATTTCTTTTGTGCCCCGAAGGATAACCGCACCTTTCTTCTTAGCTGCAATGGTTAATTTTTCAAAAGTTTCATCACTGATAAATTTAAATCCTTCTCTTAAAGTACTGTCCTTCCTGTTCATTTTTATTATACCAGAATCAAAAGCTTTCGCAACCGTTTTCCACTCATTTTCTTTTCGTCCGTACTTTTCCCTGTTTTCCGGATCCAAAGAATACTTCGCCAGTCTGCTAAATTTCTTTTCCTGTCGTTCTGCATATTGTTGTCTGGCTTCCTCACGGTTCTTCTCCACCAGATCATCCAGTTCTTCCTTGGTGTATTTATCGTCCGGAGGAGTGCTGGTGCCCTCAAAATATGTCGTATGGCTGTCCCTGCATCTTGGATGGTACAGACCTGCTTTCACCGCGCTGCTCATCAGCGGGTATTTTATCCCGGTCTCCGGAGACTTCCCATCTTTCGGACCATTGCTCCAGACATCATCAATCAGAACTTTTCCAACAAATGGCAGACACAACGGACACGGATTCCCGCGTTTATTTACAATGACTGTGGATATCCCCCATTCCTGCCGCTTCTGCCCTTCCCCCTGCAGGTAAGCTCTTTTGCACGCCGTCCGGATGGCCATGTCTGCATAATCTGCAATGGTGTGTCTTGCGCCATTGGCGTACTCAATGCAGTTCAGTCCCGCAGACAGGAAATCCTCGGTAGCCATATCTACGGCTTTCTCGTAGGTTCCTGCCCCGGTATTTGCATAGACCTGCGCATTATAGATCACCTTCCTGTACTGGTCATTGGCCATGCGCAGGACTGCTGTTTCGGCCTTCTGCATATCATCCGTTGTGGCCTTGATCAGAGCTTCAAGCTTCCGGTTATTCAGCCGGAAAAATTCTGCTGTTGCCCCTGCTGCCGCTTTCTTTGCGGGGAACCCTTTCCGTATTGCATTCAGGATCTGGATCTCCTGCTGCATCTCTCCCTCATCCCGGGAGATGCGGATAAGTGCCTCCATCTTGTCATTGATGTCCTTGAACTGCTTCCCATATTTCTTCTGGTTTTCTTTTTTATATTTTTCCAGGGCTTTCAGCTGCTCTGTCTGCCACATGGACCACTGCCTGTCTTCATCGATCTCCTCCTGCTTATGGCGTTTCATATTGCGGATCATGGAAGCGATCAGTTCATTCTCAACGGCTTCGAAGGCAGCCCCGATATCATACTGGTCATTTATCTTTGCCATTTGCCCATACCTTAAAGCCCTGCGACTTAAAATCCCTTTTTAATTCCTTAAGTTGAGTCACACTCCTGCATTTGTCATTCCGAAGCTCTGCGTAGTTTCCCTTTTCTACAGCATAGATACCAAACGGCACCTGCTCACTTGCTACCGCCAGGAGCCCCTGGTACTCCTTCCGGCTCATCCTGTACATCCTGTTTGCCACCTTCACCTGCAACCTGTCCACCTCCATTTACCTGAAATTCTCCTGCTGCCAGATTAACACCAGGCTCTTCCATTTCTGCAATGCCCTGTTCTGCCTTTAACCGGGCCACTTCCGCTTCTTTTTCTTCATCGGTCCATGTATCTCCATAAAGCTGGTCAATAGAGGTTTCCAGGCTCATTACACCATACTGTTTCGCCTTCCCAACTGTCTCGACAGTCGTACCAAAATCAGGGGACGCATACTCCCCGAATTTTACGGACGGATCATATTCCCCTGGCGCCGTCCCGCGCATCAAATCATAGCATTGGAGGATCACCTTTATCAGTTTAGGGAGAGTCTCATTTAATGCATCAACGATCTTATTGCGCACATGCAGCGTTACTTTCTCTTTTTCTCTTTGTGAGGATGCATTATCGGTTTTCTTTAAATCGATCCCAAGAGTTGACGGAGACATGACGCCCTGGAGAACCATATCTAAAAAACTTGCATAGCTGCTCACATAAGCTTCATAGGATATCTGCGGTTGGGAAACTTCAACCTGGACGTTTGCCTTTTCCTTCATATTTTCACCGATGGCAATAAAATCATTGTCAAATGGGTTGGCCGGGAGCAGCTCTCCTGTCTCCGGATCTCTCGGGATTAGGTTCTCAGGAATGTACCGCTTTATCCTTCCCATTCGGATGGCATCCATCCACTGGCTGATCACCTCATCCAGGCCGTCCAGTACATCAGTCTTACTGTCAAATAATGCCTTCCCCCGGTTCTTATATCTGGTGGATGACAGGATTTTAAGCGGAACTGCAAGCATGATGTCTCCTTCGATCCCGAAATCGATCAGATGTGCTGTTTCCGGAATCATATGCAGGGAAGTCTCTTTTCCGACATCATCAAATAACCGATACCGGACGTATCCGTATCCATAGCATTCCTCCAGACGATACTCCTTGTTTCCATTTCTGTAAGTCGTGTAAAACTTTATTTCACGCAGTATGGAATGTTCGTAAACATAATCAACATTTTCTGCATCGTAAAATTCCACTATCGGATAAGGGCTGCATTTATCTGCCGTAATCTTAAATGCCCCATCACCGGATGCCAGGGTTCCCACAATCCCTTCACCGATAACCTCACCCAGGCCACTTTTTTCAAATATGTCATCCCATATTTCTTTCAGGGTTTCTTTCCCTTCCCCAAAATCAACCGCGTCCAGATCTGCAGTCACGATATCCTTGTACCGGTCAATGACCGTGGATACGATCCCGCTGTGCATTTTCCGGACACTGCCCTGGGCTTTTGCAGCCCAGAACCTTGCTTTCTCCGCATCCCATCGAGCCGTCTTCTTAAAATACTGCTCCAGTTCCGCACTGTCTCCGTGATACCATAGTTTATTCCTGATCACATTCTCCCGGAAAGTGTGCGGTTCTATGATCGTTACCGGTCTGTCCCTGGCCGGTTCTATCCGGAATAATCTAACAATAAAATTCTGTAGCCAATTCAACTTTATCACCTCTTATAGATCTTGCTCTGGTATGGGATCCAGGCATATTGCACAGAGTTCACTTCATGGTCATGCCCGTCCTCCGGCGTATTATCTTTGTCTTCCTGCCAGCTGTAGGTTTCCAGCTCACTGATATAATTTGTACATGTGTCCATCACATAAAAGCATGGTTCGATCCCTGCACCATCATCAAAAGCCATCCAACCTAACTGTGCATTGATACGGTCTATGATCTCCATCTGCTTCCATGCATCATTCAGCGTATAGATACACCCGTTCCGGCGCTTATATTTGTTCCATTCCTGCATAGTAGCCTGGTCTGCATTATCCAGGAATGCGTTCCTTGCAAGCCCCCATTCCTTCCTGTTTCTGTCCAGGAATCCTATCAGGTTCTTTACAGTGTCCGAAGGGGCCAGAGGGGTGCTCAGATCTGCATTGCTGTACACCTTCTCATCCAGCACAACACATTTCCCCTTGTTCGTGATGCCAATAAAAGAAAAAGCGATCGTATCCTGTGATTTCTGTGAATATGACGTATCAATCCCTGCGGAAAAGTACATGAAGAATTCTTTCTTCCTGTCCTCTCCAGGCTTCTGTATGAACTGCATAGCCCAGGCCTTATCTTTCACATGGTGCTGCCTACTGAAGTTACCGAATACCAGTCCGGTAGCTTTCCCCCTGAGCCCCTGGATCTTATTCTTCCAGATTTTCGTTCCCTTAGGGACGTTGGCAATGATCTGCGCCAGCTTCTCCTTAGACAAGCCCAGATTATCCTTAAAAGAAAAAAACCAATGCACCCATCCATGCTTTGGTTCTTCTTTCAGCTCATTCCTGATCTCCTGAGGGGTTTCATCTTCCCATTCCGGAGACGGTCTGCTGCAGTTGATGTATTCTTTATAAACTTCCAGGCCGGGGTCATCCGGATTCAGTGTTGCCATGAGATAATCACATCGCATGGCAGCTTCACGGACGAAATCAATATCCGCCGTGTTTATCTCATCAATGTACAGACATCCGTACTGGCCGCCAAGGGCATCCTTCCATTTCCGTTTGTTTCCATATCCGACTACAAAGATAATCTTATCGCCGCCGGACGTATGGAAAAGCAGGTGGGGCATCTTATATTTTCCGGATCCATTGCCTTTATACTCGACCAGGGTTCCGAAATCATCCAGGATCCCCAGATCCTTGCTGATAATGTTCTTTTCTGCCGCCCCTGTATCGTCTGCTGCCAGGATGTGCAATTTCTTCGGTGACTGTGCAACTTTCAGCATAAACTTAAACAGGCCAACCGTAGTCTTGCCTGCTGCCGTTGTGCTAACCTTCCAAGAATTCTACTGGCGCATTGCACCGAAGAAAAGCTTTATACTTCTCTGATAGCATTAATCTCTCAGAACTCATTGGAATACATCACCCCCTTCCATAAAAGAAAGAGAGTGATTACTCACCCTCTTTATATCTCCAAAAATATCCATATGCACTTCTGCATTTTCCTCTGGCACATCTACTGATCAATCTATCCTTTTTTGTTCCTTCATCAAATAAGACTTGAGCGGCCTCATTACAATTAATATATTCCTGTAAAATTTTTTCACTTACCATATCAACTTGTAAAACAATTTTTGTCTGTCCCGTCTCTTCCAGCATCTTGTCAAAATAGCTGCCTCCAACGCAGTTGTGGTTCTCCCTGCCTTCCCGGTTAAAATCTTCCTTGCAGGTCGGAAGGATAATGATGAAATTCTCATCTTCCATGCTGTAGACCTCCTGAAGTTCCGGGAGCATGGCCTGCAGGAGTCTGTCCTTTTGTTCGATCTCCATCTTTTTTATTGCATCCTCCTGCTCCTGTCTCTGGAGTGCCAGCCTCTGGTGTATCTGCTGAAAATTCCTTGGAAACAGGACATCCAGATCCGGTCTTATGCGGAGTTTCTTAATATCCTCCAGGTAATCCATGTAATCTCCAATCTTATTTTCTTTCTCCGCCAGCAGTTCCCCCATGTACTTCCTGAATTTTGCAGGATGCCCGTACTGGAAGATCTCCCCTACAAGGTCCGGTCCGATTTCCCTGGTGAAGAAACAGATCTGCTCTTCCGTCAATTTAATTTCCGCCGCATTGGCTCTCTGCAACACATCAAGCTGTCTCTCTGTGATGTCCATCTTTATGCACATTGCGATCTGCTCCTTTTGGATCCTCAACGCTTTCCACGGTTTTGTCTGTTCCCAGTCCACTGTTCCCGTTTGCCTATATCCTCCGTTTTTCATCAGGTCCCAGGCAAGACGGTATAGCTTTGCTTTTATCAGGTATTCCACTTTTTGGTGGTTTATTAGCCATCTCAGGCCGTCTATTACACTGCAGTAGCTCCCAGGATTGCGTCTCCAAAGTTCTTCTATCGGTATGTACTGCATTTCTGTGTTTTTCCTCAGCCTTTTCAAGTTCCTTGTATACAAGATGCACTGCTCATTACCACTGTAATAATGTCCGCCCCATCCGCTTTTGATTTCGTAGCACCACCGGATAACCCCCGTATTTTTGTATTCTCCCCACTTAAAAGAATCCTGCTTTCTGAAATGGCCATCTAATTTAAACCTCTGTGTTTCCCAGCGCCTTTCTTCTTCCAGCTTCCATCCATTTTCCCGCGTCCTCTTGGTCTTGCACAGAAACCTTCTCAAAATATATCCGCTTCCATCCATGAGTTTTTGAATGATCCCGACATTCTTTTCACCTGTCAGGTACTTCTGTTTTCTCCATGACTTTAATAAGGCAATGCTTTTGCAGGAAGGGCAGGTGCCGTTTTTATTGTGCCTTGGTGCTTCTTTTAATTTCACCCACTTCTTGCAATGAGTGCAGTACGCGGTATTTTCTTTGCTCCCACTCTCATAGAGCAAATAGTGTTCGTGGATAAAAGCAGAATCCAGTACCCATTTATCAAAATCTTTCGGAAGTTCCGGTACCTCGTTCATAACAGCATCAATTTCTTCCAATTCACTTTTGTGTTTCTTCTTCAGTTTGTCTGCCCCTACCTTGTTCTGGAATGTCAGGATAGCGGTTTTTACTTCCATGGTCCCGGTGCCGAGGTAATCATTCACCAGTTTTTTGTTCTCTTCTGAAGCCCATGGTTTATTTCCATAGCAGTATCCGTTATCCAGGTCGTAATTAAGTCTGTCGATCTTTCCCTTCCTCCATTTTCCGGAAGCCGGGACGTAAGTCAGATGCGTGTTCTTTTCTTTTGACAGATAGATCTCGTACTCCGGATCCATATCCCCGCATGCCAGCCGTTTTCTTGAAAACACAGCAACTTTCAGGACCCCATTTTGTACCACTGCCCTGTAATATTGGTACCGTTGGTAGATATGGTAATTTTCATGACCGCTATATGTATAATGGACTGTTTTTATGGTTTCGTTGTCCTGCTGCACCAGTTCCAGTATTTTAGGTGTGGCGGACAGTTTTTTCATTTCCAGCAGTTCTTTCTTTTTCATTTTTGGTTATCTCCAGTGTAATAGTCTTTTATGATCTTTTTCGCTTGTCCCATATCCGGGATGCCAAGCGTAACTCTATTGGCGGTGACTCCTGCTGCCTTCAGGATATCCTTTTCTATCGGGAACTGGTTTTCCTGTTTGAAAGACCACCTTAGCAGTTCCGTGATACATCCCTTCAGGCTTTTCCCTTTCTTCCGGACAGCAAGAGCTATTGCCTGATGCTCCACGCACTGGCCTCGGATATATTCCACCCAGTCCACCATAATCCCCTTGGGGCTAATCCCTTCGCACTCCAGATCCAGCTTGCCATTGGCAGCTATCAGTGCATCACAAATCGTTGGGATGTCCCCGGAAATATATAAGTCGGCAAATTCTTCCGGGATGCCGTTTTCTTTTGCCATCTCCCTCAGACTGGCAAGGTCACCTTCATTAAATAAATTTTCTGCAAGCTCATTGATCTCCTCGTAAGAGTTCATTTCTCCAAATTTTTCAAACATATCTTTTCCTCCTGAAAGACGCGATTCTTCTTAGCGTTTCTTCGCGGTTTCCGTAATTTTTCCTGATTTTCGCAAACAAACGCCGGAATCTGTCTTTGATTTTTCTGGTTTATATGTTGCAAGTGCTGATTTTTTCCCGGTAATTTTGTGTCTTTGTGTGGATTGTCCACTTTTTTTCCTCTGAAATGCCGTGAAGCCCCTGTTTCTCCCGTGGGAAGCGGTTTTGATTAACGATATAGGGCCATATTTTCAAAATGGTATCTCACTGCATGCGGCTTCTGCAGGTCGTACAGCTGCTGCCACAGGTCGGCATTCTTCAGATTTCCACCCTGTCGTTTCCATCCGGCAGCCTTCCAGTCCTGCATTTTGTTGTTGATCAGATATCTGCAGTCGGTATGGATCGTGATCATGGCTGGTTTGGTCATCCTCTTTAACGCTTCGATGGCGCAGGTCATCACAAGGCGGTGGCCAGTGGTGTCGGTTAATTCGCCGTATCCATCAATGGAATGTCCATTGCAGACCAGTATGTATCTGTAGCCGGCTTTTTTTGTTTTCCCTGGTGTCCTGGAGGAGATCACCAGAAAGATATCTACCTGCATCTTTAGATCCTCCTGTCTAATTTGACTAACGTGTAATGCCGGTACGCAAAGCCGGTCACTTTATTTATCCCTGTCCTGACGGAATCCTGGTCTATGTAATAGCCTTTTTTTGCCTTCGGTGGAATCGGGTTTCCATTCCCGTCTACCAGATTGCGGCGGCGGATTTCTTTTTCCTCGGGGTCCTTCCGGATCAGGTTGCGGGAAGGATGGAAACGCTTCATCTCTTCCGGTTCCCACTCTTCCAATTCCTTGGCAATGTATTCAGCCAGTTCTTTGTATCCACCTTTTTCGTAGAGCATGCGGAAATTGGTGTGGCCGTTTTCCCAGGCATCGCTGATGATCGTATCTGTGCCAGTTCCGTCTACAGATATTCTGTTTACCAGGATATGGACATGGCGCCCGCCTTTGCTGCCTATACCGATCCGGTAGATGTATTTCAGTTCCTGCCCCAATTTCCGGTAACGCTCCCTTACTTTCCGGATCATCTTCTGCATATGGCCCATGATCTCCTTTACTGGTGGGCGGCATCCTCTTGGATAGGTGAGGGTGGTCCAGTAATCGTTTTTTTTAAAGTTCCATTTAATGATCCTGCGGACATCCCTCTCCCGTTTCCATTGGTTCTGTCTTTTGATGTCTTCCGGGGAAGGCTTTTCCCTCTTCTCCCGTTTCTGTCCTTTGGCTCCGTATCTCCCGGTATGCTTTTCTTCTATTTCTATCGTGTCACCAAAGTCCCAGATCTGCCTGATGTATCCCCACTTCATATTCCACCTCTGTCGTAAGTCTAATACTCCTTAATCAAGCCATAAGCTCCCTGGAAAAAAGTAAAAAAAAATAAAAGAGCTTCGGCTGCTCTTGACTTCCTGCCGCCCGGATGGTATATTTTGTATAGGTTATTGATCCTGGTGGCGGAAGTCACTTGCTCACATGATGGCAATCATGTGAGCTTTTTTCATACTATGGTATAATCTGCTCCGGTCTTTGCCTTATATTCTTCGGCCGTCTTCTCTGCATCTTCCCTGGTTCCGTTTACTCTTTCGTATTTTCCGTCAGAGTAACCTATGATCCATATTCCCTGTTTCATTTTCGCTCTCCTCTGCTAAACAAATAATGCTTTTAACTAGCTCTCTTCCTTCTTTTATATCCCGGGATCCATTTTTAGTTCCCTTACAAGTACTACAAGCCCGTGCCGTATCTCCCAGGCCCAGTGCTTCCGGATCTCTGACAGACGGTTGGCATTGGCAATAAAGCTCCCGTTGTTGCTGCAGGCAGAATATCTGTATCCATTAATGCCGCGCCGGATCCGGATGATTGTTGGTGTTGTATTCGCCATGGTCTCCCTCCTTCCTGAAAAATACGATTGCTATGTAGGCTAATACGGCCAGCCCCATGGCGATTATGATCTGATCTCCTGAATCTGTCTCCCAGATCGGCAGGAAACTCAGCAGGCCTCCGGCCATAAGGCTGTCAAGTACGTCTCTTTTCCTTGTCCAGGTTCGCCCTGACTTTATGGTTTATCTCTTCAATATTGGCAATGCTCTCTTCCAGTTCTGCAGGGCTTCCGGAAGATCTAACTTCTTTTTCGTCTTGATTTTTCCTCCTCGCTCAAGTCAATCTGTGCTTTCGCCACTTCCGCAGCTGCACGATACACAATTGCATATTTACTGTCTCCATGAGTTTCCGTGACTTTCTGGAGAAATTTATCAATCTTGCCAAGGAAACACCCGCACTTGACTGTAATCTCATTGTTTTTATCTCGGTAAAAAGTAGTGAAATCATTGCGACTTCCAATCGGCCCGACAACAAGAACGTGTGACGCTTTACAGACCTCAGCATTACCCAAGACCTCAGCATTACCATAGACCTTAGCATTACCACAGACCTTAGCATCACCACAGACCTTAGCATCACCACAGACCTTAGCATTACCATAGACCTCAGCATTACCATAGACCTTAGCATTACCATA
>CAMNTH010000033.1 GCA_946557785.1 uncultured Blautia sp.
GAGCATACGGTTCATACCCGTAGTGTCGAGGGTTCGAATCCCCCTCTCGCTACTAGAAAGTTCGTAAAGTATATCTTTACGAGCTTTTTTATTTTCTACATCATCCGAAACAATTCATTGACTTTTTCCTCGCTTTTCCTTATATTTATTAAAGAAAAGGGAAAAGGTTACTTGTTTCTATTGGCAGATATTGATTTTGTCCGAAAGGAGGCATAATTCTTGGATAAGAAAATGCTCTTTATATTTAACCCAAAAGCCGGAAAAGGCAAGATAAAAACTCGTCTTCTGGAAATTGTGGATGTATTTAACAAAAATAACTACGAAGTTCTCATACATTCTACACAGTATCCGAAAGATGCCTACCAAAAAGCAAAGGATTATGCGCTTAAAGTAGATTTGATCGTTTGCAGCGGAGGAGACGGTACGCTGGATGAAGTGGTGGCAGGAATTATGGCAGAAGGAAGTTGTGTACCGGTTGGATATATCCCTGCAGGAAGCACAAATGATTTTGCAAACAGCCTGTTTATGCCGAAGGATATGGTAGAAGCAGCTTCCATGATCATGGAAGAGCAGATGTACCATTGCGATATTGGAAGATTTGGAAATCAGATTTTTACCTATATTGCAGCATTTGGTCTGTTTACAGATGTATCTTATGAGACAGACCAGGATATGAAAAATATCCTGGGGCATGTGGCATATATTTTGGAAGGGATGAAACGCCTGTTTGAAGTGAAATCCTACCATATGAAAGTAATCTCCGAGGATATTCTGGGAAATGGAGAAGAGACAGAGGTAGAGGAGGATTTCATTTTTGGAATGGTAAGCAATTCCCGCTCTGTTGGAGGATTTAAAAATCTAACAGGAAAAAATGTAGATATGAATGACGGCCTATTTGAAGTAACGCTTATTACAAAACCGAAGAATCCTTTGGAGCTGCAGGAAATCCTTGCGGCGATTTTGAAAGAAGAGGACAATACGGAACTCATTTATTCCTTTAAAACAAAAAAAATACAATTCGAATCAAATGAAGAAGTGCCCTGGACCCTGGATGGAGAATTCGGCGGCGAGCACCGTCAGATTGATATTGAGAACAGGCAGCAGGCATTAAATCTGTATTTAAAAAGTACTAAGAAGATCTGATCTTTAGAAGAGGAGAAAACATGGAAGAATATATCAATGTAGTGGAAACCTTTGGATGTGACGTCTTTAATGACTCTGTTATGCAGGCACGTCTTCCTAAAAAAGTGTATAAAGAGCTGAAAAAGACTATGGAAGAGGGAAAAGAGCTTTCTATGGAGATTGCCGATGTGGTTGCTCATGAAATGAAAGAGTGGGCCATCGAAAAGGGAGCAACGCATTACAGCCATTGGTTCCAGCCCCTTACAGGAGTTACTGCAGAAAAGCACGATGCATTTATCACAGCCCCCATGGAGAACGGCAAGGTTTTGATGAGTTTTTCCGGCAAAGAGCTGATCAAAGGTGAGCCGGATGCGTCCTCCTTCCCATCAGGCGGCCTTAGAGCCACCTTTGAGGCCCGAGGCTATACAACCTGGGATTGTACCTCACCGGCATTTGTACGGCATGATGCAGCTGGGGGAACTCTTTGCATCCCTACCGCATTCTGCTCCTATACAGGGGAGGCGCTGGATCAGAAGACACCGCTGCTTCGTTCCATGCAGGCAGTGAATATTCAGGCTCTTCGTCTTCTCCGGCTTTTTGGAAATACCACCTCAAAAACAGTAACCCCCTCCGTTGGGGCAGAACAGGAATATTTCCTGATTGATAAAGAAAAATGGCTTCAGCGTAAGGATCTCATCTATACAGGCAGAACTCTTTTTGGCGCAATGCCTCCCAAAGGTCAGGAAATGGACGACCATTATTTCGGAACCATCCGTCAGAGGATTTCTGCCTATATGAAAGAGGTAAATGAAGAGTGCTGGAGGCTTGGCGTTTCCGCAAAAACACAGCATAACGAAGTGGCTCCTGCACAGCATGAGCTTGCGCCGATCTATGCACCTGTGAATATTGCGGCAGACCATAACCAGATCATGATGCGTATCCTGAAAAAAGTGGCAAGCCGTCATGGACTGCGCTGTCTGCTCCATGAGAAGCCTTTTGCAGGGGTGAATGGTTCAGGAAAGCACAATAACTGGTCTTTAACCACAGATGACGGGATCAACCTTCTGGACCCTGGAAAAACACCCCATGAAAACATTCAGTTTCTGCTGGTCCTGACCTGTATTTTAAAAGCAGTGGATACACATGCGGATCTTCTGCGGGAGTCTGCGGCAGATGTGGGAAATGACCAGCGTCTTGGAGGCAACGAGGCTCCGCCGGCCATCATCTCCGTATTCCTTGGAGAACAGCTGGAGGATGTGCTGGAGCAGCTGATCAGTACAGGTACTGCTACACACAGCCTTAAAGGCAGTAAGCTGGAAACAGGCGTAAAGACCCTTCCTGACTTTATGAAGGATGCAACAGACCGCAACAGGACATCTCCCTTTGCTTTTACGGGAAATAAATTTGAGTTTCGTATGGTTGGCTCAAGGGATTCCATTTCCGCATGCAACGTGGTTCTTAATACCATTGCTGCAGAAGCATTTAAGGAGGCATGCGACCGCCTGGAAGCTGCGCCGGATCTGGAGATGGCAGTTCATAATCTGATCAAAGAATATGCTACAGAACATCAGAGAATTGTATTTAACGGCAACGGCTATGCCCCTGAATGGGAAAAAGAGGCGAAACGCCGCGGCCTTCCGAACCTGCCGTCCATGGTAGATGCCATTCCGGCGCTGACAACGGATAAGGCAGTAGCTCTTTTTGAATCCTTTGGTGTATTTAACAGGGCAGAGCTGGAATCAAGGGCAGAGATTCAATACGAAATTTACGCAAAAGCAATTAATATAGAAGCGAAGGCGATGATCGACATTGCAACCAAGCAGATTATTCCTGCTGTTATCCGCTATACCACAGTGCTGGCAGATTCCATCAATGCAGTGAAGGCTGTAGGCCCTATTGATGTAAGCGTTCAGATGGATCTTCTGAAAAAAACTTCGGCTTTGCTGAAAAGTACCAACAGCACCATGGGCAAGCTGAAAAAAATCGTAGCAGAGGTGCCGAAGATTCCGGAAGGAAAGGAACGTGCCGTTTACTGCAGAGAAAAGGTTGTGAAGGCAATGGAAGCCCTTCGTCAGCCTGTTGACGAATTGGAAATGCTGGTTGATAAAGAAATGTGGCCTATGCCTTCCTATGGGGATATGATCTTTGAGGTGTAAATTTACTGCGTTCCCATGTTTCAGAAAGGAAGATACCCAGATGATAGAAGAATTGCAATTTTTGGAGGAACAGGGCGTTTCTCCCACCCTGATCCGTCAGGTGGAAGAGTTCAGAAATGCATACGAGGTGCCGGCGGAGGCTTGTGACCGTGTGAGGAAGCCCTCCATGACCTTCTATGGAAAAGAAATACTGGAGATGGCCATAGCCGCTCTTCTCCAGGGAGAGAACCTTCTCCTTACAGGGCCTAAGGCAACGGGCAAAAACATTCTGGCAGAGAACCTGGCTTACATTTTTAACAGACCCTCATATAATGTGTCATTTCATGTAAACACGGACAGCGGCGACCTCATCGGCACAGATACTTTTACGGACAATGAGGTCAGGCTTCGTAAAGGAACTATTTACCGCTGTGCCCAATACGGCGGCTTCGGCATCCTGGATGAAATCAACATGGCCAAAAACGATGCGGTTTCCGTTCTTCACGCAACTTTAGATTACCGCCGTTCCATTGACGTACCGGGGTACGACAAGATTGATCTGCACCCTGCTTCCAGATTTGTCGGAACCATGAATTATGGTTACGCAGGCACAAAGGAATTAAATGAGGCGTTGGTGTCCCGTTTTTTGGTCATTGATATGCCTGCGCAGACGGAGGAGACGCTTGAATTTATCTTTCGAAAAATGTTTCCAAAAGTCAGGTCGGAGGCTTCAGAGCAGTTTATCGGGCTCTTTATGGATCTTCAGTTAAAGGCCCGCAATGGTGAGATATCCACAAAGGCTTTGGATCTTCGAGGCCTTTTGGCTTCTATAAAAATTATAGAAACTGGCCTTTCCCCATGGCAGGCAGTGAAGATGGGCGTTGTGAATAAAACCTTTGATATATTTGAAAAGGAAATTGTGGAAGACGTGGTAAAAACCCGTATTCCGCTGCACTGGACAAAGGAAGACGTCTATGCATAAAATAGAAGAACTGGAGATTGAGGAATACAAGCTGGATCTGGAGAACCGCATAAAGAATCTTTTGTGGACAGTGAGCGGAGACTATACGCTGGAAATGAAACCGGATGTATCTCTTTTTCTCAGGTCTAAGGATATTGCCCTTTATGACGGCATTAAGCAGGGAGCCCTGGCACGCTTTTTTGAAAAAGACCTGTTGGGGCTTTATCTTGTAAAAAAGGTATTTCTGCAGGCGGACGAGGGGGCGCTGACAACTCTTGCCCAGCTTTGCATTGAAGAGGCTATAGGAGAACGGCTTTGTAAGGAAAGGCCCGGCGTGCGTTCCATGCGGCAGCAGGCTTTTGCAGATATTCTGGATCAGGAATTTGAAACCATGCCGTCCCCGGGAGACTGGGTAAATCGCTTAAAGATCGCGGTTTTGAGGGATCACCTGGAGGGTGGAAAGAATCCGGTGGAAAAGCGGCTTGGCATGTTTCGGGACATGGTGTATGAGGCTGGGAATGCAAAGGATACCATGGAGCTGATCCGGATTATCGACCGGCTTTACAATACTGTGGCAGATCCCTTTTTTGAAAAACAGCATGGAAGCCTGGAAACAGTTCTCTCTGTGACATTGGAGGAGCTTGCGGAGTATGGCTGGGAGGATTACCTTTCTGAGGAAATGTATGAGGAAGCGCTGGAAAGTTATGTGGAGCAGCTGTCCAACCGGGTGACCGGCCTTGAAAATACGGAAGTGACCAGGGAAATGGATGAGAAACGGAAAACGCAGTATAAAGTAACCGTTCTTCCTCCTGATGCCTTGGAAAAGTCGCACACCTATGTGGAATTGAATTACGGGAAGACTTATCTTACGCCTGCAGAAGAAAAGCGGATGAATTATCTGATGTGCAGGGATATCCACAGCGACTGCAGCTTGTACTTCACAGAGGGAATCCTTAGGAATCCGGTGAAGCGCAATTATCAGTATGAATATGCCAAACGGCTGAAAAATAAAAATATCTGGTTTTACCATGAGAAACATAGGATTGCGAAAAGGAACATTGCTTCTCTTTCCGAGCTGCTGAAAAAAGCGCTGGTACTTCGTACCGAAGCAGAGATGGTATTTTCTGACAGAGGGATTATCATGCCTTCCCGTGTATGGAGAGTGGGGCGAAGCAGAGAGGCCAGTATTTTTAAAAGGGAGATAAAGGGAGATGCTTCGGATTTTGTGGTAGATGTGCTGATCGATGCCAGTGGTTCTCAGATGAGCCGCCAGGGTGAAGTGGCGCTTCAGGCATATATTATCAGCGAAGCATTGAGCAATGGGGAGATTCCACACAGGGTGATGAGTTTCTGTACTTTTTGGGATTATACCATTCTTCACAGGTTTCGGGAGTACGATGACCCAAAGGAAGCCAACGAGAATATTTTTAATTATGTAACATCCTCCAATAACAGGGATGG
This sequence comes from uncultured Blautia sp., assembly GCA_946557785.1. Classification (GTDB taxonomy): domain Bacteria; phylum Bacillota; class Clostridia; order Lachnospirales; family Lachnospiraceae; genus Blautia_A. The sequence continues at coordinate 5,680 of CAMNTH010000033.1, forward strand.
GCTGGCCATTAAAACGGCAGGGTACGGTTTGCTCCAGAGGGAGGAAGAGAAAAAGATTCTGATCATTTTAAGCGACGGGCGCCCTTATGATGTGGTGGTAAACCGTCCAAATGCACGAAATCCCCAGCCTTATTACGGCTCTTATGCAGTGAGAGATACGGCAACGGAGGTAAGACGTCTTCGAAATTTGGGTGTAAGCGTACTGGGAGTATTTGCAGGAGAGGAAAAGGACCTGGCAACAGAAAAGAAGATATTCGGCAAGGATTTTGCCTATATCCGCAATATTTCCAACTTCTCCAAAATTGTAGGGCGCTATTTGACAAAACTCTTGGAGCAGGATCTGGCATAAGTGTTTTACTAGTGCAAATTTTATCTGGAAATTTACAGAACTGGATTCTTACAGTACAGCTGAAAAATGGAAACCGCAAGATGAGCACTTGTCAATATAGAGATAGTGTGAAAACTGAAGAATACAGCATTTTTAGGGACTTGAAAATTTGTGGGATTTTCGGTATAATATTGGGAAATACTAGGAACGGGAGCAGCAATGTCTGCATCCCGTTCTTTTGGGCTTTGGGGAACTTTACCGTGGTAAAGCAAAACGAAGGCGCAAAATACGAAGGTGAGGGTTTGATATGCAGGTAAATTGGAAAAAAGCATGGTATTGGGATACGATCCTGATTATTATCGGAACAGGCCTAATGGCTTTAGGGATCATTTCCTGCTTTGATGCAGCAGGACTGGTAACGGGGGGATTTTCCGGTGTTGCCATTCTTGTGAAATCCTGGACAAAAGGGCTGATTGAAGGTGGAATTCCTTTGTGGCTGACAAATGTTGTTTTGAATGTGCCTCTCTTTTTGCTGGCGATTCGGCTGAAAGGGTTTGGATTTGTAAAAAAGGCGTTAGTGGGTGATGGTTCTCTTACGATTTGGCTGGCAGTACTTCCTGCATTGAATCTGTCTGGAGATGACCTCCTTCTGTCTGCTGTTTTCGGCGGTGTGATCATGGGGGCGGGTATTGGCCTTGTTTTCCTCGGACAGGGAACAACCGGGGGAACCGATATGATGGCTGCCATTATCCAGAAGTATGTAAGGCATTATTCCATTGCACAGATCATGCAGTTCATTGACGGAATGATCGTTTTGGTGGGAATGTATGTTTTTGGTATGCAGCGTGCCCTGTATGCGATCATTGCAGTGTTTTTGGTTACCAAGGTTTCGGACGGGCTGATCGAAGGTCTGAAATTTTCCAAAGCCGCTTATATTATTACTTCCAAACCTGCAGAGATTTCTGAGATGGTCATGAAGGATCTGGACAGAGGGGTTACCGGGATTTCCGCAAAGGGAATGTATTCCGGTGAGGAGAAACTGATGCTTTTTTGTGTGGTGAACAAAAAGGAGATTGTTGCCCTGAAAGAAAAGGTGGATGAAATTGATAAGAATGCGTTTGTCATTGTTACGGACGCCCGTGAAGTGCATGGAGAAGGCTTCATTGAAAATATATAGAAAATCTTCGGAGAAATATTTTGGATGTCTGTACCACATGCAGAAACACTAAAAAATACACAAAATTTTGTAAAAAATTTTCGGTTTCCTCTTTCATTTTTGGTGATTTTGTATTAAAATAAGCCTAGACTCGATTGAAAAGTAGGAAAAACAGAAGATAATCACACAAAATATGTGGGAAGGGATGAAAGCGGATGATATCAAATCAGGTACTTCAGAATACACTGGAAGGTTTAAAGGAAATATCAAGAACAGAGTTCTGTATTGTAGATACAGAAGGGAAGGTTTTGGCATCTACCTTTTCAGATTTTCTGATTCAGCAGGGGGATGTACAGGCATTTGTGGAATCTCAGGCAGACAGCCAGCTTGTAAAGGGATTCCAGTATTTTAAGGTATGTGACGACTATCAGTTGGAATACATTCTGGTAGCACATGGTGATGACGAAGATACTTATATGGTAGGAAAACTGGCTGCATTTCAGATACAGAATCTGATCGTGGCTTATAAGGAGCGTTTTGATAAAGACAGCTTCATAAAGAACCTGCTCCTGGATAATCTGCTTCTTGTGGATATTTATAATCGTGCCAAGAAGCTTCATATAGAGGCAGATGTCCGCCGTGTTGTTATGATCCTGGAAATGCAGCAGGAGAAGGATCACAACTCTATTGAACTGGTTAAGAGCCTTTTCAGCGGCAAGACCAAGGATTTTATTACTGCAGTAGACGAGAAGAGCATTATTATTGTTAAGGAACTGGAAGACGGAGAGGGATATTCGGAGATGGACCGCCTGGCACGCACCATTTTGGATACTCTTTGCCTGAATAAAGAAGGCGATACCCATATTGCATACGGAACCATTGTGAATGAGCTGAAGGAGGTTTCCCGTTCCTATAAGGAAGCCCGAATGGCTCTTGATGTAGGCAAGATTTTCTTTGGAGAGAAGGATGTAATCGCATACAGTTCTCTTGGGATCGGAAGGTTGATCTATCAGCTGCCTATTCCGCTGTGCAAGATGTTCATTAAGGAGATTTTCGGGAACAAATCACCGGATGATTTTGATGAAGAGACTTTGGTCACAATTGATAAGTTCTTTGAAAACAGCCTGAACGTATCGGAGACTTCCAGACAGCTTTATATTCACAGAAACACCCTGGTATACCGCCTGGACAAGCTGCAGAAGAGCACAGGCCTTGACCTGCGGGTATTTGAGGATGCCATTACCTTTAAAATTGCATTGATGGTTGTTCGCTATATGAAGTATATGGAAACATTGGAATATTAATTTTGTGTGAAGTGAGAAAAAAGGGTTGCATTGCGGCAAAATGATATGTTACAATAATGTTACAGAAACATTAATAATCGTTTTCCCGTAAGGTGTGCAAAGGTGCTGCCGGAGGTTCCGGCAGCATTTTGTTGTTGCCTGGCATACCTGCAGGGAATCTGTATTTGTAAATTGGAATTCGAGGAGGATATTATGATAGATTTGGTTGATGTGAGCAAGTCCTATGGAAAAGGGCTTCCGGCTGTAAACCATGCGAACCTGCATGTTGAGAAAGGGGAATTTGTCTTTGTAGTAGGGAGCAGCGGCTCAGGGAAATCCACCCTGATCAAGCTTTTGATGAAAGAACTGGATTCTACTTCCGGCAGGATTACCGTAAGTGGAGAACGCCTGGAGGGAATGAAGCACAGACGTATTGCAAAATACCGAAGGAAGCTTGGGGTAGTGTTCCAGGACTTCAGGCTTTTAAAGGACAGAAATGTATACGAGAACGTAGCCTTTGCGCAGCGTGTAATCGGGCGCCCGACCCGCGTGATCAGAAAACGTGTACCTGAAATTTTGCAGGAGGTGGGCCTGGCAGGAAAATATAAATCCTTCCCGGATGAACTTTCCGGAGGAGAGCAGCAGAGGGTAGCGATTGCCAGGGCATTGGTAAACCGTCCGGATATTCTACTTGCAGACGAGCCTACCGGCAACCTGGATCCCAAGACCTCAGAAGAAATTATGACGCTTCTGGAAGAAATCAATGAGAGAGGAACTACCGTATTGGTAGTAACTCATAATAAAGATATTGTAAACAGCATGAAGAAGCGTGTTGTTACAATGCATGACGGAATTATTGTAAGCGATGAGGAAGAGGGAGGATACCATGAGGCCTAGTACGATCTGGTTTACCCTGAAACAGGGGGTAAAAAATATAAAAAGAAATCTGATGTTTTCCATTGCGTCCATTATTACAATGGCAGCCTGTATTTTTTTGGTGGGGATTTTTTATTCCCTTGTGAATAATGTGAACCATATTGCCAGAAAGGTGGAGCAGGAGGTTCCTATTACCGTTTTCTTTGAAAAGGAAACTACCAAGAAGGAAATGAAAGAAGTAGGAAAACTCATTAAAGCACGCCCTGAAGTAGCGAAGCTTGAATTTGAGTCTGCGGAGGAAGCATGGGAGAAATTCCGGGAACAGTATTTCCAGGGTTCTGAAGCAGCAGAGGGATTTAAGGACGATAATCCTCTGGTGAATTCTGCTAACTACCATGTTTATTTAAATGAGATAGAGAGGCAGAATGAACTGGTAGCGTATATCCAGGGGCTGGAGCATGTCCGGGAAATAAATCAGTCAGAAGAAGCAGCCAAGACGCTGGGATCCTTTAATAAACTGGTCTCTTATGCTTCCATCGCCATTATCTCCATCCTTTTGCTGATTGCTGTTTTTTTGATCAGTAATACGATTTCCGTAGGTATTTCCGTGCGAAAAGAGGAAATCGGAATTATGAAGATGATCGGTGCAACCGATGGCTTTGTACGTTCCCCCTTTGTACTGGAGGGAATTGTCCTTGGCCTGATCGGCGCTGCGATCCCGCTGGTAGCTTTGTACTTTGTATATACTAATGTAGTGGAGTATATTTTGGAGAAATTCAACGTACTTACCGGAGTGGTTGCTTTTATTCCTGTGCAAGAGATCTATATGGTTCTGCTTCCTGTGGGACTGGCACTTGGCATTGGTATTGGCCTGATCGGCAGCTTTGTGACAACAAGAAAACACTTGAAGGTATAAGCCAGTTTTTTATATCAAGCATAAATAGAAAGAAGGAAAACGGCTGTCGGGATTCCGGCAGCTTTTTTCTTAGCATGTGTTTTGGGAAAGGGAAAATCCATGAAACGTGATGAATATTGGAAAGGTGTATTGACAGGTATTCTGGGGGCTGCAGTTATTGTGGCAGGTGGCAGCCTGGGGTATTGGTTTGCGGCACCGAAAGATGAGGGAGTACTTTCGGACAGAACCCATGTACAGAAGATCGAATATCTGGAAAGTTTGATAGACAGTTATTATCTGGAAGAAAAGGATGAGGAAAGCATTGCTGAAGGGATTTATGCGGGCATGCTCTATGGCCTGAATGATCCTTATTCAAGGTATTATACTGCAGAAGAATATGAAGAGGAATACGCCACCACAGAAGGCACCTATGTGGGAATCGGGATCATAATGCAGAAAAATGAAGAAGGCGGCGTGAAGGTGATTCAGTGCTACGAGGGCGGCCCGGGAGATGGTGCAGGACTTAAGGAAGGAGACGTTATCAGCAGCATTGATGGTACGGATATCCTGGAGCTTTCTGTTTCGGAGGTTGCCCGTATGATAAAAACTATCACAAATGGCAGCGTAAGCCTCACCGTTCACAGAAAGGATATGGAAGCTCCTTTTATGATTACAGTCCCTATTACTGATGTGGAGCTTCCAAGTGTATTTCACGAAATGCTTGGGGACAAAGCAGGCTATATTCGTATCAGTGAATTTACGGGAGTCACCTATGATCAGTATATGGATGCTTTTTCAGATTTAAGCAGTCAGGGAATGGAGAAGCTGATTGTGGATCTTCGGGGAAATCCAGGAGGCCTTCTGACATCAGTATGTGATATTTTAAATGAAATTTTGCCTGAGGGGATTATCGTGTATACGGAAGACAAATATGGCAACAGGGAAGAAGAACGCTCCTTGGGAGAGAATGTGTTGGAAATGCCGCTGGCAGTTCTGGTAAATAGCTCCAGTGCCAGTGCGTCGGAAATTTTTGCAGGGGCTGTGCAGGATTATGAAATGGGGACGATTGTTGGAACTGCCACCTATGGGAAAGGCGTTGTTCAGTCCATACGCAGGCTCAGCGATGGAAGTGCCGTAAAGCTGACCGTATCCAATTATTATACGCCCAAGGGAAATAACATCAATAAAGTGGGAATCACCCCGGATGTAGAAGTTCAATTAGATGCGGAGGTTTTGAATAAAGATGAAATTTCTCATGAGGAAGATAACCAGCTTCAGGAAGCGCTGAAAATATTAGGATAATAGAACAAGACGGGCGGTTTATACGGCCGGAAATAGGTGAAGCATAATTTTTTCTTGCGGGAAAGCCTTAGAAATGATATGATAGGAGCGGAATTGTAACAGAGCATATACTGCGCTGATACTGCTGTGCCAGCCAGGGCAGTCATGGCGTATGATTTTGACAGAAAGGCGAAAAAATGAGAGATTATATCATTACAACAGATAATAATTCCGATCTTCCGGAATCCTACTATAAACAACATGGAATCGGCTGCACATATTTAAGCTATTCCATGGACGGTGTTGATTACACCCATGATATTTTCCTTCCGGAGCAAGAGTTTTATGAGCGTATGAGAAACGGTTCCCTTCCCACAACGGCACAGGTTAATCCAGAGAGTGCCCGCAAGCTGATGGAGCCGTATCTGAAAGAAGGAAAGGATATTCTCCATTTTGCTTTTTCCTCCGGCTTAAGCGGAAGCTATAACAGCAGCCGGATTGCAGCAGAAGAGCTTATGGAAGAGTTCCCGGAGAGAAAGATCATCGTTGTGGATTCTTTAAGCGCATCTCTTGGGCAGGGACTTCTGGTACATTTGGCACAGCAGAAGAAGGATGCTGGGGAAGATATGGAAGCTGTAGCTGCATGGGCACAAGAGAATAAGAAACATGTGGTCCATATGTTTACTGTAGACGATCTGGATCACCTTTACCGCGGAGGCCGCGTGTCAAAAACGACAGCAGTACTTGGCGGCATGCTGAACATCAAGCCGGTAATGCATGTAGACGATGAAGGGAAGCTGGTGGCAATCGGCAAAGTCCGGGGACGCAGGAGGGCGATCCTTGAGCTGGTGAAAGGAATGGATGAAAAGATCGGAAGTTTCAGAGAAACCTGCGATACGGTATTTATCAGCCACGGAGACTGTGAAGAAGACGCACGTTTTCTGGAAGAGAAGATTAAAGAAAAGTATCCTATTAAAACAGTGATCATCAACTATGTATGTGCAACTATTGGCGCACATTCCGGTCCGGGAACCCTGGCATTGTTCTTCATGGGAGATATACGGTAAAAAGTGTCTGCCGGCTGCAGGGGAAACCGGCATAATAACAGGGGATGGCGGATGATCGCCATCCCCTGTCGGTATGAAAAAGGAAAAACAGGAGGAAACCAGAATGGATCATCAGGAAAAACCTCATAAACGGCGTGTACGATATGCAGGGACTCATCCAAGGAACTATCAGGAAAAGTATAAGGAGCTTCAGCCGGAAAAATATGGGGATACCATTGAGAAAGTTATACGAAAAGGAGGGACTCCGGCAGGAATGCATATTTCCATCATGGTAAAGGAGATATTGGATTTTTTGCAGATTCGTCCGGGGCAGACAGGTGTGGATGCAACCCTTGGCTATGGCGGACATACCCAGGAAATGCTAAAATGCCTGGAAAACCAGGGACATATTTATGCATTGGATATTGATCCTATTGAATCAGTAAAAACCAGGGAGCGCCTTAGAAAACTTGGGTTTGGAGATGAAATCCTTACGGTAAAGCTTTTGAATTTTGCAAATATTGATCAGGTATGTGAGGAAGGAAGAAAGCTTGACTTTATTCTTGCGGATCTTGGGGTTTCTTCCATGCAGATCGACAATCCTGAAAGAGGATTTACATATAAGGTGGAAGGGCCTTTGGATCTGCGTATGAATCCTCAAAAAGGAATCAGTGCGGCAGACCGCCTAAGAGCGTGCAGCAGAGAAGAATTCGTAGGAATGCTGGCGGAAAATGCGGATGAACCCTATGCAGAAGAAATTGCAGATGCAGTGGAAACCTGTAAAAGGCGGGGAAAAGAGATTTTAACTACGTGGGATTTAAAAAATGTGATTGAAAAAGCATTGGAATTCCTTCCGGCTTCAGAGAGGAAAGATGAAGTGAAAAAATCCTGCCAGAGAACCTTCCAGGCTCTTCGGATTGATGTAAACAGTGAATTTGAAGTGCTGTATGAATTTCTGGAAAAGCTTCCGGAAGTGCTTGCTCCGGGTGGACGGGCTGCTATCCTGACCTTTCATTCCGGGGAAGACCGCCTGGTGAAAAAGTCCTTTAAGGAGTTTTACAAGGCCGGAATTTACAGTGAAATTTCCAAGGATGTGATTCGTCCGTCAAAAGAAGAGTGCATTCGCAACAGCCGTGCCCGTTCCACTAAAATGAGGTGGGCAATCCGGGCGTGACCTGCGTAAATATAGGAGGAAATTGAAAAAATGGAGAATAAGCAGACAAAGGCAGCGCCAAAGGCCTATCCCAAGAGGGATGCCCTCAAAACAGGCTGCCCGGTTTCACGAAAATGCGGAGGCTGTCAGTATCAGGGTATGCCCTATAAAGAACAGCTAAAAAAGAAGCAAAAGCAGGAGGAGACCCTGCTGGGGAAATTTTGTAAGGTGAGTCCCATCATTGGAATGGAGCAGCCCCTTCACTATAGAAATAAAGTCCACAGGGCATTTGACCGTGACAGAAAGGGAAACATCATCTGTGGCCCCTACGAAGCAGGCACCCACCATATTGTTCCTGTAGAAAACTGCCTGATCGAAGACGAAAAATGCCAGGAGATTATCTATACCATCTCCAGTATGCTGAAATCATTTAAGATCAAAACCTACGACGAAGATACAGGCTATGGGCTTCTTAGGCATGTGATGGTGCGCCGCGGTTTCCAAAGCGGGGAAATTATGGTGGTTTTGGTTCTTGGCTCTCCCATCCTCCCTTCCAAAAACAACTTTGTAAAAGCACTGCGCAAGGTGCACCCGGAGATTACTACCATTGTTTTGAATATCAATGACAAAAAGACCAGTATGGTCTTAGGGGAGCGGGATATTCCCATATACGGCCCCGGATTTATCAAAGACCGTTTATGCGGCTGTACTTTCCGTATTTCCCCAAGATCCTTTTATCAGGTGAATCCTGTGCAGACGGAAACTCTTTACTCTGAGGCCATCCGTTTTGCAGGGTTAACGGGAAAGGAGACTGTTTTTGATGCTTACTGCGGAATCGGGACAATCGGCCTGATCGCAGCCAGCCATGCGAAAAAGGTGATTGGTGTGGAGCTGAATAAAGACGCTGTACGTGACGCCAGGATAAATGCAAGAGAGAATCACATTTCCAATGCAGATTTCTGCCAGGGAGATGCGGGAGAGTTTATGATGGCTATGGCAGAGAATGAGCAGCATGTGGATGTGGTGTTTATGGATCCCCCTCGTTTGGGAAGTGATAAGAAGTTTTTATCTTCTGTGGTGCGTCTTTCCCCCGAAAGGATTATTTACATTTCCTGCGGACCGCAATCCCTTGCAGCGGATTTGAAATATCTTACAAAGAATCAATATTTTGTAGAAAAAATCCAGCCGGTTGAGATGTTTGCTTACACATCTCATGTTGAGACGGTATGTTTATTGTCCAAACTTCATGCAGACCAACATATCGAGGTGGAGCTTCAGATGGACGAGCTTGATTTAATGGCTGCGGAAAGTAAGGCAACCTATGAGGAAATCAAGGATTATGTGTTGGAGCATAGTGGATTGAAAGTCAGCAGTTTATATATCGCACAGGTAAAAGAAAAATGTGGAATTATTGAGAGAGTGAATTATAATCTGCTAAAATCAGAAATTGCCAGACAGCCGAAATGTCCGCCAGAGAAAGAAGCGGCGATAAGGGAGGCGTTGGAGCATTTTCGTATGATTTGATGATTGCTTAGAAAAGGAGGAGTTTTAATAAATATGTGGTTTTGCAAAATGAGTGGAATGAAAAACATATCCAAGAGAGAGCATACGAATTAGCAAAGAAAGCAGAATCTATTTGGCCATATCCAGCTTTAACAGCTGCAGAACTTGCACCATATCAAGCAGAAGAAAAGACAGTGCAGAAGTATTCTTTGGAAACATATGATATGAATGCTTTTACAAGAATGCTGTTTGAGTCTTTGGATAAGCGTATTATGAACTTATCTCCAGCGGTAAAGAAGGAATATAAAAAGTTGTATGTTGCCTATAAGTTGGATACTAATTTTGTTGATATTGTTTTCCAGAAACAAAGATTGCGTATTTCGATTAATATGAAGTTTTCAGAGATTAACGATCCAAACGGTATCTGCAAAGATATTACAGGTTTAGGACGCTGGGGAAATGGTGATGTAGAATTATTTATGGAGCATCAGGATGAATTAGATCAAATCATGGAAATTGTGAAGCAATCCTTTGATGCACAGGCAGAATAATGATTTTGGAACGTGAAAGGAGGTCTCCTATTTGAAAAAAGACGAAATTACCATCCGTTCCAGCGCAGCGGAATACCTAACATATGTTGCCTCTGTTGGCGACCAGCAGGACAGTACTGAGATGCGCTATGAGGATGAGAATATATGGCTGACACAGAAGATGATGGCCACACTATATGACGTAGATGTTCGTACAATCAATGAGCATATTAAGAAGATTTATTCCGACTCAGAGCTTGAGGAAGATGCAACTATCCGGAAATTCCGGATAGTTCAAACCGAAGGTTCACGCCAGGTTACTCGTGATATGAAGCATTATAATCTTCAAATGATTATTGCTGTTGGATTCAAGGTGAATAATGAACGAGCTGTACAGTTCCGCAAGTGGGCCAATGGTATCGTGAAGGACTACACGATCAAAGGCTGGGTCATGGATGATGAACGTCTGAAAAATGGTGGATCTGTGCTTACGGTAGAATACTTTGACCGCTTGCTTGAACAGATTCGCGAGATTCGTTTGTCTGAGCGTAGATTCTATCAGAAGATAACAGACATCTATGCAACAGCTCTTGATTATGATCGCACAGCAAAAACGACAAAGCAGTTCTTTGCCAAGGTGCAGAACAAGATGCATTATGCAGTTCACGGTCATACGGCAGCAGAGTTGATTTATGAGCGAGCAGATGCAGATAAGCCACACATGGGACTGACCACTTGGGCAGCAGCACCGGAAGGCAAAATCGTAAAAAGTGATGTTAGTGTTGCAAAGAATTATTTGAGTGAGCAGGAAATGCGTTCATTAGAGCGTATTGTTTCAGCGTATCTAGATCTGGCAGAGGACCGTGCAGAGCGTCACATTCCGATGACAATGGAGGATTGGGCAAAGCGTCTGGATCTATTCCTGATGGCTGATGACAGAGAGGTTCTTCAGGATGCAGGTAAGATCACGGCAGAAATTGCCAAGGCAAAAGCTGAGACCGAATTTGAAAAGTATCGTGTTATTCAGGATAGACTGTTTATGTCTGACTTTGATAAGTATATGCTGGAATTGGAAGAAAATACGAAGAAATAGTTGAACGGTTTCTCTCGTTCAATGCAGGATTTTCAGGCATAATAAGGTCGAGTGCATGGAAGCCAGGCCATCAGTTAGGTAAAAAAATAGCCGTTGACCTGTTCTTTGTAGGAAGAACGGACAAGGTTGAGACGATGACGATTCCTTGCAAGATTTGACTTTTATGTTGGAATCACTATAATAGTAGAAACAAATAAAAAAGTTGAACTTTTTCCGTGAACGAGCGAGGTTAAGGTTGAGATATGGATAGCGGAATGTATCATTACTTTTTTGCTACAGAATTTGTTGATATGTTTCCACGAACAAACGGAGATATTTTGGTACATACCATATTAGACGGGATAGGTTCCCGATGACCGACATCAATTCGGACCTATCGAGCCATGTTGAGACGGTCGCTCTGCTCACTCGAAAAGCCCAGTAAATCAAAGGATTTTGCCGCTGAGGGGCAAAAATGGATGTGTGTTTCTGTTTCCGCAGAACGCGTATGGGGAAATTGATTTACCCAGGGGGATAGGTAACCTAAAGTAAAGAAACATCTTTTGGCGTAAGGCTATTATTGGGCGAAAGAGGAAAAAGGTCGGAAACGAAGGAGAAACAGCAAATGTTGGGTTTAAAACATGGTACAGTTCAATTGTGCGAACATGAGCAGGCATGGGAAACAGAAGCACAGACCACGATGTTCCGCTTAAAAAAGATATTAGGTGCTGTAATTAGGGATATCCAGCATGTTGGAAGTACATCTATTCCTGCAATTAAAGCAAAGCCAATTATTGATATTGCGGTTGCAGTTGATAGTTTTGAAAATGTTTTGCAATTTGAAGAAGAACTGGAAAAGCAGGGTTTTTATTACAGACCCAAATCGAATTTAGGTGAGCAATTATTATTTGCATCAGGCAGTTATTATGATGGAACTGGTGAATTGCAAACGCATTTTATTCATATTGTAAAAACGGAAAGTATGGATTGGATAAACTACATCAATTTCAGAGACTATCTGAACTGCACACCATCTGCTGCAAAGGCATATGAGGATTTAAAAGTATTGCTGGCTAAACAAACACCCATAGATAATGGCAGAGAAAAATATCTGAAAGGCAAACATGATTTTGTTGTATATGCATTAAGAAAAGCGCTAGTTTATTCTTATCTTGGAAAAGTCGTAAATGTTGTAATAGACAGACCGATTGGAAGTATTCATCCAAAACATAAGGATTTAGTTTATCCTATAAATTATGGATTTATCCCAAATGTATATGGTGGAGATGGCGAAGAACTGGATGCATATTTAATGGGACTAAATGTTCAGGTGAAAGAATATAAAGCAAAAGTAATTGCTATTGTGCATCGGCATAATGATGTGGAAGATAAGCTTGTAGCAGCACCGGAAGGAATGAGTTTTACGAAAATGGAGATAGAGGATGCTGTTAGATTTCAAGAGCAGTATTTTGAAAGTGAAATTGAGGTTTTATGAAATTTTTGTTGTTTGAGTATTTTTGTATATAATACCTCGCATTGCGTTATAGATTGATTTGTGATATAATCGAAAAAACGCATTGCGAGGTGTTTTTATGAAAAGTGAAAAAATAATAAGAGAATTAAGAGAAAGTATCAATATGAGCCGTAAAGAGTTTTCGATGCATACCGGGATTCCAATAAGGACTTTAGAAGATTGGGAAGCGGGAAGGCGGACACCTCCGGAATATGTGCCTAGGTTGATTGCTTATCGGTTGAAATACGAGGAACTGGTTCAAAAATTGTCAGATGTAACAGTCTTAGATGAACATATAGTGGGAGAGGATATGAATGAAGGAGTATAATAACAGTGAAATTTTGATTTATCAGTCGGAGAATGGTGTGACGAAGATAGATGTTACTTTTATGGATGAGACAGTGTGGTTGTCGCAACAGCAAATGGCAGAATTATTTTAAACATCACGGACGAATGTTGTAGAACATATTAAACATATTTATGAAGAAGGCGAATTAGATGAGAAATCAACCTGTCGGAAATTCCGACAGATTCGAAAAGAGGGAAATAGAGAAGTTTCCAGAGAATTACCTTTTTATAATCTGGATATGATTATTTCTCTTGGATATAGGGTTAAATCCATAATCGCTACAAATTTCAGACGTTGGGCCACCGAACGCCTGAAAGAATATATGATAAAAGGTTTTACAATGGATGACGAGCGATTAAAACAACTTGGCGGCGGTAATTACTGGAAAGAACTGTTAGATCGAATCAGGGATATCCGTTCATCTGAAAAAGTTATGTATCGTCAAGTGTTGGACTTGTATGCTACAAGTGTTGATTATGATCCTAGAAGTTCAAAGACTGTTGCATTTTTCAAAATGGTGCAGAACAAACTTCACTATGCGGTTCATGGACATACCGCCGCCGAAGTGATATACGAACGTGCTGATGCGGATAAGCCGTTTATGGGATTAAAGGCTTTTTCGGGGGATTTTCCTGTAAAGAAGGATATTACCATTGCGAAAAATATTTGGATGAAAAAGAATTGAAAGTATTAAATAATATTGTGTCCGGTTATTTTGATTTTGCGCCGAGCCGGATTTATCAGATGAAAAAGTATTTTCCGGAGGGATAATGGTCAAAGCGCTGTTTTTCGGAGAGCTGCGGTGGAGACTGGCAGAAGAATTTGAAATGCATTGTTTTAAAGAAACAGAAGACGGAAGTTTATTATTTACAGCAGATTATACGGAAAAAGGAAATTTGGTCAGCTAGCTTTTGGAGATAAGGTAAAAGTATTGGAGCCGGCGTGGGTACGGGACGAGCTGATTCACATTGCAGAAAATATCATAAAAGCGTTCGGGCACTTTTGGAAAAAATGAGGCGGGGGTGCGGACATTTTCTTGGACTAGTTTATAGAACATCTCGTTTTTCAGACGTCCAAACAATCCCTCGCAGGCTGCATTAT
>CAMNTH010000034.1 GCA_946557785.1 uncultured Blautia sp.
AGGTTTCATGCGACCTGCAAGTACTTTTTTTAATATTTAACTGTCAAACTCCCGATACCCTTCCTTCTCCCACCAGGCGATCCGCCTCTCTCCTGGAACATATGCCAGCCTCACTTAAAAACTTATTGATTCTAATTGATGTCAGGCTATCAGCCTTTTGTTTTTCATTCTTTTTATCCATTATTTTATTATATATATTTTTTTATTTGACCGCAACCGAAGTTTTATATATTTCTCTATTTTCCGGGATTCTATTTAGGGATTGTATTTTCCTGTCGAGTATTGTATGATAAATAAGATAAGAATTTACATAAGGAGGATTTTGTATGCCAGGTCCTAATAAACGGACAAATCCCAGGCTTCTCCTCACCGTATTGCTTTTGTGCATCCTCTTAGGAGCCGTCCTTTCCGGTTCCTCTGCAGAGCTTTCACCTGTTGGCAGCGGTATGAAGCCGGACACGTTCGCTGCCACAGATGCAGATGATTCTGCTTCCCTTTCAGAAGGCACTGTGACCGACAATGATGCTCCTGACGATTCCAAAATTGAGAATAATACTCCTCAGTCATCAAACTCGCCTGCTCCTGCCAAGGCTCCTAAGAAAGATAAAACAAGAAAAACATTTGAAAAAGCTTCTCCAGAGGCCAAGGAAGGCATATGGACGCCAAATGGCAGCAGCTGGCTGTTTCTGGTTGATGGGACACCTTATACAGGATGGCTTACTGATACGGATCTTCATCGCTATTATTTTAACCAAGACGGTATAATGCAGACCGGATGGCTGGATGAGAGCCAAAAGCGCTATTATCTGGATCTTGACGGCATCATGCAGACCGGTACTGTTAAGATTGGTAAGGAAACCTACGAGTTCCTGGAAGATGGTTCTTTGAAGGACTATGTTCCGGATCCTACTCCTGTACCTAAAAAAAAGAAAAAAAGCCCCCAAAAAACAAAAGGAATGATTGCTCTGACCTTTGATGACGGTCCCAGTTCTTTCACCAGCCGTCTTCTGGACTGTCTGGAAGAAAATCAGGCAAAGGCAACCTTTTTTCTTGTAGGCGAAGAAGCAAACTATTTTCAGGATGAAGTAAAAAGAATTGATGCACTGGGGTGCGAGCTTGGAAACCACACCTACTCCCACGCAAATCTTACCCAGCTGAATCAGGATGAAATCCAGTCCCAGGTAAATCAGGTCGACCAGCTTCTTACAGAGCTTACCGGTCATGCATCTACTGCCCTTAGGCCTCCCTATGGCGCAGTAAATGACACAGTGGTATCTTCTGTTTCCACTCCCATGTTTCTCTGGTCTATCGACACAAGGGACTGGGAAACCTTGGATGCGCAGAAAACCATTGATACGGTTATGTCAGAAGTCAAAGACGGCGCCATCATTCTTATGCATGATATCTACTCTCAGACAGTAGATGCTGCTGAGGTTCTTATTCCAAAGCTTATTAAGGAAGGCTACCAACTGGTCACAGTTCATGAGCTTGCCAAAGCTAAAGGAATTGACTTAAAACCAGGAATCGCTTACGGGGAACTTTCAGGGAATCTATCAACAGAAAATAAGTAAGAGGGCTGTTCCGCCGCCAGGCGCACACCTGCAAAAACGGCACAGGATTTCTCCTGTGCCGTTTTCATTCATAGCTATCAGTCGCCTGCATCTTATTCTATTCCCCATTACTCAAGAAGGCTGCTGTGTATGTATCCGGTTCCACCGTCATACTTTACTTCTATCCATTCCCCTTCCTGCCCGGTCTTCTCAACCTGCGTTCCGGCCTCCAGAACTTCAAGAACTTCCCCTTCTTCGTCTGCACTGTCACGAACATTACAGTTTTCCTTTACTGTCAGTACAGTTCCATCGGCAATAGGTACGTCCGTAATCGCTTCCTCTCCAAGCCCTTCCAGAAACGCTACAAGCGCAGGATCGTTCTGCTGTGCCGCATCATTCTGTTCCTGGACATCTGAGATCAGGCCCGCCACATCCGGCGAATTCTGAAGATCTTCTGTATACTCACTGATCTTAGTATCCTGTTCCGCATTGCCTTCAATTTTCAAGTTGCCGCTGCTGTCCTTAACCATATAAAACTGGCTCAACGCAGGTGCTGGTGTGTCGATTCCCTTGCAGATATAGTTAAAAGCAACATATACTACATAAGAATTTTCCGTTAACCCCTTCTTGCTGTAGACATCACCGACTTCATACCCTTCAATATAATCCTTCGCATTGGTGATTTTCGCCTCGTCAGATGGCGACAGGTCATTCACCAAAGTTCTCAGTGTTGCAATATCTTTCTCCCCAAGAGCCTCATAATAGCTCTTTACCAATGCAGAAATTTCTGCTTGATTCTTTTCCATGGGATTGGTATCTTCTTCTTTCTTCCCGTCGTTTGTCTCCCCATCATCTTCCGGAGAAGAAGGAACATTTCCCTGGTTGTTGTCTTCCGCTGACTGCTGTTCAGTTCCCTGCTGCCCTGAATTCCCCTTCTTGCTTCCAATGCATGCACGGACACCGAAAAACAATACAGCAACGATTAACAGAATCGCTCCGCCTAACATAAAATAGCGAAGGTTATCTGATAACCATTCCCTGAAATTATCCAAGTTCTTGTCCTCCTTATAATACAACACGCCGGAACGGAAAACTCCGTTCCGGACAACACACCTGAAGGGAATCGAACCCCCGCACATGGTACCGGAAACCACTGCTCTATCCACTGAGCTACAGGTGCATGCTTATAACAGTTATATGTTCAAACCAAAAGCATAATATAATATATCATACTTTTCCAGATTTGTAAAGTTTTGAATTTTACTTCTTTATCCTTTTCTCTCCACAGGGGATGTTTCCTGCTGCTGCATCCTTAAAATGCAGCAGCCTTATCTTTTATTTTTTTGCAAAAATACGGTAGTCATTCACTGTCCCTATTTCGTAATATCCCCGTTCTTCCATAAAAGAAATCTGGCTTAAATCATGGACTACCCCCACCACATAGTTGCACCTAAGCCTTGCAGCCAAAGAAGCTACCCTTTTATAGTCGCCTCCCAGCATGATTTCCTTATAAAGACTGGAAGCTCTTTTTCCCCTGGCTGATTTTCCGCCTCTTCCATAGGGCATATAAATAGACGGATCATAAACCCTGGCATAAGAAGCAATGTGATCGTCTGCTGCTAAATATATTTTCTTTCCGGCTGCATCCTGCCGGATCAGGCTGCAAATCTGCGCAACTTCATCCGGTACCTGCTGAAAATTACGGGCAATTACATAATTTTCAGCGCCGGTCATGCTTTTTCCGCATACAGCAATGCTACCAACAAAAGCCACCGTCAGTAAAACCCTTACCGATCTTCGCCTGTTTCTGATCATGTGTACTGCCGCAATCCCTATCACAGGAACAGTCGGAACAAGCCATAAGACTCTCCAGTAAACACTTTTACCAATACACTTTCCCATGATCCAGGCAGTAAAAGGACATACAAATACAAATAGGGCACAGCCACTGTACAAAAGCAGTGCCTTTATGTTTTCATCTTTCCTTTTCCTCACTAAAAGATATATCACTGCAATAAAAAAAAGATACTGATACCACCCGTCTCCCCAATAGCGAATCCAGGTTTCCCCTATCCATTCCATGAGTTCTTTTATCATTGTGCGTTCCTCCTCTCTATCTGATCCAAATATAAACAACGCCAAGGATCAGGGACGGCAGGCAGCATAAAACTGCCTTAAAGAAATAAGAAAATTTCTTTTTGATAGACAGACCCACGAATGCCATCAGCCCGATCATCAAAGGAGCAAGCATAATTCCCATACTTGACAGCAAGCAGCAGCTCAAATTCGCCATTCCAAGAAGAAGCCAGGTATTTTCCTGCTTTTCCTGTATAATAATAGTCAGGCACAGATAAAACACAAATGGCAGCATAACCGATACCAGCATCGCCTTTCCCTGCCAGATACGGATCATTTGAAAATTCCCTGCATTATACAAAGAGTAGGCAGAAAACCAGTTCATCACTGCAATTACAAACAGGAACATCCCCTGTGCATTTTTATCATTCGGAAACCACTTCTTTCCTAAAAGATACTGTACCATATAGGCCATAAGCAAGAAAACCGCCGAAAAGATCACATGAGCCATAATTCCCGGATGAAGGCCCATGCACAGCTTGCAGGCCACTGCCAGAAATACCGGAAACGGCGACAAAATATATCTGCTTGGCAAAACCCTATAGGAAAATCCTGTATATGGATTTATGGAATAAATCGTATCAGTATGTACGCCGGCACTGGCTGCCCCAACATACATGGCATCATCTGCGTCAAAATGAGCAGTGACTGCCACAATTGCCATCTGAAGGGCAATAAGAATACATGCCCCTAAAAACCAAAGAGAAATATCCCTCATTCTCCATTTGTCTCTTTTTCTTTTCCTTATGTATTTTTTCCATGTCATAATCAGTCCCGCAATTGCAGCAGCAGCAAGCAGTCCCCCATAGATCCATGTTAAAATATGCAATGGTGCTTTCAAATACATCATCGGAAATACAAGTATCTCCATAATCGAAAACATCAGTAAATATCCGGACAATAAACCTTCAGGTATGGCTGCATGATCCCTTTTCAAAAAGAAAATCTGTCCTGCAGCTCCAGGAACCAGAACAAGCCAGATTCCTGCCAGCAATGCTTTAACTACGATTCCCATGTATTTTCTCCTATGTATTCTTTCAAAAAGTCATAAATCTGCTGCTCCGTAGGTGGACAGCCGTCCAGATGACGCCGAAAATTCCTGGTACAATGCCCTATTCCAAGCTCCCCTGTTTTCCCCCGAAAGCCCTGTCCAATGCAGATTTTCTGGTCCAATTTTTCAAATAGCCCTTCTTCCCGAAGCATATCCAGGGCAGGAATCAGATATCCATAGCAGGCGCTGCAGGATTCTACCTCTTCCACTGCATCCCGAAGCTCCACAATACGCCTGGATTTTGGCATTTGTATATTTTCGCTTCCACTGCACATGCGGATGTTTGCTTTTGAAATATCACCGCAGCCTACCCCAAGGGCTTCTGCCATAGTCACATAGGGGACTTCATATACCTGGTAATGCATCATATGGCAAACATAGGCATCAATCAAAACCGGATCCCGTCCTGCAAGAATGCGGTTCATCTCCACCGGATGCCCACCGTCCTCAAAATCCAGATCCCCACAAATATTATCCGCTACAATAAAATCTTGGCGAATCCCTGCATTCAGGTGTGCAATCGGTTTATGAAGCCCCAAAGAATGGAAACGCCTTTTCTCAGAGTTTGGAATCAGCCCCTTCATGTTTTTCAGTGCACAGGTGATCTTCGTTTGGCAATGGCCTTTCAGGACAGGAACATTGATAAGAAAGTCCACGTCTTCCACACAAGCACAAAGATGTAGCTCCATCCCCTTTAAATTCCTGGCAACAGACCTCTCTTTCTGCGTATCAATAAAGGGAACTCCGTATTTTTCGGACAGTTTTCTATAACCGCACACTTCATAAGCCTCTGAAGTCCTGTCTCCAACCCAGGATCCCTCCATCATAACCATATGGTCGAATCCATGTTCCTGCAAATATTCCAAAATTCCCGCCACCACCTCCGGATGGGTGGTTCCGCCATAACAGGCAGCCGTGGGCGCCACCAGGTTTGGTTTAATGCCGATTCTGGTTTTGCGGTCACCAATGAGCCCCTCCAGACCACATTCCCGAAGGAGCTCTTTCGTCATTTCTTTATATTCTTTCCCACATGTAATATATATATCATTCTTTTCCATGAGGTTCTCCTGTCTGTGAAAAATTTTCTTTCATTATAGAATACCTCATATTGAAAAACATGTCCATGAAAAATTCATTGTTTCCCCTGGAATGTTTCACCTGGAAAAAGGGATCAATTTAATGTCAAAGGAAAAGGTTTCCTCAGCAAGCCTGTATTTTTCCATCAGACTTGGGCCGCAGCTATTGGATCCCATGCCATTCTGTGCATAATCCAGACAGAGTACTGTATATCCGCTTGGAACCAATTCATAATTGTGTTTCTTTTTTGTCAGCTCTTCCTGTGTATAGACAGATGCATTAAAGGAAAAGGTACGAGCGCTTGCCGCCATCAGGCCGTATTCCCCGTTTCCAGCCTGCACATAGCTGCAGTCATAATGACTTCCGTTCTCCTGGGGCTTAATATAATCTTCATGCATATCTTTTACATTTGCGCTATACAGTCCGTGACTGGAAGCTCTGTGTTTATCCCCATAGCTCTCGCAAGGTCCCATGCCGTAATATGTAATCTCCTGAAGCTCTTTGGGAAGGAACAAACGGATTCCGAATCTTGGAAGCTCCGGAAATTCCATGTTACGCTTTACTGACAGCCGAAGCCCTATCTCACCCCGGGTATTCACAGTCCAATCAGCTTCCACATCCATAATCCTCTGTACGGTAGGAGCCAAAAGAGACATAACACAATGAATAGAAGCAGCTGACTCTTCCTGCGTCCAGGTGCATTCATACACCCGTTCAGCCGTCTGATCATAGTGGGCACGGAACCATTCTTCTTTTATATTGCGGTCATTGTCAACAGGAGCACGCCAAATATTGATATGCATTGGCTTTTCCAAAAGCTCCTTATTTCCATACTGCATTTTTACAAACATCCCTTTTTGTTTATGGAATTCGTATAAAAAGCTTTCCCCGGTTATTTTAATCCGTCTGTCATCTTCATGCACTTCTATTCCAGAAAGAGATTCTGTTTCCTTCTCAAGCAATGCAAGAACCTTTTGGTTTCGGTTATCTTCATTCGTCAGCGGTATTTCATCAAACCCAAGGAGATAGCCTTTCTCCATCCCCTGTGTTTCATGCTTCAAATAATAGGAAATCTTCAGGTAACAATTTCCCCTGGGCGGAATCTCCAGTACAAGCTTACCCCTTCCTGTTTTGTGAGGAAGGATCGAAATTTCTCCCAGCGTGCCTTCCTGAAGAAGCATACCGTCACAGGAAATTTCATATTTTATAAACAAGTAGTCTTTCAGATCAAGGAAATCCAAGTAATTGTGAAGCTCCAGTTCTCCTGTCTCCTGATCGTATCCTTCCACCCTTACAGGTCTATGCACATTTTTATACTCCAGAATTCCTGTATGAGGCCTGCGGTCCGGATAAACCAGGCCGTCCATACAGAAATTGCCGTCATGAACCAATTCCCCATGGTCACCGCCATAATAGTAAATGGTTTTTCCCTCTTCCGTCTGGCCTTTCTCAATAGCATGATCGCACCATTCCCATACAAAACCGCCGCACATTTCCTCATGCTCTTCAAAAAAATGGAAATAATCTTCCAGATCTCCAGGCCCATTGCCCATTGCATGGCAGTATTCGCATAAAATGAAGGGCTTATCCGGCTCATTTTCCAGATACTGCTTCATTTCTTCTATAGAAGGATACATTCTGCTGTAAAGGTCTATATTAGAGAAATCATATTTTTTCCTATTGCTTACATACAAAGAGCTCTCATAATGGGTGAGCCTTCCTGGATCAAACTTTTTCGTCCAGGCAAGAGCCGCCTCAAAGGTACAGCCATAGGCACTTTCATTCCCCATAGACCAGATAACTACACAGGGGCGGTTTTTATCCCTGTGCACGCATCGCATTGTCCTATCCACAGTCGCTTCCGTATATTCCGGATTATCTGCCAGAGGCTCATTCCATCTGTTCCTGCGATTCTCCCAGGAGCCATCCCGAAAATACAGTTCCGATGCCCCATGGCTTTCATGATCAGCTTCATCAATCACCATAAACCCATACTGGTCACAAAGCTGATAAAACACAGGGGAATTAGGATAATGGCTTGTACGGATCGCATTGAAATTATGCTGCTTCATCATCAGAAGATCTTTCTTCATCTGATCTATATCAATGGCAAATCCCGTTACAGGATCAGAATCATGGCGATTCACACCCCGGAATCTAATTTTTTGTCCATTCAGATAAACAACATTCTTTTTTACATAGATTTCACGGATTCCAACCCTGTCTGTAATCACTTCACCTTTTGTTTTTATGACAAGTGTATAGAGATAGGGTGTTTCTGCATTCCACAGGCAGGGATTCTCAATTTTAAGCTGCACAAAAGCCTGATACTCCGTCTCTTCTGCTGATTTTTCAAGATCCTCTCCACTGACTTTTCCCGCCGCAGCTTCATTCCCCTTTTCATCATATAGGGTTATCTCCGTTGGAACTATATCCTTAAAATACCTTAGTTCCACATTCACATCGGCCTGTCCCGCTCCCTGCTCTGTCCGGACAAAATAGTCAAAGATTCCCTGCTCCGGCCGGTTGAGCAAATACACATCCCGAAAGATTCCGCTCATACGGAACTTGTCCTGGTCTTCCATATAGCTTCCGTCGCACCATTTCAGAACAAGCACAGCCAATTTGTTTTTTCCATTATTCAAATATTTTGTAACATCAAATTCACTGGTAGAATGGGAAACCTGGCTGTAACCCACATACGCTCCGTTCATCCACACATAAAAGCTGGAGTCCACCCCCTCAAAATTCAAGAAGGTATCAGGCGCCTTTTCATCTTTTTCAAAGAAAAACTCCAGAGAATATGCTCCGCATGGATTATCTGCCGGGACATAGGGCGGGTCAAAAGGGAACGGATACCGTACATTGGTATACTGATGCGTATCGTATCCCGCACACTGCCACACTCCAGGAACCTGGATAGCACCAAATTCCCCCATATGATAATCTATTTGATAAAATTTTTCTTTTACATCATAAATGCTGTCAAAATACCGAAATTTCCATTCCCCATTCAGCATCATGATCCTGTCTGAATCCTCCCGGTTAAGAATCAGGGAATCCATTCTCCTGGACGCCGGAATATAATATGCCCTGTTGGGCATTGTGTTTTCATGCAGCATATGTAGATTTTCATAATGCTTTGGTACGATCATCAAAACATCCCCCTTTACTCTTTGTAATAAATCATCATTCAGTATAAGCAGGTTTCCTTCAAAAATCCATATCCTCCATTAGACAAAATATGCACAAAATGATACAATAAATTATTAATACCATGGTAAAAGGGAGCACATTCAAATGTATATCAATGCCGCTTATTTAAATAATTCCAAAATTGATTTTAAAGACCACAGCCGTCCTCTTATCGCAGGAAGCTGCGGAACCTATCGTCTTTCCCACACAGAGGAAATGACTACATACAGAGCTCACGGCAGAGTTGACTATCAGATTTTATATATAGCTTCCGGAAAAGCACGTTTCTTTTTTGATGGACAGGAAGAAATCGTTTCTGCCGGTCATATAGTACTTTACCGCCCGTTGGAAACGCAAAAATATACTTATTATGGAACAGAGAATCCGGAAGTATACTGGGTTCATTTTACGGGCAGTGAAACAGAAGCCATCCTGAAAAAATACGGAATGCCAGACCCCATCCATGTATTTTATACCGGAATATCTTTAGATTGCCAAAACATTTTCCGCCAGCTGATCCGGGAATTGCAAATGTGCAAAGAACATTATGAGGAATATCTCACTGCTCTTCTGGATCAGCTTTTTATCTTGATCCACAGGCAGCTTACCGTCAGCACTGGGCAAAAAGCAGAAATCACTTTCCAAAATAAAGAGGCCGACCTTGCGATCAACTATTTTCACGAGCATTATAATGAAGAAATCAACATCAGTGAATACGCAGCATCCAGACATATCAGCACCTGCTGGTTTATCCGCATTTTCAAACAGTATACAGGATTCACTCCCATGCAGTATATTTTATCCATCCGCATTTCCAATGCCCAAAGCCTCCTTGAAGCAGCACAATACAATATTACGGAGATCAGCCAAATTGTAGGTTACGACAATCCTCTGTATTTCAGCCGGATTTTTAAAAAACAGCGAGGTCTGTCTCCTGTGGCGTACCGCAAATGGATCCGGTCAAAGCACAGCCAAGACTGAGCCATTCCTTCAGTTACATGGCTTGTTTCCGTTTGTTCCTCTGCAATGCAAAAAACAGAACAATTCCCGATACCGCCCCCAGGAATAAAAAAGCCTGTATCAAGGGAGCAAAATTATAGGATCCCTCCCTCCAGAATTCAACAAAATCATTGCTGATATACGTCATTGGGAGGAGCTTTGCAACCATCCTGGCTGCTTTTGGAAGCTGCTGTGTTTTTACCCCCATCATTCCGCAAAGGATCATAATTCCAAAGTACAATGCCATCATCACTGCATAAGTGGGGCCAAATTTCTTAAAAAAAGCAGCTACACCATGAGCCAGGGCAAAAAACATCAGTCCCAGAAGCATATGGCAAAGCACCAAGCAAAAAACAGAGCTAAGCCTTGGTACCTGAAGATCAATCGTCGCATACGCAATCACTGTATACAGAATAAGTCCTGCCGCAGTCACAACAAAGTGGACAATGATCTTGCTTAACAGCATGGGCTGGGCAGAATAGCCGAACAACTCCATCCTAAGGGAAATCTCCTTTTCCAGCTCCTGGGAATAATTAGCGGAATATCCCAGGAAGATGACTGCCATAGGCACGATCAGAGACATACTGATAAAAACCGCCGTATTAACATATGGAATAACTTCTTTTGCAGTTTCCGCTTCTATTGCTCTCGTGACAATCACCAGCATCAATATGGGAAAAAAGATTCCAAAAAAATATACGAAAGGATTTCCCAAAAGATTCCTCAGTTCATATATTACCAGACGTTTATTGCATTTCTTACTCTTCATAACCGTTTTCCCCCTTTTCCTTATTCGCTTCATAAGCAGCTTTTGCATTGATAAACATGATCTCAATATCACTGCTGCTGCGCTTAAAGGTAACGTTATGCCGGATCAGCAGGCTTGCCAGTTCAATCTCCTCTTCTTCATTGCGGCAGGATAGTGCCAAAAGATGTTCGGGGCTATGAAGCCTCTTATAATCCCTTGTCAGAATATCATTCTCCCTGGAAGCATCTAATATCATGATGGAATTCCCACAGTACTTCCGGAACAGACTTTCCTTATCCCCGTAATCAATCACATTTCCCTGATCCAAGATCAGCAGCTTTCTGACAAGAAGCTCCAGCTCCTCATAATAATGGGAAACAATGCACAGTGTATTGCTTCTTCCCTGGTACCACTTCATAAGCAATTCCATCAGTTTCTGTCGTGTTTCAAAATCCAGACCGGATGTCACTTCATCAAAAAAGGTCAGGGGTGCATCCTGCATCATAACCATGATAATGGTAAGACGCTGTTTCTGTCCTCCGGAAAGAGACTGGTATCGTTTGCCAAGGCATTGCTCAAAATCGAAAAAGCGAATCAGCTCCTGAAGCTGCCTGTCTTTTTTAATACTGGTATTCAGCATAGCTTCCACAACATACCGTACGGGCATTGTGGATACATAATTATTAAACTGCAGATGTGCAGCCATTTCCTCTGGCTTAAGAGAAGTCACGATCTGTCCCTGATAGGGGATAATCCCCAAAAGCGCCCGAACCAGGGTCGTCTTGCCTGCTCCATTGGAACCAATAATCCCAATCCGATCTCCTTCTTCGATTTCAACAGGATTTTTAATTTGAAGCGCCAGGCGGCTTCCATAATGTACCTGCAGGTTTTTGATGGTTACTAGCATCTTACATTTTCCTTTCTTTCTGCGTTACCGGCGTTTTGCCTCTTTCTTTTGCATTACTCATTCTAGCGCTTCTGTATGAATACTGTATGAAGATGATATGCAGCTTTTTGGAATCTTTAGAAGCGCAGATACCCCTTCTTCTGTATTGCCAATCCTAAGACAGTACCCAAGCGCCTCACAATAATAAGATGCAATATAAAGACCTAGGCCCTTTCCCTTCTTCCCGCCGGTACTGCTTACAAAGGGTTCATAAATATGGGGCAGCAGTTCTTCCTCTATATGGGCTTTTTGGTTCTCTACATAAATGAGCATGTCTCCGTTCTCTCCCTCCCGGACAGTCATTTTAAGGCTTCCGCCCTCTCCCGTATAGGAAACAGCGTTGGATATGAGATTATCCAACAGTTTTTTCAGCAGTTCTCTGTCGCTTATAATAGTGACCCTGCTTCCTTGTGCAGAATATTTCAGATGTTTTTCCTGCAGTTGTATCCGATAAGCCATAAAAATCTCTTCGCCCAAAGCCAAAAGCTCTGTCCTGTCTTTTTGCAGATTCTCGGTACAGTGGTTCAGGTACAAAATATCCTCCACAATCTGACGCATGAAAAGAAGCTGCTCCTTCACCTGGGGCAGATATTTTCTGATATCTTTATATTTGCCTACCTCCTGCATCATTCCATCTACCAGGAGAAGGGCTGCGGTTACAGGAGTTTTCAGCTGATGGGAAGATGCCCGCAAAAAAACCTCCTGCCGCTTGTTTTCTTTTTTTAAGTGCAGATTCTTTTCTTCCAGTTCTGCATAATTGTTCCGCAGTTTCTCATAAAGTTCATTTAACGTACATCCAAGTTCCCCGATTTCATCTTTTTGAGTTATCTCCATAGGGGGAAGCTCCAGGTTCCCCGCATACTTTACCTGCTCAGCATAATTGGCCAGACAAATAATAGGCTGAACAATCTTTCCGGAAAAATATCGTGAACAAACAAGTACCACGAGGAACAAAACTGCCGCAATCATAGGAACGCTCCCTAATACTATAAGCTTGATTTCCTTCATCTGAGGTGTCATGACCGGCAGGAAGGAGATCACAATGGCATCCTCTGCTTTTCCCACAGCAAAATACGTGGTATACTGGTTATCTCCGTCTGCAGCATTTGCTTCAAACACCACGATCTTCTGATCAGCAAAATGAATCTTCATATTACCGGAAGCCTTCATTTCTTCATTATTTCCAAGAAAACTCAGACTGAATTCAAATGGTGAATTTTCTTCCAGGATACTGTTTTCTTCCAAAGCTTCCTTTATAAGCTCCCAGTGGATTTCCTTTGGCTTTTCTTTGTTTAGGCCATCCATACTGCCAAGCCAGGAACGAATTTCGTTCAGTACCTGCCTTATTTTTTCTTCTTTAATTGTAATAGCCATACGAAATGCTTTTCCTGCCAGATACAAAGTATCTCCTTCTAAAGGCACCTCCAAGGTAGCGGACCCTGTAGGATTGTGTATGGTAAGGCCTTCATAGCTGCGGTTTTTCATGTATCCCTTTTCTGCTTCTATCACAGACTGCAGATATTGCTCCTTCATATAATCTACATACAAGGAAGGCAGCATAGCCACAAAGTACGCCACGATCATTCCCACCAGAAGTGTAGAGATCAATATACTATAAAGAAATGTCTTTTTTGAAAGTTTCATCACCATACCCCCCAGCGCTTTTCCTTCCCGCTTTCTCCTGAAACTGATAACCCACACCGATTACGGTTTTTATATAATTTTCCGGAAGCTTTTTCCGCAGATTCTTCACATGGGCATCAATGATACGGTCATTTCCAATATAATCTTCATTATAGATCCGAAGGATCAGCTGTTCTCTTGTAAAAACCCGTCTGGGTTCCTCATACAATGTCTGAAGCAGGAGGAATTCACTGAGCGTCAGCCCCAGGGGCACCCCGTTATAATATGCCTGATATGCTTCTTTTTCCATAAAAAGTCCCTGTTTCCTCTCTTCCTGCCCAGGCTTGAGCCTGCGGAAAATAGTCTCCATTCTCTTTAGAAGAATAATAGGGGATACGGGCTTGATTATATAATCGTCTGCATAGGCATTAAAGGCTTTCACCTGGGTTTGTTCGTCTCCAAGGGCTGTCAGCATGATTACTGCCATATCCGGAAAATAGTTCCGTATATGATTCAATACCTCAAGTCCGTTTATCTTAGGCACCATGATATCCAGCACTGCCATATCAAAAACATGGCCATGAAGAGCTGCTATCGCCTCCTCTCCATTTATCACAGTTAAAACATCATAACCCTGCATTTTCATGTATTCCGCCAGCACTTCCAAGATTACCGGCTCATCCTCTAAAAATAAAATACGCTTCTTCATTATTCTATCCACTCCTGGTATTCCACAGATTCTCCTATATTTTTTATTATACCAAAAAGATATGAATTTCAAATGAAGATTTTACATACAAACAGGCGCTGGGCCACAAAGATTTAATCGTCCGCCTGCCCGGGGAATAATGCTCCGTAAATAAATCAATGTTTTTCAGATTATTCCACAACATAAGAAAAGCGCCGGCAGATTTTTCCGCTGGCGCTTTCTCTTTGTTCTATTCTATCCCTGTTCCATTTCTATTCTATGATTCTTTTGTACGGATTGTAATGTCTCCACTGACGCTGGAAAGACATATTTCCCCGCAGCTTCCGTCAAGATACACAACATCTCCGTTTTTCTCCCCCATTGTTCCTGAAAGCGGCATTTTAGCCTTAAAATCACCGCTCACCGTGCGGTATATCAGATGAAAACCATTCTCTGCAGGAAGAGAAATCCCACAGTCACCTGATATGGAAGTCTCCTTTATTCGTTCCGGCAGATTATTCAGGCAAAGTTCCACATCTCCGCTTGTACTGGAACAGTTCATTTCCCTGCATTCTCCTGTAAGGGAAATATCTCCGCTGGCTGAATACAATTCACAACGCCCAAAGCTTCCGGTAATATCCACACTGCCGCTCTCCGCTTCCCCACGGAAATCGCCAATGAGTCCGCTGCCGCTGATATCTCCGCTGCTGCTTCTGATAACCATTTTATTACAAGAAATACCATTTAAATCCACATCTCCGCTTGTTGTGGCTAAATTCATTTCTGTACACAGCAGCTCGTCTCCAATACTAATATCACCATTTACCGTAGAAACTACCACATTATCCCACATTTTCTTCGGAAGGATAATCTTAATGTCCGTACGTCTCATGCCTCTCATAAAGAAATATACTGCGCTGGCTGTATTTCCCTGGCTGATGAGCAAAATGCCATCGTCCTTCAAAAGAGTCTCGATCTCATCTGTATCTCCTGAAATTTCAATAAAATTAGAATCCTCTTCTCCGCAGCGAATATCAATATTTCCGTTTGTCAAGCCGATCTGCAGGGAGTGCACACACTCCATCGGGATGGCTGTACAGTCTACCTTTTTTCCCCGCTGTGATGAAAATCTAGTAAACATCCCCTGGGGGCATTTCTCTTTCAGCTGTTCGGATACATCCTTTGCCACATCTCTTGCACAATCTACAGCGATCTTTGCAGTGGAAAATGCAGTATTCACAATTTCTTCTATGCCGCTCTCCCAATCTTCTTTAAAAGAAGAATTCCTTTCTTCATGGATACTGTCATCCCCAAAGGCATCCTTTCCCCGATTTTCCTCTTCCCAGGAGGCATCTGCATCCTCTTCTTCCAGATAGGCCAGAAGTTCTTCCGTATCTCCCAGGCTCTCCATAGCCTTTGAAAAAGCTTCTTCCTCCGGCATCCCGCTCTCCGCCAGTTCCAGATAACGCTGGTACAGATTCTCACTCAGCTCCTCAATCATTTCTGTCTTGGCATTGCTGTCCTTCGCTTTTGAAAGACAGTTCGTAATAGTAATCACAATTTTGGTCTCAATCCGATTCATGTTCCACCTCCAACGTAAGCAATGAGTCCAGCAGGGAGCGAATCTCCTGCCATTCCCGGCTCTTTTCTTTCCACTGTTTCCTTCCCTCGTCTGTAATCCTGTAATAACGCCTTCTGGCGCCAGGACCTTCTTCCCCCCAATATGATGTGATCAGCCCGTTCTGACCAAGGCGCTTAAACGCTGTATAGAGGGTTGCCTCTTTAAATTCATATTGCCCCTTTGTACGCTGCTGCACTGTCTTATTGATTTCATATCCATAGCTGTCTTTCTTCATAAGCTGCGTCAAAATAATCGTATCCGTATACCCGCGCAAGGTATCTGCTGAAATAGACAAATCCATTCCTCCTTTCATATCTTTCCTTTTTTCTTTTTCCATCCTAACACGATATACCTCATCTGTCAAGGTATATCATTACAAAATTATAAAAAAACCCCAGGGCGGTGCCAATAAGCATCGCTCCCAGGGACACAAAGCTAAAACGCCAATATTCTTAAATTTCCCGTGTGGCAGTCTCAAGCCATTCTCTTTCTTCCTCATCCAGGTAAGGGGAAATCTTTTCATAAACGTTTTTGTGATATTGATTTAATAGCTTTCTTTCTCTGTCTGACATTTCTTCCGGCAAAACAGCATCCAGATCAAAGGGAACCAAAGTCAGCGGTTCAAATTCCATAAACTGTTTTCCATCTTTTTGCTCCGCCTTTTTGCAAACGATCAGGTTCTCATGACGGATACCAAATTCTCCTTCCGCATAATATCCTGGTTCATCTGAGGTAATCATCCCTTCTTCAAACACTGCAGGATATTCCCCTGCTGCAGATGCTTTCCAATGAAAACGATTAGGACCTTCATGAACATTCAAAAGATAGCCCACACCATGTCCTGTGCCATGATTATAGTCCTCACCTACTTCCCACAGGGGTCCCCGTGCAAGGTAATCCAAATTCATCCCTGTACAGCCGTAAATGAATTTTGCAGAAGCCAAAGCCAAATTTCCTCTTAAAACCCTTGTAAAGTATTCCCTTTCTTTTCGGGTTGTTACTCCAAGAGAAATGGTTCTGGTAATGTCTGTAGTACCCTCAAGATACTGTCCTCCTGTATCTGCCAGCACCAGTCCGCAGGGCTTTAAGGAAGCTTTCGTTTCTTCTGTTGCAGAATAATGCACAATAGCTCCATGAGCAGCATATCCCATAATCGGGGCGAAGCTTGGTCCCAAATAATTTTCCTGCTGTTCACGGAATTCCTCCAGCTTATTGGCAGCAGACATTTCGGTAATTTCTGTTTTTCCCACGTTCTTTTTCAGCCAGAACATAAATTTCGTAACTGCACATCCATCCTTTATATGGGCTTTTTTCATGTTCTCCACTTCAACAGGATTTTTACATGCTTTCTTAAGTTTTGTAGGATTCATTTCCTCCAGGATTTCCACGCCCTCAGGAATAGATTTCTTAAGAGTGTAATTTACAGAACCAGGATCCATCAAAACCTTTTTCCCCTGTGGAAGTTCTTTTACATAGGTATAAACCTGAACATATGGCTGAATCGTTACGCCTGCAGATGCAAGCTCTGCAATAAGCTTCTCTTCAAAGGCTTCTTTCTGTGCAAATAAGATACCACCGTCTTTTGTTAATACAAAATAAGACAGTACAACGGGATTACACAAAATATCATTGCCCCGAATATTTAAAAGCCATGCAATATCGTCCAGAGAGGTCAGGAGGAAGTAATCTGCATCTTTTTCTTCCAGCTCTTTTTGAATATCAGAGAGCTTTTCTTCTCTTGCTTTCCCTGCATAAGCTATATCCAGTGACCAAACAGGCTCGCAGGACAGGAAAGGACGTTCTGTCCAAATATCACCTATAAAATCCATATCGCAGGAAATAGAAATGCCTTTCTCTGCCAGGTTCTTCTCCAGCTCCTCTCCGGCCTTCGCCGTCATAGTACGTCCGTCAAAACCGATCTTCTGTCCGGATTTCAAATGATCTGCTACATATTCCTCAATGGTAGGAACACCTTCCTCTCCCATTTTCTGAAGAGTGATGCCTGTTCCCTTTAACTGATCTCCTGCCTGGAGGAAATATCTGCCGTCTGTCCATAATCCTGCATCATCCATAGTTATTACAGCTGTACCTGCAGAACCGGTAAATCCGGTAATATAACTGCGGCACTTAAAATATTCTCCCACATATTCAGAACAGTGAAAATCATCTGTAGGTACAAGATAGGCATCTACATTCTGTTCTCTCATTTTACTGCGCAAGGCAGCCAGTCGCTTTTGAATCATGATGTTAGTCCTCTTTCTTCAGAAATTCATGCTGGCCTATTTCACCTTCCGGTTAAAACCAACTTATTTTTTAAGTATATCACTATCCTAACCTGATATCAAATGCTTCCATACTGCTTTTGCATTTCTTTTTCAGCACTTTCTTTTTTTTAGCAAAGCACAACGATTTTTCTTGGCGTAGTTTGCGGCGGATAGCTGCGTGTAGTTACAGAATAATAAACCAAAAGAGTCCTGTTTCCAGGGTCACAATCAAAGCTCTGCCCATTAATAGTCGTTATCACAGTGCTTCTCCCTATATTTAACTGCAGAGATCTGTCCTCTGCAAGAAGGTTTCTGTCAAAACGACTGATCATAACCTGTTCATTCCGGTTCACCATCGTAACAATCTGGGCCTGATACTGGGGCGGAAAAATTAAAGGAACGGGAAGGCTGCTGTCATAAAACGCTGCCACCCGCATTCCAGGACGGAGCCTTCTGCAGTCAATCACACTGGTATCCGGATCAATATTAAAATTTACAATGCCATTTTCCGTACCAAGGGACATCATCTGACTGCAGCAGTCATTTCCCATTGCTATACTTAAAATTGTACCTATCACAGGCACTAAAGAAGAATTATTCCTATTTCTCATAAAAAAGCCTTTTTCTTTAGCATACGCATTCCTATTCCGGAAGGTGCCTCATTTTTTATCTTTCCTGCTTTTCCAGACACTGGCCAGGATATCCTTTAAAACCAGAAATGAATCCAGCTCATTATAGCCGTATTTCTTTTCCAAATCCTGAAGCATCCGTCTTAATCCTTCCGCATATTCTTTTGATTCCACTTCCTTTTGATAAGTTGCAAGAATAGGATACTTTTTGCTCCATGCCTTGGTCCAGTCTATTTTTTCAGTTACTTTGTCATTTGTTCTATCAATAACCTCCTGAATTTCTTTTACATCAATATTAAATTCAACCAGTTCATCCAAAGTCAATCCATACATATTTGCAAGCTTTTTTGACTGACAAATATCCGGCAGCGTTTCATCAAGCTCCCATTTTGAAATGGTCTGTCTGCTCACCCCTAATTTTCCTGCAGCATCTTCCTGAGACAGCCCGCTTTTTTTCCTGGCCTGAAAAAGATTATTTCCTAAACTCATGTTTATGACCTCCCGTGCTTTGATAAAACTAATTATAAACGATAAGAAACCAAGAATCTACCAACACAGTTATCTATTTTTGCCCGTTTTAATAACATTCCTCAAAATTTTTTCTTCGTGAAATGTAAAGGCTATCAAATAACATCTTATCCATTCCAATTTCAAAAAAGCAATGGCGCATACTCATATATTTCTCAGAACTCTTCTCCCGCTTCCGTACCATTACCATTCGACGCTTTTACCAGGCAGACCTTAAGACACTGGTAGCACCTCACACATCTGCCCTGATCAGTCTGTGGATATTCAAAGCCTTCTTCATCCTCTACCATTGATATAGCTTCTTTTGGACACACTGCATAGCAAGCTGTACATCCACAGCATTCTTCTTTTCTTCTATATAATATCGGTAATTCTTTCACTTCAGCTTTTCCTCACAATCAAACACGAAACACAAAGAATAATCCGTAGTCCGCATTAGCCTTATACCACACATTACTTGGAGTATAATCTTAATTGAACTCTTTACTTTTCTTTTAACTCTCGTCTTTAACGAGTATTGTACCGGAACAGCATATTTCTTTTCAAGTTCTTCAAAACTCATGATATGCATATGAAAATTTTTTATTTAAATTCCACCGCTCGCTTATGCGGTGGAATTTACCC
>CAMNTH010000035.1 GCA_946557785.1 uncultured Blautia sp.
TTTAAAGTGCGGTGGAATTTAACTCTGCACTGGAATTTAACTTTTCAAGTCAGCAGTCAGTAAAAAATATACTTGTATAAGTCAAAAACTGTAAAGAACAAGTCAAAAAATGCCTAACAGCAGATGTGCAGCAAACGGTAAAATAAATCCATCAAGAAGTGGAAAGGAGAAATACTTATGAAAAGAAGAGCAGCGCAGCTTGTTGCCCTGTTGGCGGCAGCATCCATGACAATGACAGGTACTGTAACAGTTTTTGCTGACTATGGAGAGGATCAGGAGAAACTATTTGTGGAACCGGCTCAGGAATTTTGGCCGGAGTCACGCTGGTGGCTGGCAGAGGGCAGCCATACGGACGAGACTATTGATGAGACGGTAAAATCCGCATACGATTCCGGTATCGGTGCAGTAGAATTTGCTACTTTGGAAGCCGGTGTAGATGCCAAGAGATATTCCTGGGGAAGCGACGAGTGGGTGAATGATTCCCATAAGGTAATCGAAAGCGCTACTAAAAATGGCATGGGAGCAAGCTTCACATCAGGTACCCACTGGAAAACCGCAAATATTCCGGGAATTGATCCCAATAGTGATGCGGCATCCCAGGAACTGGCAGCGTCCATGCAGCCGGTAGCGGCAGGAGAAACTTTTGATGGCGTGATTCCTCTGCCGGAGGCTGCAGAAGGAATTACCTCCCAGAAGCTGGTAGCAGTAATGGCAGGAAAGGTGACAAAGACAGAGGAGGAAATCTCTTATTTGGATCCTGATTCTATTGTAGAAATTACAGATAAGGCGGAGGCAACAAAGGAAGGCGCAAAAGTATCCTTCACTGCAGAAGGCGCAGATTATGTCCTTTTTGCATATTACCAAAGAGGTACAGGGCAAACATGTACGCCATCCGTAGATACAAACTACTCCATTAACTACTTTGCAATTGACGGATTTAATGCATTTAAAGAATATTGGGATGCAAACATCCTTACAGATGAAATGAAGCAGCTGATCGCAGATAACGGAGATGTACAGATGTTCATGGATTCTCTGGAGCTTGCACACGGCGGCGGATTTGTTTACTGGACCAGCCAGTTCAGAGAGGAATTCCAGAATCGCAAGGGCTATGATATTATGCCGTATATTATGGTTATGATGGGAGGACGCCGTTCACCGTCACCGTATCAATTGGATACAGATGCTATTGTAAGCACAAAATACCAGAACGACTTCAAGGATGTAATTACACAGCTTTATATTGAATACCTGATGCAGCCCATGGCAGATTATATGCATGAGAACGGAATTAAGCTTCGTGCACAGATTGCTTACGGTCAGACCCTGGAAGCTTCCCTGCCCATCAAAACTTTGGATTATGTAGAATCAGAATCCTTAAACGGAGGCGATCAGCCGGAGGTTTATCGTTTCCAGGCAGGAGCCCAGCATCTTTATGATATTAATATGTTCTCCTCCGAAACAGGGGCTACATGGGTAAACTATGCATGGTCTCCAAGACATATCCTGGAGTATCCAATCTACACAGAATTCCTGGGCGGCGTAAACCGGGTGATCTACCACGGCATTTCCAGTATCTGGGGACCGGAAGAAACTGCATGGCCAGGCTATGAAGGAATGTACGGCGGAATTTCCGAACGTATGGATGTCCGTCAGCCATTTTACCAGGATCTGAAAGGCTTCAACACTCATCTTGCACGTATTCAGCAGGCGCTGCGCTACGGGCAGCCTCAGATCGATGTAGGCCTCTTGACACTGGAATATAACATGAATACTGCATATGGCCAGCCTTACAGCCATCTCCTTGCACATGAGGGATACTATTATAAAGACACAAGTATGCAGGATGCAGGTTATACTTATGAATATTTCAACCCGCAGATCCTGACTCAGGAAGGAATCACTGCTGAAAACGGCGAGGTAGACCCGGACGGCGTATCCTACCAGGCATTGATTGTTTGGCAGAACACATTCCCAGCAGATGCGGCTGAAAAATTGATAGAATATGCAAATGCAGGTGTTCGCATTTTGGTTCTTGAAAATGCAGCACAGGCAACTCCGTGGAATGACGGACAGGACGAAAAACTTGCAGCTGCGATGGAAACCTTGAAAGCCCATGAAAATGTATCAGTGATCGCTGATCCCACAGAATCCGCAGAGGCACTTTCTAATCTGGGCGTACAGCCTCGTACTGCTTTTGCTGAGCCGAACCAGGCATTGATGACCGTGCTCCGAGCAGATGAAGCAGGTGCTTATCTCTATGTAAACAACTATACGCAGGCAATGGAAACAACTGCTGCCGAAAACGAAAATCTTAAAGAGGGCGAGCCTTACATGCGTCATTATGATTATAGTACGGCAGTCACCGCTGATACCGCCATCTCTGTGGAAGGCACTTATGTTCCGTATAAGATTGATACCTGGACAGGCAAAACCTCTCGTGTGGCGGATTATGTCATGGAAAACGGACGTACCATAATCCCGGTATCCCTGGATGCAGGAGATACGGCACTTTATACACTGGAACCATCTGCTGAGGATGGGAATAAAACCATCGTTTCCACTACTGCAGACGAAACCCTTACTGTTGATGGAAAACTTTCCGTACGCGCTTTTGCAAGCGGAGACTATGAGACAGTTCTTTCTGACGGAACAACCGTAACCAGCGAGCTTACAGTAAATGAGCCTGTTTCCCTTACAGGTGCAGACTGGCATTTGGCTGTTGAGGATTGGAAGGAAGGGGAGCAGCAGACCCGTACAGAGGAAAAAGACGGCTGTACTACAACAGAGTATACTTACACAACCTCAAAGGAGAAGATTGAAACGGATATCTCCGGTCTTGCTACCTGGAACAATATTGAAGAAATCGGGCTGGATGTATCCGGTGTGGGACATTACACTACTACATTTGCTTTGCCTGACGGGTTTACTGCAGTAAACGGCGCTTATCTGGACCTTGGATGGCAGGAGAGTACCGTAAACGTGACAATTAACGGACAGGATGCAGGTCTTATCAATCTGGACCGTCCGCGCATGGATGTTTCTCAGTACCTGAAAGACGGAGAGAATACCATCGAACTTCGCCTTTCTACTTCTCTGACGAACCGTATGCTTTCATTGGAGAAACAGCAGCCGGGTGTTGCAAACCTTGGCATGGATTTTCCACAGTACATTAATGCATATCATGAATATGGCCTGACAAGCGTAGAGCTGATTCCTTACGCACAGGCAGCTGTAGAATAAAAAGATGATAAAATGATAAGGCCGGGCGGTAAAAGAAACCGTCCGGCCTTATTTTACTGAAGAACTGGTATTGGACTACCGGTATTGCTCCGCCCAAATATTAAGCTGCCGCTGCTTTTCCTGTATTACACGGTCTATACCAGCTTCTTTTAACTCACGAAGCATAACGGGAAGCTCCGTTTCAGGATCGACACACCCAAGCTCCAGAGGGATACGATAGGTGTTCAGTACCGCATCTATGGCAGAAAGCTCTGATTCCACGGAGGTTTTGTTAAAGACAAAGCCATAGGCCCGGGAAACTTCTGTTGCGTTTTTAAGCTCTTCAAGACGATTTGGAAAATCGGAACCAAGACTTTGGGCTGTAAGGAGAAGCTCAAGATTACCGGCCTGGGCATAAGGCCTGTAGTATCCGCTGCTGCCATTCTTCTGCTTTTCATGGAGCATGGTGCCATCTTCCTGAATGGTGTAATGAATTCCCTCAATTCCAAATTGGAGAAGATTTACTACCTGCGGGTCAGAGTACATTAGATCCAGAAGCTTCATGGTTTCTTCCGGATAACGGCAGGAAGCAGGAACACCCCAGAGCAGTCTCTGGGAAGAGCTTGTAGCAGCCACAGGTGGGGAGAGGGGAATCAGGCATCGGATGCCCGGTGGATTCTTCTGGTCGTTTTCCAGCATAATTATGTTAAAGCACGAAAAGCTTTCCACATGGTTCATAAGCTCAGAGCCGGATTCCTGAAGAAGAAGTACATCAGGGTGGATATAGCCCAGAAGATACCACTGACGGATCTTTTTCAGGGCATTGAAGTACTCTTCTGTTTCAAAATAATTTACTACAGTCAGGTCAGTCAGCCCCCCGTTTTGAAGGACACCGGAACTTTCGTTTCCTAAAGTATCCACGAAAGTGAGATAGTTGGCAAGCCCCCAGTCCCGGTTATAGGGGGACAAAACGGTAAGAGAGGGGAAATTTGCGTGAACCTTGGCAAATATTTCATCAAGATCATCGTAAGACTTGATATGGGAAATATCAATGCCGCATTGTTCGGCAACGCCCCGAAGCAGCACAATACCGTACATGCTTCCGAATTGGCGGATACTGGGAATTCCGTAGAGATGCTGCCGGTAAACTCCGGTCTGCAGCGCGTTTCCAAGAGCGCCCTGTATGGACATGCCATGTTCTTTCACCAGATCCTCTAGAGGAAGAAGCAGATCCATAGAAACAAGGTTGGGCATGGTATCGGTGCCGTTGATCATGGCAATGAGGTCAATATCCGGATTGGAAGAAAGAAGAAGATTATATTCGCTGCTGTATTCCATGGCATTCATAGTATCAATATCTACCCGGATTCCCAGCCGCTCTGCTGTAATTTCGCTTAATGCTTCTTCCACCAGTTCCTCATCATTCGGCTTTTGGTCATCGAACATAACCAGATGGATGGTGGGAAGGGAATCCTCCTGTTTATCAGCCAAGACGGTACAAGCCCCTGTAAAAGCCAGGAAAGCGAGGGAAAATAATAAAAATCGTTTCAATGGAAATTCCTTCTTTCATTCTATGTTTAATATAAGTATAACGAAAAAAAGAGAGTTTGACTATCGAAAAAAAGCCTTTTATGGTAAAATTTAAAAAAAGGGGGGAAAGAAATGAATATTTTGCTGGTAGATGACGAACAGAGCGCAATTTTGGCCTTGCTTAAGGAACTTGACTGGGAGCAGTTCGGATTTGAGCAGATATTGACTGCTAATTCCCCGGCAAGGGCTAGGGAGATTTTGCAAAGGGAGTCTGTGCAGATTCTTCTGTGTGATATCGAGATGCCAAAGGAGAACGGTTTAGAATTATTAGAGTGGGTTTTGAAAGAAAAAATTTCTCTGGAGTGTATTTTTCTTACCTGTTACGCAGACTTTTCGTATGCAAGGAAGGCGTTGAGTTTGGGAAGCGTGGATTATTGCCTAAAACCAATTCACCGTGAGGAGATTGAGAATTCCCTATGGAAGGCTGTTATGCGAAGGAAGGAGACGGAATCCCTCCTTATGGAAAGCCGCGCATTTCAGAAAAACAAGGCGGTTCTTTACAGGCAGTTTTTTATGGATTTTTTTTCAGGTTATATAGCGCCGGAAACAGAAAGTATCAGAGAAGCTCTGAAGGAGAGAACCTTGGAGCTGTCTATGGATTGCCTGTATTTGCCGGTTTATATTGTGCCGAAGGGGGTTGACCTGCCTGTACGTTCGGAAGAGAGATCCAGGACTGTGCGCAGGCTTCATGATCTTTTGAAGGAGGAAGTAAAGAAGACAGGGTGTTTTTTCTATGACATTAAACAAAGCGATCATACTTTGATGGTGATATTAGAGGCTGAGACTGAGAAGGCGAGCCCAGCGGGGAAAGCTGCAGAAGAGCTTTGCCGGAATTTCCTTAAAGAATCGGAAATGCTTGGGAGCGTGCTGTGCTATTGTTATGTTGGAAAGCCTTTAGCTCTTACGGAGCTTCCGGAGCAGGTAGAACAGCTGCATACCATGGACTTGAAAAATAATATGCAGGATAAGCAGCTTCGTTTTCTAAAATTTTACAGGAACGAGGCCGAGAAACAGCGGGAAGATGTGGAGTGGGGGAAACTGACGGATGCACCGATAGCTATGGCGAAAGCTTATATACGCACCCATATCCGTGAGGAGATTCTGGTCCCAAGTATTGCCCGTGAGGTACATTTGAACCAGTGCTATCTTACAAGGATTTTTAAGAAGAAAACAGGCAAATCCCTGAATCAGTACATTTTGGATTTAAAAATGGAGATTGCCAAGGAGGAACTGAGAAATTCAGGGAAAAATATGGGAGAAATCGCTACTGGCCTTGGATATTTAAATTATGCCAGCTTCAGCCGTGCCTTTACAAATAAAGCGGGAATGTCTCCTTTGGAATATAGAAAGCAGATGCTGGATAGGAGCAGGGAATGAAACTACGGAAATCAATGGTGCTTCACCTTTTTTTCTGCCTGTTTTTGGTGCTGATTCCTGTGGCGCTTGTGACTCTTTACAGCAATTACGAATCAAGAAGACAGGCTTTGGACAGTGTGGAAAATGCTTATACTACTTTGCTTGGGAGCGATGTGGCAAGGCTGGATGATCAGCTGCGCCAGCTTCAGCTTTTTCAGGTGGAAATGGCTTTTCATGATTCGGATGTGTCACGTCTGTCTTATTTTTCAGATTCCACAGAGGCGGCTTATGCAAAAAACAGACTGTACCAAAAACTATCCCAGACTGTTTTAAGCTATGAATGCCTGGGGTGCGTGTTTCTTTATCTGAAAAATACGAATCAATACATCAGCTATCATGGAGAAGGTCATATGGATACGGAGCTTGCCAAAGCAATGGAGGTTTATGTGATGGAAGCGGCAGACAGCCATGGGAACCAGGCCCTTTTGGAAAATTGGAAGCTGATTTTTATAGAGGATAGACCAGTGCTTATTCAGATGGTGTACAACAGGGGTATACTTTCAGGAGCATATCTGGAAGCAGAACAGATAAAGAGGATGATGTGGGAGACAGACGGAGAATTGCTGATTTTTCCTGCATCAGAGCTTTCCGGTATGAAGAAAAGTACAAAAAAAGACCAGATTTTGATTCATGTGCCATCGGAATATGAATTTGAACTTGGCTATCGGTTTGCTAATGAGACACTTATAGATAATTTGTCCTTTTTTCATAGGTACGGAATCTGGATCAGCCTTGCACTGATTGCTGCCGTAATATTTTTAATTCTAAGGGTGAACAGAATCGTGGTGCAGCCAATCCGCTTTCTTGAGAATGCTATGAACCGAATTCGAAGCGGTGATGTGAGCTATCGGATAACAGAGGAAAGCCGCTATCTGGAATATCAGCTTTTGAATGAGACTTTTAATTCTACCCTTGATGAGGTGCAGCGGTTAAAAATAGACCTTTATGAGCAGGAAATTGAGATGCGTAATTCCAGGATCAATAATCTGCAGATGCAGATCAAGCCCCATTTTCTCATCAACTCTCTGAATATGGTTTACAACTGCTTAATTAATGGGGAGATTGAGACTGCGAAATCCCTGATCTTATATGCTATCCGATATTTTCGCTTTATGATGAAGGCGGGTGATGAGTTTATTACTCTGGAGGAGGAACTGGAACATATCAGGGATTATATGAAAATCCAAGAGCTTCGGTATGAAAAGGAAATTATTTATATAGAAGAAAAGGATTCTGTGACAGACGGGCTGACTATCCCGCCCATGCTGCTTCACCAGTTTGTGGAAAATTCGCTGAAATATGCCCTGAGAGAGGACGGCCCTTTTAAGGTGTGCCTTAAGGTTCAATATAAGGAGGAAAATATGGAACCCTATGCTTATATAAAGATTTCAGACAATGGACCGGGGTTTTTGGAGGAGCTTCTTGACGAGCTGAACTGCGGAAAAAAGATAACCTTTGGCGGTAAAGACCATTTCGGTATACACAATAGTCTCACCCAGCTCCGGTACCGCTATAAAAACGCTAAATGGCGGCTTTATAATGAAAACGGCGCTGTGGTGGAACTTTTTGTGCCTATGGAATAGAGGTTTGCGTCAGAGCTGTTATTGGACTAGACTCCTTCCGGATATTCTACGCCGTCAGGAAGGGGATCCCACTCGTTCAGGCCTAAGCTTTGCTTGTATCTTGCCTGTGCAAGTGTCAGACGGGGCGGGTCTTCCTCCAAATATTGGAGAAGCTCGTCAATCCCTTCCCTGGTTACATTATTTACCATAAAGATACGTTCACAACCAGCGTTTATAAGCCACTGCTGCACCATGGGGACATTGGCATAGGGAGAGTCAACTTTGGTAATAATGCCGATAATGGGACGGAGGATAAAGGAGCGGAGACTTGGGCTGAACAAATTGTAGGGTTCATCTGCAGCCTGAACAATAGCCACAACGTCTGCCTCAAAAGAAAAGCATGCCAGTCCAACGCTGAAACGCTTGGATTCCGCATACTCCCCCGGAGAGTCAATGGTGTCATCCTCTGTATTGGTATATTGGGTTTTCTTGTAGTGTAGTTCTTCGCCTTTAAGAGCCTGTGTAAGCGAAGTCTTCCCGGCTTCGCTTCTGCCCATTAGAAATAATTTTTTCATTTGCCACCCTGTCCTGTTTCTTAGCTTTTATGGATCTTGCAGGTTTTAAATCCCAGCGTTTCGTCAAAAAAGCGAACTACCTCTTCAACGGCAGTTTCTACCTGGGAATGTCCGCCCGTGATAATAAGAGAGCCGCAGAAACGATCCATAAACCCAATCTGTACATGGGCACTTTTGACCGCCACATCTGCGGCAACCACAACGGCTTCCCAGGGGGTAAAGCGGATAAGTCCGATGGTTTCCCCTTTGTGATTTTCCCCCTCGTGGACGCCGATATGCAGTCCAAGGTTCTCGTAGATGCAGTCCTGTGACGGATTAATGATATGAGCCAGGCAAACTTCCTTTCCGGGAACACGCACACGGGTCATGCGAAGCCGTTTTCCTTTCAGCTGTTCGTAATTTTGATGGAACAGTTTCTCCAACAGTTCTTCCTTCGTTATCTGAGCCATGGCTGCACTTCCTATCTCTTTGTAATCTTACAGACTACATATCCAAGAGAATCTCTGAAATAATCCACGATTTCTGTCATAGCAGAGATCACGTCTGAGATTTCTCCTGTAATGATCAGGGTTCCTGTGAAACGGTCTGCAAATCCAAGATATACATTTCCGCTTTTTACTGCAATATCAGATGCGATGACTGCTGATTCAGGAGGAGTCATGTTCATAATTCCGATTGCAGAGGAGCGGTAGTCTAACTGAGGATTCAGCCCAAGCTTCTGATATATTATGGGCGCAGGACCGCCCATTACATGTGCAAAGGTAATCTCCTTGCCTGCAACTGTTTCCTGTACAATTCTTATCTGTTCTTCATGTTCATTTGCCATTTGTGAGTTCCTTTCTTTCAGACAATTATTTTGTCCTTCCAACACTATCTCATACAAAAAATCCTTCTATATAAATCATACTCTCTGAAAAATTTTCTGTCAAGCTGAAATCAGGATGCCCTTTTTTCAACAAGAAAATTAAAGAAGATTTCCGGCTGTTCTTGAAGAGTTGGGTAAAAATTGGTTATAACTCTCTCAGGTCTTTCCTTTCCCGAAAAATCTCAAAACGCTCAAATCCCGCAAACCCTTATAAAAACATAGTGAAACACCCGGTAGGGGAGCTACCGGGTGTTTCGAGGGGAGTATAAATAATTAAATAAGGGGTTATGTAAAAAAGAATTTTTGAAGGGTAAATTCTTTTTACAAAAAAGATTATAATATAAATTGGAAAAAAAAGCAATATCATTTCGCCAATATTACATTAAGTTTTTGGTCAAATGGACGAGATATGGTTCCTAAAGCCAGTATGCGCCCATGAAAAGGGGATTCTCAGCTTGCTGCACCGATTGTTAAAGAAAGCGGAGAGATGGAATATTATCTTCCGGAAGGAAAGTGGTTTAATATTTTGACAGGGAAGATCATTTTTGTTGAAAAAAAATAAAAAAAATTGAATATTTCTTCGTTTATTTGGGACAATAGACTGTGTAATGAAAAAAGCGGGCAGATTATTGGATCTGACTGCAAAACAATTCATTAGGAGGAATTTTCAAATGGCAAAAAATTATGAAAACGAAAACAAAGCATCCAACAATAACACCAACAAAACATCTAACAAAAATGAGATGAATTCCACAAATGCTCAGGACTGCGGAAAGTACAGCTCTAAAAACAGCTCTAAGAACAAAACCACAAACGCTTACAATTCTGAGCAGAACGAATCTTCCAACAGATATTAATCTGTGCGTTAAGGTATTGCTTCTCCCTTCTTCTATCATGATATAAACAAAAGAATGGCCCCGGTATACCCAATTGGTATGCCGGGGTCTTTCTGATATCATATTCGAGTTTTAGATTATCATATGG
The DNA here is from genome assembly GCA_946557785.1 of uncultured Blautia sp. Classification (GTDB taxonomy): domain Bacteria; phylum Bacillota; class Clostridia; order Lachnospirales; family Lachnospiraceae; genus Blautia_A. The sequence continues at coordinate 10,215 of CAMNTH010000035.1, forward strand.
CTTCGCACAGGAACGGTTTTCTTCATATGATATATAAAAAAGGAGTATGGTATGTTTCAGCTGGAAACCATATCAGCGAATATGCTGGATTATTTTGTGGGGCGGTCTGACGCTTTAATCATAGATCTGCGGGAACGGGAAAGCTATGAGGCTGGGCATGTACGCACTGCGGTCAATGTGCCTTATGCACAGTTCGAAGACGGAATTGATTTTCCAAAGGAAAAAACTTTGATATTATACTGTGACAGAGGGGGCGCAAGCATGGCTGCGGCCAGGCAGCTTGCCAGGATGGGCTATAAAGCCAGATCCGTGATTGGAGGTTTTGAAGCTTACCGTGGAAGAAATCTTGTAATTTCCCGGGAACCATGATAAGGTAAAGAGGAAAACTTTGTAAAAGAGCAAAACTGCCCAAGGACATCACGAAGCCTGTGGCAGAGGGAGAAAATTTATGAAATACATGTTTGCGTCAGACATTCACGGGTCTGCATATTATTGCCGTAAAATGCTGAAAGCTTATAAGGAAGAAAAAGCAGAGCGTCTGGTACTGCTGGGCGATCTGCTTTACCATGGGCCACGCAACGACCTTCCAAGGGAGTATGCGCCTAAGGAAGTGATCAGGATGCTGAATGAGAAAAAAAGAGAGATTTATGCGGTAAGGGGAAATTGTGAGGCAGAGGTTGACCAGATGGTGCTGGAGTTCCCTGTGCTTGGGGATTATTGCATTTTGTCAGTATGTGGAAGAACTTTTTTTGCAACTCATGGACATGTGTACAATCAGGATAATCTGCCGCCTATTATGGAAGGGGATATTTTGATCCATGGACATACCCATGTGCCAAAAGCGGAACAAAAAGACAGCTATATCCTTTTGAATCCAGGCTCTGTTTCCATTCCAAAGGAAGGAAATCCGCCCACCTACGGGATTTTGGAGGACGGAGTTTTTTCGATTAAGGATTTTGAAGGAAAAATAAGAAAAGAAATAAACTTATAAAGTGAGGATACCATGGAAAAATGGGAATTGATCGCCCCCTGCCATTTTGGTCTGGAGGCGGTGCTGAAAAGAGAAATTACAGATTTAGGTTACGAGATCACGAAAGTGGAGGACGGCAAAGTGACTTTTTTGGCAGATGCGCAGGGGATTGCATATGCCAACATCTTTCTTCGGACAACAGAGAGGATCTTGCTGAAAGTAGCAGATGTAAAGGCAGAGACTTTTGAAGAGCTTTTTGATAGAACTAAAGAGCTTCCCTGGGAGCGCTTTATCCCTGCAGACGGAAAATTCTGGGTGGCAAAAGCCAATTCTGTGAAGAGTAAGCTCTTTAGCCCCTCCGATATTCAGTCCATTATGAAAAAGGCTATTGTGGAGCGCTTAAAGGGGGTATACGGTGTTTCCTGGTTCCAGGAAGACGGGGCAAGCTTCCCGATCCGGGTTGCTTTTATGAAAGATGTGGCAACCATCGGGATTGATACATCCGGTATATCCCTGCATAAAAGGGGCTATCGACAGATGACAGTAAAAGCGCCTATCACGGAGACTTTGGCTTCCGCCCTTATTATGCTGACCCCATGGAATAAGGACAGGATCCTGGTAGATCCTTTTTGCGGCAGCGGTACATTTCCTATTGAAGCGGCTATGATAGCAGCAGATATGGCGCCGGGGATGAACCGCTCCTTCCTTTCGGAAGACTGGAGGCATTTGGTGCCCAGGAGATGCTGGTATGATGCTATGGAAGAGGCCAATGACAGGCTGAATTTAAATGTGGAGACAGATATTCAAGGGTATGATATTGATGATGAGGCGCTGAAGGCTGCCCGGGCTAATGCCAAAATGGCAGGGGTGGACAGGCTGATTCATTTTCAGAGGCGTCCGGTAAAGGAGATGCATCATCCAAAGCCATACGGATTTATCATTACGAATCCTCCTTATGGAGAGCGCCTTGAGGAAAAGGCTGCCCTGCCCGGGCTTTACCGGGAGATTGGGGAAAGCTACCGGAACCTTGATAAGTGGTCTATGTATCTTATCACTTCCTATGATAAAGCGGAAAATGATATTGGGAAAAAAGCGGATAAAAACCGTAAGATTTATAATGGTATGCTGAAAACCTACTATTATCAGTTCCTGGGACCGCGCCCGCCGAAGAAAAGGGCTGTGCAGCAGTAAATTGTCAGGTATACAAAAAAGAAAGAAGGAATATTTCATGAAGAAAATCATATTTGCCACTGGAAATCAGGGAAAAATGAAAGAAATCAGGGAGATTCTTGCAGATTTGGACGCAGAGGTTCTTTCTCTGAAGGATGCAGGAATCCAGGCTGATATTGTGGAAGATGGAACATCATTTGAGGAAAATGCCCAGATTAAGGCAAGAGAGATCTGCAAAATGACAGGGGAGATTGTCTTAGCAGATGATTCCGGACTGGAAATAGACTACTTAAATAAAGAGCCTGGAATTTATTCCGCACGTTATATGGGAGAGGATACTTCCTACAGAATTAAAAATGCCAACCTGATAGAACGTCTTGAGGGCGTGCCGGATGAGCAGCGCACTGCCAGATTTGTCTGCGCTGTTGCAGCGGCTTTTCCTGACGGGACTGTAAAAACAGTGCGCGGAACCATGGAAGGCCGGATTGGCTATGAGGAAAGAGGAGAAAACGGATTTGGGTATGATCCGATTTTTTACCTTCCGGAATATGGATGTACTTCCGCACAGCTTTCTATGGAAGAAAAGAATAAGATCAGCCACAGAGGAAAAGCACTTCGTGCCATTAAGGATGAATTGAGATGAAAGTACTGGTTGTAAGCGATACACATGGAAGGGATACAAATTTTGAGAGGGCTGTAAGTATAGAAGCGCCATTTGATATGATGATTCATTGCGGCGATGTGGAAGGCAGGGAATTTTTTATCCAGGCTCTGGCAGACTGCGAATGCCATATTGTATCAGGGAATAATGATTTTTTTTCGGATCTTCCAAGAGAGGATGAGTTTTATTTGTCCGGAAAAAGGGTGCTGGTGACTCATGGGCATTTTTACGGGGTTTCCATGGATCTGAAGGGCGTTTCAGACGAAGCCAGGGCACGAGGCTGCAGTGTAGTGTTTTTCGGGCACAGCCATAAACCTGTGATTATAGATAAAGATGGTGTCCTTTGCATTAATCCTGGAAGCCTTTCTTATCCAAGGCAGCAGGGGCGGAAACCAAGCTATGTGGTTTTATCTACAGATTTTACCGGAAATATAAAGCCGGAAATCAAATATCTGGAAAGGCAGGGCATATAATGCCCCCTTATAAAAGGGTATTTGTGTGAAAAAAGGAGGCCTTTTATGATAAAGGGAAATAAATTTCAAAAGCGGAGCGGAGGGCGCCTGAAGCTTTTTCTGCTTATTTTAATCTTGGCAGGTATCTATTATTATGTGACCATTCCTGCAATCAATATTCATTCAGAAGGTTTTTGGGTATTTGTGATCATGGTGCTGGCAGTTTCTTTGCTGGTGTCAGGGGGCAAGGCTGTGCACATGCAGTCACTGTCTGAACTGGGTGAACTGAAGGAACATATTAAATCCAGAAAAAGCCTGAAGGTGATCTTTTTGGCAATGATAGCGGTATGTGTGGTATATGGCGCTGGTTCTATTCTGTCTTCACCAGTTATTAATGCCAATAAATACCAGAGGCTTTTGGAGCCTGTGACAGGAAGTTTTTCTGAGGATATTCAGCCGGTAAACTACAGCCAGATTCCCCTTCTGGATAAAGATTCTGCTGAACTATTAGGAAACCGTAAAATGGGAAGTATGGTAGATATGGTATCCCAGTTTGAGGTTAGCTCCCTTTATTCTCAGATCAATTATAAAGGGCGTCCGGTACGTGTAACGCCGTTGGTTTATGCAAGCCCTGTCAAATGGTTTACCAATCAGAAGAATGGTATTCCAGCCTATATCACCATTGATATGGCTACACAGAATACGGAATTGGTAAAAGTTCCCCAGGGAATTAAATATTCAGAATCTGAGTATTTTAACCGAAATATATACCGGCATCTGCGTTTTCATTATCCCACATATATGTTTGATCAGCTGAGCTTTGAAGTCGATGAAGAAGGAACTCCTTACTGGATCTGCCCTGTAAAAAAATTTACCATAGGACTTTTCGGCGGACAGACGATCGGAAAAGTGGTTTTGTGCAATGCAGTTACAGGAGAATGTGAGTCCATGGATGTTGCAGACTGCCCATCCTGGGTGGACAGAGTTTATCCGGCTGATCTTTTGGTGGCTATGTATGACTATCATGGAACCTTGAAAAACGGGTTTATTAACAGCGTTCTTGGACAGAAGGGGTGCCTGCGGACTACGGAAGGCTACAACTATCTGGCAGTGGATGACGATGTGTGGGTATACACCGGAGTGACCTCTGTAAGCGGTGACCGTTCCAATGTGGGCTTTGTCCTTATGAACCAAAGGACAAAAGAAACAAAATATTATGAAGTGGCGGGAGCAGAAGAGTTTTCTGCTATGGATTCTGCAGAAGGACAGGTGCAGAATCTTGGATACCGGGCGACGTTCCCACTGCTTTTGAATATTTCCGGAGAACCTACTTATTTTATTGCATTGAAGGATAATGCAGGCCTTGTAAAGAAATATGCAATGGTAAATATTCAAAAGTACCAGAATGTGGCTATTGGGGATACAGTAGCTGCCTGTGAGAAGCTTTATGTAAAAATGCTGAGGGACAGCGGCAGCACCTCTGCATCTCAGGGAGAGCTTGAAAAAGCACAGGGAAATATTCGGCGCATTGCCCAGGGCGTTGTGGATGGGAACACTCATTTTTATATTGTGCTTGATAATAGTGAATTCATTTTTGACGTGCCGCTGGTAGAATATATGGAGATTATTAAATATGAGGAGGGAGATTATGTTTCCTTCACTTATGTACCGGGAGAACCTGTCTGTACAGTTTTGTCATTAGAACAGTAAAGTGTTTTGTAAGGGCCATTTGCCGGAACGCTGATGTTTTCCGGCAAATAGCCTGCTGATGACTGTTTGGGCAGCCGCAGCTTGAGGACAAAAATCAGTAAAAACCAACTCCCCAATTTTTTTAAGAAAATTTTTGTAAAAAAGTGTTGACAATTGAAAAGGGCTATAATATAATATGTCTTGCGTTAAGCGCCAGAAGAAAATTGCATAGTAACAGCGGGGTGTGGCTCAGTTTGGCTAGAGCGCCTGGTTTGGGACCAGGAGGCCGCAGGTTCGAATCCTGTCACCCCGACTGCTGTAAACAACATTTACCGTTTCAGCGACTATGCGGGTGTAGTTCAATGGTAGAACACCAGCCTTCCAAGCTGGATACGTGGGT
>CAMNTH010000036.1 GCA_946557785.1 uncultured Blautia sp.
TTTTAAAGTGCGGTGGAATTTAACTCTGCACTGGAATTTAACTTTTCAAGTCAGCCATGATATGCATATCATCAAAAAACGTATCTCTTCGTGGCGGTCTGGCACAGGATTTGTCTTATGAAGGAAATTTATAATGACCTGCTGGTATCCTGGTCTCCCCGGGCGGTTCAAATTTACCAACTCATCAAAACATGACATATGATATAGCAGTCGCCATCCCGTCATATACCAAAAATGAGTCTTCTGATGCAGCTTTCCTTTTCGCATACCATCATAAGGAAAAATATCAAGCCAAGCATTTTCTACAATTTCTTTGGTGTTTGAGCTGTTATATATCTCCACATTCTTGTTAACAATACGGCTAAAATAACGCCGATATCCAACATCGCTTTTGTAATTCCGAAACGCATATCCCTCCGGCAATTCACTTTCAACAATGGATAAGAATTTCTCATAATCTGGTCGCGGCATACCCATATCTACATCATCATCCCAGGGAATAAAGCCTTTGTGTCTTGCAGCCCCCAGCATTGTTCCACCCATCATAAAATATCTAAGATGATGTTTTTCGCAGATACCCGAAAAAGCTTAATAATATCAAGAATTGTCAACTGCAATTTTCTCAATTCAGAATTGTTTTCAGCGTTATATGTATTGAATTCCATTTTATTTATCCTCGTCTTTCATCAAATATTTCCCATACAATCTTTGGATTACTCTCAGGCCTCACCTTGTCTTTTCTAGTCTCAATAAACTACCGAAAGTGTCCTATGCAACGTGCCGGTTCCATTACCAATTTCAACACAACCATAGAACTTCACGCATCCTCACAGCAAAAACGCATTGGGTATGCACCATTCCTGCTGCGATAATCCATCCTTTTCTTGCATACTTTTTATATAAAACAGTGTTCCGGGCAATTTCTGCTCAGACCACCTGTTTTCCAAATTGTAACCGGCATTTCTGCGTCAAATTCCTGGCCGCATTTAAATGCCGGTTTCCATGATGCCCATTGCCGCAGGTAAATTCCTTGCCCCTCTTTCCATCTTCTGAAATCTCACTTCCACAAAGAGCACATACGGATCCTGTCCCATTGGCATGTACTTCAATAACGATAATTCCTGCCTTCCATGCCTTATAATGCATATACTCCCGAATTCTGGTGCTTAAGTGCAAAGGCCTCCAGTTTCCGGCTCCATACATAACCTTTCTGGTAAATTCCTCATTGTACTTTGGCAGGGCTATGACAGAAGCCTGGTATTCCTGGCAAAAACAAACAATCTCCTTGCTCACCTGATGGGCATAATGCTCCCCCAGGTGTTTCAGATGCATCCAGTATTCCAGATTAGGATGTCCCTCCGACATATTCCTTAAGGACTTCTCGCTTTTTTCGATTTTCTCCAAAAGTTTTCTGCAATGGTGACTGTATTCTTCTCCACCCCGAAAAAACCGGTTCCCAATTCTTTTCCATCTTTATCAAAAACACAACCTACTGCAAAGACATCCCCATTAGTGAACTGCAGTCCGCAGATATTCCTGCCTTCTTTCATACGCAGTTTTACAGAAGCAATATCCTTTGTCGGCTCCTTCACAGGTACATGAAGCATGATGTAATCCCGTCCAAAAATAACAGACGGAGACATAAGTTCACCATCCGCAGGAAAAGGTTTTCCATAAAGCCTGCACCGCATCCACTGCCACTGGCTCCCGTTCCAGACCCTCAGGGTAATTTCCTCCGCATTAAAGTCCCGATACATCCTCTTGTAAAAAACTGTTGAGGTGTTCAGACTCTCCGCCTTATTTGCATAGGAAGTTTTTCCTCTGGATAAGTGACTTTTTGCTGCCGCAATACCCGCATTGGCTGCTGCCCTGCGAAAATACGGGGGCACATACTCCCATGGAAAAGGGTTCTCCGGTTTCCGTTTTTCCCGTCCGGGAAGGCTCAAAAGCTCTAATCCCCGCAGCGTTCCCTGGCTGTTCTCCTTCCACAATTCCTTGTGTTCAAGAAGCAGATTGTAATAAAACAGCTCTATCTGATTAAATAATTCCTGTGTTTCCACAAGCCACTGAGGATGCCTGCATCGCAGCCGCAGCCTTCGTGTTGTAATACAATAGCCCTGGCTCATTCTTACCTGTCCTTTGCTTTAATCTTTGGAAAGTATCCCGTCAAAACTTATCATATATCTCTTTTGTCGCTTATCTTAGTCATAAGCGACAAAACGGGAAAAAACCTATAAAATAGGCTTTCTCCCGTTTATGACCATGCAAATGACCCCTATTCATAATTGTCAGAACGCTGTTTTCCCTTTATTCATGGGACTCCTCTTCTGACCATTTTGCTCACTTATCCATTTGCTTTTTTTCTAAAATGTTTTTTTCGTGAAACATGTCACATTTTTAATAATATAATATCTGAAAATGCTAAAAAAGCGGCATAATTGACAGCTTGACAATCCACTCGCATGATGATATCATTGTTTATGCCTTATAAAACCAATAAAAAAAGGTGTTGCTTATGACTAAGATAAGTGACACCTTTCATCTATTTTATACCTGTATTACGTCTTACAATTCCCTGAAAATTCCTACTCTCTCCAATTTGCATCTCCATTTGCAGGGTTATCCAGTACTTTTCCTTCTGAGGTAAAGCGTGAACCATGGCAGGGGCAATCCCATGTATGCTCGCTGCTGTTCCACTTCAAAGCACAGCCAAGATGGGGGCATCGTTTCTTTGAAAGAGAAAGAAGATTTGTCATGGCCTCCCATCCATTTATGAAAAGCTGCCCCCGCATCATACTTCTTGATGGGTGAAATACTTTTTCATATGGATTTTCTTTACCTGCAATCATATCTGTAATAAGCATTGCTGCTGTCATGGAGGATGTCATTCCCCACTTTTGGTAACCTGTTGCTACATAGCAATTTGGCATATTTGGCGAATATGGACCAATATAAGGAATACCATCCAATGTCATACAGTCCTGGGCTGCCCATGCATATCGCTCTTTTGCCAGAGGATAATACTTTCCGGCAAATTGTCTCAATTCCTGCCATGCCCCGCCGCTTTTTCCGGTTCTGTGCCCGCCTCCCCCAAGAAGCAGATACTCCTTGTAATTTCGGAAGGATAATCCTCTTTTCGCCTCATCCAGATACATGCCGTCTATCTGTGCTGCATTTTCCAGTGCAATGACGTAAGAACGATCCTGGTACATTTTCAGAAAATACATTCCATGCTTATTATCTATAGGAAAGTGAGTTGCAACGATTAACTTTTTAAAGGCAATTGTTCCATACTCCGTAGCCGCTTCGTTCTCTTTCAGCTCTTTTACAAACGTATGCTCATAAATATTCAGATTCTCTGCCAACCCGGAAATAAATTTTAAAGGATGAAACTGTGCCTGGTTTTCAAAACAGATGGCTCCGGCTGTCTGAAAAGGAAGCTTATTCGTTTCCGTTATTTTTGCTTCATAACCAATTTTACGCAGTGCATCTGCCTCTGCCTCAAGCTTTCTCCTGTCAATTACTGAATAAACATATGCGTTCTTTCTCTCAAAATCACAGTCTATATTTTTACAAAGCTCTACATATTTTTTTACAGAATTCTGGCTGGCTTCCAGATACATCCGAGCCTTTTCAGGTCCTATCTCTTTTAAAAGCTTCTCATAAATCAGCCCGTGCTGTGAGGTAATCTTTGCTGTAGTATTCCCTGTAATACCCCAGCCAATATTTCTTCCTTCTGTCAGAATATAATCAATTCCCTGCTTTTGAAGAAAATAAGCGCACAAAATGCCTGTCATTCCGCCTCCGATAATCAGTACATCTGTGGTTATATTTCCTTCCAGCTTTTTAAAATAAGGAAGTTCTGCGCTTTCTTTCCAAATTGAATTCATGATTTCTCCTGCAAGACCATTGTCTCATAATCCATTTTTCTTATATTCTGCGCAGAAATTCTTCTTTTATCCTTCTTATGTTTCATCAGGCATTGCTTTTAGTTTTACTTCGTATTTCCGTTTCTTTTTAATGCATTTACACCGATAATTAAAATGATGGGGAATAAAATCGCAGCCAATAATCCCATTTTTAAATTTCCGTGAAAGACTCCGGATATTCCGCCCACTACGGAAGGTCCTCCTGCACAGCCAATGTCTCCAGCCAATGCAAGAAACGCAAACATAGCAGTTCCTCCCTGGGGGCAATACTCTGCAGCCAGGCTGAAAACTCCCGGCCACATAATTCCCACGGACAGGCCGCAAAGGCCGCAGCCTATCAGTGAAATCACAGGATAGGGTGAGAAAACGGCGATCAAATAACTGCCTGCGCAAAGCAGGCTGCTCCAGGAAATAAACTTCTTTAAAGGAATCTTATCTCCCTTAATTCCATAAAAGGTTCTGGATGCTCCCATTAAAATTGCAAACATACACGGCCCCAACAAATCGCCCATGGTCTTGGAAATTTTCAGACCGCTTTCTGCAAAATAAGAAGCCCACTGGCTCATGGCCTGCTCAGACGCTCCGGAACAGATCATCAAAAGGAAAAAGCACCAGAAAAGCTTCGTGCCCAATAGCTTCTTTGCAGGAATCGCCTTTCCTTCCTCTACCAATACCTTAATGGGCGCACCTGCATACAGGAAGAAATTAAAAATCGGCGCAAGAGCCCAGATTGCAGCCAGGATCCGCCAGTTTTCAATTCCTGCCGCTTTGAAGAATACGGTAGACAGTACCACCACCATCACATGTCCCCAACAGTAAAATGCGTGCAGAAGACTCATTGCCGCAGATTTTTCATCCATGGGAAGGGCCTGGACAATCGGGCTTACCAATACCTCGATCAGTCCGCCGCCAATGGCATATATGGTAATGGCAGCCAGAAGCCCCATATAGGCATTCCCTGTAATGTCCGGCAAAAAACCCATACCAATAAGACCTGCTGCCGCACAGAAATGCGCTGCAAGAATTGACTTTTTATAGCCGATCCTTTCCACATATTTTGCAGCCAGTATGTCCACCAGCATCTGCACTGCAAAATTAAAAGTTACCAAAAAACCAATCTGTGCCACAGATATGTCATATTCCTTCTGGAAAGTCACAAATAAAAGCGGTGCAAGGTTATTGACGATCGCCTGGGTAATATAGCCAAGATAGCTGGCATATAATGTGCGTTTGTATTTTCCTTCCATCTTTCTCTCCCCTGTTTGCCCGTAAAGATAGGTGCCGTTTTCAGGCACCCTCTTTATCAGATTCTCTTAATTTTCTCTAGTCTAGTGTTCTTTAATCTTTTTAATATAGCTGCTCAAAAGTCTCATAATGGTCTTCCGTATAGAAGATCAGTCCGTCATTGGAATATACGATCCTCTTGCTGTTACGGTATCCGCCGTCAAAATCAATATCACATTCCTTAAAAATCCGGCCATCTTCTTCCGGAAGCATTTTATCATAATTTCCAAATTTATCTCCGCCGATACTCTTTCCAGGAGCGACTTCATCCAGATTTCCTTCACTGCTTTCCCAGCCAAGCTTTTTTGCTTCGCCCTTGGTAATATAATTGGAAGGCAGTTTTCCGTAGGTATGAAGATATACTGCAACATCTTCCTTACTGGTATAAATGCCGTCCTCTTCCACCTTTATGCCGCCGGAAGGAATATCCTCCTCAGGCAGAATATCTTCCTCCTCATCGGAAAGAACTTCATCAAACTCTCCTGACTCTTCCGGATCCATCTCAGCTTCATCCAGGGGCACCATTTCATCATCTTCTGAAAAAACTTCCCCTTGCGTATCTTCCATCATGGCAAGCTCGTCCCCCTCCAAAGGGGTCAGCTCATCGTCAAAAGCCTCTTCCAGTTCCTTCTCATCAGTTGTGTCTCCGTTGTATTCTTCCTGTACATCCTGCATATCAGCACTTTTTTCTTCACCTGTACATGCAGAAAAAGTAAGAACAAAGAGCAGCAGGAAGGTTGTCAGGAATAATTTCAGTTTTTTCATGCTTTCGTCTCCTCATATGCTTTTTTAAGGGCAGCAATCTCCTTTTTCCAGCCTTCATCATCATTTGGCGTTTCCAGAATAAAGGGAATTCCCTCCAGTGCAGGATGCCGGATCACATTTACCAGAGCTTCCATCCCTATCATTCCTTCCCCAATCTTAGCATGGCGGTCTTTGTGGCTTCCAAGGCCATTCATGCTGTCATTTAAATGTACCGCCTTTAATTTGGATAATCCGATCACGCTGTCAAAGGTGCCCAAAACGCCGTCCAGGTCGTTCACAATATCAAAGCCACCATCCCAGACATGGCAAGTGTCAAGGCAGATGCCAAGCTTATGCTTCTTTTCCACAAGGTCCATGATCTCCCTGAGTTCCTCAAATGTCCTTCCTACCTCAGAGCCTTTGCCAGCCATGGTTTCCAAAAGAACCGTGGTTGTCTGCTCTTCCTTAAGAACTGCATTCAGGATTTCCGCAATCTTTCGGATTCCTTCTTTTGCCCCCTGCCCTACATGGCTTCCGGGATGAAAATTGTAGTAATTTCCCGGGGTCATTTCCATTCGCATAAGATCGTCTGCCATCGTTTCCCGTGCAAATACACGAAGATCTTCTTTTGCAGCGCAGGCATTCATGGTATAAGGTGCATGTGCCACGATTTTGCCGAAATGATTCTCCTGTGCAAGCGCACGATATTTCTCCACATCCTTCTCGTCTATGGCTTTTGCCTTTCCTCCCCTTGGGTTCCTGGTAAAAAAAGCAAAGGTATTTCCGCCGTTTGCGATCATCTGGCGGGCCATTTGGGCATAGCCCTTGGAAGATGTGGTATGGTTGCCTATATATAACATAATCTTTCCTCTCTTTATTATAAAATCTCCACCATTATATCAAAAAAAAATGTCTATGAAAAGAGATAGATATTGACGAAACTGTGAAAAATTTCTATACTGTTACTGTCTGCTCTAAATATCAGCAGCATATTATGCTATACAGAGGAAGCCATGCGTATTTTGGACCTCATCATATCCAATACATACAAAGGAAGAAGGAAACACTTATGACAAATCCACCTCGCCAGCAGCCTGGCAGAACACACCGGCCGAAGACAGACCGAGAGCGTGCCTACGCTGCAAAAGCCCGGCAGAGAGCCAAAGCCGCACAGGCATCCAAAGGTAATCCATCCGGACATGCCAGCCCCTACAGAAACACCCATAACCAGGAACGGAGCACCATGCGCACCTCACAAAAACAAAGGAATACCCGCAGATCCGCTTATTACCGTAAAAGACAGCTGCGGAATCGTCTCATTGCAGGCGGTATGGCAGCACTCCTTTTGCTCCTGCTCCTCTTCGTTATACGAGGCTGTCAGGGATGGGGAAAAGACAAATCTGCTCCTGCCTCCTCTAATGCCGCAGGCACCGTTTCCATGGGCAAGGATTCCTCCAAGGCAGAAAACAGAGGAACCTTTGCAGATGATCCCCAAAACCCGGATGATCAAAACAACGGCCCTGTGGAGCCGACAGAAATTCCTTTCGAACCTGTTTCACTCACTGTAACTGTTGTGGGAGATTGTACGCTTGGGACAGATGAATATTTTGATTATGACTCAAGCCTGAATGCGTATTTTTATAACTATGGAAAAGAATACTTCCTTCAAAATGTGAGGAACACCTTCAGTTCCGATGATCTGACCATTGCCAATTTTGAAGGAACCCTGACCAATCTGGATACCAGGGCAGATAAGCAATTTGCCTTCAAGGCTCCACCGGAATTTGCCGGAATCCTTTCCTGCAGTTCTGTAGAAGCAGTCACCACTGCTAATAACCACAGCCATGATTATGGTGATCAGAGTTTCAGCGATACCATGAATGCTCTGGATGCGGAGGGAATCATTCATTTTGGTTATGATGAGACTGCTGTTATGGATGTGAAGGGGATCAAAGTAGGGCTGGTTGGCATTTATGAGCTGAACGATCATCTGGAGCGCACAGAGCAGCTAAAGAGAAATATTGCAAAGGTCAAAGAAGAAGGTGCCCAGCTTGTGATCGTCATTTTCCACTGGGGAAATGAAAAAGAAACTGTTCCTGATTCCAACCAGATGACCCTTGGACGTATGGCCATTGATGAGGGAGCAGATCTTGTATGCGGCCATCATCCTCATGTGCTTCAGGGAATTGAAGAATACAAAGGAAGAAATATCGTCTACAGTCTTGGAAATTTTTGCTTCGGAGGAAATTCCTACCCAAGCGATATGGATACTATGATTTTTCAGCAGACGTTCATCATTGAAAAAGACGGTGTTAAAATGGATAATGTGACCAATATCATTCCCTGTTCCGTTTCCTCTGAATACGGCTACAACAATTATCAGCCGACTCCGGCCAAGGGGGAAGAAGCCACCAGGATCATGAATAAAATCCAGGAGCGCAGTTCCTGGATTCCCACACCAGCATCAGCTCAAAGTCAGCCGGATATAGTTTCATAAAAAGTTTTACTGATAAAAAAGCGAAGACCCATGTTTCATATGGTATCTTCGCTTTTTGTATCATAAATTCATGCAGACAATGGTCAGCAGGTAGCTCCGCCGGTAACATGAAGCTCTGCATTCAAAATCTGCTGTTTTCTCTCAAGAAGATCATCTGCTAAAAGCTGAGCCTCTACATTTTCAAATCCAAGGCGCTCAATAGTTGCAGCAAATCTCTCTCCTGTTTTGCCCTGTTCCCTGAACAAAAGGATTGCTTTTTCAATCACATTCAGCGCTTCTTCTTTATCTTTGAAAACCTTGCTTAAGGCTCTGCCGTGTGCAGTCTTCTTGCCCCAACGTCCGCCTATGTAAATTTTAAAGCCTGGTGTTCCCTCTTCCAGTGCATCAAAATGGCACTTGCCTATGCAGCGTCCGCAGTTGTTGCAGATGTCCTTGTCAATTTCCAGAAGTCCGTCAACCATTTTCGCTGCTTTCATCGGACATGCTGCCGCTACAGAACATTTCTTACAGCCATTGCATTCATCCTCATCAAAATTAGGGATCATCTGTCCAATAATACCAAGATCGTTCAAATCCGGTTTTACACAGTTATTTGGGCATCCGCCTACTGCGATCTTAAATTTGTGAGGAAGCTTCACACTGTGATATCCTTTGTAAAATCTTTCATGAATTTCTTCAGAGAGTGCGAAGGAGTCCAAAAGTCCATACTGGCAGGTAGTTCCCTTACAGGACACGACCGGACGTACCAGCGAGCCTGTTCCTCCTGTTTCCAGCCCTTCTTTTGCAATAAACTCGCGGAAATCCTCTATCTTATCATAGGGAATTCCCTGTACCTCCACAGTAAGGCGGGTAGTAAAGGTAACGATTCCGTTTCCGAATTTCTCTGCCGCTTCTGCGATACACTTCTGCTGTGCTGCCGTAATCTTACCATTTACCGTAATGATACGGCCGGAAAAATTATCCGTTCCCTTGTTGCTTAAAAATCCCAGAGCCTTTACGCGCTTTTCATCAGCTGCGCTTATCGTTAATGTTGCCATTTGTTTTTCCTCCTTAAATTTATGGGATAAATCTTATTCCTCTGTTTCAATCTCTGTAAAGGTTGTACCGCCTTCCAGAACCTTCGTATTCGTATATCCGTAATATTTCAGACGGTTCTGGGTCAGATATGCACGTTTGCCTTTCGTACAAACCAGAAGAAGCTTATCATCTTTGCCAAGACCATCTACCTCTCCGTTGATCGCAGTCAGATCCAGATACTTCTTACCTTCCAAAGCAGGTGCAAGTGCACAGTCAATGATTTCATAGCCTTCTGCTGCTCCGTCCCCGTACTCTGAAGGACTAAAACTTTCCAAAGCTCCATCCATCTTATTCATCAGGATATTGATGCTGTGTGCAAAAGGGTGGATGGCTGTAGAGAATGGCGGCGCATAGGCAAAATCCATGGAAGAGAGCTGGTCAACCGTTGCTCCGAGGGAAATTGCGGTCACACCGATATCCGTCACCTTATCAACAGCGCCTTTGCCAAGCACCTGCACACCCAGAAGCTTTCTGGTTGCTTTATCAGCAGTCAGTTTTATGATGAAAGAGCCTGCGCCCGGATAGTAATGTGCTTTATCATCCACAACCGTAATTACAGAAACCGTATCATATCCCTTAGCTTTTGCGGCTATTTCCGTTAAGCCTGTGCGCCCCGTATTCAGCCCTCCCGGAAGTTTGGCTACCCCTGTACCAAGAACGCCCGGATACTCCACTTTGCCGCCTGCAATATTTTTGGCAAGGATACGGCCTGCAATATTGGCTGTAGAACCCATGGGAGACCATGCTGGCTTGCCTGTTTCACAGTTTGTTATCATTGCGCAGTCTCCTGCAGCATAAACATCGGCAATATTCGTCTGTAAATATTTGTCCGTAATGATTGTTCCCTTAAACATTTCAATTCCTGAGCCCTCAAGGAATGCGGTATTCGGACGGATACCAATGGCCATCACCAGTGCATCTGCCTTCATGGCACGCCTGCTGGTCTGCACCTTTTCCACTTTCTCTGTGCCGATCACGCCTTCCAGTGCAACGCCTGTCATTGGCATAATGCCCTCTTCTGCCATTTTATTTTCTACAAATTCGGACATCTCCGGATCCAGGAAGTTGGGAAGTACGTGGGGAGCAAAATCGATCACACTGACTTTAACGCCTTTCAAAGCCA
Organism: uncultured Blautia sp.; assembly: GCA_946557785.1. Taxonomy (GTDB): domain Bacteria; phylum Bacillota; class Clostridia; order Lachnospirales; family Lachnospiraceae; genus Blautia_A. Next base: position 10,655 of record CAMNTH010000036.1, read on the forward strand.
GGTTCTCTGCTACTTCCAGGCCAATGAATCCGCCGCCTGCCACCACCGCACGTTTGATTTCCCCTGCTTCTACGGCTTCCCGAAGAGCAATGGCGTCATCCGGCGTTCTCATGGTAAATACATTTTTCAGATGCAGTCCCGGGATGTCTGGTACAAATGGGGATGCTCCTGTTGCAATTACCAGTTTGTCATAGGAATATTCCTTTACTTCACCGGTTTTCAGATCTTTTGCCTCCACTTTATGCTCCTCTGTCTTTACGGCAACGGCTTCCGTTTCTGTCAAAACGGCCGCACCTGTCAGACGTGCATATTTCTCAGGTGTATTCACGATCAATTGTTCTTTTCCGTGGATCACATCACCTACATAATAAGGAAGCCCGCATCCGGCATAAGAAATATCCTTTCCCTTGGTAAGAATAATAACTTCACAGCTTCGGTCTTCCCGTAATAATTTTGCAGCAACCTTGGTACCGGCAGCCACACCGCCTAAAATCAATACCTTCATTTTTCTATCTCCTTTTTTCTTAACAGCATATATTCCATTCGGATATGTTTCTATTATAGCACTTGTCATGTTATAAGAAAAATGGTATTTTATAATAAAAGACATAGGTTTTACCTATAATTACCAGGAGGAATTTCATATGACCATCCGACATCTCCGCATTTTTGTAGAAGTAGCGGAAACCGGCAAAATGTCTGCAGCAGCTGAACACTGCTATATTTCCCAGCCTACCGTGAGCCAGGCAATCCGGGAGTTGGAAGATCATTACCACGTCCGCCTCTTTGAGCGCCTTTCCAAAAAGCTATACATCACCAGCGCAGGGCAGCAGCTTCTGGATTACGCTTACAAGGTGCTTAATCAATACGATCTTCTGGAATCCAATATGCAGGCATTTCATACCAGCAGCCGGCTTAGGATCGGTGCCACCATTACTATCGGTGCTTGTCTCCTTTCTTCCATCCTGCTGGATCTGAAAAGAGAATCGCCTGTCCTCCAAACCTACGCCTGCGTGGCCAATACCAGCCTGATAGAAAAAAAGCTTCTGAATTCGGAACTGGATATTGCCATTGTAGAGGGCATCATCCAAAGCCCGGACCTCATTGCCGTCCCAATTGTGGAAGATTTTCTTGTACTTGCTGTTTCCAAAAGCCATCCTCTCACCAATAAAAAAGAAATCCCTATTGAGGAATTATCCCAATACGACTTTGTAATCCGGGAAAAAGGCAGCGGCACACGCAATCTTTTTGAAAACTTTATGAAAAATCACAGGATTCCCTTCCGCATCACCTGGGAGGCCACCTGCCTTGACGCTATCAAAAGTGCTGTGCTGTATAACAACTGCATTTCTGCGATTTCTGTCCGCCTCCTGGAACAGGAGATTCAGAAAGATCTGGTACATATCATCAAAGACAAAAAGTCCCAGTGGAACCGGATCTTTTATCTGGTATATCATAAAGATAAATATTATTCTGATTCTATGCGCCTTTTAGAAAAAATCCTGCATACATACAAATGCCCGGACTTTCTAAAAGGGAAAGAGGTGGGTTATCTGATTTATGAATAAGGCATGGCTTTTTCATGCTAAAAGTTTTTCGGGGAATGGATGTGAACCACGATATTCTATGTATGAACAGTATTTTCGACTATCCATCTCTTCAACCGTTACAGTAGTTACAATTCTGCATTTTAAATTATCAGGACATGTTTATGTATGATATCCCCTTTTTAGCTGCGAAATGAACATTTCCCCGGAATCTTTGCCAGCTGCTCATGGGTTCCTTCCTGAACCAGCTTGCCATGATCCATGACAAAGATCCTGTTGCACATTCTGCAGCTAAACAGCCTGTGGGAAACAAAAATGACTGTTTTATCTTCGGTAAGTTCACAGAAAAGTTTATACAGCATAAGTTCCGATTTTGTATCCAAAGCTGCACTTGGTTCATCTAACACATAAATAGGCCTCTGTGTGAAAATCGCACGTGCTAATGCGATTTTCTGTTCTTCCCTTCCTGACAGCCTGGCCGCATGGCCGTAACCATTGCAGCGCAGCACAGTATCAATTCCCCGGGGAAGCTTTTCAACCCTCTGAGATAAACCAAGTGTCTCCAGCGCCTGCCATACGCCTTTTCTTTTTTCCTCAACATGTTTTAAGGAAAAGGTTAAGTTCTGTTCCACAGTAATGGGAAATATAGTAAAATCTTGAAATACTGCAGAAAAATAATCCATTTCACGGTACCGTTCCTCTCCAAAGACAGTGACACTGCCATCTTTTGGAGTATACAGTCCCATCAATACCTTTAGCAGTGTGGATTTTCCGCTTCCGTTTTCCCCCACAATAGCTACCTGGGAGCCCTTCTCAATCTCCAGACTAATGTCACACAGTGCCATCCTATCTGTACCGCCGTATTGATAGGAAACATGACTACAGCAGATATTTCCCTGTACATCCTGATCCTTTCCGGAATCCTGTCTATTTTCTTCCTTCGGACAGGATCTCACAAACGAAAGATAACCTTCTAAAAAATTCACTTTAAACCTAGTATCCGCACTGGCATTTAAAATAGAAGAAAATGCCTGGGAAACCTGATTCACGATCCCTGCATATTTCAGAATATCCCCCAGTCCCAAGTGTTCCTCCAGGCAGCAAAGGGTCACCAAAAGGTAAGTTGCACCCCAGAGAAATCCTTCCGGCATAGCATTCAGGGCGTAATATTTGGAAGACGCTATCTTGATCTTATTTAAAAATCTTAAGACTTCCCTATGGCTCCCTTCTTCTTTTTCAGAGATCATTTTTTCCAGACGGTAGGTTCGAATATCCTTCCCGATCGTCTGGTCTGCACAAAGTTCATGAAAAAATATTGTAGTTGATTATTATAAGGCACCAGTTTTTGCTTTCAGAATCAGATCCGTCAAAAAGATAACTGTAATCATAATGCGAAGGGCGTCTGCTAAGATTGTTTCACAGCAGCAGATAAAAGAATATATCCCTCCGCTGTATTCCAATCCGTCTTTTGCCTGCTGATAATTTTGCTGGAATTCATAGGATTCCAGCACTTCCAGATCCGAAGCGTAGCAGACCTGATTCATGTTCGGCTGCATACGCATATCCAGGGAAATACACCATTTGTTTTCAAAGCTGATGCATATATTCTCCGCACATTTCGTACACAACAGAAAAATGCTCATCCACACAACCTGCTCTGCAGCCCGGTCATAGGAACCTGTAATAAGAAAATTGGTGATCTCCGCTCCCAACAGCAGGACAGCATAAGGATTCAACACCTGGATAGCTTCCCTGGTCATACTGGCTATAACCACCCCCTTGGAATGCTCCCAGGCCATTTTTACCACTTCTATAAATAATTTTCTCTCTTCTTGATCTTTTCCCATTTTTGTCCAACCTATTCTTTTCAAATCCCATAACTTTCTTTTTGTGCAGTATAAAACTCATAGTAAAGACCCTTCTGCCTCATCAGTTCCTCATGTGTACCCGTCTCTGCAAGCCGCCCTTCCTCAAGAAGAAAAATCCGGTCGCAAAGTCCCGTGCTCACAAGCCCTAGTGTGGCAAGTAGTCCGTCAGATCATGCGGGAAGAAGGTCTTATCGTTATCCTAAAACGGCGCAAAAAATATAACTCCTATCAGGGAGAAATCTCCCCGTCTGTGTCTAACAAAATAGAACGGGATTTTCATGCAGATAAGCCGAATCAAAAGTGGCTCACGGATATTACCGAGTTCGCTTTACCAGCAGGAAAAGTTTATCTTTCAGTGCTTGTAGACTGCTTTGATGGCCTGCTTCCCGGCTGGACAATCAGTACAACGCCTGACTCCATGCTTGTCAACACAATGCTTGATCAGGCAATATCCCATCTGCCGGAAGGGGCACACCCGCTAATCCATTCCGACCGAGGCTGCCATTATCGGTGGCCAGGTTGGATAGAACGGATGAAAAATGCAGGTCTTGAACGGTCAATGTCCAAAAAAGGCTGTTCTCCTGATAATGCAGCCTGCGAGGGATTGTTTGGACGTCTGAAAAACGAGATGTTCTATAATCAAGATTGGACGGGTATTAAAATCTCAGAATTCATTGATATCCTAAATGAATATTTGCTATGGTATAACACAAAAAGGATTAAAACATCACTCGGAAATATGAGCCCTTGGGAGTACCGGCAGAACCTTGGTCTGGCTGCATAACTAGTCCAAGAAAATGT
>CAMNTH010000037.1 GCA_946557785.1 uncultured Blautia sp.
TATGTGTTTCACTGTTTAGTTATCAAGGTTTCTGCCTTACGACAGCTTATTCAGATTATCACAACTTTCCTTCTTTGTCAACAACTTTTTAAGTTTTTTCAAAGAATTTTATTGTGAGTTCTTGTTGCTTTCAGCAACTCGTTTACTTTATCACATAACCAGATGCTTGTCAACAACTTTTTTCAACTAATTTTATATTCTTCATAAAATCAGTTAAAAAATCCGCCTCATTTAAGAAGCGGATTTAGTATATCACTCTGTTCTTTTCCAGTCAAGACCTTTTTATGCTTTTCCATAAAAAATACTCATAAATATTTTCACGAAGATATCTTTCTCATAAATAAAGTTCGCAACATCATCCTTTTCAACAAGCTGCAGCCCCTGTCTGCCAATTTCCGTACTGCAGAATACCGTCAGCAGCAAAAGAGCGACCCAGATAAAAAGCAGTCCCTTAAAAGCTCCCACAAACAATCCTGCAAGCCTGTTCACTCCTTTTATGATCGGAAGCCGTGCGATTATGTTAAGCGCATATGTGACCATTCTGATCATCAGTGATGCCAAAAAAAACGATAGCAGAAAAGAGGCTCCGTTTACAACTGCAACTGCAATATAATCCGACACATAATCTGCAAAAGTGCCGACTGCCAGATATTCATAAACTGCCGCATTATTATTTTCTGCCAATCCATTTGCCAGGAAAGAAGGAAGCCCCAAGGATTCGATCAAGCTGCCCTGTCCCTGCTGGTCAAGAGCTATTTTTCCTTCTAGCTGCGTTTCCACGAACTCCCTGGTCGTGTCCTGAACACTTTCATATAAATGTGTATTATCCTTCAAAAATTCATTTACATACGGATTTATAAGCCAGACAAGAGCAATGGATAATACGATAAAAAACATGGACATCACTTCTCGAATAAAGCCATGTTGATATCCAAACCATCCGAACAGCGCCAAAATACCAGCCATTCCAATGCCAAACCACGTTATGTTCATCTGCTCCTCCTAGCTTAATTTAATGATATTCACACCGCTGTCCAATACCAGAAGATATTTATTCCAGCCTATCTTGAAGAAATCATTTACAGTTCCGTCAATCGTTCCGCTGTATTTTTCCACTCCCTTATCACTCAAAACCGAAATTTGAGCACTGTTATACATTAATATATTCCCGCCGCTCATGCGAATGGTTGTATATGGAATGTTAAAATCCTTTCGGAATTTCAGTTTTCCGTCAGAATTATACACTTCCATTGTATAAAGCTTATCCTTACTGTCATCCTTAAAAACCAGTCCAATGGTATTGTCATCAAAAAAAGTGCTGACGATTTCTTTGTCCACCTCAATCGCCTTATTTTCTTTGGGAATCTGCTTCCCACTGTAAAGTGTAAAGCCATTGTCCCTTAATGCCACAGAACTTGAACCTTCAAGATACTGGATCTGCGGAATCACAACGCCTTCATAGTGGTAGCCGCTGACAATCCTATCGTCTTCATTTTGACCGACATCCCCAAAATTATAAAAGGCCACATAGCTGGTGGTATCGCTTCCATCCACAAACTGAAATGCCACCATCATAACCATTCCATCGTCCGAAATGGCCACATCCATAGGAAATCCCGGATCATCCACTTTCGTCTGGTTCTCTGCGATCAGGCTTCCATTGGAAGTATAAAAGTTAATCCATGTGTCATCCCCGCCATCCATGATCACTGCAACAAGTCCGTTTTTAGAAACACGCGCTTTTACGATACTATATGACGTTGTAACAGAACCAGTCATACCATTCTTATCATAAATCCGAAGAGCAGTGCCGTCTCTGTCAGCAATAACTGCCTGGCTGCCGCTAACATCGGCAATCGGATTCTGCATTTCATAGATATCGCTCCATACTGTCTCCAGCTTACTATTCACAAGAGACGCCCCTTCAGGACTATAGCGAAGGATCCGTCCGTCCAATTCTACATATTTTGTAGAGACAATATCCTCCTGTTCACTTGTTTCCAGGACTTTATAACTATCGTATCTGTATTTCTCAAAAAAAAGCACCAGTACAAAAACCAGCAAAATCACAAGCGCAGCAATTGTGAGCACTCGTTTTATTGTCTCCCGCTCACGGCGGCTCAGCCTTGACCGGCGCCTTCCATCTGAAATCCCCTGTTTCCTTTCCAGCCTGGCCTTCTCTGCCAGCATCTTACGGCGCCTAAGCTTCTTTCTGATTTTTTTAATTGTATTTGCCATAATCTAACCTTACCTTATGTATTTTCTATTCCAATAAAGTTTCTCTATTATCATGGCCGCCAGGCGCACAGATTACTTTACCTGGTGTCCAATGTCCCCATTATAGCATACTTCTTTATGGTAATACAATTATTTGTCCAGGATAAATAATTTCGTTTTCAGAAAGGCCATTTAACCGACAAATCTCTGCAATCGCATCCATGCTTCCATATTTCTCAATACTGATCTGATATAACGTATCCCCCGGCCTGATTACATAAGAAGCATGAACGGAAGTACCAGATGCAGGCTGATCTGTTCCCTCAGCAGCCTTGGTCTCTGTGCTGCTCTGTGCCTGTACATTTTCCTGCCTGCGCTTTGCCTTACGCAAATCAGATTCTTCCCTTGTGATCGGATCTGCCTCCTCTGCTCTTGCAGCAGTTTCTGCCTGCTTTTGCTCTGCACCGTTTTCTTTATCTAAATCATTTTCTCTTGGCGTTGTTTCCGATTCTTTTGATGCCTGATTACCCTCATTTATTTTTGGAGCCTGCGTAGGCTTCACTTCCTGTTCTTTCAAAAGAGGGGTAAGCACCGCTTCCTTCTTTAGAGCCTCAGTCACATCTGCTGATTTTTTTCCCGTAATAACAGCAGATGCCGTCTGAATCTGCTGCTCCAGACTATAACCGTCCTGATAATTCCTATAAAAGCCTACCCCGACTGCCAGTACGGCAATTACCAGACATGCTGTTGCCGCATAAGAGAATACAGAAGTTTTTTCTTCTGGCTGCTCATCTTCATTCCTCTTTTTCTTTGATCCGATAATTTTCCGAAAGGCAATCACAGCTTCATCAGGCACCTCTTCCGTCCCATCAGACTGAATTTCCTGATTTTTATCCAGCATATAGTTCTGCATCAGCGGATTTTTTTCATAAAAAAGATAGTATCCGGGCTGTCTTACCAGAAAATTGTTCTCATAACGAAAAAAGGCGTCTTCCCGTTCTGCCGGATCCATAAGCAGCAGAACCTTTTCCCCGCCCCCGAAATGCTTTAAATGCACTCTCCTAAATACTTCTGTGATTTCCAGCTGCAATTCCTGCTGAGCAAAAAACCATCCCACGATTTCCTGTCCCGGAAAATACAGTTCCTGTTCGTCATGAATTCCTGACCAGACTTTTTCTGAGAAGTCAATATGATCCGCTGCCGCCTCCGCCTTATCTACGGTAAGAGCTCCCCGTACAAACACATAACTCACTCCGGACTGCCATTTTGTCTCCCCGGTCAGCACTGCAAGATGCCCTCTCTCGCTTTCTCCTCCTGTATCTCCCCCGGCCAGCCGGACCAGGAAGGTATATACATAGTCTTCCATATAAATTCTGTAGTTTTCTGCCGGAAGCCCTATCTGACGTATATTTCTCGGAACTGCAAACAGACCCTCATTTCCTTTTGCACCCTGCTTCTCTTCTTTATAAACAACCTCAATCATGTTATATCACCCCTTCGGGTATCAGAATAGCATATGAGAAACGCAGATTTTGCCGGAACATAAGAGGCTTTTCCAAGAATTTAGCGACAGATTTTGCACAGTGCATAATCTGTCCGCTTTCTGGATATGATGAAACAAAGCCGTTTTATTGAACAAAAAATAGATGAGGAAAAATTATGACATTTTATATTGATACAAAAAAAGAAAGTTCATCACAGGAAATTGCATTTCTCTTAAAAAAATGCATTCGCCATCACCAAGGATTTTGGGATGAGCTTGTTTTTCTCTGTATTGGAAGTGACAGGATGACAGGCGATTGCCTTGGTCCTTATGTAGGACAGCAGTTAAGCTCTTACAAAAGTCCTGGGATTTTCGTATATGGTACCTTAAAAGATCCTGTTCACGCCATGAACCTCGGACAAAGATCTTCCTTCATTGAAGTCAGGCATCCCCATGCCCTGGTGATTGCCATAGATGCCTCTCTTGGACAAAAAAAGCACCTGGGTTATGTGACCATTGGAAATGGAGCACTGTACCCAGGTGCAGGTGTTCGCAAAGAATTACCGCCTGTGGGAGATATTCATATAACCGGGATTGTAAATATCGGCGGAATGCTGGAGCAGTTTACGCTTCAAACAACCCGTCTCTCCACTGTAATCGACCTGGCAGATACCATTACACAGGGAATCCGACGTATAATACCCGCCCAAAATATCATTCCCGAAGAAAATCTTATACAAACGCTTTAATCTGCTTATAAATGCCTTCAGCATCAAGTTCATATTTTTCAAGAAGCGCTGCTGCAGAGCCTGATTCACCGAATACATCATTCACCCCAATACGTTTTACCGGTACCGGAGCTTTTTCGGACAGACATTCGCACACTGCACCGCCAAGACCGCCGATAACAGAATGCTCTTCTACTGTAACAACTTTTCCTGTTTCTTTTGCTGCTGCCACTACCAGCTCTTCATCCAGAGGTTTGATGGTGTGGATATTGATCACTTTTGCATCTATGCCGTCTGCTGCCAGCTTTTCTGCCGCTTCCAGAGCGGGAGCAACACAAAGGCCATTGGCAATAATGGTAAGATCCTTACCTTCACGCAAAACAATGCCTTTGCCAAGTTCAAACTTGTAATCCGGTCTGTCATTGATCACAGGAACTGCAAGACGTCCGAATCTCATATAAACAGGGCCTACATGCTCGTAAGCAGCTTCTACCATGGCTTTTGCTTCAATATCATCAGAAGGGCAGGCTACTACCATTCCCGGAATGCTTCTCATAAGGGCAAAATCCTCACAGCACTGGTGGGTTGCACCATCTTCTCCAACAGAGATACCGCCGTGGGTTGCGCCAATCTTTACGTTCAGCTTCGGATATCCCACAGAATTGCGAACCTGCTCAAAAGCACGTCCTGCTGCAAACATAGCAAAGGTACTTACGAAAGGAACTTTGCCTGTTGTTGCAATACCTGCGCCGATACCTACCATATTGCATTCTGCGATTCCGCAGTCAATATGGCGCTCAGGGAACTCTTTCTTAAATACGCCTGTCTGAGTAGCTGCAGCAAGGTCAGCATCCAGAACGATTACATTTTCATGCTTTTTGCCCAATTCTACCAGAGCATTTCCATAGCTGGCTCTTGTAGCAATTTTCTTTACATCTGACATAATGCGTCACCTACCTTTTTTAAGTCTTCCATTGCCTGTGCGTACTGCTCATCGTTAGGAGCCTTGCCATGCCATCCCGCCTGGTTTTCCATGAAGGATACGCCTTTGCCCTTTACGGTTTTCATTACGATCGCACATGGCATTCCTTTGGCAGCTTTCGCTTCATCAAAAGCTGCCTTTAACTGATCCATGTCATTTCCGTCTGCAACATTAATCACATGGAAATTGAATGCTTCGAATTTTTTGTCAATTGGGTATGGAGAACATACATCTTCAATTGCACCATCAATCTGAAGTCCGTTGTTGTCCACGATCACAACAAGATTGTCCAGTTTTCTGTGGCCTGCAAACATAGCAGCCTCCCACACCTGGCCTTCCTGAATCTCTCCGTCTCCCAGAAGAGTATATACTCTGTAGGAGTCGCCGCTTAACTTTGCGGAAAGAGCCATCCCCACTGCTGCGGAAATTCCCTGTCCAAGGGATCCGCTTGACATATCAACCCCGGGAATGTGTTTCATATCCGGATGTCCCTGCAGATATGATCCTAAATGACGAAGGGTCTTTAAGTCTTCTACCGGAAAATAACCCCTGTTTGCCAGTACGGAATAAAGTCCCGGAGCAGTATGTCCTTTAGACAATACGAAGCGGTCACGGGCTGCCTTCTTCGGGTCTTTCGGGTCAATGTTCATTTCTTCAAAATACAGATATGTAAATAAATCAGCAGCAGATAAAGAGCCGCCCGGATGTCCGGCTTTTGCTGCATGAACTGCTGTTACGATGCCTTTGCGGACCTCGTTTGCAATTTTCTGAAGCTCTAATTTGTCCATGTTTCTAATCTCCTTATAGTCTTCTTATTCACCAAATACAGCTTTGTAATCCTGCTGGAACTTCACGATTCCTGCATCTGTAAGAGGATGATGCAGCATCTGCTCCAGTACTTTATACGGTACAGTAGCAATATCAGCGCCTGCAAGAGCACATTCTGTTACATGTACAGGATGGCGCACACTTGCTGCAATGATTTCGGTAGGAATGTCTGCAATGGCAAACATTTCTGAAATCTGGCGGATCAGCGGAAGTCCGTCTGTAGAAATATCATCAAGTCTTCCAAGAAATGGGGATACATATGCAGCGCCTGCCCTTGCTGCTAGGAGGGCCTGGTTTGCGGTGAAGATCAGGGTTACGTTTGTCTTAATTCCTTCCTTTGCCAGAACCTTGACAGCTTTTAAGCCTTCCCCTGTCATGGGAATCTTTACAACCATATTAGGGTGAATCTTTGCGATCTCACGTCCTTCTGCGATCATTCCTTCCGCATCTGTGGTAGTTGCTTTTACCTCACCGCTGATAGGGCCGTCTACGATGCTGGTAATCTCTTTAATAACCTCTGTAAAATCTCTTCCCTCTTTTGCGATCAGGGATGGATTTGTGGTTACGCCGCAGATAATTCCCATGTCATTTGCTTTGCGGATATCTTCCACTTTCGCTGTATCAATAAAAAATTTCATGTTTTAACCTCCTATGTTTTTGCACGTTTATTTGTTATATACATTATATCAAAATCAACGGCAAGGTCAAGACGCGTTCCTTTTTATTAATAAATATCTTATTTATATTTTTATAATTATTAATAAAAATTACGGATTTAACACCCTTATATGAAAATTATTATTAATATTTTTTCAGGCCATATTTATTTAATTTAGTTTTTAGCATACCCTGTGGTCTTGCGTACAATCAGCTTTGGGGTATACTCAATATTGTAAAGGCTGGTAGGGCGAAGCCCTCCATAAAGCCGAGAATTCATCCCGATCTTACGAATAATAATATCACAGGCATCTCTGCCTTTTAATGCAACAAAATGGTCAATGGTGGTAAGAGAAATCCTCCGGATGCCAGAATAAAAAATATTATCACAGCCAATTACAGAAACATCTCTTGGGACATGCAGCTTTGCTGATCCAAGAGCGTCAATCGCTCCATACGCCATCATATCATTCTGTCCTGCGATTGCAGTAAATTTCCTGCCCTCAGAAAGCAGCTCCATTGTCAGCTGATAGCCCATGGAATATTCCGAATCCGTCCTGGGGATCTGACGGTCAAGAGACTCATCTGCCGCCTTAATGATCACATGATCTTTCAGCCCTTCCTGCTCAAAGGCTTTAACAAACCCTTCAATACGGCGGGATCGCTGCCACTGACGTTTTGTCAGAGGCGGAGTAATAAAAGCTACATTCCTATGTCCAAGCTCCAGCAGATGATGCGCCATCAGCTTCCCCACCTCTGTGTTATCCTGATTGATCGCATCCACTGTAGTGGTTTTTTCTTTGTTGCTGATGATGACCAGCGGAATCTCCCTGGCCATTTCTTCTACCTGCTTCTGAAAATCCGGGTTCGGATTGCAGGCATAGATAATTCCCTGGGGACGTATGGTACGCATCATACGAAGGTACTTTTCCTCAAGGCATGCATCACGCTGGGTATTGCATATAAAAACACTATAGCCCTGTTCATTGGCAATGGACTCGATTCCCTCCAAAAGCAGCACATAGTAAGGACTCGTAATAGTGGGGCAAAAAACCACGATCAGTTTTTCTTTTTTATCTTTTTTCTGGCTTTTATGCTTAGGCAGCTCATACCCCAGCTTCCGCGCAGCTTCTTCCACCCGTTCCACAGTTCCCCTGGAAAAGGATACATTATACTTGCGGTTCAGCACCATGGATACCGTTGCCTGGGAAACCCCTGCCAGCTCTGCCACATCCGAAGATGTTGCCTTTTTCTTTGTCACTTCAGTTCCACCCTGCCCTCCAACGCACGAAGAAGCGTAACTTCATCAATATATTCCAAATCTCCTCCTACAGGCACGCCGCTTGCGATCCTGGTAACCTTAATTCCTGTAGGTTTGATCAGCTTACTTATGTACATGGCCGTAGTCTCACCCTCCAGGCTGGAATTGGTAGCGATAATGACCTCCTGCACATCATTTTGAAGGCGGTGCATTAATTCTTTTAATTTAATATCGTCCGGACCAATTCCCAGCATAGGGGAAATGGCACCGTGAAGTACATGGTAAACACCCTGGTATTTTCCGGTTTTTTCGTATGCTGCCAAGTCCCTGGTATTCTCCACAACCATAATCGTCTTTCCGTCACGGCTGGGATTGCCGCAGATAGGGCAAAGCTCTTTATCTGTCAGGGTATAGCAATTTTTGCAATATTGAACATTCTCCCGTGCACCTGATATGGCTCCGGTAAGCTGCTGCACCTGATCCTTTGGCATATTCATAATATGAAAGGCCAGACGCTGGGCAGATTTTGAGCCAATCCCAGGCAAATGGGAAAGCTGCTCGATCAGTTTGTTAATATGCGTACTGTAGTATTCCATTAGAAGGGGAATCCTCCGCCCATGCCGCCAAGTCCGCCTGCTAATTTGGACATTACCTGGGAGCTTTCTTCTTCTACTTTACGAAGGGCCTCATTTGTAGCAGCTACGATGAGATCCTCCAGCATTTCAATATCATCCGGATCCACCACTTCCTCAGCAAGCTTCACCTTTACCACTTCACGTTTGCCGGAAATGGTCACTTCTACAGCTCCGCCTCCTGCTGCCGCAGTAAACTCCTTTTCTTCCAGAGCCTTCTGGTTTTCTTCCATCTGGCGCTGCATTTTCTGCGCCTGCTTCATTAAATTATTCATATTTCCCGGCATTCCCATGCCAGGAAAACCTCCACGTTTTGCCATGGAATGATTCCTCCTTTATCATTTATCATATTAGTTGCACTTCTATTGTTCTTCCAGGTCCTTTGGATCTTCCTCGATCACAACATCCATATGGATATTATCCCGGATAGCCTGATCCACCGTTATCTGTGCCAGGCTGCTGTTCTTTTGCCCGCCTGCTACCAGCATCTTAACTTCTACGGTTTTACCTGTTATATTACGGATAATCTCCTGTAATTCCTGCTTATATTCCGGGTTTTCCACATAAGTCTGGCCAAGAAAATCCTGAAATTCCACAAATAGAATGGGTTCTCCGGTCTGGCCATTATATTTTGGAATTGCTTTTTGCAGCATCTGCTTAAACACTGCAGATGTCTGGCCTACAATTGCCTTCCAGCTTGCAACGATCTTCTGCAGATCCTCCGGTGCTGCTCTTTCCGGTACTTGCTCCTCTGGGGCAGGTTCGGATGGAAAAGCTGTTCCTGATGCCCCCGGCTGAAGGATCACCTGCTGCACAGGCCGCTCTTCCATTTGTTTTTCCAGCACACGGATTCTGTCCAGTACGGAATCCAGGTTGGTTTCCATAGCTGGACGGCACAATTTGATCAAAGCGATTTCTACCAGCACGCGCTTTTGTGCTGCAAAGCGAAGCTGATTAGACAACTCGGAAAAGATGCGGATATAGCGCATAAGGGTTTCCGTATCCACCATTACGCTTTCTTCTTTGAGAAGCTTCAGGTTTTCAGAGGATACGTCTATGGCGTCCTCCGGATTTTCAGATGTCTTTACCAGGAGCAGGTTCCTCATATACCAGGTAAAATCTGATACAAACTGTCCAAGCTCCCGTCCTCCTATGATCAGCTCCTCAAGGACGCGGATAGCACCGGTTACATCTCCGGAAAGAACCTTGCGCAAAAGCTTGCTGAACACTTCACTGTCCACCGCACCCAAAACATCCAGAACTTTGTCATATGTCAGGGTTTCCCCCAGATAAAAGGCAATGCACTGATCCAGAAGGCTTAAGGCATCTCGCATGGAGCCGTCGCCTGCTTTTGCCACATAACGGACCGCTTTTTCTTCCGCCTCCACCTTTTCTGCCTTCAAAAGCTCATCAAGCCTTGCCGCAATGGTATCAATGGATATCCTGTGAAAATCATAGCGCTGGCATCTGGACAAAATAGTGATGGGGATCTTATGGGCTTCTGTTGTCGCCAAAATGAACATTACATAGGACGGCGGCTCCTCCAGGGTTTTCAGCAAGGCATTAAATGCTCCTGTTGAAAGCATATGGACCTCGTCAATGATATAGACCTTATAATTTCCCTCTGTGGGTCTGTAGGAAACCTCTTCCCGAATCTCCCGGATATTGTCCACGCCATTATTGGAGGCAGCATCGATCTCGATCACATTCATGGAAGTTCCTGCCTGGATGGCTCTGCACATTTCACATTCATTGCATGGTCCGCCGTTTACCGGATGCAGGCAGTTCACTGCCTTTGCCAGGATCTTGGCAACCGTGGTTTTACCGGTGCCGCGGGTACCGCAGAACAGGTACGCATGACCAATACGGTTCGCCTTAATCTGGTTGGTCAAAGTAGTCACGATATGATCCTGCCCCTTTACATCTGCAAAATTGTCAGGGCGGAATTTTCTGTATAAGGCTGTATAACTCATGAGCAAACTCCTCTTCGCAAAAAGAAGGCCGCAAAGACCTTCCCTCAGGTATGCTTTGCACCAAGCCGCCGCAGGAGATTATCCCGCGGCGGAGTAATGTTTTATATCATTTTGTTCGATCTGGGGGCCCCATACGCAGCTCCCTGGCTGTAAGATCAATCACCAAAGCTAATGCCGATCTGTTTTGCTGCTTTTACAGTCTGATCTTTCGGAGATACCATCTTCAGCTTGCCTGCACATTCAGCCAGCGGCACACGTTTGATCTTACCGTTTATGATACCGATCATAACACCATACTCTTCATCCAGAATAGCCTCAGCTGCACCTGCACCGATTCTTGTAGAAAGCACACGGTCGTATGCGCATGGCTCGCCGCCTCTCTGTGTATGTCCGGGAACTGTAACGCGAACCTCACTTCCGGTTTCTTTAAATATCTCATCTGCGATCTCGTAAGAAACAGACGGATATTTCTTTGCTCTGGCTTCCAGTTTCTCTTTATATTTTTTCTTCGGAAGCTTAGCATCTTCTTTAGAGATCGCACCCTCTGCCACTGCAAGGATGGTGAACCTCTTGCCTGCTTTGTTGCGTTTCTTAATCGCTTCTCCCACTTTTTTAATATCATATGGGATTTCAGGAATGAGGATGATATCCGCACCGCCTGCAAGTCCGGCATGAAGCGTCAGGCTTCCTACCTTATGACCCATGATCTCCACGATAAATACTCGTCCGTGGGATGCTGCTGTTGTATGGATGCAGTCAATTGCATTGGTTGCAATATTTACTGCACTCTGGAAACCAAAGGTCATGTCTGTTCCAAAAATGTCGTTATCAATGGTCTTGGGAAGGTGAATAATATTCAGGCCTTCTTCCCTCAAAAGATTGGCAGTCTTCTGAGTCCCGTTGCCGCCCAGGATCACCAGGCAGTCCAGACAAAGCTTGTAGTAAGTCTGCTTCATTGCTTCTACTTTGTCAAGTCCCTTCTCATCCGGCACCCGCATCAGCTTAAACGGCTGTCTGGATGTTCCGAGAATGGTTCCTCCCTGTGTCAGGATACCGGAAAAATCTCTGGAGGTAAGCATGCGGTATTTGCCGTAAATAAGGCCTTTATAACCATCGTCAAAACCGTAAACTTCTAACTCATCAATGGAGTTTGACAATCCCTTCACTACGCCTCGCATAGTAGCATTTAAAGCCTGGCAGTCACCGCCGCTTGTTAATAAACCGATTCTTTTAATCATGATTTTGCACCCCGCTTTTCAATATGAAATTGAGTATCTGTAAAATATAAATGAATAACACTTATGATTTTATTATATAATATTTTACCCATTACCCGCAATAGGAAATAGAACAAAAATCTCAGGCTCTCTCTTCCTGTATGTCTCGGGATATCACCTTTATACAGAAGCTTCTGCTCCACGCTTCCATCTTCCGCTGCGATATCGTGTTACAAAGAGGATAACGCGCATTGTCCAGTCCAGAACCATAGCAAGCCAGATTCCTATAGCTCCAAGCTTAAAAATGACAGCCAGGATATAGCCTCCTCCGATTCTAAGTATCACCATAGACATAATGGATACCACCATTGGAAATTTCACGTCATTTGCAGCTCTCAAAACATTTGTCAAAGTAAAGGATGCCGGCCACAAAAGGATTGCGCAGCCGTTATGAATCAAAACCAAAAGAGCGGCAAGCTTAAGGGTGGTTCCGGGAAGTCCATACATTTTCAGCGTCAGAGGCATGGAGAGGATAACGCCGGCACAGCATATGCCATTGATCACATATGTAAGCTTCATCATTTTCTTTGTATAATAATCTGCCTGTACAAAATCTCCTGCACCCACACATCTGCCGGTCACCGTGATCATGGCAAGGCTCATAGCCTGCCCCGGCAGAACTCCAAGGCTGTCCAGATTATTTGCCACTGCATTTGCAGCAATTTCAGCAGTACCGAACATGGCAATAATCCCAACTACAAGAACACGCCCAAGCTGAAATGCACTGTTTTCTACACCGCTTGGAATACCGATATGCAGGATTTTCCCAACCAAAGGGCGGTTCCATTTAAAATGCTCCGGCATAATGTGAATATCCAATTCTTTATTCCGAAGGCGCCAAACCAGGATCATACAGGCAAGCATTCTGGATATCAGCGATGCAGCCGCAGCTCCCGCCACACCCATATGAAGCACAAAAATAAAAAAAGCATCACCGCACACGTTCAGCACATTCATAATAATGGAGGCCTGCATGGAGATTTTAGAATTTCCCATGGACCGGAACAAAGCTGCGCAGGAATTATAAACTGCCAAAAACGGATAGGATACTGCTGATAAGACAAAATAGATCAGCGCGTTTTTCATAACATCCGGTTCAATGCCGCCGTACAAAAGCACCAAAAATCCTCGTCTAAAGAGAATGGTCAGTACCATCACTGCAGCAGAGATCAGCCCTGTAACAATCAAGAGCTGATTGGCTGCCTCACATGCTCTGTCTTTATGCTTCTGCCCCAGAAACTGGGAAGATACCACCGCGCCGCCTGTGGAGATTGCGGCAAACAGATTGATCAGCAGCGTATTGATCATATCCACCAGCGATACCCCGGATGTAGCCGCTTCCCCCACGCTGGATACCATCATAGTGTCCACCATGCCTACAGTTACTGCCAGAATTTGTTCAATGATTAGGGGGACGATCAGACGTTTCAATTCCTGGTTGGAAAACAGAAACGCCGGCGGGTTTATTTCTTTCTTTTTTTTGTAAATATGCGGCATTTTGATCCATTCCTTTTTATTTTATCGTTTTGGACAATATTCTATACGGATTGCCATTTATCCATAAAAACTTTTTCCTGGTTCATTATATACTTGACCTGTCTTTTAGTAAAGTCAACTTATCATGATTTTGCTCCTTGACAAATCTTTCGGGGCAACTTATAATTAAATGCGCGCAGCCGGGGAGATAGCGGTGCCCTGTACCTGCAATCCGCTACAGCAGGGGTGATACCAATCTGAGGGCTTCTTCTTGCAGAGCTGCCTTCTATAAGTGGCGTTGACGTCTGGGTCTTACGCAACAGGAATCTGTGAACCGTGTCAGGGCAGGAATGCAGCAGCACTAAGCAGAAGCTCTTGTGTGCCGTGAGGGTGCCTGGGCCGAGTCAACTGTAAAGGTAACGTCTGTGAGTGCATTTCGAAGTGCGGCGCGCATAAATAAAAAAGTTCAAGGATACTGTCAGAAGGCAGTATCCTTTTTTTCATTTCCTGTTTCTTGAACGCTTTGGAATTGTGCAGCTTTGCCGGCTTCCTTTTGAAGTTTTTTCTGTTCCCGCAGTTTTTTAAAAAAATCCGAAAGTATTTTGGAGCATTCTTTCTCTAAAACGCCTCTCGTAACCTTTACTTTATGGTTAAATCCGTCCATTTCCAAAAGATTCAGCACAGAACCCGCACACCCGGCCTTGGGGTTCATGCTGCCGATCACCACTTCATCAATTCTGGACTGCACCAGAGCTCCTGCACACATCTGACAGGGTTCCAAAGTCACATACATGCTGCAGCCCTCCAGCCTCCAGTCTCCCAGCTTTTTGCTGGCACGGCGAATAGCATTCAGCTCTGCATGAGACAGAGTATTCTTATCCGTATTTCTTCGATTATATCCTCGTGCAATGATTTTTCCATCATGTACGATGACACATCCAATAGGCACCTCGTTAAGGGCAAGCGCTTTTTTTGCCTGGCACATGGCCGCCTTCATAAACCGTTCCTGTTCTGACACAAAAATGCCTCCTCTTTTTTATAGTTCGTAAGCAGTAGTATCTTTTATTTTCCGTTGTCCATTATATAGAATTAGGGTTGTAAAATCAATGAATGGGAATTAAAATGAGAAAAAGACCAGAAAGCCTAAGAATAGAAATAAAAATAACATGTTTAGAGGTGATCGCCATGAAAATATGTGGATTAAATAAAACAACTCGGGAGTTTGACAGTTAAATATTAAAAAAAGTACTTGCAGGTCGCATGAAACC
>CAMNTH010000038.1 GCA_946557785.1 uncultured Blautia sp.
GACATGCCGCGACTTTGAAAAGGAACGATGCAATCGTCTTGATAAAGCGCCTTATCCCTGCTGCATTAGCTCCGATTATCTGGGGATATTACAGCAAATCAAAAGCGGAGAATACAGTCGGTGGAATTGTATATGACACAGCAATGGCAGAAATGCAAATGAGGAATGAAACTGTAAATGATGAATCACCGGCAGAAGACGGTTCTGTTGGGTAAATTGAGGAGGTAACATATGAATATTTTGAACGGAATCCAGAATTTCTTACAGTTGATTAACGACAACTGGACAACGATTATGGTCATTATCGGTCTGGCTATTGCGGTAGGAAAGAAAGTTGCTGATTATTTCAGTAAATCCGACGAGGAGAAAATTGAAATTGCAAAAGCCCAGATTAAAGAAACTGTCTTGAAGATGGTAACAGAAGCAGAGCTTGATTACGAGGAATGGAATAAGGCTGGCAGTATCAAGCGTTCTCAAGTTATCGGACAGATTTACGCAGACTATCCGATTCTGTCCAAGGTTGTTGACCAGCAGGCTCTGATTGAGTGGATTGACGAAACCATTGATGAGTCTCTGAAAACTCTGAGAGAGGTTGTCAGCAACAACCAGTAAAACACATACACAGGAGGAAATGAAAAGAGATGGTTGAGTTATTAGAACAGATTGGCGAACTCGGTTGGGGGAACGCCGTAATATGTTTTGTACTCATTATCTGTGTCATCGTAACCGGTATTTCAGGATACCGTAAACTGCTTTCCACTCTCGGTTTGAGAAGTACAAAAAGCATTAAGGAAGAGGAGACAGAAAATCGGTTAAACAAGATGCAGGAACAGATAGATGCGGTTAGTGAGAAAATGAAGCAATACCAGACTTCTCTTGTTGGAAAGCAGGAAGAGTACCACAAACAGTCTATAGAAATCCGTTCGGAGCTGAAAGACGGTCAGGATGGGCTGAAAGAAGATATTCATTCTCTGAAGCAACTTCTGCAGCAATTTATAGGCGACCAGAACAAAAGTACAGTCGCTATCTTGCGCAGCTCCTTATGGCGTTTACACAAGGATTTCGTTGCACAGGGATTTGTTACTCCAGACGGATTGAAGACTTTCATGGAGATGGGTAAGACCTATGAAAGTGCAGGTGGGGATGATATTTACCACGAGAAGCTTTTGCCGGAGGTTGAGGAATTAGATATCCATTATCCAAACGGAAGTATCTATAATCCGGAACCGGAAGCTGAACATATTTAATATATGATACTATCGAGCATGGTTTTGTGGGTGTGACAAAATCTACATAGTAACATTTGGGCGACAAGCCTACTGAGTGACGGTTCTGACTCGTTAAAAACTGACCGAGTGTATGAGATGCTGCTACGCATCGGTAAACAATGTAGCAACGCAATAAGCGGGTTGAACTTTCATCGGTTCAGCTCGCTTTCTTTTTCTGTCACGTATATTATATAATTTTCGGGACAAAAAAATGGGGCAGCCTTTCAGCCACCCCATACTGTATATGTGTAAATTGATACTGTACTCGCTAGTTGCGTAAACTTCGCCGAAGGGACTCGGAAATTTTCTTACGCAATTCCCTACTCAAGTTTGACGCAAAACACTCTGATAATTCATAATAAAATACGATAGATTATGATACTATACCAAATCCACATATTAGGCGCAAGCCCTTGGAAACACGTTGTATCCCAACGATTTTCCCGGCTTGAATGATTTACTTCGCTGACGTACTTACATGCCCATCTGTTTTGCAACTTCCTCAGCAAAGTTCTCTTCTCTCTTCTGGATTCCTTCGCCTGTCTCGTAGCGTACGAAACCTTTGACAGAAATTGCTGCACCGTTAGCTTTTGCAACTTCTTCTACGTACTTAGCTACAGACTGTTTGCCGTCTTCTGCTTTTACATATACCTGGTCAAGCAGACAGATTTCTTTCAGCTCTTTATTGATACGGCCGTTGATCATACCCTGGATAACCTTTTCCGGTTTCTGGGATTCTTTCGGGTCGTTCATGATCTGAGCCATAAGAATCTCTTTTTCATGGGCAATATAGTCTTCGCTGATTTCAGAACGGTCAGTATACTGCGGTTTCAGAGCTGCAATCTGCATTGCAACATTCTTAGCCATTTCCTGTACTGCTTCGTTTACAACGTTTGTCTCAATGTCAACAAGAACGCCGATCTTTCCGCCCATGTGAGTATAAGAAGCAACAAAACCGTTTTCTTCCTTTACCTGGGAGAATCTTCTGATGTTCATGTTCTCACCGATTACTGCAATCTGAGCTGCAAGAACTTCTTTTACAGTTTTAGTGGTATCAAGTGCCCATGCTTCTGCAAGGAAAGCGTCAATGTCTGCTGCGGAAGTAGTCAGTGCCTGAGCTGCAACATCTGCAACGTAGTTCTGGAATTTTTCATTCTTTGCTACGAAGTCTGTCTCAGCGTTTACTTCTACAACAACGGCGCTCTTAGCATCCTCTGCAACCAAAGTCTTGCAAAGACCTTCTGCTGCTACACGGCTTGCTTTTTTCTGAGCGGTAGCAAGTCCTTTTTCACGAAGGAATTCTACTGCTTTATCCATATCGCCTTCTGTCTGTGTAAGAGCTTTCTTACAGTCCATCATTCCGGCGCCGGTCAATTCTCTTAATTCTTTTACCTGTGCTGCTGTAATAGCCATTTTATTTTCCTCCTGAACGATTAATCTTATGCTTCTGTTGTTTCCTCTGCAAATTCTTCAGATTCAGCTTGAATCTCACCGTCAACTTCTGTGGTTCCCTGATTTGCTTCAATGACAGCGTCTGCCATCTTGGAAACGATCAGTTTTACTGCACGGATCGCATCATCGTTGCCTGGGATTACATAATCCAGTTCTTCCGGATCACAGTTGGTATCGCAGATACCGATCAGCGGAATACCTAATGTATGAGCTTCCTGTACGCAGATTCTTTCCTTCTTCGGGTCTACGATGAAGATTGCGTCCGGGATACGTTTCATTTCTTTAATACCGCCAAGGTTCTTCTGAAGCTTGGTCATCTCTTTTCTTAATTCAATAACTTCTTTCTTAGGAAGAACATCGAAGGTTCCGTCTGCTTCCATAGTCTCAATCTGTTTCAGTCTTGCAACACGGCTCTGAATGGTCTTGAAGTTGGTCAGCATACCGCCAAGCCATCTTTCATTTACATAGAACTGTCCGCAACGCTCTGCTTCTGTCTTGATTGCGTCCTGAGCCTGTTTCTTGGTTCCTACGAATAAGATGTTTCCGCCGTTAGCCACGATGTCAGCGATTGCATTGTATGCATCGTCAACCATGCCCACAGACTGCTGTAAGTCGATAATATAGATACCGTTCCTCTCGGTATAAATATACGGAGCCATTTTAGGGTTCCATCTTCTTGTCTGATGTCCGAAATGAACACCTGCTTCCAAAAGCTGTTTCATTGAAATAACGCTCATGATTCTTTCTCCTTTTTGGTTAAATTCTTCCGTACAAATCACTTTCTATCCGAACCCGCCTTCACACCGCTGGGCACCATCCTCTTAGAATCTCTGTACGTGTATATTGCGCAATCTGCGCTCTGCAACTTCTGAATTATAGCATAGGAAAACCCTCTGTGTAAAGAGGGTTTTCAAAAAAATTCTTTATTTTTCCAGGCTTTTGCCTGCTTTCAAAAGGAAACTGACTTCTTCTTTTGTAAGGGGTCGGCACTGTCCTTTTTCCAGATCATCCGGAAGGGTCAGCGGTCCCATGGAAATTCGTTTCAAATAAAGGACCTTTTTGCCAACAGCTTCCATCATTCGTTTTACCTGATGAAATTTCCCTTCGCAGATGGTAAGGTATATATCACTGCACGGCCGCTCTTCCTGATCTGTCACCGTTTCCAGAATTCTAAGGCTTGCAGGAAGAGTGGGCTTATCCTCTCCGATATCCACACCCTGTTCTATTCTTCTTACGTCCTCCTCTGTGAGAATCCCCCTTACTTTGGCAAAATACGTCTTTTCAACATGCCTTTTGGGGGACAAAAGCTGATGGGCAAGGGCGCCGTTATTTGTGATCAAAAGCAGCCCCTCCGTATCCTTATCAAGGCGGCCTACAGGAAAGAGGCCTTTTCTCTTAGATGGAATATATTCCATTACCGTTTTCTCCCGCTTATCCTCTGTAGCACTGACACAGCCTGCAGGCTTATGAAGAAGAAAATATTGAAATTCCTCACGCATCCCAATAGGCTCTCCAAAAAGAGTTACCTTGTCCCAATCCGGATGTACTTTCTGTTCCGGGCGCCGAACCGTCTCCCCATTGATCTGTACCTGCCCTTTTTGTATCATTTTTTTTACTTCGCTTCTGGTTCCTGTCTCTGCGTCCGCAAGAAACTTGTCCAGCCGTACTGTCTTCGCCATATTCTACCTTCCAATGCAAGCAATTACTTCCCTTTCAGTTCCTCCAGATCCTTTCGCACAAAGTCCGGCATACTGTCGCTGAGAAGCGTTCCGTAATATGCATACTGGTCATTTCCTTCCAAATAATATTCTACATAGATTTCTTCTTCCTTAGGAATCCAGGCGCACGTCAGATCCGATGGAAGCAGCGCCTTCTTTAACTTCTTAAGCTCCGCTTCGTCTTCATACGTAAGCGGCTCCATCTCATCGCTGCAGGATACCGCTCCCGCGCAATAAGAGATGTTCACTTTTTTCAAAGAAACTTTTTCCATGGAAATAGGATATCCTGTTTCTTTCAAAATTGCAACAGTTCTTTTAAAGGAAGGAAAAATCTTAGGATATACCACTATATTGGAAAAGCTGGTATATGTATTCTCATATACCGGAAAAGTATATTCCAGTGAAAGCTGTGCAATAGGCTGCACTAAAAGTTCCTGGGCGCTGGCCTCTTCCATATCTTTGGAAAAAGCGTCCAGAATTTCTTCATATTTTTTAGTTTCTTCCTGAAATAGGCTATATTCTTCTCCGCTTGCAAAGGTTCCCTTCACATCCGTCAAATATTTTGAGTCCATTGTCAAAAAGCTCATCTGATGTTCCTTTAAAGTCCCCTCTTCATACAGAGCTGCCAAAAGCCGGCAAAGACTTTCTCCGTCTATTTTGTAGATCCGGAAAATTTCCCTTCCGGATTTTAAAGTGTATTTTACCGGAAGTTCCCTTTCTGCCGGAACACCCCAGTTTCGATAGTAATTAATGGATTCCTGGGAACTATTTTCTTTTTCCCTTTTCTGCTTCTCTACAATCTCTTTTATTGCCTGCAGGGTCTTTTCTCCTACCCCGCCTTCGCCTGACAGGACAGCTTCCTCACTGGTCCAGGCTCCGAGCACACTATATGACCCATTTTCTTTTTTCAAAACAATTGGCATGTTCACACCTATCTGTGAATCTATAGACATATAAATAGCTTTCAGATTCTCTTGCTTGGGAATATAATCATCAAATTTCAAAAAATCCATTTGATAATTTGCAGCACACACAGCAATCAGAAGACCTGCCAGTACCAGATGATGTGTTTTTGACCAAAATTTCTGGAAATTCATATGGTAAATTACTTCAAGCCCCCCATGTGAAAGTACGGTTCCAAGCACAATGCCAAAGATTCCCCATACGTTTCTCTCGCCGCTGTCTGGCAGCATATAAAAGATAAGGCCTAATCCAAGTCCGCATGGTACTACGACCATAAATTTCACGGTAATGCCTGCCAATCCATAAACCATTGGCCTTCCCGCACTTTCGGAAGGTCTTTTGAGAAAAGCCATATAAGAGCACATTCCAACAGCTGAAGTCACACAAATAACAGCTATGAATATGGCCGCATAATCACCCCCTCCATACTGCTCCAGAAGGTTTCTCCCCAGGGAAAACGGGGATGCATACTCGAACAGAAATCTTAGCAGACCGTATCTCTCCATATAAAAAGTATCGTAAAAAATAGTCCTGCATGCCACAATCAGACTTCCCAGCATATGGCCATACAGCATCAGCCCTCCAAGGCACAATGCTCCCATCAAAAGATTTCCGGTCACGCAGATGATCAATACTGTACAAAAATACATCAGCAGATAGAGAAGAAAGTGCAAAAAGCACATCATCAGCGCCATGCCAATAATCTTTAGATGAAAAAAACCCCGTGCGGCTCCCACACAAACGCAAAGAAATACCATGAGCATATAGGGAATCAGATAATACAAAATGCCAATACCTGTTCTCTGCCAGAATAAATGGGAACGTTTTACAGGTAAGCTGTGATAAAAGTCTGTCTTCCTGGAAGAATAAAGGTACCAGAAGCTTTGCACGCCGTTTATCACAGCTCCGCACATAATCACCACAAATCCTGTATACAGAAACGATTCTGTCCAAAGTCCTTCATACAATATACTGATTTCTTCCATCATCGGGTTAACTGCTCCAAACCAGTTCCCAAAATACAAAAGCTCTACTATCACAAATGATATTAAAAATCCAAGAAAAAAGAATACAGGAATCCAGGTCTGACCTTTGGATATGATTTTTACTGCAGTATATTTTTCCTTTGCAGCCTTTGCCCCATCAGATGAATAAATTCTGGATTTCATAACCGGCTACCTCCGTTTCGCTAATAAATATTTCTTCCAGGGAAAGAGGAATGATTTCACAGAACAGTGGCTCCTTAGCCTGAACTCTGTTCATAATTTCCATCTTGGTGCCTCTTGCTGTGATCAAAAGCAGGGAACCCTGTCTCCGAATCTTCAGAACCTCCAGTTCCTTTTCCAGCTCCTTTTCTTTTTCCATATCCCTAAGGACACACTGCACCTTATGGATATGGAACTTCATGTCTTCCAGATCCCTGGAAAGGAGCACACCGCCCTTATGGAGAAGACCCACATGATCGCAGATATCTTCCAGCTCTCTTAAATTATGGGAAGCAATGACAGGAGTAAACTCCCGATTCATAATTTCTGAAGCAAACAGACTCTTTACTGCCTGACGCATTACGGGATCCAGTCCATCAAAAGACTCGTCGCACAAAAGATACTTTGTTCCGGAACAAATTCCCAGTATCATCATAAGTTGTTTTTTCATTCCCTTGGAAAAAGTATGGATCTTTTGTTTTCTGTCCAGATGAAACTCCTCTGTAAGCTGACGAAATCTCTGAAGGGAAAAAGCTGGATAATAATTTTTATAAAAAGCTGTCATATCCTCCGATGTATAGTTTGCTGGGAAATAGCTGTCATCTGAAATATAAAACAGCTTTTCCTTGGCCTCTCTGTTTTCATATACCGGAAGTGTATCTATGGAAACTGCTCCTCCATCCGGCTTTAAAATTCCGGCGATCACCCTAAGAAGTGTGCTTTTTCCCGCCCCATTGCTTCCCACCAGGCCAAATACTTCTCTTTCTCCAATATCTAAAGAAACCTGATTCACAGCTTTAATCTTTCCAAACGACTTGCTGCATTCTTTTATATCAATCATAACCCGTCCTCCCCGAAATATTGTCTCACAACTGCAAGCAATTCCTCCTTTTTAATTCCAAGATTCATTCCTTTACGCACTGTCAGATCCAACTCTTTCCTGTAGTCTTCCAGTCTTTTTTTTCTGATTTTCTCTACATCTGCCACAAAATTCCCTTTTCCCTTAACCGGATAAATAAGCCCCTCTTGCTCCAGCTCCATATATGCTCGTTGAATCGTATTGGGATTGATGGACAGATCCACAGCAAGCTGCCTGACTGAAGGCATCCTTTCACCTGCTGACATACCTCCTTGCAAAATCAGCACGCCAAACCGCTCTGCTACCTGTTCATATAAAGGCCGGCGATCATGATAATCTAAAACGATCATGCCGTTCTCCTTTCTTCCGGATACTCTCTGCAAAAAGTTTCCGTCAATTTATATTTCATGGATTAATTGTATTGCGTGTATTAATTGTTTTAATACACTTAGATTAACATATTTTTTCACAAAAAGCAAGAAAAAAAACCAGAATCACCGATTCAGATGATTCCGGTTTTAAAGCCTTCTCTATTCCTGGATAATCCCGGCGTTTTTATTCTACGCCTACTACTTCATATCCTGCATCTGTGACTGCTTTTTTCAAGGCAGCTACGTCTGCATCCCCTGTAATATAAGCAGCCTTATCCTCCAGATTTACATCTACTGTTATGCCGTCAAATGCCTCCAGCGCTTTTTTTACTGCTGCCTGGCAGTGAGGGCACATCATTCCATTAATCTTCATTGTAATCATTTTCCTTACCTCCTGATTCTTACTCTCGCTATTTTGATTTTCTATTTCATTGCTTTGAAGCATTGCTTCTTCTGTTTCTTCCGTCTGCAGTCCCTCTGCATGAGAAACCCGGAAGGATTTCAGCCTCAGGGCATTGGTCACTACAAAAATACTGCTCATACTCATGGCTGCCGCCCCGATCATTGGGTTTAGTTTCAGGCCAAATGCATGATAGAATATACCTGCAGCCACCGGAATTCCCAGGCAATTATAGAAAAACGCCCAAAATAAATTCTGCTTGATATTGCGGATTACTGCCTTGCTGAGCCTGATGGCTGTAACAGCATCCAAAAGGTCGCTCTTCATCAACACTACGTCTGCGCTTTCAATTGCCACATCCGTACCTGCTCCAATAGCCATGCCTACATCAGCCCTTGCAAGAGCAGGCGCATCATTTACACCGTCTCCGATCATAGCCACTTTTTTCCCCTGCTCCTGAAGTCTGGCAATTTCCCGTTCCTTATCTTTTGGAAGTACCTCTGCAATTACAGTATCAATAGAAAGCTGCTTCCTGATTGCCTCTGCAGTCCTTTGGTTGTCTCCGGTAAGCATTATCACTTCAACGCCCTCCTCCTTTAACTGGCGGATGGCCTCATTACTGGTGGATTTTACAATATCCGCTGCTGAAATAATCCCAAGTATTTCTCTTTCATTTGCAAACAGCATGGGGGTTTTTCCTTCATCGGCAAGAGTATCCAGCCTGCCAATATATTCTTCAAGGGAAACGCCCTGCTCTTCCATCATCCTGCGGTTTCCGGCAAAATACCATTCTGTATCGATTTTACCCTTCACCCCCCTGCCGGGAATAGAAGTGAACTCAGAAACCTGTTCTGGTGTGATTTTCTTTTTCTTTGCAAATTCCAGGATCGCTTCTGCCAGAGGATGTTCACTTTTCTCTTCTAGTCCGGCAGCAATTGCCAGAAACTTTCCTGCCGAAAGCTCTGTCTCCACATTCGTAACCATAGGTTTGCCCTGGGTAATGGTTCCGGTTTTGTCCAGTACCACACACTGCACATTATGAGCCATCTCCAGTGCTTCTCCTGACTTGATCAAAATACCGCTTTCAGCGCCTTTTCCGGTTCCTACCATAATTGCTACAGGTGTAGCAAGCCCAAGGGCACAGGGGCAGGAAATCACCAGTACACTGATTGCACAGGAAAGGGCAAATTCAAATGCAGCACCGCTAAGAAGCCATACAACTGCGGTGACAACTGCAATTGCAATAACCGCAGGAACAAACACGCCTGCAATCTTATCAGCGATTTTGGCGATGGGCGCCTTACTGGAACTTGCTTCCTCCACCAGACGGATAATCTGGGAAAAGGTGGTATCGTCTCCCACTCTGGTAGCCTTAAATCGAATAAAACCGGTTTTATTTATGGTGGCCGCGATCACGGTATCATTTACCTGCTTATGGACTGGAATACTTTCTCCTGTAATGGCTGCCTCATTCACACTGGTGCTGCCTTCCACAATAAATCCGTCTACCGGAATACTGCTCCCTGGCCGAACCACCACAATATCTCCTGCCTGAACCTGCTCCACAGGAATCTCCGTTTCCCTTCCTCCCCGTTCTACAACAGCTGTCTTAGGAGCAAGATCCATAAGCTTTGTAATGGCTTCACTGGTCTTGCCCTTTGATCTGGCTTCCAGATATTTTCCCACCGTGATCAAAGCCAGGATCATGGCAGCGGACTCAAAATAAAGATCATGATAATATCTGTGTACCAATTGCATATCCCCATGTCCAAGCCCGTAGCTCATACGGTAAATGGCAAAAATACCATATACAAGGGACGCCCCGGAGCCAATGGCAATAAGGCTGTCCATATTAGGCGCCAGGTGAAACAGTGTCTGGAAACCTTTGCTGTAATATTTCCGATTTACATAAATAATAGGAAGGCACAGCAGAAGCTGCGTAAATGCGAAACTGACCCCATTCTCTGCTCCATCTAAGAAGGACGGCAGAGAGAGACCAATCATATGCCCCATTGTCACATACATCAAAGGGATCAGAAATACGAATGATACGATCAGACGCATCTTCATATTCTTCATCTGTTCTTCTGCTGGATTTTCCTTTTTTTGTCCAAAAGCTCCTGCTGCCGGAACCGCCCCTGGTATATGCTCCCTTTTCGGGCTTGCCCCGTATCCGGCCTTCACCACAGCATCAATAATCTGTCCTTCGCTTAAGGCCTGCTCATCATATTCCACCTGCATACTGTTGGTCAGCAGATTTACGCTGACATTTTCAATACCGTCAAGCTTAGAAATACACTTCTCTACCCTTGATGAACATGCGGAGCAGGTCATTCCTGTTACGTCAAATTTCTCTTTCATATATAAGGTACTCTCCTTTTCCTATCATTAATAGCCGCTATTTCAGAATTTTGCCAAGCATGGATACCAGTTCATCAATTTTCTCTTCCTTTTCTGCCTGTGTCTCTGCATGGGAAACACAGTTTTTCAAATGTGCAGTGAGGATTTCTTTATTCACTTTATTTAAAATTGCCTCTGTTGCCATAAGCTGCTGAGAGATATCAATACAATACCTGTCTTCTTCTACCATACGCAGGATCCCGTCCATCTGACCCCTTGCTGTTTTTAAAAGTCTGGTGATTTTCTGTCTGTCAGCCTGCATAGTCTCTCCTCCCTCCCACATATGTATGCAATCCCTGCAAAATGCTTTGCCTTAGCTTATATACCCCTCCGGGGTGTGGTATAATCATATCAAAAAAAAGACTGCCTTGTCAACCAAAACCATAAAAAATATACAAGTAATTTCCTATATATTTCCTATAGTCATGACAGATCAAGACAGTTTTCGTATTATACGCACCTGCTGCAAATCAAATGTTCCCTGCGTTCTTTCCCTATTTCTTTAAAGTACCGGAATCCCCAAATAAATACAAGAAGACATACCAGATTTATTCCTGCAATGACCCAGGCTGCAGATGTCTGCAGCAGCCAAAGCGCCAGTTCAGAATAAACAAGGGACCAAATATTTGCCCCAATATGAAGAAGCACGGGGGCATGGAGACTTCCCGACATCTCCATAAAATATGCAAACAGACATCCAAGAATAGATGCATAAATAAACTGGGATATATTCCCATGATAGGCACCAAACAGCAATGCGGAAATCACTATAGAAGCAGGCATTCTTAAATAATCTCTCAGGCGCAGGCAGATCAGCCACCGAAAGACTGCTTCTTCTGCAACCGGCGCCACAATTCCCATCCAGTAGATCATTTCCAGCAGACTCTTCCCCTGAGAAATCCTGGAGAAAGCATCCTGATAGGTATGAGACTCCAGGAAAACCTGCACAAAAACCATGAACAAATTTCCCAATTGAGCCATAGCCGCCCCCATAAGAAAAAGGAGCACATAACTTCCTGCGCTTCTCCCACATGGTTTATACCTGGAAACAAGACCGCCTGCAATCCGTCCCCTTCTGTCCCTTCTGTACAGACAAAGAACAGGAAAAATCGTCAAAAGTCCGGAAAAACCTACTAAAAAAATGGAATTTTTGTAGTAGACTTCCATTCCCTTCCCATGCTGCTGAATCAGCAGCAATGCAAAAGCAGATACGATCTGAGAAATTCCAAAATGCATACCAATGGGATACAAAACCCTCCACAACTGCCTCATTCGGCTCTGTCTGCGCAGAGGGTTCAGCCGAAAAAATCAATCAGCTCCCGGACGGAATTTACGATCTGAAGAGGTTTGGCACCTAAAAGTTCCTCCTCAGTTCCATATCCAAAGGACACTGCAACACATTTCATACCAGCTTCCCTGGCTCCCAGTACGTCATGCTCCCTGTCCCCCACCATAAGAACCTGGTCACGATGCCCTTCAAGGTTTAAGCGTTTTAAAGCTTCCTCAATTACCTGGGATTTTTTTGTTCTGTTCCCACTTAATTCACTTCCTACGATCTCATTAAAATATTCTGTCAGCTGAAAATAGTCAAGAATCTGCTTTACGTAATGCTCCGGCTTAGAAGAAGCCACTGCAAGAAGGTAACCCTCCCGCCGAAGATAGGTAAGTACATCAGGGATCCCTGGATACACTTTGTTTTCATAAATTCCGGTTACACTATATCTTTCACGATAAAATGCCACAGCTTCTCTGCCTGTTTCTTCATCCACATCTGCATACTTCATAAACTGTTCCAAAAGCGGCGGGCCTATAAAAATCTTTAATTTATCCAGATCCGGTTCAGGCCTCCCAATCTTTTCCAATGCATACTGCACGGACTTTGTAATGCCTTCCCCAGACTCTGTAAGAGTTCCATCCAAATCAAATAAAACTGCTTTATACATAATTCCTCCGGTTTTCCTGAAACATTTTTTATATATCTGGATAATATGATACCAGGGCTGTGGAAGTGCGCAGCACGGAGCAACCCTGGTATCATATTATATCATGGTTTTCTTATTCAGTCTACGATATTTCTTTTTGGAATTTCACCTGAAAATTTTTTATTTAAATTCCACCGCTCGCTTATGCGGTGGAATTTACCCCA
>CAMNTH010000039.1 GCA_946557785.1 uncultured Blautia sp.
GGGAGCGGTAATACACTCCTTTTCACAGATCTCGTTAACGCTTACTCTTTCCTCCCCTGCCAAAGCCCGGATAACCCTCACTGCATAATCGCACTCTCTTGTGATAAACATCTACATGCCTCTCCTTTTTCTGCTGCAAATAATTCTCTGCAATATTACGAACCTTTCCAAAATCATATCCATCCGGGGCATCCCATCGTAATATCACCTTCAGAGCGGGCGCTTCGCGGTATGGTATACACATTCCACAATATTTTAACTATAAAAAAATTATGTATTAAACAAATTATACCAACACTTTCCGAAAAATTCAACAATTCTTTGGAATAATTTTAAAAAGAGTCAAAAAACTTTACAAAAAGGTATATGTTTGCAGACTAATTCTTGATTATTTTTCTCCAATTATATTGCATTTTCACAAAAAGAATTCTGCCGTAAACCGCTGCTTTATGCGACAATAAAGATTTCAAAATCTTTTCATATATTCATAATATATTCCATAATTTCCTCTGCGATCTCTCCTGCAGTTCTATGGTCTGTTTCTACTGTAATATCTGCAGCTGCTTCATAGCTTGCATTTCTTTTTTCCATTAGGAAAGCGATATATTCCACATTCATGTTCCCTTCCAAAAGAGGACGATTATGCGAATGGCGCACCCGTTCATAAACCGTGGAGGGCGCTGCTGATAAAAGAATGATTTTTCCATGCTTTTTCATTTCCAGTACATTGCATTCCCGCATAGGGGTTCCTCCTCCGCAGGAAACCACCAAATGGTTTCTCTTCTGAAGTCTTTTCAATAGATCCGTCTCCCGTTCCCGAAAATAGGTTTCCCCTTTTTTTTCAAAAATTTCCGAGATGGTCATTCCCTCTTCCCTTTCAATCTGCTCATCCATCTCAATAAAGTCCATACCGTAATATCTGCATAATCTTTTGGATACCGTACTCTTGCCACAGCCCATAAACCCGATCAAAAATATATTTCCATCAAAATTTACTGCATCTCTTTCCATACTTCCTGCCCCCTTCACTTCTTTGCTGCAAAATTATAGCAGGTACCTGCTTGTATTTCAAGAAAATCCTCTTTTTCCCTGAAAAATCAAAGGAAATCAAAAATACCTCTTGAAAAATCCCTATTTTACGGTACAATGGAAATCGGCTACCAAAGCCATATTATAATAAGAAATAAAGAAACCATAACAGCAGCCGTTCCTACAGCGCCGCTGCACAAAACCAGGAAAAGAGGTACCTTATGATTTCAGCAAATAATATTACACTGCGTGTAGGCAAAAAAGCCTTATTCGAAGATGTAAACATCAAATTTACAGAAGGCAACTGCTACGGTCTTATCGGAGCCAATGGTGCAGGAAAGTCTACCTTTTTGAAGATTCTTTCCGGCCAGCTTGAGCCAACCAAAGGCGATGTGGTAATCACACAGGGGCAGCGTCTTTCATTCCTGCAACAGGATCATTTTAAATATGACGCATATACTGTTCTGGATGCGGTTATTATGGGAAATTCCAGACTCTACCAGATCATGAAAGAAAAAGAAGCCATATATGCAAAGGAAGAATTTACAGACGAGGACGGCATGCGTGCCAGCGAGCTGGAAGGCGAATTTGCAGAAATGAACGGCTGGGAAGCAGAATCTGATGCTGCGACTCTTCTTAACGGCCTTGGCATTGAAACAGAATTCCATTATACCCAAATGGCAGATCTTACCGGAAGCCAGAAGGTCAAGGTTCTTCTTGCCCAGGCACTGTTCGGCAATCCTGACATCCTGCTTCTGGACGAGCCTACCAACCACCTGGATCTTCCTGCAATTGAATGGCTGGAAGAGTTTTTGATCAACTTTGAGAATACTGTCATAGTGGTTTCCCATGACCGTTACTTCTTAAATAAGGTCTGCACCCATACCGCAGATATTGACTACGGCAAGATTCAGCTTTATGCCGGAAACTATGACTTCTGGTTTGAATCCAGCCAGCTTCTTATTAAACAAATGAAAGAAGCCAATAAGAAAAAAGAAGAAAAAATTAAAGAGCTGCAGGAGTTCATCTCCCGTTTCAGCGCCAATGCTTCCAAATCCAAACAGGCCACTTCTCGCAAACGTGCCCTGGAAAAGATCCAGCTGGATGATATGCGTCCTTCCAGCCGTAAATATCCTTACATTGATTTCCGTCCCAACCGCGAAATCGGCAACGAAGTTCTTATGGTGGAAAGTCTTTCCAAGACCATTGATGGCGTAAAGGTTCTGGACAACCTGACCTTTACCCTTGGACATGACGATAAGGTTGCCTTTGTAGGCGCCAATGAGCAGGCAACCACTACTTTCTTTAAGATTCTTATGGGCGAAATGGAACCGGATGAAGGGAACTACAAGTGGGGCGTTACCACTTCCCAGGCATATTTCCCTAAGGACAGCACTCACGAATTTGACAATGACTTAACCATTACAGACTGGCTTACTCAGTATTCCGAGATTAAGGATGCCACCTATGTCCGCGGTTTCCTTGGCCGTATGCTCTTCCCAGGGGAAGATGGTGTAAAACGTGTCCGCGTACTTTCCGGCGGTGAGAAGGTTCGCTGCCTTCTTTCCAAAATGATGATTTCCGGCGCAAACATCCTGCTTCTGGATGAGCCCACCAACCACCTTGATATGGAGTCCATTACTGCGCTGAACAATGGACTTATCAAATTCCCGGGAGTTATTTTATTTACTTCCCATGATCATCAGTTTGTACAGACTACAGCAAACCGTATTATGGAGATCCTTCCTAACGGAACGCTGATTGATAAGATTACCACTTATGATGAATATCTGGCAAGCGATGAAATGGCTAAGAAACGTCATGTTTATAAAATGAATGAATCTGACCAGGATGATAACTAAATCGTCCTATATGAGCAAAAAGGAATACGGAGCAGAATTTTTCTTCTGCATCCGTATTCCTTTTTCATGCCTTTTCCTTTTTTCATATCATTTCATGGTAATATCCATAAGCTTCCCGCCTGTCACCTTTAAAAGTCCCTCCAGGGGAACCTTCAGCGTAAGCCCGATTCTTCCTCCGCTTACATAAATTTCCTTAAAGTCTCCTGCGGAGCTGTCAAATACTGTTGGATAATTCTTTTTCATCCCAATGGGGCTGCATCCCCCTCTGACATATCCTGTAATTTTCAAAATATCCTTTACATGAATCATATCCACAGACTTCTCATTTACTGCTTTTGCAGCAGCCTTACGATCCACCTCTTTTTCAATAGGAACAACAAATACATAATAGCCACCGCTCTTCCCTTCCATAACAAGAGTCTTAAAAGACTGCTCATAAGGCGCACCTGTCAGATCCGCACTATGTATACCGTCAATAAACTCCTCACATTCGTATGTCAAAGTCTCATAACTAACTTTCTGCCTTTCCAAAAGGCGCATTGCATTTGTTTTTGCTTCTTTTGCCATTTTATTTCCTGCTCCTATCTATTCTGAGTGTTTTCATCCGCTTTCTTCAAAACCACATCAGGCACATTCCCTTTTCTGCGTTTCCTTCCATTGCTCCCGTTTTCCTCATCATAATGATCTTCGTATTCGTCATACTGCACTTTTTCGTATTTTTTCTCCGCGCCTATATCCCGAAGATCCTCATCGTCCTCATCATCGGAACGGTTGGTAGCAAACTGAATCAAAAGCCCAAGAAGAACAAACCCAATACTTAAGGCAATACCATAAGGAATCTCCGCCATTCCTCCAAGCTTAGAAAGGGAAAATCCCCCAATCACGCCGCCCAAAAGGCTGGTTCCCACAATGATCACTTCTTTTGCATACCGAACGCCAAGAGTGCCTACCGCCACTCCCAAAAGGATACATACAAAGAAAACGGCGGATGTTGTAGGATGAAGGATATAGATACTCAAAGTCCACGCGATCCCTGCCCCCAGGATGAAAATCCCCAGCTTATAAACCAAAAAGGAAATAATGCCAAGTGCAATTCCCACGCCAAGCATCACCCCAAGATATATAGTCTTATCCTCCACACCCATGCTCTTTGCAAGAAACAGACCTGCCAAAGCACCTGCTCCGAATCCAAAGATCATAACCCAGAACCGGAGCAGCCGATATCCAAGGACGCAGTTCAAAATTCCAAATACTAGCAGGATTCCGAAAATGCCTTTCATCACTGTACTCAGCGTTTCCGCTTGTCCTGCCCTTTGGGCAATTCCCATAATTCTGATGAGTATGTCCGTCATTTCTGCCATAGCTTCTTACCTCTTCTTTCATCTTCATAAAGCTCTATCAAAACATAAAGTAAATTGTTTTCAGATCTTCAAGAACACCATAATGGTATTCCACTTCATTTATACCATATAGATCCAGATAGTACCTGGCCGCTTCCTGGATTCCGTTTCCCTGAACCCAGTCTGCATAAGCAGCTTCAAAAGCTTCCTGATTGCTGAATTTAAACCTGACCACTGCTGCCCCGTAATTAAGCCTCATCAAACAGTACTCATAAATTGCATGCCAGTCATAGCTGTCAAAGCAGCCCTGATTCAGCACATAAAAATTTTTATCTGTAGCCGTACACTCCGGCACCGGAAATTCCTCTGATGGGGTGTAACTTAATTCATACTCCCAAGGAAAAGGGCAAAGGTAATCATAAATGGTTGTCTTGTGTTCTGCCATGGAAACAGCATCCCCCTCCAGAAACTGGGGTTGGTCTCCATTGGTCACATCCACATAATAATACATTCCATCCAGCTGCACAATATTCCATGCATGCCCCTCTGTACTGCCTCTGGCATTTCCATCCACATAAATACACGGAATACCGAACCGCTCCAGCAAATACTGCAATGCACCTGCATATCCGGCACAAACCGCGCGCTTTTTCCAGAAAACGCCTGCAATGCTCTGATCGTCATCAGACAGTTCATAATCAACAGAATCAATCAAATAGGTGTACACGATCTTAACTATCTCATACGCATCCGCCCCATCCCATACCAGTGCAGAAACCTCCTGCCATGCAGCTTCTAAAGCCTGATCAATCTGCTGCATCTCTTCTTCTGAATAAATATATCCCGGTGCAAAAAGGCAGTAATCACTTCCTCCATAGGTGGTTTTGAACACCTGTTTCCGGTTATGCGCCCAATAGATTTCCGGATGATCCTTTAAAAGAGCATGGAAAACCTTATCAACCTCCTTATCGCCGGAAATGGTCAGGTAAAACTCTTCCTTCCGGGCACGGATCCCATTAAGCATTTCTCTGTATCCCCGCTGCTCGTCTTCCTCCAACAGCTGAAAATAGTATTCCTGATGCCCTACGTCTGTCTTAATAACCTCCTGCTCTCGAAGATTGCGCACCTCATCCGGTTCCCCCAGGAAAAATCCTCTGGCAGCTTCCAGAAGCTCTCCCATTTCTGTAACAGAAACTTCTATATTTTTCACATGGCCTGTACCGATCTTATAAACCATACCCATGCAAATCAGGAGAGCAAGGCAAAGCCCCCATATCGCTTTTCTCTTTTTCATATATTCTCCTTTTTCTTATCTGACCATTATATATG
This sequence comes from uncultured Blautia sp., assembly GCA_946557785.1. Taxonomy (GTDB): domain Bacteria; phylum Bacillota; class Clostridia; order Lachnospirales; family Lachnospiraceae; genus Blautia_A. Next base: position 5,561 of record CAMNTH010000039.1, read on the forward strand.
ATTCCATTCCCATTTGCAAATAGTTGGTTACTGTCAAAAGAGGCAATCGCCGCCCATTCGTAAGAAAATGATTGCCTTTCCCCTATTTCAGTGTTAAACTAAAAAAGTGTTATGGCATGTTACATCATCATGTGCCATCCCCGGAGGTAATTATGAGTGTAAAAATCCCTATCGAAACCTCAGCGAGACATATTCATGTCTCCAGAGAAGATTTTGAAAAATTATTCGGTGCAAATGCCGAACTTCATTATGTAAAAGAGCTAAGCCAGCCAGGACAATATCTTTGCCAGGAAAGGCTTACTGTAAAAGGCCCTTCAGGACAATTTGAAGGTATGGCCATCCTAGGTCCGTTCCGTAAGGAAACCCAAGTAGAAGTATCCCTTACAGACACCAGGAAACTGGGGCTTCCAGGCGTCATCCGCCAATCCGGAGATATCAGCGGAACACCCGGCTGTACCTTAATAGGTCCCTTTGGGGAAATCCATATCCCCAAAGGCGTCATCGTTGCCAAACGTCATATTCACATGACTCCTGAGGACGCCTGGTCCCTTCGGGTACACGACAATGACGAGGTTTTTGTGCTGACCAAAAGCTATGGCCGCGCTCTGATCTATGCGGATGTGGTTGTCCGTGTAAACCGCAGCTTTCATCTGGCCATGCATGTAGACACAGATGAAGCCAATGCTTTTTCAAGCGATGCAGACCCCTATGGCGTTATTGTCCGCCTCTTTGATGATAATTACAACACAGACAAGTGGATTGAAGAAGTTCTTTCCGGCATACACCGTTAGGAATCTAACCATAAGCAGCCTATGGGGCTGGATAAAACAAGCAAGTTCACAAAAGCCCATGCCGGTTCGCCTCCCGAATCAGCATGGGCTTTTCTTTTATGGTCATCCGCCAATAAAGACTTCTATATCATCACTGTCAGAGGATATCATATCCATCAGTGAATCTTGCTCTTCCTCCCTGGAAGTAAACTGGTTCTGTTTGATAATATCCTGAAGCGTATTGCCTGTAACAGAATCCGCTCCGTCAGAAATGAATCCCGGCAGTTTCAGAGCATTAATTTCAGCGCCGCTTGGGTAGAAGGAAGGCTGGCGAATATAACGGAAGCTTGCGCCGTATGCCTCACCTACAGTAACACCATTCTTGCTGGAAGAACAATGTACTGCGATCCAATCCCCTGCATCTGTCTTTCCGCAAAGAATTCCCACATGATTGTCAGAACCTGCTTCCGGTCCCCTCTGAAAAACAAGATCTCCCGGCTGGGCATTCTGCTCACTGACAACATTAGCCTTTACCCACTGATCTGAAGTACCGTCTCCTACAGCAGCCTGCATGGCTCTGTCATGGTATCCGTTTACCACTGCCCACGTAACAAATCCGCTGCAGTCCAGTCCATAAGCCCGGACGCTTCCTGTACTGCTGCTTCCCGGAGAAGTAACTCGTTCCGCTGTTCCCCAGGATGGATCATCCCCCAAAACAGTAGATTTGCCGCCCCAGAAATATCCAACCTTACCTACCAGCGAATAAGCAGCTGAAATTACATTAACACGCTCCTCTGACACATCATCTCCCACACTCTGACGCACAAACCCTTTGGAAGCCGTTACCGTGGCACAAAGGATCTTACAGTCTGTCTCCACATACTTCTTCAGAATCTCACGTTCCTTTTTGTCAATCTTGTTTTTCTTTATGTAGTAATTAATATGCCTGCTTCCGTAGCTTACATGGGTTATATGCTCTTTATCCCTGACAACCGGGTTTAGTTCTTCAAAAATCTCTGCCAAATCCTCTTTGCAGGAAGCATCCAGCGTAAAAGATTTTTTCCCTTCTTTGCTTTGTTCATAAATATAAACTGCAAGAATGTCCTGCCAGTTCCTTACAAGAAGAGTATCCTCTGAAGTTGTTACACCGTCCCCCCTCTGGTCGCTTGGATCAGACAGTTTGTTTTTCCTTTTATATTCCTTTTCTATGGAATCCATCACCAAACCAAAATCATTGGAGAATGTCAGACCATATTCATTCTTCAATGTATCCAGATAAAATTCCTTACCTGCATGGATATTCGAAACCATATTTGTAAAATATACAGGCTGTCCAATTTTTATATTATTAACTGTGTCGTCTGTAAAATCAGTAGTATCTTTATCATCAAAAACTGCTTTTATTTCCAGGATCTTTGCCTCGTAGCCAACCAGAAGCTGGTAGTTGGCTACCATAGCTTTTTCTTCATCCGTTAAAGCATCATACTGCTTCCGAAGCTTTACAATTTTGGCTTCATGCTGGATCGTGATTTCAGTCAAAGCAAGGGCATTGATTCGGTCAATCAGTTTCCTTACCTTCTCAGGCACAGGAGTTTCGGAAGGCGCAGGTGTAGGAGACAGCTCCGGCGTTGGCGTCACATCCCCTCCAGGCGTTGGCGTCACATCTCCTCCAGGCGTTGGCGTCACATCTCCTCCAGGCGTTGGCGTTATTTCTCCTTCCGGCGGCGGTGTAATTCCTTCCCCCGGTCCAGGCGTTGGCGTTACTTCCCCTCCCGGTGTTGGCGTAATCTCTCCTCCCGGTGTTGGGACAGGCGTTATTTCTCCTTCCGGCGGCGGTGTAATTCCTTCCCCTGGTGCAGGCGTCACTTCTTCTCCAAAGGATGGTTCCCCGGGTACCGGATCCGCCCCTGTTTCCGGTTCAGATGAAAAATTTCCGCCGAACTCCGGCGCAAAACTCTGCTCCTGGTCAATCTGGTCAGTAAATGCACTCTCTGACACAAATGTATCCGTCCCCTCTGCACCAAAAACAGAAAGTGAGCCGGATAAAACCATGGAAGATATTAAAGTTATGCAAAGGTATTTTGTCAGATACTTGTTCTTCATATTGATCAAGATGCTCCCTTCTTTCCTTGGGCATCCCTTTACTCCCCATTATAAAGGCATGCAGTACAGCAATGTTCTTTATATCATCTCAACTTACATATTACCTGTTCAATTCTAGCACAATTCTTATGCAAAATCAACCGCCGGAGTCAAGCCCCCGGCGGAAATGGCCAAAAATTCATTTAATTTTCACACTTGTAAACAAAGGCTGTATCTTCGCTTTCTGGCTCATGCAAGGGAAACACATTCCGAATGACCAGACATACATAGCTGAAAAATTCCGTGCACCACCTGCAGACATACGGATAAAATATACTCAATATCCTCAGAAATCGTCCGTTCTTTCTGCAAATAGCATGCATGTCTAGCTTGTACATAGGAGATCAGCTCTCCCAGATCGTGAAAAGAAATCATGGATTCCTCAACCGCATCCAAATATGCGTCACCGCTTTTAATGTATTGTTTCAAACGGTTCTTCAGTTCTTTCTCATACTGATTATGATCACGTAAGCCTCCTGTAAAGGTCTTGTTATGAGGGAAGGTAAAATAATCCGCAATATAATGCATCACCTCTCCAATTTTTCTCCAAAGTGCACTCTCGCTGAAAACCTCTGTACCATTCATAACCAAAAACTGAATTCTCTCCTGAATGCTTCCGAAGGTTCCAAAAAACTCATGACGTGTTGTCAAAAAGGATGGTTTACAGTCTGGAAGGATATTTCCTAGGCAAAAGGCCTTTCTATGTAACTGAAGGCTGTCAGAATCAATCAGCTGATCTGCCAGATAGCTTGCTAACAGGATGTGGGATTTCTTTCTCAATGGATTCCTCTACTTTCCTGCCCGCCGAAAAGGATCCGGGGGACATCTCTCTATATAATGAAATGTTATTTACAATTTACTTTTATAACCATAACAACTATAACAGATGCCGCCCTATTTTTCAATGGCAGATTTTGCAAATCCAACGGAAAAACCATTTCTGTACACCAATCTCTACTACATGAGCATTATTTTCTTGGCCTGAAGCAGCTCCACCTCTTTTTCCTGGTGTGTGGAAAAAATCAGCGTCCTATTTTTCCGGTATTTCAGAATAAATTCCGCCACGCACTCTTTAGTTGCTTCATCCAGTCCTGTAAGAGGTTCGTCCATAAGTACCATATCTGATTCTGCAAGCATCGCCCTGCCGATTGCTGCTCTCCGTTTCATTCCTCCACTATATTCACATACCTTTTGTTCCAAAGATTTCTTCGGCAGGATTTCAGCAAGTATCTGATTCATTTGTTCCAGGTTCTGCTTTCCTTTTCGAACTACCATAGCATTTTCCCCTGCTGTCAGAAATTCAAACAATCTGTTTTCCTGAAAAACGGCAGAAAACTTTTTACCGGAAAACCCTTCCACAGTCCCCTTATCAGAGGCAAGAGTTCCAAGCATGATATGAAGCAAGGTGGTCTTTCCGCATCCGGAAGGTCCCATTAACGCATAAATTTTTCCTTCTTCCATGGTCAGGTTCAAATTTTCCAAAACCGTATGGCCCTCATATGTTTTTGTCAGATTCTGTATCTTCACATTCCACGCTCTCCCTTCCAGGCCTTTCCGCCAAATTTCTCTAATAACCGCAAAAATACTCGTTCAAACAGCAAACTCAATACAATTATGACAAGTGTCCAGGCAAATAGGCTTTCCGTATCCAGATAAATTTTTGCCATATAAAGGCGTTCCCCTATGGAATGACTTGGAACTCCGATAATTTCTGCAGCTACCCCGGATTTCCAGCTCATTCCAAGAGCAACTTTCGAACCACTGATTAAAAACGGCAGAAATGCAGGGCGATAAATGTAAAGGAATCTCTTCCCTAAATTCATCCCAAAAACACGGGACATCTCCAGCATGTCAGGATCTGTATGATCCAATCCCTGCCCCATATTCACATAGATTATAGGGAATCCCATAAGAAATACCACAAATACGGATAAATTTTCTGAACCTGCCATAATAAGAAGAAGCACTACAAAGGAAGCTACCGGTACTGATTTTGCAAGCTGGATCACTGGTTCCAGAAGTATTTTCAGCCAATGGCATCGAAAAGCGATTCCTGCTGTAAGTACAGCGCAGGAAAAAGCCATGAGAAATCCTCCCATGATTTTTATAAGCGAATTTCCAACAGAATGCCAGAATTCCCCTTCCTGCATTTGCTCTGTTAAGGAGCGGAGCATATCCAAAGGGCCTACAAACACAACGGAGTTTTCCATTGCCATTGCCCCTATCTGCCATACTGTCAGCCAAAACAGCACCGCAGCTCCTTTTTTCCAAAGATCATTTTTTTCCATGATTGCATAATCTCCCATCAAAAAGCCAAAAAGAGAGGGGCAATCATTGTCCCTCCCATATTCTGGCCTTATTCCTCTACTGATTTTATATAATAGAAATCATCTGCCGGATTGCTCCCGCCTATGGATTTCGGATTCTGTTCTCCAAGTACTTCCAGATAGCCGCTCAAAGCGGTTTTCATTTCTTCCCCTTCCAGAAACTTTAAGTTGCATTTTGGCAAAGCCGCTTCAGCAATAGGAGCCTTTTCTACGATTCCCTCTGCAGCTACCAACTGTGCAGCTTCCGAAGTATTTATATTTGCAAAGTCAATGGAAATCTCATGGGCATCCAAAAACGCAGCAACAACATCCGGGTTCGCTTGTGCATAATCTTTTTTTGCAATGGTTACACCTGTTACCATAGTTCCTTTGCCTGTCTTATCCCATTCTTCAGTCAGGTCACAGACTTCTTTCAGATTTTCATTTTGTTTACATGCAACTGTTGCAAAAGGCTGGGGAAGAATCCCGACCGCACTCTCATCCTGCAGTAAGGTAGAAACCACCTCTGTCGCTTCGGACTTGTATTCCACTGTTATATCATCCTGTGTAATCCCATTGGCCTGTAAAAGATAGTTCAATACATATTCCGGCGTCTGACCCTTCCCTGTAGAATATACGGTTTTTCCTTTCAAGTCCGCCGTCCCGGCTATGGAATCATCTGCAGTCACCATATAGAGAACGCCTAGTGTATTAACATCCAAAACCTGAATGCTGCCTTCTGTCTTATGATAAAGAATGCTTGCCATATTTGCCGGAACCAACGCAATATCCAAATCTCCTGATACAAATTTTGCAGTCAGTTCATCGGCGGCAGTTACCATCTCAAATGTATATGCGAAGTCTTCCCCTGTTTCAGCCTCATCCATAAGCTGTACAAGTCCCATGGATGTTGGACCCTTCATAGACCCCACCCTAACCTGATCCTTGGCCATTACAGCCGTGGTTCCGCATAGAAGCATAGAAGCAGTAATCCCTGCAGCCACCAGGTTGCTTATTCTTTTTTTCATATACAATACCTTCCTCATATTTATGTTTTTTTCATTATAGCACTGCGGCAAAAGGCTTACAAGGAAAATTTGTATAAATCTATACGAATTTTATCTAATATTCCGAAATATCTATAACAACATATCAAATAGTCTGTTTCCGCCGAGGTTTTACCACCAGCAAATGCCCTTTTATCAATGCCGGACGAAGTGCATTATACAAAACCGCAACCAGGATTACAGACACAACTGCGTTAAATAAGGTTGTCAACGCACTCATTTTTGCAAGTGCTTCTGCAAGTTTCTGCGTCTGTCCCAAAATATATTGTTTATAGAAATACCCTACAATCGGATCCGCTGCTACATTAAATGCAAGTCCGGCAGCAGCCGCTAGGGTACTCCATTTAAATACGTATTTTTTGTCTGTGCTCTCATTAATCCTAGCAATCCTATGAGCCACCAGACCTGTAATCAAACCGATGCAAAGCTTTAATACAAAAGTCTTAGGCGCTACCAGAATATAAACTGGATCCATAATATCTGCAATTGTCATTCCCACTGCACCGGCAAGTCCGCCGTACCATCCTCCAAGAAGCAATGCGCCCAGTACACAGAAAGCATTTCCAATGTGGATTGATGTTGCATCTCCTCCTGGCACCGGAATCTTAATCTGCAAAAATGTAAATGCCACATAGCATAATGCTGCCAAAAGGGCTGTTTCTGCAAGTTTCGTTATGGTGGAATTTTGATTATTCATATTTTCCCCTCCGATTTTTTTATTAATCTTATCATTCCTTATGTTTGTGTTATCATACAAAATAACTGTCATTATTTCAATACACAATTTTATTCTTTTTTTAGGGGACAGTTTTAACAGTACAAAAAAAAACAGCCTCGCAGCTGTTTTCTATACTGTATCTTCAAAACTACATACAT
>CAMNTH010000040.1 GCA_946557785.1 uncultured Blautia sp.
AGTACTGGGGTTGCGAGGTGTTTTGCTCTACTCAACTGTCAAAAACAGGATTATACAAAAAACCCCTTGTCTTGTCAAGTAAAAATCATACATTTATCTTGACAGTAAAAACTGCATACTCATCTTTCAGCGTTTAGGCTGATACCTCATCTCTGACACATTATACACTGTGATGAATGCCTGAGGATCCTCACGGTTTATGTAGTTCATCAGCTTCTGGTACTCACCCTTATCCACAATTGTAATGATCTCATTTCGTTTTTCCATATTATAAGCGCCAATAGCCTCATAGACCGTTGCCCCACTGTGAAGGTCTTCCACAATGAATTTGCGCAGTTCCTTCTCCTTCTTTGTAATAATACACACACGGCGCTTAATATTCTGGCCGAAAATAAAATGATCCAAAACCATGCCATTAAAATACGTTCCAAGAATACTTAGTACTACAGATTTTTTGTCATATACAAGCGCCGCCGAAATAGCCACGCACATTCCGGAAAGAGACATTGCCTTGCCAAGCTCCATATGAAGATATTTGTTCATAATTTTTGCGACTATATCCAGTCCTCCGGAAGAAGCATTCCTGTTAAAAAGAATACTCAGTCCTACGCTGACTACCAAAATATAACAGAGAACATCCAATTCCTGACTTTCTGTCACAGAGACAAAATCCGGAAACAGCTTCTCAAAAAGGCCAATAAATAAAGGAAGCATGATACTTGTATAAACGGTCTTTACCCCGAATTCCTTTCCGCAGGTAAAAAAGCCGATAATTAAAAGTATAATATTCAGCAGCATTGTAATTGCAGACAGGGGCAATGGTATAAAATTAGAAAGCACAATACCAAGACCGGAAATACTGCTTATAGACGTGTGGCTGGGCACAAGGAAAAAGTACACTGCCGCCGCAATAACTGCCACAGCCCCGGTAAGAATCAAAGTCTCCTTTATCATCGCCCCATTATTTCTATTTTTCGTTGTCATCAACGCACTCCTCCCTCCATTTTCAGTTAAATTATATTTTCTTATGAAACTTTTTGCAAGCCATTCTCCCAAATCCTACAGCATCCGCCAAAAACCAACCGATAGGAACAGAAATCCAGATTCCGGTTACCCCAAAAACAGGGTTTGCAGAAAGAAGATAGGCAAGAAGCACCCTGGTGCCCAGGGAGATTATCGTAAGGATCAGGGACATACCCGGATTTCCCATAGCCCGGTAATAGCCGTATAAAAGGAAAAGGCATCCGATCAGGCAGTAAAAGACTCCCTCTATGCGTAAGTACCGCATCCCTTCTGCCAGAATCCGTGTTTCTTCCGGATGCACAAAAATCAGCATCAGCTGCTTTGCAAACAAAACCACAGCTACAGAGATTACAATGCAAAAAAAGGTTGAAGTAATGACTGCGCTTTTGATCCCTTTGCGGATCCGGTCTTTTTTTCCTGCCCCATGATTTTGGGCAATAAACGTAGAAAAGGCATTTCCAAAATCCTGCACAGGCATATAGGCAAAGGAATCTATTTTGACCGCAGCAGCAAAGGCAGCCATGATCACTGTGCCAAAGCTGTTCACCAGCCCCTGTACCATAAGGATTCCCAAATTCATTACAGACTGCTGCAGGCAGGTTAATATGGAAAACTGAGAAAGTTCCTTTACGATGTCCGGCGTGATCTTTCTGTGGCGCTTCTTTGGGCGGAGTTCTGGACAAAGAAACCATGTATAGGCTGCAAGTCCGAAGCCGGACAGATACTGGGCGGCTACGGTGGCTGCTGCTGCGCCTGCTGTTCCCATTTTAAATACGATTACAAACAATAGATCAAGGATTACGTTCAGTATGGCTGCTGTTCCAAGAAAGATCATTGGCCAGAAGGAATTCCCAATGGAGCGGAGCACTGATGCAAAAAAGTTATAAAGGAATGTTGCGGTTATGCCCATGAAAATTACAAAAAGGTATTCCCGCATCATTTGGTAGATCTCCTCCGGGACATTTAACAGTCCCATAAGCCAGTCGATATTCACAAATAAGAATATATTCATTGCTGTGTTCACGATTCCAAGAAGCAGAAAAGATGTAAAAATGCTTCTGTTCAGCTTTTCCTTGTTTCCTGCGCCATAAAGAATGGAGAAGAATGTTCCGCACCCCATGGCAAGCCCCAAAAGAATAGATGTGAGGAATGTCATCAGCGTATAGGAAGAGCCTACTGCTGCCAGCGCCCCGGCGCCCAGAAACTTTCCTACGATCAATGTATCTGCCACATTATAAAACTGCTGCAGCAGATTCCCTGCTATAAGGGGCAGCGCAAACTGCAGCATTGAAACTGTAATATTTCCTTTTGTCAAATCCTTTTCCATATCTGTAACGTAATCGCTCCTTAATTAATGCTATAGTCCTTAATTAGTGCTATAAAAAAGAGAAAAAGAGCCTGGGCTTTTGAAAGCTCAGGCTGGATTTTCTTTATGTTTTTGACCGCAGTTCTCCTTGTCAGCAGGATTTTCCGATTATTCTGCTTCTTCAAAAGGAATTACAGCGCCGTCATAAGTTTCATTAATGAAGTCTTTAATCTCATCGGATTTCAAAACATCAACTAAAGCTTTGATTCCTTCGCTCTCTTCGTTTCCTTCTTTTACTGCAATTACATTTACATAAGTTTTTGCAGCTTCAGAATCAGATTTTTCGTAGGAAAGGGAATCGTTTGCAACAGAATAACCTGCTTCCAGAGCATAGTTGCCGTTTAATACCACAAACGCGGTTTCTTTTGCCACACGTGCAACCTGGGCTGCTTCCAGCTCAACGATTTCTACATTGTAAGGATTCTCTGCAATATCGTTTACAGTTGCTGTCAGTCCTGCGCCATCTTTCAGGGTAATGATGCCGTTGTCCTGAAGAAGCAGAAGTGCTCTTGCTTCGTTAGTGGTATCGTTTGGTACTGCAATGGTATCTCCTTCTTCAATATCATCCAGGCTTGTCTTGGTTCCCGGATAAATACCGAACGGCTCGTAATGGATGCCGCCTGCATTTACAAGATGGGTTCCTTTTTCTTCGTTAAAGCTGTCCAGATACGGAATGTGCTGGAAGTAGTTTGCATCGAAATCTCCGCTCTCTACTACCAAGTTTGGCTGAACATAATCATTAAATACGGTTACTTCCAGTTCATAGCCCTGCTCTTCCAGAAGAACTTTGGCCTGCTCCAGAATTTCTGCATGAGGGGTAGCGGATGCTGCTACAGTGATGGTTTTGTTCTCCTCTGCAAACACATTGAAGCTGAATGCACTTGCCACTAAAGTACCTGTTAATACTGCTGCTAGTAATTTTTTCATAATAAAATCCTCCATTTTTAAATTATTTTCTTTTATCTAAACGGTTTGCAATAGCCATGCCCACCGTCTGAAACACCTGTACCAGCAAAACGAGAAGAATTACTGTGACGATCATGATCCCCATATCATATCTGAAATAACCATAACGAACAGCAATGTCTCCCAGTCCGCCTCCGCCTACCGTACCCGACATAGCGGAATATCCGAGAATCGTTCCAATAGCAATGGTGCCCCCTGTGATCAGGGAGGTTCTTGCCTCCACCAGAAGTACCTTCATCACGATTCTCATATCACTTGCTCCCATGGATCTGGCAGCCTCTATCACACCCTTATCCACTTCTTTCAGGGAAGACTCCACCATTCTGCCGATAAACGGAATGGCAGCCACAACCAGAGGCACAATAGTCGCCGTAGAGCCGTAGCTCTTTCCTACCACAAAAGCGGTGAAGGGCTGAATCAAGATCAGCAGGATCAAAAACGGAATACTTCTGGTAATATTTGCGATCACATCCAGCATCTTATAGAGAGCTGCATTAGGTCTTAATCCATCCTTGTCTGAAACTGTCATCAGCACTCCCAGGGGAAGGCCGAACAAATACCCCAGTACTGTAGAAACAACCGTCATATACAGGGTTTCGCCAATGCCCTTAATGATCATATTAATTACTTCTTCAGTCCACATAACCTATCGCCTCCCCTATTGCAAGTCCTCTCTCCTTAAGGAAGGCCTTCATTGCTTCCACATTGGTGCTTCCTTTTGCAAATTCCAGTATCATTTCACCTTTTGCCACGCCGCCCACATTCTTGGTATCTGCCCGAAGAATATTTACCGGCTCTCTAAAAGTAAGGATCAAATTGGCAATTACCGGTTCAAAAGCAGAATTCTCAGAAAAGACGATTCGTATAATCTCTCCGCTCTTGATCAGCGGCTGGGTAGCAGTCCTGCTGTTCTCCGTATCAGAACCTTTATCCTTACTTATCAGCTCCCTGGCAACTAGAGATTGGGGATTGCTGAAAATTTCCGAAACAAGTCCGGTTTCCACAACCTCTCCCTCTTTCATGATCGCCACATGATTGCAGACCTCACGCACCACAGACATCTGATGGGTGATGATCACAATGGTAATTCCAAACTGCTTGTTAATATCCTGTAGAAGTTCCAGAATTGAAGAAGTTGTCTGCGGGTCAAGGGCACTGGTGGCCTCATCGCAAAGAAGAATCTTTGGGTCAGAAGCCAGAGCCCTTGCAATGGCGACCCTCTGCTTCTGTCCTCCGGAAAGCTGGGCTGGGTACGCATTCTGTTTATCACTCAGCCCTACGATTTCCAAAAGCTCTGCAGCACGCTTCCTGGCTTCAGGTTTTTTCTGCCCCTGTATGTACAGCGGAAAACACACATTTTCTAAAACCGATTTCTGCATGAGAAGATTAAAGTGCTGAAAGATCATTCCAATGTCTTCTCTCTGCTTCCTTAATTCCTTTTCGGAAAAGTCCCCAAGGGACATACCGTCTATCATCACCCTTCCTTCTGTGGGCACTTCCAGGAAGTTCATACAGCGCACCAGGGTGCTCTTGCCAGCACCTGACATTCCTATAATTCCATAAATATCGCCGGAGTCAATGGTCAGGCTGACATTTTTTAATGCTTCTACCGTTCCGTCCTTAGCCAGAAAGGTTTTGCACACATTTTCAATTACAATTCCAGACATGTCTTCACCTCTAAGTTTTCTCTTGACTTGATATACTATATCACTATTTTCCGCAAAAGTACAATTCATAAAAATTACAGCTAGTTATAGTTTTTTTCTATAACAGGCTTGAAACTTCACATTACCGAAGAGCTTTGTCCTTATATCTGGAAATCTCCTCTAAGTATCTCTGTCCTAAAGGACTAATAGTAACGCCCTTCCTCACCAGATAACCAATGGACATTATCTCATCTGATTTCAGTTTTACAGCACAATAATCCGTACCATTCAGTTCCTCGCAGATAATCCCGGAACAAAGAGTATACCCGTTAAGTCCAACCATCATGTTCAGCACTGTAGCCCTGTCATCTGCTTTTATCAGCCTTTTATACTCATAGGTACTCAAAACCTCCTCTGCAAAATAAAAGGAATTATATCCACCCTGATCAAAGGACAGACAAGGATACTCCCGCAGTTCCTCAAGGGTAATCTCCTCCCTTTCTGCCAGAGGATGTCCCTTCCATATATATGCATAAATACTGCATTTCAAAATCTCATGAAACTCCAGCTGAAATTCATGAAACAGCTTTGTCAGTACCTTACTGTTGAAATCATTCAGATAAAGGATCCCTATCTCACTTTTAAAGTTCTTTACATCCTCAATAACCGTATAAGTCTTGGTTTCATGAATGGCAAACTCATATTCATCCATTCCAAACTGCTTCACCAGTTCCACAAAAGCATTCACTGCAAAAGTATAATGCTGCGTAGATACGCTGAATTTCTTCTTTGCCTGCTCTTTGGAAATATATTTTGTTTCAATCAGCTCATACTGCTCCACTACCTGGCGGGCATAGCCCAAAAATTCCTCTCCCTCCGGCGTCACGGAAATCCCTCTGTTAGTCCGCCTGAAAAGCTCCACCCCGATTTCCTCCTCCAGCTCCTTCACAGCCGCTGAAAGACTGGGCTGGGAGATAAAAAGAGTTCTAGCCGCCTCATTCATAGAATTGGAATTTGCCACAGTAATGGCATATCTTAACTGTGCCAGTGTCATATGCCCTCTCCTTTTCTTCCGATTTTTCTATTGTAACATCAAAACATCACCGAAGCCACTCTGAATTTATCTCATTTCTCATTCTGTATAATTTACTCTGAATTTTTTATATTTTTTTGTATATTTTCTATATTTTTCTTTCCAAAAACAGTAATCTAATGGTATAATTATTTTATTCAAAAGGAAAAGGAGGCTGCCATATGGAAACGAAAATGTTCAAAATCCATTCCCGTAATAACCATCGAATCCAGCTCAAAGTTTATCCCGGACATTATGCAACACCACAGTCGCATATTACCCACTATCTGGATATCACTACCATGAAATCCCGGTGCTCCGAGGCAAGGAGCATTGCACAGGAGCTTTCCCGTAATTACGAGGCAAGCGTTCCCATTGATACTATTGTCTGTATGGACGGGCTTGAGGTTGTAGGTGCCTATCTTGCAGAAGAGCTGACGAAAGCAGGGGTTCTTTCCATGAATGCCCACCAGACCATTTACATCACCTCCCCGGAATATAATCATGTGGGGCAGATGATCTTCCGCGACAATGTTCAGATGATGATCACCAATAAAAACGTCCTGATCCTCAATGGTTCCGTAACTACAGGTGAAACCCTTTCCCGCGCTGTGTCCAGCATTCTTTATTACGGAGGCAAGATACGCGCAGTTGCAGCCATTTTCAGTGCAGTCAGCAGTGTTGCACAGCTTCCGGTACATTCTATTTTCCAGCAGAAGGACATTCCGAATTATGAAACCTACCGTGTGCATGACTGTCCCCTTTGCAGGAATAAACAGAAGCTGGATGCAATTGTTAACGGCTTCGGTTATTCCAAGGTATAACGTCTGTTTTATTATACTTTCCTTTTATATTATCTGTGTGTCCCAAGCGCACAGCGAAACAGGAGACGGCCATTTATCCGTCTCCTGTTTCGTTTCTCCGTCTTCGTATCCGTCATGCACATGCCATCCTTTACCGGAAGAAGTCCATCGTGTCCCTGCCTGAGAGAAAGGCCGTCCAGACAGTATCTTTGGTAAGAGGGGTCATAAGATTTACGGAGGTCAGATACTGCTCCAGTTTTCCATAAAAGTCTTCCGCTTTTATTTCTTTATTCAGCTCATAAAAAGCAGATATCTGTGCATCGCTTACAGCATCCTTATAGCTGCCATAATAAATAAGAATATCCTCCTTGGCGCCTGCAAGGACTGTTGTGTCCGCCATTGTTTCCTGACACTCCACTCCTTCCTTAGACAGCATGGCCGAAAGCTTTTCATAAATTCCCATGGAAGCTCCGTCAAAGCCGTGAACAATGTTTACATTCCGGATTTCATCAAGACTCCCTTTTTCTATAGAAGAATAGTAATTAGGTTCCTGCATATATGGAGAAAGAATTCCGTTGGACCATATCCCCTGTATGGAAATATCCTTCCACAAATCCTGATCCCGGCATAGTCCTGCTACCCCGCGGCCGGCTCTCTCTTCCATATGGTAAATCAGATAATAGCCCGTTTCACTGCCGGTCTCATAAATATCATAGGCATTGCTTTCTTTTACTTTCTGAGCCATTTCTTCTTTATCTATATAGAACATATCATACTTTTGCGCTTCCAGGATCTCATCAAGCTTACTGTAGTCTATCTGACCGATTATAATCTTTGAATAGCCAGCTTCTAAGCCTGCATTTTCATCCCCGGTCCTTCCTTTTTCCTGAAAGGCCTCATTTCCGGCAAGTATTACATCCTGATAAGGTGCCAGAAAATCTATCCTGTATGGCCCTGTTCCCAGAAAAGTAGAACCTTTTTCACTAACTTTATCCGCATCGTAAACAATCGGAAGGGAAAAGACCTTCATATTGTCCGGATCTGCCTCATAAAAGGTAACAATTAAAGTCTGATCATCAACCTTATCAATGCTTTCAATACGGCTGACAATCCCCCCATAAGAGGTATCCCCGTTTAAAAACCATTCATAGGACGCAAGGATTATGTCTGCATCCAGCTTTGTACCATCACTAAAGCACTTTCCTGTATTAACCTCCACAGCAGCCTGCTTTCCCTGTTCCTTAAACACAATTTCTTTGGCATTCCTGTATTCTATGGATGCGTCACTTCGAATCAGCAGCAGAGGCTCATAAACCAGCCTTAAAAGCACCTGCATGGTTTCATCGTCATTCTGGTAGGGATGGATGCCGGAAACTCCGGAGGATACACCAATGGAAAGAGTCTCCATATCTTTCCCCTCCTGTTTGCCTGCCATTTGGGGATCAGCCTGGTAGATCAGCCTTCTATTTTCCTCTTTCGGAGAATTCCCTGGCAGGATCAGCCAAACGGCGGCGGCTCCTGCGATACAAAGTGCTGCGGCAATTCCTGCGATTTTTTTCTTTTTGCTCATAAGACCTAACACAAGATTAAGGGGGAAAATCCCCCTTAATCCTATTCCTTTCTTCTCTTTCTAAAATTGGCTGCCAAAAGCACCGTCAGTGCGGAACCTGCAAGCAGGAGAAGGAGATACATAATCTCCGTATCGTCCCCTGTCTTGATCAGTGAGCCATCAGTAAGTCTTTCACTTCCATCGGTAAAGCCTTCGTTTCCATCAGCAGGGTTTTCACTGCCGTCAGTAAAGTTTCCGCCGCCCTGGTGATTTGGAACATGGGTAGGGCTTGGAGTAATTGTCTGCGTAGGTTCCGGAGGAACAGCAGCACGATATCCCAGATAAATGTTGGTATGCTCATAACCTTCTGTCTTCCACTGAAGCTGATAAACGTTTTCCTCTTCACTTGTCTGTGCAAGAGTGATGGTTTCAGTCAGAGCCATATCCGGGTCTGATATTCCGTCCTCAGGCGATGCCTCCCCGAGAATATTGACCTTCGTCTTTCCAAAAATCTCAAAAGGATATACTTTTGTAAAATCTCTGTCTCCAGGCTTCTTCATCCGCAGCCTGTATTGGTAAGGCTCATTATTCTCATCCAGAATAGGAAGGTCAGCAAATACAAATCTTCCTCTCTCATCTGTCCTGGCCTGCTTTACTTCTACGAATGTAACAGCGCCGGTTTCACTGTCTGTCACTGCATAATCCAGATAGACAGCCGCTTCCCCTACTGTATTTTCGTTTTTATCAAATATACCTTCCCCGTCTTCATCCTCAAAGACGGTACCCTCTATCCTGCCTGTTCCATAAGGGATAAGGCCTGCGTCAAGTTCCTCTCTGGAATGTCCGTAGGAAATATTGTAATCCCCGATCCGGTAAAGCTTTGCAATGGTATCGTCAGCTTTATCTGCCAGAATGATCAGAGCTTCTTCATCTTCCAGGTATCCTGTCTTTTGATTCAGGTCGCTGTCCTTTTCTCCGTTATTGACACGATACTCCGTTACAGCATAACCGTTTGGAAGGGTTTCTATCTTCACCCGGTAGCCGTACAATACCTTTACATCTCCTGCATAACCGAAAAGCGGCAGATCGTGGAAAATATACCCTCCATTTTCATCCGTGACAGCAGATGCAATGGTTTCCGTCTCTTCATTCCACTGTCCCTCTGTATAAGAGAGACGTTCCAAAAAGACTTCAGCTCCTTCCAGAGGCTTATCTTCATCCGCAATACCATTATGGTCTTCATCTCTCCAGACAGTACCGCTGATGTGATGCTGCACATCAGAAACATATCCTGCATTATAGCGGTCAAGAGTACGTCCAAGTGCAAGGTCATAGCCCTTTTGTACATTAAGATTCCCCTCCAGGGAAGCTGCATCTGCAGGAGCTGCTGCAATTATCATGCCTTCCAGGATTTCCTCATTTTTATCTTCAGCACCGGATGCATCCAGTCTGTATGCCTCCCCATCCCAGGTCAGCATACTGTCTGTACCGTCTCCGCCATTCACCAGATACCGGGTCATATAACAGCCTTTCGGCATCACATTTACAAAGAGCTGGTATCCTGCCAGATAATTTTTCCCATCTACTGTAAACATTGTGGGGACTTCTATCTGGAAGCTTCCATCTTTGGGTTCTTCTGCAAACTCATAAGAAAAGCTATGATATGGCTTCCAGCCACCGTCATAGTAGAAGCCTTTTGCAGTAATAATAAGCTTCTTATCCTCCATTTTCTGAATAGAATCTTCCTCATCCTGATTCAGGATTCCATCATAGTTCAGGTCATTAAAGACCGTTCCTGCAATATTGGATAATGGGTACCTGGTAAATCCTCCGTCATACTCGCTCTGGCTCTGTACTGCTGCCAGCTCGTAGACATAATCCAGGTATTCTATTTCATAGAAGCTGCCTGATGGTGAGGCTTTGCTGCTGTCTGCAAGAATAATATATTCCCCGTCTTCCGTCAGTGCGCCATTCTTCAGATCGCTGTTCCGGCCGTCTGTTGGCTGATGATAAAGAGTCTGCGCATAAATGCTGCCATCCGGCAAGGCAGGGATATCTGCCTTATAGCCTGCCAGATAGTAGGCGCTATCTTTGTAAACATAGGTATCCTTGTCTTTGAATACATAGTTCCCGTCTGCATCTGTAAAGACTGTCTCTCCTTCAAAGGTTTTGTCTTCCTGCCAGCTTCCCTTCTTATCCAGATAGAAGCGGGTCAATCGGATCTCTATGTTTTTCAGCCCCTTCTCTTTGGCATCCATGATACCATTGTAATTGTCATCCTTCCAGATTCGTCCGCTGACTGAGCCTTCCTCAAATCTGGTCAGTCCGGCGCAGCGCTCCTCTTCTTCCTCAACCTTATTGATGTCAAAGAATCCAAGCTTGTTTTTTATCAAAAGAGCCTTTTGATTTCCAAGATCTTCCGAACCGTATTGCTCTTCTAATTCGTCTGCTTCTATTTGCTTTGCAGGAATGATGTACTCATCTGCTTTGCCAAGAAGCATGGTATCCGGATTCAGATCACTGCCCATTTTTTCGCCATCCTTTACAGCAATTGTAGCTGCATATTCCAGCGGCGCAATATCTGTGAGCATCTCTACCTGATAGGAAACAAGATACCTCCGGCCGTTCATTTCCACATAAGACCTTACATGTTCAAATCTGTAATCGCCCTTATTGTCTGTAACAGCCGTCAGCTCATAGCCTTCATATTTCTTAGTATCCAACGGCTTCCATTCCCCTTTGTCCGCATAAAAATACGGATTCAGCTTCAATTTCATCCCCCGGATACCAGGCTCTTCTGTCTCCTTTCCTTCTTCATCGCTGAAGCGGTCCCTCAGTCCATTATAATTCTTGTCATTCCATACACAGCCGCTGATCACACCATACTCAACTGCGGTAAGTCCTGCCCCGATTTCGGGAATCTCAGTTTCCAAAAGAGTATCGTAGGTTTTTCCGTCTGCTGTGATCACATTCTCTGGCTGAGACGATTCATTTGCTTCCTCTGCAAGAATCAGGATATCCGTCAGATAACGGTAGTCTTCACTTCCAGTTAATGGAAGGCTGCTGTTCAGCACTTTGCCCAGCATGTGGTATTTACCAGGAGTATACCCTTCCGGAATCATCGACATATTAATCTTACATCTGTATCCTGCCAGACAAATTTCTCCATCGTGGTTATAAACTGTACTAAGTTCCCGGAAATTCCAGATACCGTCTTCATTCTTCTGACTCTTCAAATCTCCTGCATATTCCCAGATTTTCTCTTTAGTGTCAAAGTAATACTGTTCCAGGATCACTTCTGTCTGAGAAATAATCGGTTCTTTCACAGACTTACCCTTTGCATCTTCGGATTCAGTACGAAGTCCATCATAATTCTGATCGTCAAAGACAAGCGCTGTGATGCTTCCCACTCCATAATGAACAAGTCCTGCATCCAAATCTTCCAGGTGATCTCCCCAAACAATATTGTAACCATTGATATTATAAAGATCCGGCGTATTTTTCTCTGCACGTTCCGCAAGAACGATCAGGGTACCTTCTTGTTCCAAATATCCTGTAGATTCATTATAGTCGCTGTCTTCTTTGCCTTCACCTGTCTGGTAAGAAGTAACTGCATACTGCGCTGGCAGGCTTTCCAGTTTTACCCGGTAGCCATACAGAACCTCTGCTCCGTCCATTTCTCCAAACAGTTCCAGACCGTCAAAAGAGTAATTTCCGTTTTTATCCGTGATGGCTCTTTCAAAGGTTTCCTCATCCATCTCATACCATGCATTATCCAGGTAATACAGACGTTCCAGGATAACCGGAATTTCTCCTAAGAACTGGTTCTCATTTCTGATTCCGTCCATGTTGAGATCTTCCCAAACAGTACCTTTGATATGGTACGTACGTTTCTGTACAAATCCTGCATTATACTGTGTACAGGTTCTTTCACTGGCAATATTGTATCCCTCTGCAAAGTAGTCTTCATGAGGAGACTGTTCTTTTTCTGTCTCGGACTGTGCTTCAGC
>CAMNTH010000041.1 GCA_946557785.1 uncultured Blautia sp.
TTTCTTTGTCGGAATCCTTTAACAGATTGTAGTCGATTTTTGCTTTGTACTTACCATACTGCTCCAGATATTTGTCATCGATACCTGCCTTTGCTGCAATTTCGGTAATTGGCAGCATTTCGCACTCCTGTGCAATTTCAATGTCACTTTTGAATCCCATGGTTTTTTCTCCTTTCTTGATGCACAATAAAACAGCCGGGTACCCTGGAAAATGGGTACAAAAAAAGCAGTATCTGATAAAATCAAATACTGCCCAGACGGTCGGCTGAAGCAAATCACTGATTCCCCTGTGGTATACTCCACTGTTCCGTCAGTCACCAGTGATTTTTTAATTGTTATCTGGATTTTAACACCTGGAAAAGGATTTGTCAATATTTTAACGGATTCTTTTTTGTAAAACATTTTGGAGATTTTTTGGTCATTTTGCTATATAAACAAACAGCAGTGGATTTTCATAAAAATTTTATAATTTCAGTGATTGTTATATCCGGGGAGTATGTTAGAATAAACCATAACATAAACTATGAAATCAGGTGAATGGAGAAAGCAAGATGAGTAAAGCCGAATTTTTGGAAATATTGGGAGAGCAGCTAATGGGGCAGATCCCAGAGGGGAAGGCGTCCGGGCATGTGAGTTACTACCGGAATTATATAGAAGAACAAATGGGCAAGGGGCGCAGCGAGGAGGAAGTCCTGAATGAATTGGGGGATCCCCGCCTCATTGCCAAGACGATCCTTGATACGGATCCGCAGGCTGGATCTGGCATTTATGAAGAGTATGTCAGCCCCGGGGCACAAGACCAAATATACCAAAGCGATAGGGAACCTGGAAGAGGGAAGCACAGAAGCGTTCATCTGGATCTGACTGCATGGTATGGGAAGGCTGCGGTAATCGCTATAGCAGCTCTTGTGATTATTGGTTTGCTCTTCGTGATTGGAACTATGCTGCCTATCATCATAATTGCTTTTGTGGTGATATCTTTTATTTCCTGGCTGAGACGAAGATGAGGATAGGATAGAGACATTTCTCCTCTTATAGGAAGAGAAGGAATGTCTTTTTTTAATCGTGCATTTTACGGAACTCCGTGGGTGTACAGTTATTGGCCAGGCGGAACATGCGGAGGAATGCGGAAATACTGGAAAAGCCTGACTGTAAAGCAACGTCCGTAACAGAAAGACCCGGATCCAACAGGAGGTTTTTGGCGTGGGCGATACGTTTGTGGTTCAGGTATTTATAGAAGGTAGTGCCTGCGTACTGCCTGAACAGCCTTGTGAAATGGTATTTGCTGAAACCGGCAAGGGAAGCAGCCTGCTCCAAAGTCAGCTCTTCCATAAAGTGCTCATTAATATAATTGGTAACAAAAAGAAATTTCTCCATATATTCTTTTTGCGTGCTGTTTTTTGCGTCAAAATTCTGCTGGATGATTTCTACCTGGTTTCGTCCCACCTCGGCAAGAATTTTCAGGAAGTGGGAGCAAACCAATGTACCGCTGTAGGGAAGGGCATGGGCAAACTCTGCTTTGATCTTTAACATAAGCTGACGGATCTCTTCGTGAATCTGGGGATATTCTTCAGGCGTAATAAGGATGGCGGGATTTATGATAGAAGACAGTACATCAAGTTCATTTAAAGCAATAGAAGAGAGGCTGGACTGGAAGATTATCCGTTCTCCGTGATCCGGCGCAAAAAGCTCATGAATGACCCCGGGGCCAATGATAAGAATGTCGGATTCCCGCAGAAAAAAATCTTTGTCACCGCATTTTGCCCGGTAGTGGTTGGCTATGGGCATTATCAGTTCGAAAGGAATATGCCAGTGCGGGGGATAATCTTCTGCCTCATTATTATTATAAAGACAGATCTCCATATCGGTTTTATAGTTAACGGTTTCATGTATTCCTTTCAGATTCTCGATCATATACAATTTCCTCCTTTGTTAAAAAAAGACAGTTGAACAATATATAAAAGTTGCGGCGTTCATATGTCCATCATACCACAAAAATAAGAAAAATGTTTGTAAAAATTGGTATAAATGCAAAATGGATGAGAGCTGGATTAAAAAAGAGTAGTTGATTTTTCGCCAAACATGGTAATATCTATTGTTCAAAATTGACAATGGAGAAATGAAGAAAGCAATAATTAGGAATTAGAAAACAATAATTATAAAGATAAAAACAATTTATTTTGTTATCATTAATTCATCAAAAACAACATGGAACAGGAAAGGTAAAGGAGGATCATTATGAGTAAGAAAAAATGGATTTCAGCAGCGCTGACAATGACTATGGCTATGGGAATGCTTTCCGGCGCAGCAGTAACTGTGCATGCAGATGATGCAGAGGAAATCACATGGATGTTCTGGGATGACCTGGAAGCAACAGAGGATTTGATTACAAAGGGTTATAAAGAAATCATTGACCGTTACAATACAGAGTATGAGGGAAAATATCATGTAACACCAATTACCACTAATTTGGAAGAGTATGACGGAAAATTAAATGCACTTATTGCAGCAGGACAGACACCGGACTGCTACATCTGCAATCCCGGCCCGAACATGGATGTATATGTAAATGCAGGCGCAGCGGCAGATCTGACAGATATTCTTACCAATCAGGAAGCTGACTGGTATGCAACCTTTACAGACGGTATTTTCGAGAGAATGACTTATGACGGAAAGATCATGGCGATTCCAACCAATTTTGCAGCAGCATGTGTATATTACAATACAGAGATTTTTGAAGAAGCAGGCGTAGAAGTTCCTACAACTTATGATGAGTTGCTTGCAGTATGCCAGAAGATCAAGGATGCAGGCTATACCCCTATTTCCTGTTCCGCAGGTACTGCATGGTGTCTTTCTATGGTAGCCGGTTATCTTTGTGACCGTCAGGGCGTAGATTTGAATGCCATTGCTTCCCACGAAGCAAACTGGACAGATGAAGCCTGTGTTGCAGCAGGAGAAAAATTGAAAGAATTGTCTCAGTATTTCCAGGAAACTGCAGCAGGCGATTCCAACGATCAGGCAACTGCAAATCTCTACAACGGTGAAGCTGCAATGCTGATCCAGGGCTCCTGGGCAATTGCTCAGATTAATGGAAGCAATCCTGAATTTGAGTCCAAATGCGGCGTATTCCAGTTCCCTGGCATTGAAGGCGCAAATGACCCTAACCGTATGATCGTAAAAACAGACAACCTGCTTATGAGCTCCACAACAGAACATCAGGATGCAGTCATTGCTCTGATGAAGATGTTTACAGATGAAACAGCTCAGAAATACACAGCAGAAGTTGGCGGCAAGTTCCCGATCATCAAGGATATTGAGATTGATTATGAAGCAGCTCCTGCACAGCTGAAATATGTTCAGGATATTATGGCAAATGCAACCGGTACTTTTGGATTCTATAATGAATCTCTGGCATCTGTAGAAGCCGGTGACTGCTTCGACAACGCTATGGTTGACGTTTTCCTTGGAAATCAGACTCCGGAAGAAGCATTCCAGACTGTACAGACATTCTATGAGGATAATGTTTGGGAATAAGAATAAAAAATCCATAAAGGATAAATAGGAAAAGGCCGCTGCAAAAACGGAGGTAAGCCGCGTTTGCCAGCGGCCTTTTCCATTCAAAGACGTGACAAAACAGGAAAGGAGCAGTTATGGATAAGATTTTACGAAACAAAAAAGCCATTTTTATTTTTATTGCCCCAGCGTTTCTGATGTTTGTGGTGATTCTGGTAATTCCTATTTTTCAGATGGTATATTATTCCTTTTGTGATTATGCAGCATTGACCCCGCCGAAATTCACAGGACTGGCAAATTATAAGAAACTGCTTTTTAAGGATGCAACCTTTAGGATTGCCTTGAAAAACTCTATTTTCTTTATGATATTTTCTGCAATAAGCCAGCAGGTGGTAGGCCTTATGTTAGCTGTATTTTTAACGAATATACCAAGAGGACGCAATGTTTTTAAAAATATTTATTATCTTCCATGCGTACTTTCTTCAGCCGCACTTGGTCTTTTGTGGGCATTTATGTTTAATCCCAAGATTGGTCTTAACCAGTTTTTAGCTAAATTCGGGATCAAAGGCCCCATGTGGCTGATGGAATCCAAGGGTTTTATTGTCCTCCCCATGTGGGTCATTGCATTTGTGGCTTTGTGGCAGTACGTGGGACAGAATATGATGCTTTATATGGCACAGATTACCGGTATTTCCAGGGATGTGTATGAAGCAGCTTATATTGACGGTGCATCAAAGGTGAAGGCATTCCGCTATATTACCATGCCCCTGGTAAAGCCGATGATCGTAACATCCCTGTCTTTGAACTGCATTGGCTCTCTGAAATTTTTCGACCTGGTCTATAATATGACCCAGGGCGGGCCGAACCACAGGACAGAGGTGCTTGCAACACAGCTTTACGCAGAAGGATTTGATTATTTTAAATATGGTTATGCCAGTGCAATTTCCGTAATTCTGCTGATTTTGTGCCTTGTGGTAACGCTGCTTGTAAAAAAGGTCATTAAAGTAGAAACATATGAAGCATAGGAGGGACGAAGTATGGGTGAAAAGATAACAGTAAAAAAACATAGTAAGAAACTAAGCCCAGTGGTCATAGCTGTTTATGTGATTCTGGTTATCCTGGCAGTGATTTATATCGCACCCCTTTTGTGGATGCTTTCTGTTTCGTTAAAAGACAATGCGGAGCTGATGGCAGCTCCATTCGCTTTTCCCAAAGCAATGCAGCTTGCCAATTATGCAGAGGCCTGGACTCTGGGAAAATTGGGCAAGGCCCTTTTGAACTCAGCCCTAGTCTGCGGCGTTACCTTGTTTATCAGCATGTTTTTCGGTGCAATGGCTGCTTTTGCCATTGGCAGAATGCGGTGGAAATTTGCAGAAGGAATGCATACATTCTTTCTAATTGGTATGATGGTTCCAGTACATTGTATCTTGATTCCTTTGTTTGTACGCTTTGCAAAGCTTGGGATGACAAATTCAAGAATAGGGCTTATGCTTCCTTATATTACTTTTTCCCTGCCGATGACTATATTCCTTCTTACCGGATTTTTTAAATCTATGCCTGGGGAATTGTTTGAGGCTGCTGCAATTGACGGCTGCGGAATTTACAGGTGTTTTTTTAGAATTGCCCTTCCTCTTTGCAGAACCGGTTTCTTCGTATCCGGCCTTATGACTTTTATTAATAACTGGAATGAGCTTCTTCTGGCAATGGTATTTATTTCAGATTCGGAAAAGAAAACGCTGCCTGTCACGCTGACGTATTTTGTTGGGCCGTATGCGACAAATTATGTGCAGATGTTTGCAGCGATTATCATTGCAATTGCTCCTACAGTTATGGTATACTGTCTATTCAGTAATCAGATTGTAGAAGGCTTAACAACTGGTGCGGTGAAAGGCTGAGAAAAAGATGAGGAGAGAAGAAGCTAGAAGAAAAGCACAGGCTCTTGTTGCCCAAATGACTGTGGAGGAGAAGGCAGGCCAGATGCGGTATAATGCACCTGCCATTAAGCGGCTGGGTGTTCCGGCGTATAATTGGTGGAATGAATGTCTCCACGGAGTTGCGAGAGCAGGTCAGGCAACTATTTTTCCCCAGGCGATCGGTCTTGGCGCAACCTTTGACCCGGAGCTATTACGGGAAGTTGCAGATGCTGTTGCTACAGAGGGACGGGCGAAATACAATGCTTATTCAGGGAAAGAAGACAGGGATATTTACAAGGGGCTGACTTTTTGGGGGCCAAATGTAAATATATTCAGGGATCCGCGCTGGGGAAGAGGGCATGAGACCTATGGAGAGGATCCGTACCTCACCGGCAGGCTTGGAGTTGCCTTTGTAAAAGGACTTCAGGGCGATGGGGAAACCATGAAGGCAGCGGCTTGTGCAAAGCACTTTGCCGTTCATTCAGGCCCGGAGGCACTGCGGCATGAGTTTGATGCACAGGTAAATAAGAAGGATATGTGCGAAACCTATCTGCCTGCATTCAGGGCTCTTGTAAAAGAAGGGGGCGTGGAGGCTGTGATGGGAGCCTATAACCGTGTGAACGGAGAGGCAAGCTGTGCAAGTCCCACGTTTCAGAAAATATTGAAAGAGGAATGGGGGTTCCAGGGGCATTTTCTTTCGGACTGCTGGGCAATCCGGGATTTCCACGAAAATCATATGATCACGGCAACGCCAAAGGAATCTGCTGCCCTTGCTGTAAATACAGGCTGTGATCTGAATTGCGGAAATACCTATCTTCATGTGCTGAAAGCGTATGAGGACGGGCTTATAAAGGAAGAAACTATTTCGGAAGCAGCAGTGCGGTTGTTTACTACGCGTTACCTGCTGGGGATGTTCGATGGAAGCGAGTATGATGCCATTCCCTATTCTGCAGTGGAAAGCCCTGCGCACTTGAAGCTTGCGCGCAAGGCTGCAAGGGAGAGTATGGTTCTTTTAAAGAATAATGGGATTTTGCCTCTTAAGAAAGATAAGCTGAAGACGATTGGAATTATAGGGCCAAATGCAGACAGCAGAGCTGCATTGATGGGTAATTATCATGGGACTGCGTCCAGGTATGTGACGATTCAGGAAGGCATTCAGGATTATCTGGGTGAGGATGTGCGGATTTATACTTCCGTAGGATGCCAGCTGTTTAAAGACAGAACAGAGGATCTGGCTTATACGGGGGATCGTCTGTCCGAAGCAAAAATCGTGGCAGAGAACAGCGATGTGGTGATTTTGTGCGTGGGACTGGATGAGACTCTGGAAGGGGAGGAAGGAGATACAGGAAACAGCTATGCTTCCGGTGATAAAGTAGATTTAGAGCTTCCCAAGGTACAGAGGGAGCTTATGGAGGCAGTTGCACAGACCGGGAAACCGGTGGTGCTTTGCCTGATGTCAGGAAGTGATATTGACCTTAAGTTTGCTGCGGAGCATTTTGACGCAGTGCTGCAGCTGTGGTATCCAGGAGCTCAGGGCGGATATGCTGCTGCGGAGCTCCTATTTGGAGAGTATTCCCCCTCCGGGAAGCTTCCGGTAACATTCTATCAGTCTTTGGAGGAACTGCCTGAGTTTACAGATTATTCCATGAAGGGAAGGACATACCGCTATATGGAGCATGCTGCGCAGTATCCTTTTGGCTATGGACTGACTTACGGAAATGTAAGGGTGGTTTCTGCAGAAGTCCTGCCTTTGGAAAAAGGGGTGGCTATTCAGGCGGAAGCAGAAAATGCGGGAGAGATGGAGACGGATGAGGTGGTTCAGGTTTATGTGAAGAACCTGGACAGTGCATTGGCTCCAAGGAATCCTGTTCTGTGCGGATTTTCCAGAGTCCGTCTTGCTCCTGGAGAAAAGAAAACCGTCAGGATTCCGGTATCGGAGCGGGCTTTTTTAGTCGTGGACGAAAATGGAATGGAAAGGGAGGAAGGAAGCAGATTCCTGTTTTATGCAGGATGCTCCCAGCCTGATTCGCGCAGTCTGGAATTGACGGGAAATAAGACTATGGAGATTATTTTTGAAAGAGGGAGAAGGGATGATGGAAGAAGTAATAAAAGCAAAAATCCAAAGCCTGATTGACGAGGCCATTGCGGACGGAACCACAGCAGGTATGAGCATGCTGATTAGGAAAGAGGATGAAGAGCTTTTTTATATAAATCGGGGATATAAAAGCATAGAGGAAAAAAGTGAGATCAAAAGAGACACGATTTTCAGGATGTATTCCATGACCAAGCCCATTACTGCAGCTGCTGCAATGATCTTAATGGAACAGGGAAAGCTTGATTTGGGACAGCCCGTGGAAGATTTTTTGCCTGGATTTGCTAATCTGCAGGTGGAAGATAAGGGCGTAATCCGGCCTGCCGGAAAGCCTATTACATGTCATTATCTTTTGAATATGACTTCCGGACTTACCTATGGGGGCGGGGACACCCTGTCCGGCAGGATGATTGAAGAATATCTGCAGGAATGCCAGGATAAAATGTTTACGGACAGGGCAGTGACTACAGAGGAATTTGCAAACCATATTGGGTCGATCCCTCTTGCGTATGATCCGGACAGTTCCTTTAGTTATGGACTTTCGGCTGATATTTTGGGGGCTGTGATCGAAAAGGTTTCCGGTATGCGTTTTGGAGAATTCTTGGATAAATACCTGTTTGTTCCGCTGGGAATGGCAGATACCGGTTTTTGGGTTCCAAAGGAAAAGCAGCATCGGCTTGCCAATGCTTATGAAATGGCAGAAAAGGGAAGCATGAAACCCTATACAGGAAATTATCTGCTGATTTCTCATACAATGGAACAGCCTCCTGCGTTTGAGTCCGGAGGTGCAGGTCTTGTGTCTACCATTGATGATTATTCCAGATTTACCCAGATGCTTCTTAATGGGGGAAGCCTGAACGGCGTCCGGATTATGTCTAAAGAGACTGTAAGGTTCCTTACATCAGGAGGACTTAATATGGAACAGCAGAAAGCGTTGGAACAGTGGGTGGGCCTGGAAGGATACACCTACTCCCATTTCATGCGCAGAGTATGCGATACAGGCAGGACAAGCGGTCTTTCGAGAGAAGAGGAATATGGCTGGGACGGATGGCTTGGGTGCTATTTTGCCAATTTCCCTAAGGAACAGATGACAATTCTGATGATGCAGCAGAGAAAAGACGCAGGAACCATTCCCCTGACAAGAAAACTGAGGAATACACTGCTGACAAGTTTATAAAGATTATGCTAAAATTTAACGGGAATGTTCTTGTGGGAACATTCCCGTTGCTGTTTTTTGGAGTAGTTGCTCCCTGCTTGTTCTTAGTAGCTTTTTCCAGTAAAAACAGCTACAGATCTTGGACGCATAATAAACGTACCGTCAATGCGGGTTTCCTGGCCGCTGGGGTAGCAGAAGCGGCCCTGGCCATCACCGTAGGTATTGACGCTTAAATACCATGCACCTCGGCCGTGAAGATTTGGAAGGGTAATGGTAACATCCTCCCAGAAGGTATTTACGGAAACATAAACCAGGTCATCCTGCCCTTTATCTTTGTCGTAGCCTGCAAAGCTGACGGAAAGGGTTCTGGCGTTACCGGGAATGGTGAGATCCTCCGCATTCAGATTGTGGGTATGGAGGGGTTCCATTCCGCAGACTGCATTCGGAAGCTTCCTGCGGATAACAGGGTGATAATGGCGATATTGTATCATAAATTTAAAAAATTCAAAAAGATCTCTGTTTTTATAAAGCAGATCCCAATTCAGCCAGGAGATTTCATTGTCCTGGCAGTATCCGTTGTTATTGCCGAACTGGGTATTTCCAAATTCATCCCCTGCAAGGAACATGGGGGTACCCCGGCTGCACATAAGAACCGCACATGCGTTCCGGATCATGCGGTATCTGAGCTTTAGAACTTCGGGATCATTAGTTTCTCCCTCTGCTCCGCAGTTCCAGCTTAAATTATCATTGGAGCCGTCTGTATTGTTCCAGCCATTGCCCTCGTTATGCTTTTCATTATAGGAATAAAGGTCATATAAGGTAAAACCGTCATGGCAGGTGAGAAAATTCACACAGGAATTGTAGCCTGCATAATTATTGGAGGATTCTTCATGAAATCCGCCGTATAAGTCTCCGGAGCCGGAAATGCTCCATGCGGCATCATAGGAATGCCAGCAGTCTCCTTTTAGAAAACCTCTTAGGGCATCCCGGTACCGTCCGTTCCACTCAGCCCATCGCCTGCTTGCGGGAAACTTCCCGACCTGATACATGCCGCCTGCATCCCAGGCTTCTGCAATGAGCTTTACATTGCTTAGGATGGGATCATATGCAAGGCTCTTTAAGAGAGGCGGATTATTCATAGGGGAACCATCCACATTTCTTCCCAGGATGCTGGCAAGGTCAAAACGGAAGCCGTCCACGCGATAGCTGACTGTCCAATAACGGAGACATTCCAGGATAAGCTGCTGCACAATAGGATGGTTGCAGTTCAGGGTGTTGCCGCAG
Organism: uncultured Blautia sp.; assembly: GCA_946557785.1. Classification (GTDB taxonomy): domain Bacteria; phylum Bacillota; class Clostridia; order Lachnospirales; family Lachnospiraceae; genus Blautia_A. Next base: position 9,959 of record CAMNTH010000041.1, read on the forward strand.
CCGCTGAAATTATAGTAGTTTCCGTCAGGGGTAAGCATATAATAAATATTATTATCCAGTCCTTTGAAACAGAAGACAGGGCCTTTTTCGTTGCCCTCTGCCGTGTGGTTAAAAACAACGTCCAGAATGACCTCAATGCCATTGTCATGGAGAGCCTTGATAAGGGTTTTCAGTTCATTTCCTTCCTGGTTATATTCCTGGGCAGCCGTATAGCTGGTGTTTGGTGCAAAAAAGCTGACCGTATTATAGCCCCAGTATTCCAGAAGCTTCTTTCCATTTACTTCCCGCGTATTAACGGTTTCGTCAAATTCGAAGATAGGCATCAGTTCCACTGCGTTAATGCCAAGCTCCTTCAAATACGGGATTTTTTCCATTAGTCCGGCAAAAGTTCCTCTATGCTTTACCCCGGAGGAAAGATGCTGGGTAAAGCCCCGCACATGCAGCTCATAAATGATAAGATCGCTCATTTCCCGATTTGACTGGGGCATATCTCCCCAATCAAAGGTGTCTTTTACCACACGGGCATGATAGGCGTTTTCCTGTTTAAATCCCCAGATACGCTGTCCTGCCACAGCTTTTGCGTAGGGATCCAGAAGAACGTTATTTTTGCTGAAAATTTGTCCTTTTTCCGGAAGATATGGGCCGTCAATACGGTAAGCGTATTCAAAATCTTCGATATTCAGTCCGAATACTACCATGGAATAGACATCACCGATTTTGTAGGCTTCCGGAAACGGAAGAACTGCATAGGGCTCCCGCTGGCCTTTGTGGAAGAGCAGCAGTTCGCAGGAGGTGCCGCCGTGGGTGTGGATGGTAAAGTTAATGCCGCTTTGGAGAGGAGTGGCACCGTTTACCTCATACATGCCCGGCCGGACAGGAAAACCTGCGATTTCCGCCATGGGACAGACCTCCAGAGGATAGTCAGTGATAAATTTTTGATTATATATTTTCATGGTCTGTAACCAGCCTTTCTTTTTAAGTTGTTTATGTGAATCATCCTTTTTATTCTATCACATTTGTAACCCCTTAAGCCAGAATTTCATGGAAGTCAGTAAAAAATGAAAATTTTTTATTTAAATTCCACCGCTCGCTTATGCGGTGGAATTTACCCCA
>CAMNTH010000042.1 GCA_946557785.1 uncultured Blautia sp.
GAAAGCCGCACCGCTTTGTCAATCCGCTCACTTTCTTCGGGAGATACCCGAAAGGCGACGGTCTTGTTCCTCCAACGGTTGCAGTTATCTAAATTCTTTGCCGACATATCAAAAACCCCCTTTCCCTAAATCATCAAGCCTGTCTGCCATTTCTGCTTGCTTTGACGGAAACAGGTGAGCATACCTATAAGTGATTTCTATGCTCTCATGCCCTACACGGTCAGCAATTGCCACCGCTGAAAACCCCATGTCAATCAATAAACTGATATGACTATGGCGTAAATCGTGAATCCTAATACGTTTTATCCCTGCGGCTTTTGCGCCCCTGTCCATTTCGTGGTGAAGATAATTCTTTGTCACCGTGAAAATGCGGTCTTTCTTTTTTAACCCATAAAGCATACTGATATACTCCTGCATTTCCTCACAGAGGAACTTCGGCATTTTGATTGTGCGGTTGCTCTTTTTCGTTTTCGGAGAGGTAATCACATCCTCACCATGCAGGCGTTGGTAGGACTTGTTAATCGTGACCGTTTCCTTGTCAAAGTCATAGTCTGCGGCGGTCAATGCTAATAATTCTCCCTCACGGATGCCACACCAGTAAAGCATTTCAAAAGCATAAAAGGAAACCGGCTTGTCCATCATTTCATCCGCAAACTTCTTATATTCCTCTTTTGTCCAGAACAGCATTTCCTTGTGTTCCTCGCTCCCCATGTTCCCCGCCTTTGCCGCAGGATTGGAGCGTAGGTCATAATACCGTACCGCATGGTTGAAGATAGCTGAAAGCTGGTTGTGGACTGTTTTCAGATACGTCTGCGAATAGGGATTGCGTTTTTCATCACGGTAGGCAAGCAGCTCATTCTGCCATGCAATAATTTCCTTTGTGCCAATCCCGCTAATTTTCATCTTACCAAAGTATGGAAGAATCTTCGTCCGAATGATATGCTCCTTTGTCAGCCAAGTGTTCTCCTTTAAACGATTTTTAACATCATTTTTATAAAGCTCCGTAAAATCTTCAAAGTCCATGTCAAGGTCAGCAGAATTTTGTAACTGGAACTTCCGCTCCCACTCCTGCGCTTCCCGCTTTGTGGCAAACCCACGCTTGCATTTCTGCTTACGCTCCCCTTTCCAGTTCACATACCGAGCCATCACATACCATGTGCCATTGCCCTCATTCTTAAATACTGGCATTTAACTTTCCCCCTTTCCTGCTCCGTAGAGCCTTTCCTGAAAATACTGGCGGTTCACTCTCCCTGCAATCGTAATAAACCCCTGCTCCTTCAGCTCATCATTCAATTTCTTGATGAGTTTGTAGGCATAAGGCTTTGACACAGAAAGCTCCTGCGCCACTTCATCCACACGGATAAATTTGTTGTCCATACAATTTCTCCTTTCTTATCTAAGCGTTTTTGCTTAATTCATAATACTAAACATTTTTGCTACTGTCAATAGGTTTGCAAGAAAATATTAAACTTTTTTGTTTCTCCTATGCTTGACTTCATCTAAACATATATGCTATACTCCTTATAAACATAAAAACAAGGAGTGAAACATCATGGCAATTGGCGAAAGAATACATTTTTTCCGCATCATGCGGGGCATGACACAGAAATACCTTGGTATGCTTGTCGGGTTTCCCGAACGGAGCGCAGACGTGCGTCTGGCACAGTATGAAACTGGCTCACGCAAGCCAAAGGCAGACTTGACGGCTGCACTGGCGCAGGCTCTTGACGTTGCGCCGCAGGCTCTGGACATACCCGACATTGACAGCTACATCGGGCTTATGCACACCTTATTTGCCCTTGAAGACATTTACGGTCTTACTATCAGTGAAACAAACGGTAAAATCTGCTTAAAGGTCAACAAAGACAAAAATAAGGATGCCGCCGAACTGCTGAAAATGCTCTCCGCTTGGAAAGAGCAGGCAGACAAGCTCTCTGCCGAGGAAATCAGCAAGGAAGATTACGACCAGTGGCGGTACAATTATCCAAAGTTTGATAATTCGCAGCATTGGGCGAAAGTTCCCTCTAAGGAATTGAGCGATTCCCTAGCCGAAGTATTCAAAGACAAACTTAAAACCGATTGACAAGCACGACAAAACGCCCTTAGCCATGAGTTCCTACCCACAGCTAAGGGCGTTTCTAATATGGATTTATTCCAGTCATCTAAACCGCTTAAAAATCATTCTGCCACTTATAAACCACTTGACAGTAAGAATAATCGCACCCAAACGACTGTTATCAATTTGTTATCAAAAGACCTTTTGAAATGCCGCAAACCCGCATAAACGCTGGATTTACTAAGCATTTTTGTTTATTCGAATTCAATCGTCGCACATGGCTTCGGGGACAGGTCGTAGCAAACACGGTTTACATTTGGAACCTCTGCAAGAATACGGTCTGTAATTTTCTGCAGGATATCCCACGGAATCTGCTCGATGGTTGCAGTCATGGCGTCAACCGTATTGACAGCACGAATGATCACCGGATATTCAAAGCAGCGCGCATTATTTTTCACACCTACAGACTTAAAGTCCGGTACAATGGTGAAATACTGCCATACCTTTTTATCCAGACCAGCCTTTGCAAATTCATCCCGAAGAATCGCATCTGATTCGCGTACTGCCTCAAGACGTTCTCTTGTAATTGCACCCAGGCAGCGAACTCCAAGTCCCGGACCCGGGAATGGCTGGCGGTATACCATTTCATACGGGAGGCCAAGCTCAGTGCCGCAGGCACGCACTTCATCCTTAAAGAGCTGTTTCAGCGGCTCAACCAGCTTGAAATTCAGGTCCTCAGGAAGTCCGCCTACATTATGATGAGATTTTACCACTTTTGCAGTCTTGGTTCCGCTCTCTACAATATCAGGATAGATCGTTCCCTGTCCTAAGAACTCAATTCCTTCTAATTTCTGTGCTTCTTCTGCAAAAACATTAATAAACTCAGCGCCGATGATTTTACGCTTCTGCTCCGGATCAGCCACATTTTCAAGCTTGCCCAGGAAACGTTCAACAGCATCCACATAGATCAAATTCGCATCCATCTGGTTGCGGAAAACTTCTACAACGCTTTCGGATTCTCCCTTACGCATCAAGCCATGATTCACATGGACACAAGTAAGCTGTTTTCCAATTGCCTTGATCAAAAGGGCTGCAACAACTGAACTATCAACACCGCCGGAAAGAGCCAAAAGCACCTTCTTATCCCCTACCTGCTTGCGAACCAGCTCAATCTGATCCTCAATGAAGTTCTTCATATTCCAGTTAGCTTCTGCTTTGCAATCCTCAAAAACAAATTTCTTCAGGATTTCCTCCATGGCGGCCTCGTCCTTCGGCCAGGCTTCCAGCTTCTGCTCACAAAGGGCAGGAGCGTGATCCACTGCCAAAAATGGGCAGCCTACACTGTAAATCTCCTCATGAACGTCAATGGCTGAACCATCTACCACACGGTTCTCGCCTCCGTTAATGATTACACCTTTTACATTTGGAAGATTCTTTAATTCTTCTGCTGAAATATCATGGGGATAAATTTCACTGTAAACTCCCAGGCTGCGAATCGCACGTGCAAGCGCTGTGTTCTCCGTATTTCCCAAATCAAGAATTACAATCATATCCTGTTTCATCCTTGCAAACCTCCTATGTATTTATCTCTTACTGTCTACCTCATTGTAACTCATATATAATTGCTTATGCAATCCTTTTTTCTATATGGAGCAGGATGTTAACACCCAATTCACATCTTACGCAGATCATTCATTTTTCAGAGTAATACTCCATTTATTTTCATATACACTGCCTGCTTCCAGGGAAATAAGATTCTCCTGCGTCTCCAGATTCTCTATCACTCCTTTTCTTGAGGGAAGGGAACTCCATGGTTCAATGCAGACATATGGCACCTCCGCTTTAGGCCAATGCCAAAAGCCAATGTATGGCATCTGAGGGAATTCCACTTCTATAACTTTCTTCCCCTTTCGGCTCCCTAAAGTTACATGTCCCGAAGTATTCTGAAGAACAATGGCATCATCGTCAAAAAGATCATGCTTCAGATCCAGATATCTGTTTTCTCTCAAAGCAAATGGCAGGTCTTCTCCACTTAAAAAGCAATCTTCTGTGAAGCCAATCCGAACAGGCTGTGTATGTTCTCCAAAATCAAAATAATAGTCCTCAAATACAGTATCCTCCTCCCATGGAACAGAAAACCCAGGATGACCGCCTATACCGAAATACATTGTTTTTGTGTCTTTGTTAAATACCCGGTAAACTACTTCCAAGGTTTCTCCCTTCAATTCCCACTGGATTTCCAGTGAAAAAATGAATGGATATTTCTCCAGTGTCTCTGCACAGCTGTCAAGCCCCAGTACCAGCTTATGCGGCTGGCTGCTTACAAGCTTCATCTCTGAAGTTGGCAGAAATCCATGGATATCCATATGCCAGTTTTTTCCCTGATAGGTATAAGTTTTGTCCGTCATCCTTGCAATATAGGGAAAAAGATTAGGCCCCCGATCCTTCCATGTAGCCGCATCTCCCTGCCAGAGGTATTCCTTTCCTTCCCCATCCTGGATGGAGAGAAATTCACCGCCTTTGGACGAAATTTTTATACAAAGCCGTTCATTTTTTATTTCATATTCCATTGCATCTTCCTCCTCATATTGTACGTATGCTCCCACATAAGCGGGATGGAAATATAATTAGAATTTTACCAGATATTTCTGGAATATGCAAAATTTTTTCTGCTTCTATGTCAAAGAAAATATTGTTTCCATATCAAAACCGGCCGCCTCCCTTTTGAGGAAACGGCCGGAAAAAACTTACTTGTTATTTCTGCGGCGTCTTCTATACCCGGTTGTACCCATGAGAACCATGGATGCAGCAAGAAGTGCAAGGTACAAACCAATCGGTGAATCATCGCCTGTCTTAACGCCTGGTTTTTTTGTCTTAGCTGGCGTTGGTGTAGGAGTCTCCGAAGGCTTCTCCTCCTCCATCAGCGTATTGGTAATTTCTACAGCAGCCAGAGAATTTTCTCTGTCAATGGTTACTGAAGTGCTATCCTGGCTTACCGTATACTTAAAGCCTTCTTTTCCTTCTACCGGAATACCGTTTTCATCAACCTCTGTTACATAAAGTACTGTCTGGCCTCCCACTTCCGGAATGCTTACAAAGGTATCCGCATAGGCGGCGGAACCGCCGTTCATTTCCAAAGCAAGGAGATTGTACTCTGCCTGTTCGGATGGGATCGTATAGTCCGGGTCATCAAATATACCTGCATAGAAGACCTCATCGCTGTCCACAGCTTCTCCGTCCGTGCCTACAACCCGTTTCGTTACTTCCAGCCTTCCGCCAACGTAGAATCCATCAGGAATGCTCATAAACTCATTTTCAAAGTAAACCGTTACAGAACCGTCTGCTTCTTCAACAACCGCTTCATTGCCTTCTGCAAAGTTTGCAAAGAATGTATCTCCGCTTTCTACCATTCCCACCTCTATTACGTTTCCGTCAGCATCGCACTCTCCTACATAGTAGGTTCTGCCGATTTCCAGATTAGTAAATACTGTGGAGGAAGATGATGCATTCTTAAATACAATAGGTTTGATATCGCTTGCAAGCTGTGTACAATCCGCATCCAGATACAGGCCAACATAGAAGGTCTGGTCAACTGCGCTCAAAGTAACTCCGTCAACTGTCAGGCTCTTGGCAACTGTAATAGAAGCATTCTCAGACTTCACTCTTGCATCTTCCATTACAATCGGATCAACTTCGCCGTCTTCACTTACAGTAAAGGAAATAGGCTCTGCAAGCTCGTAGTTTTCAGGCGCTTCCACCTCTGATAATACGTAAGTTTCACCAAGTTTCAGTTTAGCCCTGATCACATGACTTCCTTCACCGTCAGTTACCCATTCGTCAACAATGTTGCCGTCTTTATCTGTTACCCTTAATGTTGCACCTTCCAAGTCTTCCTTCGTTGCCCTATCGACTTTACTGATCTCTGCTTCAACAGGAGCATCCTCTACCAGATAAACCACGCTGCCGTTTTCATCAACGGTCGTTGATGCATCCGTTACAACATTACCATCCTCATCAACACTGAATGCAATTTCACTTGTGTACTTATATCCATCGGGAGCCATATCTTCCCTCAGGATATAAGAACCGCCAGGTTTCAGGGAAGGTCCGAAATCGTGAGTAATTCCCTCCTCAGAAATCCATGAAGCAATTTTCTCATTGGTTTCCTTATCGTAAACAGCCAGTTCTGCACCGGCAACTTCTTTCGCATCAGTCAGGTCTACTTTGTTTACCTTAAAGGAAATTGCTTTGTTATTAATGATAAAGGTATCATCACTGTAGGAAGTTACATAGCCGTCCGGCTGGCTGATTTCCTCAACAGAATAAATGATTTCTTTACCGCCGTTCATAGCCGGCAAATGCTCCCATGTATAGGTCCATTGATTTTCCGCATTCAGGATAACTGCATCTTCATACTTCTCTCCGTCTGCCAGAAGCTGGACAGCGATCTCGTCAGGTCTTACACCATTTGCATTGTCTGCATCTTCCCAGACTTTTATTACTGTCTTGCTTGTCTCGCCCGGGGTATAGGTATTCTGGATGATGATTCCTGTATCCTCTTCATTTTCCGGATAGGTTGTACTGTAATCCTCTACAGCTTCTTCCTTTACTGTATAAGTGATCAATACTCCATTTTCGTATTTCGGAAGATTTTCAAAGCGGAATGTCCAGGTGCCATCTTCAGCTGCTTTTACTTCCTGGGTATCAACAAGAGCTTCTCCTGCATAAAGGTTAATGGTAATACTTTCCGGACGCTTTCCATCCTGGTTCTCTCCATCGTCCCAAACCTTCTCACCGAAGATTTCCGTTGTCTCAGTTTTATGAGTATTAATGATGGTTGTTCCATCAATCTTGGTTTCATAACCCTCTACTTCATCTTCCGTTACAGTATAAACGATCCTTTCGGAACCATCATACTCCTCCAGGTCTTCAAAAGCATATGCCCAGTTACCGTCTTCGTCTGCGGCGCTGCTGTCAATCACAGCAGATGCGGCTTCCTCGCCATTTGCGAGAAGATGTATGGTAATGCTTCCCGGACGTTTTCCATCCTGATCATCCTCATCTTCCCATACCTTAATTCCGCTGACAGAAATCAGGGTCTTGGAATCTTCCACAAGAAGTACTTCGTCCTCTTCTCTGATGGTCGTTGTACCGCCGATAACATTTCCTTCCTCATCCAGCTCAAAGGTGGTATCTGTTGTGATATCATATCCAATCGGCGCCACTACCTCCCGAAGAGTATAGGTTTCACCTGGATGTAATCCCAATACTTCATGAGATTCTTTACCGGATGTCCACTCCTCAACCACTTTTCCATCCTTATCAAGAATCTGAATCTTGGCTCCATCCAATTCTTCCCCTGTTCCAATATCTACCTTACTGATTTTTACACTGGTAATCCTATTGGTTACGTCATAGTCCTCTACCCTTGTTACATATCCTTCTACAGGAGCTTCCTCAATTGTATAAACAATTTCTTTGCCTGCATCATATTTCGGAAGGTTTGTGAAACTATAAGTCCAATTGCCGTCTTGGTCTGCTTCAACCTCCATGGAGTCGATTTCTTGTCCATCTGCTGCAAGTATAATCTTAATGCTTTCCGGACGTTTTCCTGCTGCATTGTCAAAATCCACCCAGTTCTTCATTCCGGTTACTTCAACAACAGGAGTTTCATTATAGGTGTTGGTAATCTCTACGTTCTTGTCTGAGTTAAGACCTGTTACCCTGCCAAGCTCATACTTATTGGTTTCTGCATTATAGGTCACTTCTACCGTTACGGTATGTTCCGTGTTGTCATATATCCACGCTCCATGGTCATTTGCTTCCGGCGCATTCGTGGTCTCCTTTACCGTATAGGTATGGGTTCCTGCTTCGCTGTAGGTCTGTTTTGTAAAGAGTACGGTTCCCTTTCCCTTTACTTCCTTTGTATCGATCACCTTTCCATTTTCAATCAGCTCAAATGTGAAGGTGTCTTCGCTATTCTCGGCTCCGGCAATCTTCTTCTCTACTCCGAACTGGCAGCTTGTTCCCTCCGGCTGCTTTTCCGTATAAGTGTTGGTAATCTCTACGTTCTTGTCTGAGTTAAGACCTGTTACCCTGCCAAGCT
>CAMNTH010000043.1 GCA_946557785.1 uncultured Blautia sp.
GTACTGGGGTTGCGAGGTGTTTTGCTCTACTCAACTGTCAAAAACAGGATTTTATTATACATGATAGTGGCATTCTTCACAAGCAGTATCTTCCGTTTTTTCCCTACTCTCATAGTCAAAAAGCATTAAAAAACAGGCATTTTTTGTATTGTACCAAAAAAAATACAATGCAATATTCTTGACAATCCTGTTAATTATAAGACATTTTCTGAATATTTTCTTCCTCATATGACAAAAAATGAAAAAGCCTCCAGAAATCTCCTATGTATTTGCTTAGAAACATATTCAAGTAGACATTGCTTTTTCAACCGATTTCTTATATGATAGAGCCATGCAGAGAAATTTATAGAATTATATCAGGAGGGATCGACTATGAGAAATCTGGATACCCCAGTTAGAGAAATCCGCCGGAAAATTTTCACGGAAGTTGCCAAGATCGGCTTCGAATCCACAGATGATACTTTGATTCACGATATTGAAGCCATTCCCTACAATATCGTAGAAGAGCGTGCCAGATACCGTGACAGCATTTACCGGGAAAGAGCGGTCGCCAGCGAACGTGTACGTCTGGCTATGGGACTCTCTCTCCGCCCGGAAAATAAGGCAGTCCATCTTACTGACGGACTTGAAGCAAGCAATATTGATGAAAAATACTATGAGCCGCCTCTTATGCAGGTAATCCCTTCCGCCTGTGCAGCATGTGCGCCCAACAAATACGAGGTCAGCAATATGTGTAAAGGCTGTGTAGCCCACCCCTGCATGCAGGCCTGCCCAAAAGGCGCCATTACCATGGTTGATGGAAAATCACACATTGACCAGGAAAAATGTATTAAATGCGGCAAATGCAAGGCAGCTTGTCCTTATGATGCCATTGCCCATAAGGAACGTCCATGCGAACGCGCCTGCGGCGTCAAAGCCATTACAAGCGACAGTCAGGGACGCGCCAAGATCCTGGATGACAAATGCGTCTCCTGCGGTATGTGCATGGTAAGCTGTCCCTTCGGCGCTATTTCAGATAAATCCCAAATTTTCCAGCTTGCCCACTCTTTAAGGGAGGGAAATCAGATTATCGCCATTGTAGCACCTGCTTATATCAGCCAATTCGGGGAAGACGTAACTCCCCGTAAGTTTAAAGCCGCATTGGAAGTTCTGGGCTTTTCCGGTGTATACGAGGTTGCTCTTGGAGCAGATATCGGAGCCATTTCCGAAGCACACCACTATGCCAAAGAAGTTGCCACTGGGAAGCTGCCTTTCCTTCTTACCTCCTGCTGTCCCTCCTGGTCCATGATGGCGAAGAAGTACTTCCCGGCCATGATCGGCAACATTTCCCAGGAGCTGACTCCCATGGTTGCCACAGCCCGTAAGGTAAAGCAGGAACATCCTGATGCCAAGGTAGTATTCATCGGACCATGCGCATCCAAAAAGCTGGAAGCCATGAGACGGACGATCCGCAGCGATGTGGACTTTGTAGTTACCTTTGAAGAGCTTGCAGCCATGTTTGACGCCAAAGAAATTGACCCCTCTGCTTTTGAGGGAGAATCTTCCCTTCACGATGCTACTGCAGCAGGAAGAGGATATGCCGTTGCCGGAGGCGTGGCCGGCGCCATTGAGGCCTGCCTAAAAGAATACTATCCGGATGTTCCGGTACACATTGAGCATGCTGAAAGCCTTGCAGAATGCAAAAAAGTGCTTGCCCTTGCAAAAGCGGGCAAGCTGAAAGGCTGCATGATCGAAGGTATGGCCTGTCCTGGGGGCTGTATGGGAGGCGCAGGAACCAACGTTCCATTTTCCCAGTCTTCTAAGGCACTGAAGAAATTCCTGGAAGCATCCACCACACAGCTTCCGCCCAAGGAGCTGGAAGAAATTGAATTAAAATAGTTTTTTTAAAGGGACCGTCTATTCGGTCCCTTTTAACTCTTCAAGAAGATCCCGAAGCTTATATCCATATCCCTCTCCTGCAGCCCATCCTGTGCCATAAGGGTTCTCCTGCATTCCAAGCCACTCCACATAGGGAGCGCTTTCTCTGACAACATAGCCAAAACGTTCATCAACACATTCCTGATTCAGATTTTCCTGGCAGGCATATGCTTTTAGATGCTGGACCTGTGCCCGGAGTCCTGTCCGCACATCCGGAAAAAAGTTTCCCGGAACACCGTTCCCGGTAGTTCCAAGACCGGAAAAATTAAATTGCTCTGCACTGGAATCACCGCCATATTGCAGCCAGCCTGTTTCCAGCATAGACTGAACAAAGACAACCTCTCCCCGAACCCCTTCCCCCCGGGCTTCCTCCAGGATGATATCGCAGAATTCCTCAATAGTACCAGCGCCTCCCTCCCCCAAAATCAAAGAAGGATATCCCACATCCCGGCTATTAAAAAGGGACACCATATCATTTTTGTTTACAGTCGTCCTTCCCATAATCGTATAAAACCCATAAACACCATCAATCACATTATCAATTATATGATCTTCTGCATTATCCATCACATTATCAGCTGCATCATCTGCAGAATCCTTAAGCACATTGGAGTCTTTTTCAACAACACATACAGAAACGGGTGCCCCGATTATCAGGACACCCGCTGCAACAGCTAAAATCCTCCAAAGAAACTTTTTCTTTGAACGTTTTCTCATGCGTTTGCTTTTCTCATAGCAGCTTCTACCACATGTCCAACCAGTACAGAAGTAGTAACGCTTCCAACACCGCCCGGAACAGGAGTAATTGCATCTACGATCGGCTCAACTGCAGCATAATCAACATCGCCGCAAAGTTTTCCTTCTGCATTTACGTTAATACCAACATCAATTACAGTCTGGCCTTCTTTTACATATTCAGCACCTACAACGCCTGCGCGGCCTGCAGCTACGATCACAATATCAGCTTCTCTTGCGACAGAGGGCATATCCACTGTTCTGGTATGGCAGATTGTAACAGTTGCGTTTTTCTTAACCAGCATCATTGCAGCCGGTTTTCCAACTACAAGACTTCTGCCGATAACAACTGCTTTTTTACCTGTACAGTCGATCCCATAATGATCAAGGATTTCCATACATGCCTGAGGTGTACATGGCGGGAAACCAATCTGTTTTCCGGTAAATACGCCGGACATGGAAAGGTCTGTCATACAGTCAACGTCTTTTTCTGCAGCCAGTGCGTTTTCGATCACTGCCTGATTCAGATGCTTCGGAAGCGGACGGAACAGAAGGACGCCATGGATATGGTCATCTTTGTTTACTTTATCAATTGTTTCCAGAAGCTCTTCCTGAGAAACATCTCCCGGAAGAAGAATCTTTTCACATGCTACGCCAAGAGTTTCGCAACGTTTGGTTGCACCCTTTTCGTAGGAAATGTCACTTGGATTCTCACCAACACGAATGATGCAAAGAGTCGGGTTTACGCCCTTTGCCTGCAGCTCTGCTACATTTGCTTTAATTCTTTCATTTAATGCTGCTGTAACTTCTTTACCTAATAACTGTTTAGCCATTTTATCTTTTCCTCCTGGGCCGCATAACTTATTTCAATCTTCCCAATACCTTTTCAAAAGTGTCATCTGCAATCTTGGTGTATTTCTCCAGCATTGCATCAGCCTTTTTATTAAGTTCTTCTGCATATTCCCTATTTGCCATGGATTTAGTATTAATGTAAACATTCAGGCTTGCACCTTTTAAAGCTGCACCACAGAATGCTGCACCTACACCTGCATCACTGATGGCAAGGGTGGAACCTTTTGCTGCAAACTCAACAATAAGATCAATCGCTTCGCAGCATTTTTCCATAATTTCCATAGGAACAGAACAAGCTTCTTTCAGGACGATCTCCATAACTCTTGCTTTTTCTGCCTTTTCTTCTTCTGTTTCTCTGGGCATACCATATGCCTTGGAAAGAGGTTCGAATACTTCAGCATCTCTTTCGATCAAACGCAGGAAGTCTTTCTGAAGCTGATCACATTTCGCTTTCAGCTCCCACATTTCTTCTTCTACATCTGCGTATTTCTTCTTCCCTACGGTAAGGCTTCCTACCATGTTTCCAAGAGCTGTTCCCACTGCACCAACAAGTGCAGAAGCACCGCCGCCGCCTGGAACCGGAGCCTTAGAGGCAAGAACCTCTACGAATTCTGTACATGTACTAGTTGAAAATCCCATTTTTATCTCCTTCAAATATAATCCGCAAAGGGAGTACTTAAAATCGCACTCCCCTTGCCCTCCCCTTTTGTCAACTTCGCACCGCATGTTCGTGCGTGCCCAAGAAGGGGGAGTCTGAGGGGGGCCTTCGGGCTTCGCAACTATGAGATGGCCCCCCTCAGGGTTTCCCTATTTTCTTAAAATAATTCCTTTTAAAAAGAATTAGAACAAACCAGTAATCTTACCTGTTTCATCCACGTCAATCTTTTCTGCTGCCGGTACCTTCGGAAGTCCTGGCATGGTCATGATCTCACCTGTCAGAGCTACGATGAAGCCTGCACCTGCGGAAATCTTCAGGTTACGAACGGTCACTTCGAAATCAGTAGGAGCGCCCAGCTTTGTCT
>CAMNTH010000044.1 GCA_946557785.1 uncultured Blautia sp.
CCAAGACAGGCTGGTTGCCCTACACCACCTGGATGCGCCTTGGAAACCGGCCGATTTGGAGCAGCAGGAGGGCCGTATTCTTAGGCAGGGGAACCAGAATGACAAGGTACAGATCTACCGGTACGTTACCGAAAATACATTCGATGCGTACATGTGGCAGATTTTGGAGAACAAGCAGAAGTTCATCAGCCAGATCATGACCAGTAAATCCCCGGTACGAGCCTGTGAGGACGTGGACGATACGGCGTTAAGTTATGCAGAGATCAAAGCCCTGGCTACGGGCAATCCCTACATCAAAGAGAAGATGGATCTCGACATCCAGGTGAGCAAGCTGAAACTTTTGAAGGCAAACCATACCAGCCAAAAGTACCGCCTGGAAACGGAGATCGCAAGGAATTACCCAGTGAAGATCACAGCGCTGAAAGAGCGGATTGCAGGCTTAAAAGCAGATGCGGAGGCAGTGAAGCCGCTTTTGGAGAAAGATAAGGAAAAAGATGATTTTTCTATGGTCATCGGCGGGAAAGCGTACACAGACCGGAAAGAAGCAGGAACGGCGCTGATTGCCGCCTGCGCCGGATTGAAAGCAGTGAAAACAGCCGGTCAGATTGGGGAGTTCCACGGCTTTACCCTTTCCGCTAATTTTGACAGCTTTAATCAGACCTACCAGCTTACCATCAAACGGCAGTGCAGCTACCAGATTGAAGTGGGGAAAGACCCGTTAGGGAACCTGCAGCGTATCAGCAATGCACTTTCCGGGATTGAGAAAAAACTGACGGAATCGGAAGTGAAACTGGAAACCGTGCAACAGCAGCTTGCCACGGCAAAGGAGGAAGTGGAGAAGCCGTTTGCAAAGGAGGACGAACTGGCAGAGAAGATTGAACGGCTGTCAGAATTAAATGCTTTGCTTAACATGGACGACAAAGGGCCGTCAGAGGCGCTTGGCATGGAGGAAGATGTACAGGAAGTGGCAGACCGTCCGAGGAAAGCTGTCAGCTATGCAGGCCGGGTGTCGGATGCTTCCCGGATTGCAGATGGGGCAAGAAAGCCTTCCGTGCTTGGAAAGTTGAAAGAGGCAAAAGACAGGCTTGCCGGAAACCATAAGGGCAGTCAGAAATTAGCAAAGAAAAAAGAACAGGAATTATAAGCAGGAGGCCATACTGTCAGCAGATGATGGGATGGCGTTTTCTATTTATATCGTATCTGCCGGGATTCCACATAGGTGTCCCGGCAGGGAATGGAGGAAATTTATGACCGGAAAACGGGAAGAACAGTTAAAGGAGATTACGGAACGGCTGGAACAGGGCGTGAAGGATTTATTTACTTCGGAAAAATACACGGAATACCTGAAAACGATGTCGCAGTTCCATAATTACAGCTTTAACAACACGCTTTTGATAGCGATGCAGAAGCCGGAGTCAACCTTGGTGGCAGGCTACGGCACATGGAACAAAAAATTTCACCGTCAGGTGAAGCGTGGGGAGAAGGGGATCAAGATTATTGCCCCTGTGCCGATCAGGGAAAAGGAAGAAGTGGAGAAATTTGACCCGGAGACAAACGAGCCAGTGCTGCGCCCGGACGGACAGCCGGAAACGGAGGAAGTGGAGCATATCATCCCACGGTTCCGTGTATCTACGGTATTTGACATTTCGCAAACGCAAGGTGATCCGCTCCCGGAGCTGGATGCGCCGGAACTGATGGGGAGTGTGGAGAACTTTGACATTTTCATGGAGGCGATCCGGATGGTGTCCCCGACCCCTATGCGCTATGCAAAGATTGAAGGGGATACTAAAGGGTATTACAGCAATGTGAATAAAGAAATCGTAATCCGGGATGGCATGAGCGAGAAGCAGACCATGAAAACAGCCATCCATGAAGTGACACATGCCATGTGCCATGACCGGGACGTGATGGAGGAACTTGGGGAGAAGAAAAACAAGATGACCATAGAAACGGAGGCCGAGAGCGTGGCTTTTACGGTCTGTAGTTTCTTCGGTTTAGATGATGTGTCAGACTACTCCTTTCCGTATCTGGCGGGATGGGCCAGCAGCATGGAGATGAAAGAGTTGCGCAGCTCTATGGATTTTATCCGGAAAACGGCAGGCTCTTTCATTGACAGCATGGTTGAGAATATCCAGAAGCTTCAGAAAGAAAAAGAGGCTGAGAGGGAGCTGGGGGAGGATGATCTGGTATTCCAGGTTGCCCTTTCCGGTGAGGACGCAAAGCGCTTTTACCTTGTAGACAATGTAGGCAGGGTGGATTTTCTAAGGCTGTTACAGACATTTGCAGAGCAAAAGGGAGAAAACGGAAGCCCGGAACAGTTCTTAAAAGAGCATGGCGTGCATCTGGATTTATGGAAGGATTCTGAAAATCCGGAAAGGAATGAAAATATGCCGGATTTCTATGATGTCCTGTATATAGATGCAGGGCATATCATAGATGCGTCAAAATCTCCCACACTGATACAAGTGGAGCTTATCATCAGCCGTGCGGAGTATGGGCGTGAGGCATTGGGAAGGGAGGGACATAACCTGGCTGTCCGCTATGCTTATAAACTGGATGATCTGAGGGAAACAAAAAGGTTGGTCGGGGAAATGATAGAAGCGGCAGAAAATCCGGGAAGCCGGGACATCGGGCGGATTATGGAGGAGGCACAGGCGGAGATTGACTTCCTGCCGGATAACCAGATCGGTCTTTTGCAGATGCATGACTTTGGCTATCGGAATGATTCGGTACTGCCGCTTACGGTAGAACGGGCGGCTGCCTTACACAATGCCGGGCTTCCTATATATAGTCTGCATGAAGATGGGAGTTCCACATTAATGAATACGGAACAGGACATTTTAGAGACTGGCGGGATATTCGGCGTTGACGCCAGGGCATGGGAAAGCCACCTGGTGATGGAATCTGTGCATAAGGAGAAGGAAGAAAGGGAAATGGACGAGGAATATCAGGAAGTAGAAGTATTTGAAGTACCGGCTTTGTTTTCTAACGGACGGATAGCGGAGGGGGACGTGCCGAAGGGATTTTACCGCTATGACTTGCGGGGGTCTGGCGATGATCCCGGAGATCCGGCCGTGCTGGAGAATCACGTAGTCGTGAACCATGCAGGAACCGTCCTTGCCATACAGCCAATCCCAATCCCGGAAAGGGGATTTTTAAATTTGGGAGAGGAGCTGAATTTTGTGGGAGGGATGTCTACGCCGGGGCAATTCCGGCAATCCCTCACAGGCTTAGATGTTTCTGTATTGGAAGGACAGATGCACGATGCGGTGATCCGTTCCAATGAAGAACTGCTCTATACGGATACCAATGACTGGTATGGCATTTTTCAGATTGATGAAAAGGGGAAAGGCAGGGAATACCTGTTTTTCAATATGGATTTTATAAAGAAAAGCGGGATGGAAGTGGAGGGAGGCGATTATGCGCTGCTCTATGGCGGAAGGCTGGGGCAACAGGACGACCTGGACACTATTTATGAGAAATTCAATCTCAATCATCCCAAAGGATATACAGGGCATTCCCTTTCGGTGAGTGATATTGTGGTCCTGAACCGTGGAGGGCATGTGTCGGCGCACTTTGTAGACAGCTTTGGATTTACGGAACTGCCGGATTTTGTAAGCCAGAGGGAACAGAGGATAAGGAAAGAGGCAGCGCAGTATTTTGAGGAAGAAGCCTACCCGCCGCTTTATACGCATACGCTTCCCTATGCAATGGAGCATGGCCGGGCGGATGATTACCTGGAATCAAGAAAACGGAACCTGGACTGCAAAAATGCCATTGAGGACGCGATCCGGAAGAACTTTGACGGGCTGCATCTGGCGTATGACGCCGCTAAGGAGATCATTGAAGAATACGGTGCGGAACGTGTGGTATTCATCCTTGCGAATACCGTACAACATTTGGAATATGACGGGCGGTTTTCTATTGGGAATAAGGCATGGGCAAAGGGATATGGGATACCGGAAAACATAAACCGGGGGATGGACATGAACGCTGACTATGTGGTAAACAGCCACCCGGCTGTGCTGGACGGGTTCATTGGGCTTGCAAGGGATGCGATAAGGGAACAGGAATTAGGGATGGAAGAAAACGTGCAGATTAACGGGGAAACAACAGGCTTTATCGCAAATGGGCATTTCGGCACATGGCATACGGTAGAAGCAAAGGAGATCAGCGGCGAGCTGTTTTACCGGATGGAGCATGAGGAATATGGGGATTCCGTTGCCTCTATTATCGTCAATCAGAATGGGGAGCTGGTGGCAGAGGACTTGGAGCATGGATTTGACCAGGGGGCAATGGAAGCCATTGGCGAGTATTTTTCGGAAAAAGGAATAGAGATGAAGCCGGAACCGCCATTCATTGCACAATACTATGTCATACAGAATGCCGAGGGCGGCAAAGCGGAAAGGGCATATCAGTATTTTTCAGATATGGATA
>CAMNTH010000045.1 GCA_946557785.1 uncultured Blautia sp.
CATAAGTACTGGGGTTGCGAGGTGTTTTGCTCTACTCAACTGTCAAAAACAGGATCATACAATACTCGACAGGAAAATACAATCCCTAAATAGAATCCCGGAAAATAGAGAAATATATAAAACTTCGGTTGCGGTCAAATAAAAAAATATATATAATAAAATAATGGATAAAAAGAATGAAAAACAAAAGGCTGATAGCCTGACATCAATTAGAATCAATAAGTTTTTAAGTGAGGCTGGCATATGTTCCAGGAGAGAGGCGGATCGCCTGGTGGGAGAAGGAAGGGTATCTGTGGATGGAATGATTGTACATCCTGGGGATAAGGTTATGCCTGGCGCAGAGGTATTTGTGGATGGAAAAAAGGCGGTAAAGGAAGAACGGAGGATACTGCTTTTATTCAATAAGCCAAGGGGGGTTGTCTGTAGTACCAGGCAGCAGAAAAATGAACTCACAGTAACGGATTATTTGAACTATCCCATCCGGATTTATCCGGTGGGCCGCCTTGACAAGGAGTCAGAAGGCCTGCTGCTTATGACGAATCAGGGAGATTTGGTAAATCGTATTATGCGAGCAGGAAATTATCACGAAAAAGAATACCTGGTAACTGTGGACAAGCCGGTAACGGAAGTTTTTTTGAAAAAAATGGCTTCAGGAGTCCCTGTTCTTCATACAGTGACCCGTCCCTGCACAGTAGAGCGCACGGGAAAGGCGGATTTTCGGATCATACTGACCCAGGGACTGAACCGTCAGATTCGCCGCATGTGCGAATACCTTGGCTATCAGGTAACCTCCCTGAAGCGTGTAAGGATTATGAATCTTACTTTAAAGGGAATCCAGGAAGGGCAGTACCGGGAAATTACAGAAGAGGAATGGAAAGAATTGAAAAGAATGCTGGAGTCATCCTCCAGTGAAACAAGCATAGAAACAGGAGGGCATCATGGAGACAGAGACATCATCCTTGCAGCAAATGAAAAAACTGGCAGAAAAACTGAACCAGGCAGCAAAAACATATTATCAGGAAGACCGGGAAATCATGAGCAACCGGGAATACGACGATCTGTACGACCAGCTTGTAGCTCTGGAAAAGGAAACCGGAACAGTTCTGGCAGGAAGCCCCACCATCAGCGTAGGGTATGAAGCGCTGGACACTCTGCCAAAAGAAACCCATGAGACACCTATGCTGTCTTTGGATAAAACGAAAGATAGGGAAGTGCTGAGGGAATTTATTGGAATGCGTCCAACATTGCTTTCCTGGAAGTTGGACGGTTTGACCATTGTGCTTACCTATGAAAATGGGCTGCTTCAAAAAGCGGTTACTCGCGGGAACGGGATTGTGGGAGAGGTTATAACCAACAATGCCAGGGTTTTTCGAAACATCCCCCTGAAGATTCCTTTTCAGGGAAGGCTGGTGCTGCGTGGAGAGGCAATTATCACGTATTCTGATTTTGAAAAAATTAATGCTTCGATTGAAGATGTGGACGCCAAATATAAGAATCCCAGAAATTTATGCAGCGGTTCGGTAAGACAGTTAAATAATGAAATTACAGCCAGGAGAAATGTACGTTTTTATGCATTTTCTCTGGTAAGTGCTGAAAATGAGGATATGCATAACTCCAGGGAGTATCAGTTTCAATGGCTTATTCGCCAGGGATTTGAGACGGTAGAATACCGTATGGTAACAGGGGAAAACCTGGATGAGGCCATGGATTATTTTGCAGGTGCTGTTGAAGGCAATGATTTTCCGTCAGACGGCCTGGTGGCCTTGTATGATGACATTGCTTACGGTGATTCTCTTGGAAGTACGGCGAAATTTCCCAGAAATGCCTTTGCCTTTAAGTGGGCGGACGAAATCCGGGAGACTCACCTTCTGGAAATGGAATGGAGTCCGTCAAGAACGGGACTTATTAACCCTGTGGCAATTTTTGAACCTGTGGAGCTGGAAGGAACCACAGTAAGCCGTGCCAGCGTACACAATGTAAGTATTGTAAAAGAGCTGGGGCTTGGCATTGGAGATGCTATTCAGGTTTATAAAGCAAACATGATCATTCCCCAGATTGCGGAAAACCTTACAAGAAGCGGTAATCTTAAGATACCGGATACATGCCCTGCCTGCGGATTGGAGGCGAGGGTCATTAAGGAAAATGAGGTAGAAGCTCTTTATTGTATGAACCCGGATTGTGCTGCGAAAAAGATAAAGGCATTTACCCTGTTCGTCAGCAGGGATGCCATGAATATTGACGGATTATCGGAAGCAACGCTGGAAAAATTTATTGCAAAAGGATATATACACGATTTTGGAGACATTTTTGAAATTGAAAGGTTCCGGGATGAAATTACTGCTATGGAAGGCTTTGGAGAGAAATCTTTTGAAAACCTTCTGGGAAGCCTTGAAAAAGCCAGGGAAACCACGCTTCCCAGAGTGATTTATAGTTTGGGGATAGCCAATATCGGCCTTGCTAATGCGAAAGTGATCTGCCGATATTTTGACTATGATCTGGATCATATCCGCCATGCAGATGAAGAGGAGATTAGTGCGATCGACGGAATTGGCTCGGTTATTGCAAAGAATCTGACTGCTTATTTTGCACAAGAGGAAAACGGCAGGAAATTGGATCATCTTCTCCGCCATTTGCATATGAAAAAAGAAGAAACGCGTGGCGAACAGGTTTTTGCCGGGATGAATTTTGTGGTGACGGGAAGCGTAGAGCGTTTTGCAAACAGAGGAGAAGTAAAAAGCTTTGTGGAATCCCTGGGCGGGAAGGTCACAGGTTCTGTTACCAGCAAGACAGATTATCTGATCAATAATGATAAAACATCCAACTCTTCTAAAAATAAAAAGGCGAAGGAGCTTGGAATTCCCATTTTATCAGAAGAAGATTTCTTGAAATTGGCGCACAGCGAAAAGGAGGACTAAAAAATGCCGATTAAAATACAAAGTGATTTGCCTGTAAAAGAAATATTGGAAAAAGAGAATATTTTTGTGATGGACGAAAATCGCGCAATCCATCAGGATATTCGTCCTATACAGATTTTGATTCTGAATCTGATGCCTTTAAAGGAGGAAACGGAGCTGCAGCTTCTAAGATCCCTTTCAAACACGCCGCTGCAGGTGGATGTAACCTTTATGACAGTGGAAAGCCATGAATCCAAGAATACCTCTATGAGCCATTTGAATAAGTTCTATCAGACATTTTCGGAGCTGAAGGAACAGAAATTTGACGGGATGATCATTACCGGAGCTCCTGTAGAGCAGATGGAATTTGAAGAGGTGGATTACTGGAAGGAACTGACGGAGATTATGGACTGGACGGAAGATCATGTGACTTCCACCATTTATCTGTGCTGGGCTGCCCAGGCGGGGCTTTACCATCATTACGGCTTGAAGAAGAAGCCTTTGGATGAGAAGATGTTCGGTCTGTTCTGGCACAGAGTTTTGAACAGGAAGATTCCTCTGGTCCGCGGTTTCGACGATGAATTCCTGGCTCCTCATTCCAGGCATACACAGGTTCCTATTGCAGATATCCATGCCTGCAGTGCACTGACTGTGCTGGCAGAATCTGAAGAAGCAGGTCTTTTCCTTGCTATGGCAGAGGAGGGACGGAAGATCTTTGTTATGGGGCACCCGGAATATGACAGAATTACATTGGACGGAGAATACAAGAGAGATGTGTGCAAAGGCCTGCACATTGAACTTCCAAAGAATTATTATAAAGACAATAATCCCGATAACCGACCGCTGCTTTTGTGGCGTGCCCATGCAAATAATCTGTATACCAACTGGCTGAATTATTACGTATACCAGAGTACTCCTTATGACTTATACGGTACCCCTGATTTTCATACAGAATAAGCTGGCTTCCGGGTTTTAGGCAATTTAGAAATTTTATGTACCTTCACATAATTTCACGAGATGTAATAAAGCTGAGTCTGAATATGGCTTGGCTTTATTTTGCTTCCTGGAACTGAAAAGGAAAAGTCTAAAAAAGATGAAAAAAGGTGTTGACATTGGTATGATATAGTGGTATTCTAACTAG
>CAMNTH010000046.1 GCA_946557785.1 uncultured Blautia sp.
AACGGAACCTTTCGTTCCCTAAGGATTCGTTCCGCCTTTTCCAAGGTAGGCCCGTCATAGTTGGACAACCCCACATACAGGGTTTTTCCACTGTTTACCGCCTGGGCCAAAGCCCCCATGGTCTCTTCCAGGGGTGTGTCCGGATCCATCCGATGATGGTAGAAAATGTCCACATAGTCAAGCCCCATGCGCTTCAAACTCTGATCCAGGCTGGCAAGCAGATATTTGCGGCTTCCCCAGTTTCCGTAAGGCCCCGGCCACATATCATATCCGGCCTTTGTGGCAATGATCATCTCATCCCGGTATGCACCCAATTCCTGTTTTAAAATCTTCCCAAAATTGATCTCCGCAGCGCCGGCAGGCGGACCATAGTTATTAGCCAAATCAAAATGGGTGATTCCGTGATCAAACGCCGTACAGCACAATTCCTTCATGGTCTGGAAAGGTGTAATATCGCCAAAATTATGCCACAATCCCAGCGAAAACGGCGGAAGCATCAGCCCGCTGTCTCCACAGCGATGATAGGCAATGGCCTCATATCGTTTCTCCGAAGCAGTATACATACATGTCCCTCCTAATAATATGTTTTACTTACCTTTGTTCTTCTACCAAAGCCCACAGACAGGCGGCTACAGCCTCCTGAGCATTGACAGCCCTTGTATAATCCACATAAGCATCGTAATCCTTCTGTACACACAACCCATTGCATGCATCATTCACATTCAGGCAGCCATCCGGGCCAAGCCACAGTTTTGTCCGCAATCCCCGATACCCCTTTTCTATGCATTCTTTAAACTCTGCCTCAGGCAGCCATTTTCTGCGGATCCCTTTTCCAAGGCAATAGAGAAACATAGCGCTTCCGGAGGTGTCGTGCCAATTCCTGTGCCATCTGGGCTTATCCACAACCTGATACCACAATCCAGCCTTTTTATCCTGCACCTTCGCCAAATCGACAGCCAGCTTTTGGAAAAGTTCCATGACATGCCGATATCCCGGATGCTCCTGGGGCAAAAGATCCAAAACCTCTACCAGGATCAGCCCATACCATCCCAGCCCTTCACTCCACACCTCCGGTGCCTTTCCTGTCACCGGATTGGCCCAGGATACCCTTGGATTCTCACTGTACCCATGATACAGAAGGCCGCTTTGATCCTTATTGCTGCAACGGTAAATGATATCCAGCTGACGTACCGCCTCCTCAAAACAAGACTCCCTGTCCCCTATATACGCTCCGTACCGTACCAGAAACATCAAGTTCATGAACACGCCGTCCACCCACATTTCACCTTCCAGATCCTTTGCATGCCAGAAACCGCCCATCCAGGTGCGTGGATAGGTATCGTACACCTTTTTTATGGAACTGCAGGCAACCCGATATCGCTCCTCTCTGGTCTCGGCATAGGCCCATACCAGCACAGAGCCTGCCATGATATCGTCCAGGCTGTTTCCTGTAAACCGATCAATCACGCCCTCCTCATCCACATGACCGCTACAATACTCAAGGGCATATCGGCGGTAATCCGGATTTTTTGTTTTTTCATACTCTTTGATAAATCCCCACAGCATAAATGCCTGGGGATATGTCCAGGATCGGTAAGGATATCCGTCTGGATCCGGATACCGTTTCCTAAGTGTATCCAGCAAAGCCTGTTTATAATCAAAGCTCACCCTATTGTTCTCCTTTCTTACACTTATGCAGATTTTCATTAGTCAATTCCATCTGTCTATACACACAATTCAAGAGGAATCCGAAAGGTGATACATGTCCCCCTGCCCTGTCTGCTGATGATTCTTAAGGCGGCCGTCTCCCCATAATTTAAAACCAGCCTTCGGTTCACATTGGCAAGACCGATATTCCGGCTTTCTGGATCCGCCATATTCCTGTAGTTCTGCCTGATTTGCTCCTTTGACATCCCAATGCCAGTATCGGTCACTGTCACCCAAAGTTCTTCCTGACGGATAAATGCTCTTACCTTGATATATCCGATCTCTTTCCTGGGCAGGATTCCATGAGAGATACTGTTCTCCACCAGAGGCTGCAGAATCATCTTGGGCACATAGACTGCCATGGCCTCCTCTTCCACCTCGCAATAAAAGACCAGGGAATCCCTGAACCGAAATTTCTGGATTCCGGCATATTTTTTCAACTTCTCCAGTTCCTCTTCCAACGTAACCAGATGATTGCCAGGATTCAGCGCAAACTGCAGGATGGCAGAAAGTTCGTCCATTACGCTGTTGACCTGCCGATACCCTCCCAGTTGCCTCTGTATCTCAAAATTAAGAGCCTGAAGGGTGTTGAACAAAAAGTGAGGGCTGATCTGCAGCTGGAGGGCCGCCATCTCTGCGCTTTCTTTTTTAAGCTTCTGTTGTTCCAGCTGACTTTTTAAAAACGTGGTATTCAAAAAGAATTTTACCACGTTCATCAGTACCAGATCGTATTCATCCTCTGCCGCTTCTTTATTCTCTCCCGGATAAATTCCGTTTTCCGCATCCGCAAACAGCTTTAAAACCTGGTTAATATGGGAAAAGGATTCCTTGGTGAGTAAATAACAGATCAGTATGATAACCAGAATTTCTACAAGCAAAAGCATTCCGATCCAGATACCAATCATCATAAACCTGTCCAGGAAGCTTCCGGAAGAAATCATGGAAACGTAGGTTAATCCATACTCTCCATCCTGAATTGTACTGACGCAATGCAACGTCTGCCCCATCCAAATCCATCTTGCCTCCAGCGGCTGATCCCCATATTTTTTCAGTTCCCTGTTAAGTGTTCCAAGCTCCTCCCCGGTCAGGTTCCCGTCTTTCGGAACAGTGATTACCGTATCCCCCCTGGCGTTGATAATAAAAAGAATTTCATTTTTGTCCGGCAGGTTCTTCAGCTTATCAAAGAAATCCTGATAGTTGATATTAACCACAAAACTGCCGTTGGTGGTAGGCATCTTATCGTATACGCTGATATATTCTCTTGTATCAAACGGATTGAACCGTACCTGGCGGTATTCCGTAAATTTTCCGGCACTTACATCCATAGTCTGCAACGTCCTGTACCAATCCGTATCCGCATAGGTACTTAGGCTCATCATTCCGTCCTTGGAACTATAAAATTCCTCATACCCGTCTATCTGAAAATACGTACTGCTGATGTACGGATGGGTATTGATAGTGGTCTGAATCAGCTTCAGCGTATTGTATACATAGGTATGCTCTGTATAGCTAATCTCACTGCGGGACAAAAGCTTGCGCATGCCAAGGCTGAAGGTAGGATTCACCAGCACAAGATTGTATGGATAGACCGCATCCCGAAACAGAGTCTCCACACCTTCATACATGCCCTCCACGGAACGCTTTGTCTTTTTCCCGATACTGTCGGAATGGGAGTAAACCACATACACCAGGCAGCAAATCATCAGAAACGCAGTGGGAATCATAAACAACTGAATGTATCTGCGCAGCCTCCGAAAGAAAAATTTTTTCATCATATGATCTGTCCCTCTTCTCCGCCGCCAAGATGCTTCTTCCGATATTCCTGAGGCGTAATTCCATAATAGGACTTAAACGCCCTGGAAAAATTCTTCGGATTTTCATATCCGATCAGGGAGGCGATCTGATACTGCCGGATAGCGGGATCCTTCAGCAGCTGGCAGGCCCTCTTCATTTTCTTGTTCTGTACATAATCGCTAAAGCTGATTCCCTGGTTCTCCTTAAACAGAACAGACAAATATTTGGGAGACAGATAGACCGTCCGGGAAGCTTCCTCCAAAGAGCAATCCGAAATATGTTCATCGATATACGAAAGGACTTTCGGGATCGGATTTTGTTTGATCTCTAAAACAGCCTCCCTGGGTATCTCCTTGGGCGCATATTCTATATCCAGCACCTTTTTTAACCGCTCAAAACAGTCTACCAATTCCTGATATTTTACTGGTTTCAAAAGATAATCGAATACATCATATTTGATGGCAGAACGTGCATATGCAAAATCTTCATAACTGCTGAAGAAAATCACCT
>CAMNTH010000047.1 GCA_946557785.1 uncultured Blautia sp.
ATGATTATTTCACGCCAAGGGATCCGGGTCTGAGCTTTGCTCAGACCCACTGATTTTTCTCTCAGACCCAGCAATACGCTTTTGGGATCCACCGGTGTGTTTTTTACCTTTTATGCTTGGCACAGTATTCCCTCATATTGGTGCTGCCAGTTTCAATCCAGAAGGCTGTGTATGCGTAACGGTCTACAATCGCTTCTGCCCGTACTCCTTCGCCCAGACGTTTCACCCAGTCATCCTTGCGGTATTGTGTACAGAAGATGGTAGAGGTTGTATCCGAGCGCCTTTCCATAAGTTCAAACAGGAAGTAGAGTTCCGTATCCGATATGTCAGACACCAGCCACTCATCCAGTATCAGGAGAGGTATCCGGCTGTAACGTTCAAGCAGCTTCCTTTGATTCCCGGCAACTACGGTGGAGTCCCCATACTCCATTAGCAGATCAGGCAGCCTGACATACCGTACCCTGACATGGTTCAGGCAGGCTTCTTTTCCCAGGGCACAGGCCAGGTAGGTCTTCCCTGAACCGGTAAATCCCTGGAGGATGATGCTCTGGTGCAAACCGATGTACTGGCCACTGAACAGGTTCTCAATGAGCTCCCTGTTTAATCCGCGGCTGGCATAGATGACTCCCTGCCGGTTTGCCTGCGGAAAACGGAGCTTTGCTGACTTGATCAGCCGCTGTATCTTCCCATTGTATTTCTCCTGGTAAATGTAGTCCACCAGCCGCTGCATCCTTTCATCGAAGGGCAGGGCTATTGTCGCAGGATCCGCCTGCTGTACCTCCAGCCCTTTGATTGCCTCGCCCAGATTAATTTCACGCAGCTTGCGCCTGGTCTCTTCATTGATCATCTCTGCCACCTCCGTAATAGCTGCTTCCCCTCAGGTATCCCATCTGGGAATGGTCCTTTGCATTTGCTTTTTTGCGCTCTACGTAAATCTCATCTTGATTGGATGCAAGGATCGAATTAAGATGGTGGTAACGGGGCTTTTTAATCCCGCTGGTGATGGCAAACTCACAGGCAGCTTCCAGGCGCGCTTCGGAGTATTTGTTGCTCAGTCTCAGGACGGCCAGCGCAGGGTTATAGCCCTGTTCTTTTATGGGAACCCCCTCAAAGATACGGTCAATCGCCTGTACCGTATAATCGCCGATGGATCGTGCCCAGTTTTTGATCCGGATATCATCCCATGGGGAAAACTTGAACTTATCCGGCATATCTTCCGGATGGGTGGAATACTGGTTCCTCCGGCCAGCCGGGAAGCGGTTATGCGTGGCTATGCGAGCAGAACCGCTGTAGATCTCCACGGTGCTGTCCGTAACCTTTAGGTCAACACTCTTCCTGGCGTACTGGTAAGGACAAGAGTACCGGTTATACTCAAAGACGACATGGTAGTCGATGTTTACCTTCCTGCCATAGACCCACGTGGCGATCTCATAAGGGACAGACGGCAGTGGATGCAGGAACGGCTTCTCATCCAGGTAAGCGTCATAGCGGCTCCCTTCACGTTTCTGGAAACTATCGTGGTTGAAGCCGTAGAGCTTTTTTGCAACGGCAGCTTTCAGATCCTCAAAGCTGTAAAAAGTCTCGTTCCTCAGCCGTGCGATGATCGCTGTTGCAATCTTCCCCACTGTGCCTTCCACGGAAGCTTTCTGTTTGGGTTTACAGATGCCTGCCGGCATGATGGCTGTCTGGTAGTGGCTGCCCAGGGCTTCATAATCCGCAGTCAGGACAACTTCCCCTTCTCTGGGATGGGATACAACGCCCGTCTTCAGGTTATCGCAGACAAGACGCGTGGCAACCCCGCCGAAGAACCCATACATGTGGATGTGGGCGCGGATAAAGCTGTCCATCTTCATGTCCCGGCAGGGTTCCACGTAGGAGTACTGGCTGTAGGGCAGTGTCCCTACAAACAGGTATACGGTTACGATCTCCCCTGTGGAAGTGTCGACATAGGTCATGGTAGGCCCTGACCAATCTACCTCCACAGCAACGCCGGGCTTATGTTCCAGGTGGTTCGTAAGCTTGTTTACAATCGTGTATTCGCTGTAGCCCTGGCAGTATTTCGTATATCCCATGGGAATGTTGCCAGACGCCCTGCATTTGTCCTGGTATTCCTGCCAAAGGAGCTTCAGCGTCACGCCCGTACGTTTCAGTTCCTGATGGACATACTCGTAATCCGGCTTGTCATACAAGCTTTCCAGGGCAAACTTGTCCGGATAAAACTTGCGGTAAACCGTATCCTCATCCATCTGGGCGATGTCCTCATAGGATATGCCCATCCTGTCAGCGATGTGGAACACATCACCGACAGAGTTCTTTGAAATGTGCCTGCTGGCGGCGATTGCATTCCGCCCCATCCCGGCACTGCGAAGCTCCAGTATCAGCTTCACGTTAATCTTTTTGGCCATGTTTTCGGCCTCCTTTCATAGAATCGGAGACTATTTCTCCAATAAAGATTCTACAAAAGAATAGCTGAAGTAAAAACCTGGCCTCTCGGCATCGGGGCGGATCTATTGCATGAACTGATCAATGGTGGATCACTTATGTGTACTGGTGGATCTCAAAAGCGTATCGATGGCCCTCATAGCGTGAAATATTCA